>NZ_JAFEVP010000009.1:0-284981 GCF_017947325.1 Pseudomonas sp. MWU349 | reverse complement strand
AGCCCTGGCGATCGAGCGCTAACCTCCCGAAACCGCCCCTTGTAGGAGCTGGCTTGCCAGCGAAGGCGCCCCTGAGAGCGCTTTCGCCAGCAAGCTGGCTCCTACGGACAAGGCGTGCGCATGATCGCCTTCGCCAGCAAGCTGGCTCCTACGGGCAAGGCGTGTGCACGATCGCTTTCGCCAGCAAGCTGGCTCCTACGGGCAAGGCGTGCGCATGATCGTCTTTGCCGGCAAGCTGGCTCCTACAACGGGCGGGACGCTGGTAAACTGCCGCGCCTCACTCCTCAGCTCCAAGGCGCTACGCATGTCCTCCTTGAATCAGGCGCTGCGCGCCGCTCTCGATCACCGCCAGGACCTGCTCGCCGAGCTGCATCAGCAAGGCACCGACTGCTATCGCCTATTCCACGGCAGCCAGGAAGGTGCCGGCGGCCTGACCATCGACCGCTATGGCCCGCAATTGCTGGTACAGAGCTTTCACCAGACGCTGGAACGCGACGCCCTGCTGCAACTGCACGACAGCATCAATCAGCATCTGAACCTGTCGACCCTGCTGGTCTACAACGACCGCTCCCGGGGCAACTCGCGGATCGACCGCGAAGACTCGGTGTACCGCGCCGAAGAGGCCGCCCTGGCGGATCTGGTTGGCCACGAATGGGGCCTGAATTACCGGGTGCGTGGACGCCACGCCGGGCAGGACCCGCTATTGTTTCTCGACCTGCGCAACGCCCGTGGCTGGGTCAAGCAGCACAGTGCGGGTAAAAGCGTGCTCAACCTCTTCGCCTACACCTGTGGCGTCGGCCTCAGCGCCGCAGCTGGCGGCGCGCGCGAGGTGTGCAACCTGGACTTCGCCGAGGGCAACCTGGCCGTCGGACGGGAGAACGGCCAGCTCAACCCGCAATTGCCACAGATGCAGTTCGTGCAGTCGGACTATTTCCCGGCCATCCGCCAACTGGCAGGGCTGCCCATCAGCCAGCGCCGCGGGCAGAAACTGCCCAGCTATCCGCGCCTTGAGCAGCGCCAGTACGACCTGGTACTGCTGGACCCGCCAGCCTGGGCCAAAAGCGCCTTCGGTACGGTCGACCTGCTGCGTGATTACCAGAGCCTGCTCAAGCCGGCACTGCTGGCCACCGCCGAAGACGGCGTGCTGATCTGCTGCAACAACCTGGCCAAGGTCTCGATGCCGGACTGGCGTGAACAAGTATTGCGCTGCGCCGAGAAGGCCGGGCGTCCAGTGCGCGACTGCCAGGTCCTGGCGCCCGCCGCCGACTTCCCCTCCCACGACGGACAACCCCCACTTAAAACCTTGATCCTGCAACTTTGACCAAGCGCAGGAAATCTGAACAATCCTGAAGACTGGAGTGGTTTCGGAACCGTAAACGCGTGCCATACTCCAAGGCACTTCCGATTCAGATAGATGAAGCCTCGCATGACCAAAGGATTGATTCGCGCTCTTTGCGCCTTGTTGACCGCTCTCGCCCTTTACAGTCTGCTGGGCTTTCTGATTCTGCCGGGCATTGCCTTGCGGGTGGCCAACCAGCAATTGGCCAACTACGCCACCACCCCAGCCCATATCCAGCGCATCGAGCTCAACCCCTTCAGCCTGGAGCTGACCCTCTGGGGCCTGAGCATCGGTGAACCGGGCAAGGAGCAGATCGCCTTCGATCGCCTCTACGCCAATCTGCAATTGGACAGCCTCTGGAAACGCGCGCTGCACCTGGCGGATGTCGAGCTGGACCAGCCCAAGACCGAAATCCTCTTCGACAAGGAAGGCAAGCTCAACCTCCTGGCCCTGTTCAAGCTGCCGGCCAGCGAACCGACCCCAAGCGACCCTAACGCCAAACCCTTCCCGGTACGCATCGAACGCATCAAGCTGGCCGGCGGCTACCTGCATTTCCAGGACCTGCGCCCCAGCGAACCCATCGAATTTCTCTACAACAAGCTCGATTTTGAGCTGAAGAACCTCAGTACCCTTCCGGACGACAGCGCCGACATGACGCTGGTGGCCACCGGCCCCGAGGGCGGGCAGATCGACTGGAGCGGCAACTTCAGCGTGACGCCGCTGACCTCCGAAGGCACCTTGAAAGTCACCGACGGCAAGATGAAAGCCTGGTGGCCCTATGTGCGCGATGCGGTGCCGCTGGTGCTGGAAGACGGCGTGGTCAACCTCAGTACCCACTACAAATTCAGCCTGGCCAAGGAAACCGAACTGCTGCTGGACAACACTTCCATCAGCGTCGCGCCCTTTGCCATCAAGGCCCCGGACGGTCGCCCACTGGCGCGCCTGGAACGCCTGGACGTCAGCGAAACCACAGTAGACCTGGCCAAGCAGCACGTGGTTGTCGGCAAGGTCCGTAGCCAAAAGCTCGAAACCTGGGCCGCCCTTGAAGCCGATGGCCAGTTGGACTGGCAGAAGCTCTTCGCCAGTCAGCCGGCCAAACCGGCGCCAAAACCCGAGCCGGCCGCTGCCGACGCCCCCAAGGAACCGGCAGTACCGAGCAAACCCTGGCAGGTGCTGCTCAAGGACGTGCAACTGCGCAACTACCAGGTGCACCTGGCCGATCGCAAGGCCAAGCCCGCCGTAGCCCTGGAGCTGGGGCCGCTGAACCTGGACCTGCAGAACTTCGACAGCCTCAACCAGTCCCCCTTCACCCTCAAGCTCGATACCGGCCTGGGCAAACAAGGCAAGGTCAACGCCACCGGCGAGGTCAACCTCAACCCCGTCAGCGCCAAACTCAAGGTGCAGACCCGGGACATCGACCTACGCGTCGCCCAGTCCTATATCAGCCCGTTCATCCGCCTGGAACTGCGCAGCGGCATGCTCGGCAGTGACCTGGCAGTGGACCTGAAAAAAGTCGAACCCCTGACTTTCAGCGTCACCGGCCGGGCCAATGTGGACCAGTTGCACACCCTGGATACCCTCAAGACCCGCGACTTTGTGAAATGGAAACAAGTGGTGGTCGAAGGCCTGAACTATCAGCACGGTGACAGCCTGACCATCAGCCGGGTCAACCTGATGCAGCCCTATGCACGCTTCATCATCAACGATGACCGCACCACCAATATCGACGACCTGCTGATTCCACAACCACCCAGCAGTGGTGGCAAATCCTCGACGAAGGCCGAGCCCATCTCAAGCAAGCCCCTGGGCATCCACATCGGTGAAATCGCCATCAACGACGGTTCGGCGAACTTCGCCGACCTGAGCCTGACGCCGAACTTCGCTACCGCCATCCAGCAGCTCAACGGCCATGTCGGCACCATTGACAGCCGCCAGGCCAAGCCGGCGGACGTGGACGTCAAGGGCAAGGTCGATCGCTATGCGCCGGTGACCATCAAGGGCAGCGTCAACCCGTTCGATCCGATGGCCGCGCTGGATAT
Source organism: Pseudomonas sp. MWU349 (assembly GCF_017947325.1). Classification (NCBI taxonomy): domain Bacteria; kingdom Pseudomonadati; phylum Pseudomonadota; class Gammaproteobacteria; order Pseudomonadales; family Pseudomonadaceae; genus Pseudomonas; species Pseudomonas sp. MWU349. The sequence continues at coordinate 281,603 of NZ_JAFEVP010000009.1, read as the reverse complement.
CGCCACCAGCTTCAAGCGAGTGGAACTGACCACCCTGACCCCCTACTCCGGGAAATTCGCCGGTTTCCGCATCCGCAAGGGTCGGCTCAACCTCGACCTGCACTACATGATCACCAAGGGCCAGCTCAAGGCCGAGAACAAACTGGTGGTCGAGCAGTTGCAACTGGGGGAAAAGGTCGACAGCCCGGACGCCGTGGATCTGCCGATCCGCCTGGCGGTGGCCTTGCTGAAAGATACGGACGGCAAGATCTCCATCGAACTGCCTATCTCCGGTGATTTGAACAACCCGCAGTTCAGCGTGATGCCGATTGTCTGGCAGACCCTGCGCAATCTGGTGCTGCGCGCCGCCCAGGCACCCTTCAAGTTCATTGGCGGGCTGGTCAGCGGGGGTGGCTCGGAAGACCTGAGCAACGTGTCCTTCGCTCCAGGCTCCAGCGACCTGAGCAAGGAATCCGAGTCGGCCCTGACCACCCTGGCCAAGGCGCTCAAAGAGCGTCCGACCCTGCGCCTGGAAATCGAAGGTACCAGCGCCCAGAGCAGTGACGGGCCACTGATCGCCGAACAGCGGCTGGAGCGCGAATACCAGTACAACTACTACAAGATCCTCCAGCGCCGCGGTGACAAGGTCCCCGCCCAGGCGTCCCTGCTGCAGGTTCCCGAGGGCGAAAAGGCCCCTCTGCTCGAAGGCATCTACCGCACCCGCTTGAAACAGCAGCCTCCGGCGGAATGGACCCAGCTCAGCCGCGACGAACGCAGCGCCAAGCTGCGTGAAGGTCTGATCAAGTTCTGGAGCAGCAGCGACGTGCTGTTGCGACAACTGGGTCAGGAGCGCGCTAGCAGCATCAAGGACTTCCTGGTGGACAAGGGCCAACTGGCCGACGACCGGGTCTACTTCATCGATGCCAACCTGGGCCAGGCCGAAAGCGATGGCCGGGTCGTCACCCCGCTGCACCTGGACAGCGAATAACCCTCTCGCGCCGGGCTCCCACAGCCCGGCCGGTCGCCTACCCAGCACCCACAATAGAACAGGCCCCGACACTGAGTGCCGGGGCCTGTAATGATCACGTCCTTGTGATCTTCCGCATGAACCCTTTTGAGAAACGGCAGACGTATCACTCGGCTCGTCTACCGCACCCTCTCCCTGTCCAAGCGAGAAGCTTGAGTGTTACTCGGCTTTCAGGCCGTCAGCGGAAACGGCCTTGACGCCTTTGATTTTCTTGGTGATGGCCACGGCGGTAGCTTTCTGAGCTTCGGTTACCGCAACAGTGGACGACAGCGAAACAACACCCTTGTTGGTTTCAACCTTGATGTCGGTGCCAGGAATGCCTTTCTCGGTTACCAGATCGCTTTTCACTTTGGTGGTGATCCAGGTATCGGAGGTGGCCTCTTTGGCCTTGGTCACTTCACCGGCAGCCACCACCATGGGCGACTGGGTGTTTTGAGTGGTCTGCGCAAATGCTGCGTTAGCCATGGTCAGGGTCAGAGCGGTAGCAGTTGCGGCAGCGATAGCGAACTTCTTCATACGAGTAACTCCTGTTCTTTAAGAAAGCCTGCGCCGTGTCCTGGCAACAGGGTTATGAGGGATATTGCAGGTGCTGTGCCAAGTCTGAGCACCTATAAATATCTATAAAAATCAATGAGTTATAAAATTATAAATAATCCGACATCATGCAAAATGCATGACTGCCCGCCAATCTGCATGCAAGTTGCAGCTTTTTCAGCGCGGCTTAGTCAATCGTGAAAAGCCTCCTCAAGCCCCCTCCGCACCACAGCCTTTGGGCGCATAGTCGGCCTCCACAGTGGTAGTGCATGTCCATCCTGAAGTCGCCGAACGGGTCAGGGTCAGGGTCTTGTTCAGCACCGGCCCCGGCGCATTGAGCAGGGTGCAGCCAATACTGCCTTCACCGGTGGCCGCCGTCCCGCCGGCACTCATCTGGCAGTTGGCGGTCTGGGCCGTGCCACCGGCCAGGGCCAGGGTCGGATCGGTCCCCTGGTTGAGCAGATCCTCGACGTTGACCTTCAGGGCCGACGCCTCGGCCAGGGCGGCAATCACCTTGGCCCGCGCCTGGTACTTGGCATACATCGGCATCGCCACGGTGGCGAGGATGCCGATGATGGCTACCACCACCAGCAATTCGATCAGGGTAAAACCGGATTGATGTTTCATGGGTTGCCTCCTGGCATGAACGAATGTTGCATGAGCACAAAGGCCTGAAGCACAGCCTGTGCCAGGGGATGAGCCACGGATTACGTGGCCTGCAGCCGCGATAGCCCATGGCCTTGAGCGCAAGGAGTCGCACAAACTGACAAATTTCGTCAGCCCCTGCCCCTCTCCGGCAGGGCCTCGCCAGCTAGGCTTGGACAGGTGCACGGCGGCCCGACAGTCGGCTCGCGCCTTCACCCAGGAACGTCCGGGGGGCCGGGTGATCTATCACCCGTTCGAACACCGCAGGGCGCTTGCGCCTCCCTATCCACCCTTGCACCAAGGATCGAACCATGGCGGTAAAAGCACCCGCGACCAGTGTCTATCTCTGGCACGGCACCGACAGCCAGGGCCGTCCTCTCACCGGAGAGCTCAGCGCCGCGACCCCGGCCCTGATCAGGGCACAACTGCGCAGACAAGGCATCACCCCAACCCGAGTCCGACGCAAACCCAAGGGCTGGCTGCGCCTGCATCAGCGAGTAGGGGCACGGGACATTGCCCTGCTCACCCGGCAGTTGGCCACGCTGATGCAGGCCGGGGTGCCGCTGCTGCAATCCTTCGACATCATTGCTGAAAGTTTCGAGCATCCGCAGATGCGCCAACTGCTGGACAGCCTCAAGCGCGACATCGAGGCCGGCTCCAGCCTGGCCACGGCATTGCGCAGACAGCCGCGCCACTTCGACCCGCTGTACTGCAACCTGGTGGACGCCGGCGAGCAGGCCGGCGCCCTGGATACCCTGCTGGAAAGAGTCGCTACCTATAAGGAAAAGAGCGAGAACCTGAAGGCGCGGCTGAAGAAAGCCATGGTCTATCCCTTGGCGGTGATCGGCGTGGCGGTCGTGGTCAGCAGCATCCTGCTGCTCAAGGTGGTCCCCCAGTTCCAGAGTTTGTTCGCCGGTTTCAATGCCGAGCTGCCACTGCTCACCCAGTGGGTCATCTCTCTGTCACATTTCATCCAGCAGCAGGGGGTGCAGCTGCTGGCCGCCGGCGTGCTGGGTGGGCTCGCAGCGCGCCTGGCCTATCGGCGCTCCCCACGCTTGCGTGACCGCCTGGATGTCGGCCTTTTGCACATGCCCCTGGCCGGGCCACTGCTGCATAAATCCGCGGTGGCCCGCTACGCACGGACCCTGGCCACCACCTTCGCCGCCGGCGTTCCCTTGGTGCAGGCCCTGGATTCAGTGGCCGGAGCCAGCGGCAACCCTGTCTTCAGGCAAGCGGTGCAACGGATCCGCCAGCAGGTCGCCGCAGGCATGCAATTGAACTTTGCCATGCGCGCCAGCGGCGTCTTTCCGACCATGGCGATCCAGATGACCGCCATCGGCGAAGAATCCGGAACCCTGGATCATCTGCTGGAAAAAGTCGCGCTCCATTACGAGGTCGAGGTGGACAACCTGGTGGACAGCCTGACCAGCCTCATGGAGCCGTTGATCATGGTGGTCCTGGGGGGTATCGTCGGCGCCCTGGTGGTTGCCATGTACCTGCCTATCTTCCAACTCGGTACAGCGATCTGAACATGCCCCTGACTGACGCCCTCACTCTCTACCCCATGGCCTTCGTGGCTGCGGCCCTGGTATTGGGCCTGATCGTCGGCAGTTTTCTCAACGTGCTGGTGTGGCGTCTGCCGAAAATGCTCGAACGCGACTGGCGAGCCCAGGCCCGCGACGTGCTGGGGCTGGAGCCCGAACCTGTGGCTGCGCCCTACAACCTGATGCTGCCGCACTCCCAGTGCCCGCACTGTGCGCAGCCAATCCGCCCCTGGGAAAACATTCCGCTGCTCAGTTACCTGTGGCTGCGCGGCCGCTGCGCCCACTGCAATAGCGCCATCAGCCCGCGCTACCCATTGACCGAACTGGCCTGCGGGCTGATCTCGGGTTTTATCGCCTGGCACTTCGGCTTTGGCTGGGCGGCCGGGCTGATGCTGATTCTCAGTTGGGGGCTGCTGGCAATGAGCCTGATCGACGCCGATCACCAACTGCTGCCGGATGTGCTGGTGCTGCCACTGTTGTGGCTGGGGCTGATCGCCAATAGCTTCGGCCTGCTGATCAGTCTGGAGGATGCGCTGTGGGGGGCGGTGATGGGCTACTTGTTCCTGTGGTCGGTGTTCTGGCTGTTCAAGCTACTGACCGGCAAGGAAGGCATGGGCCACGGTGATTTCAAGCTACTGGCCCTGCTCGGGGCCTGGGGCGGCTGGCAGATCCTGCCGCTGACCCTGCTGCTGTCATCCCTGTTGGGGGCGATTCTCGGCACGATCCTGTTGCGCCTGCGCCGGGAAAAGACCTCGACGCCAATCCCCTTTGGACCCTTTCTGGCCATTGCCGGCTGGATTGCCTTGCTCTGGGGTGGTCAAATAACCGACTTCTATCTGCAGTTTGTCGGTTTCCAATGACTCGCTCCGTAAACACACCCTGGACCCTCGGCCTGACCGGCGGCATCGGCAGCGGCAAAAGTGCCGCCGCCCAGCACTTCATCGACCTGGGGGTGCATGTGATCGATGCCGATCACGCCGCACGCTGGGTGGTGGAGCCCGGCCGCCCGGCCCTGGAGCAGATTGCCCGGCACTTTGGCCAAGGCGTGCTGCAGGCCGACGGCCAACTGGATCGCGCGGCTCTGCGCAAGCTGATCTTCGAAGTGCCCGAACAGCGTCGCTGGCTGGAGGCCCTGCTGCACCCGCTGATCGCCGAGGAAATTGTCAGCCACCTGGCCCGCGCCGAATCGCCCTACGCGATCCTGGTGTCGCCGCTGCTGATCGAATCCGGCCAGTCGCGGATGACCCAGCGGATTCTGGTGATCGACGTGCCCCAGCAACTGCAGATCGAACGTACCCTGCAGCGCGACCAGATCAGCGAACAGCAGGTCCAGGCGATTCTCCAGGCCCAGGCCAGCCGTGAGGAACGCCTGCGCCATGCCGATGACGTGCTGGTCAACGACCGCGACCACGCCTGGTTGCGCAGCGAGGTCGAGCGCCTGCATCACTTTTACCTAACTTTGCGTGGAGGCCAGTCATGAGCCAACCCCTGACCGTCGAATGCCCAACCTGCGGCGCCCCTGTGGAATGGACCGCGGCCAACATCAACCGGCCCTTCTGTTCCGATCGCTGCAAGCTGATCGATCTGGGTGCCTGGGCTGCCGAGGAGCACAAGATTCCGGTGAGCCCGGATGCCGAGGACGACCTGTTCTCTGAAGAACTGCCCCCTCGCGCTCACTGAGTGCTCACCCCGGCGCCGGTCAGGGCCGCATGAAGCTGTAGTCCTGATCGTCGTCAAGGTTCTCCGCTAGAAACTGCAGCTCATCTGCCAGGTCCTCGATGCTGCGCACACTCTTGCTTTGCTGCACCACCGCACTGAGCAGGGCGCGCAAGCTCAACCCCGGTTCAAAACCTTCCTGCTGAGCATTGTGCAGACTGTCGCGCACTTGCTGCCGAGCCCACTGGTAGACACTCATGACCGCACTCCTGAGATTTTTGCCGAGCATGCAGCCCGGCCAAACACCGTGGATTGATATGGATCAAGGGCGCGGATCCTCGTCTTTCCAGGGCGCCGACAGGTAGCGGGTGCGGTTGAAGGTTTCCAGCCATTCCGGGCAGAACACCACCAGGGCGCTGATCACCATGCCGTTGATGAAGGCTTCCGGGAAGATGATCAGCCACAGGTAGCCGACAAAATCCTCCAGCCATTCGGGCATGGCAAAGCGCTCGTCGAACCACAGCAGGCCCAGGCCGCAGAGCAGGCATAGCAACGCCGAGAGTGCCGCGGCAAAGAACCCCGAGCAGAAGATATAGACGAAGGGATTGCGCGGCTGGGCCCGTTCCACCAGCCAGGCGCAGGCCTCGGTGACCGCCACCGGCAGCAGGATCAGCAAGGCTCCATTGACCCCCAGCGCCGCCAGGTCCTGCCGGCCCAAGGCCAGTAGGCCCAACTGTGCAATCAAGCCGCCGACTATTGCCAGCGGCCAATCCAGCAGCAGGGTTACGGCAGTCATACCAATGAAGTGGTAGGAGACCCCGGTGTCGAAATCCCGGCGCACCAGCCACAGCAGAAACAAGGCGAACACCGTGCCAAACAGCAAGTGCTGGCGCCGGCTGTCGGTAAATAGCTCGACCCAGGGTGCCCGCAGTACCGCCCAGATCAGTACTGGCACATACAGCAGCCAGCCGCCAATCAGGCTTTGCGGCGACAGCAGCGCCGCGCTGATCATGGCTGGGCTCGCTCCAGCGCCGCAGCCAATTGCTCGGCCGTGGCGAACACCTGCCGGGCGACCAGTTGCCCATCCTGCAGTTGCAGCCACAACACCTGATCCTCCGCGGCGGGATAGCGTGGTGCCACGCGCCCATCGCGGTCGAGCATCACTCGGTAGGGGTAATCCCTCATGGCCGGCACCGCAAACAGTTTGGCGATCACTGCCGGCATGCGCTGGATATCGGCGACAAACACCCCGTGGCGCTCCTGCAGGTAGCCCTTGGGTTTGTCCTTGAGCGCCGCATTCACCACTTTGGCGGCGTCCATGCTGCGAACCACCAACAGGATCCGCGCCTGGGAATCGAGGCTGTAGGGCTGGTCGAATTGATCCAGCAGGGTCCAGGGCGCCAGGCGCTCTCCTATTTCCAGGGCCTGGGCCCACAACGGCAACAGGGCCAGCAACAGCATTGACCAGCGCTTCACTGCGCACTCCTTATCGAATGGTTGGACGGCAAACAGTCTACACCGCCCCTGGGCAGGCTCCAGTGCGGTGGCCGGCAACGCCCGCGGAGGTTTTTGCACTGCCGTGGTTTTTAAGGTCATATTTGAGCGCTAAGCTTGGGGGTATGGATGACTCAGATTTTTTGCGCCTGCTTACCATCCAGGCCGAACAAGCCAACGCGTTCCTGTCCAATGCCCGCAAATGGGAGCGTGAGCGTTGGGTCTGCCAGCGCCTGCTGCAAGGCCTGAACATTCCCTACCGCAACGACGAGTTCACCGCCGCCGGGCAAGAGCCCCCCGATGTGCTGTTTCGCGAGGCCAGCTTCGAAGTGTTCTTCGTCCTCGACGAAGGCCGCAGGCTCAACGATGAATGGCGCGACGAACTGCAGCGCCGGCGCAGCGCGTTCTCCCTGAGCCAGCTGGTGCGCCGCGAAGCCAAGCCCAAGCGCATCCCGGCCAGCGAACTGTTGCTGCGCCTGGCGCCGACCTTGCGCAAGAAGGCCCACAACTATCAGGAGCGCGGAATGAACCTCGGCGAGCTGGACATCATTGCCTTCGCCGCCCTGAAACGCGAAGTCCTGGACCTCAACAGCCACTTCCCGCCCCCCACCGAATACCTGCGCCAGGGCTGGCGCTCGCTGTCCCTGGTGGGGCCGACGTTCGCCCGCGTGCTGTTCGCACACCCGGATGCGCCGGAGTTCCTGCGCAGCAACCTGGGCCGCAGCATCCTCTTCGACGTCGGCATCAGTTTGTAACGCCGGTCAATGCGCCCTGTGTAGCCATGGCGCAATCCGCTCGGCAATGGTAAAAAAGCACACTTGCCTGCCAACACCGGGTCCGTGCCCGCGAGCCCTCACGCGGCAGCGGCTATGCTCCGTTCATGCCGGATAACACCGCGCTGTAACATTCCTCAACGTTGCGACGTCTATCTGACGAGGTCTTTTATGAGCAGCCGCCTGAACCCCGACGACCAACGCCATGTCGAAGAATACCTGCAACTGCCCCAGCATCGAGTCGAGCGCCGGCCCTTCCGGCCGTGGATGCTCCTCGTGGTGGTGATTGCGGTGACTGTCGCCCTGGGCCTGTTGAGCCGTTTCATCAGTTACCTGACGCTATGAGCTGCTTCGCGCTCGCTCGGTTGACTGCACCGATTTCTTTTAGCCTTGCGAGATATCCCCATGACTCATCGTATTGTCATCGTTGGCGGCGGCGCCGGCGGCCTGGAGTTGGCGACCCGCCTGGGTAAGACTCTGGGCAAGCGCGGCACCGCCAGTGTGATGCTGGTGGACGCCAACCTGACCCACATCTGGAAACCGCTGCTCCACGAAGTGGCTGCCGGTTCGCTGAACTCCTCCGAGGACGAACTCAACTACGTCGCCCAAGCAAAATGGAACCACTTCGAGTTCCAGCTGGGCCGCATGAGCGGGCTCGATCGGCAGCGCAAGAAGATCCAACTGGCCGCCACCTACGACGAACAAGGCGTGGAGCTGTTGCCGGCCCGGGAGCTGGGCTACGACACCCTGGTGATCGCCGTGGGCAGTACCACCAACGACTTTGGCACCCAGGGGGCGGCCCAGCATTGCCTGTTCCTCGACACCCGCAAGCAGGCCGAGCGTTTCCATCAGCAACTGCTCAACCACTACTTGCGAGCCCATGCCGGGCAGACCGATGCCGTGGAGCAGATCAGCGTGGCCATCGTCGGCGCCGGCGCCACTGGCGTGGAACTGGCGGCAGAATTGCACAACGCGGCCCACGAACTGGCAGCCTACGGGCTGGACCGGATTCTCCCGGAAAACATGCACATCACCCTGATCGAAGCCGGGCCACGGGTACTGCCTGCCCTGCCCGAGCGCATCAGCGGCCCGGTGCACAAGACCCTGGAGAAACTCGGGGTCAAGGTCCTGACCAACGCCTCGGTCAGCGAAGTGACGGCCGACAGCCTGATCACCGCCGACGGCCAGACCATTCCCGCCAGCCTCAAGGTCTGGGCCGCGGGCATTCGCGCGCCAGGCTTCCTCAAGGACATCGACGGCCTGGAGACCAACCGCATCAACCAACTGCAGGTACTACCGACCCTGCAGACCACTCGCGACGAGAACATCTTCGCCTTCGGCGACTGCGCCGCCTGCCCGCAACCAGGCAGCGACCGTAATGTGCCGCCACGGGCCCAGGCCGCGCACCAGCAAGCCTCGTTGCTGGCCAAGTCGCTGAAGCTGCGCATCGAAGGCAAGGACCTGCCAACCTACAAGTACACCGACTACGGCTCACTGATCTCGCTGTCGCGCTTCTCGGCGGTGGGCAACTTGATGGGCAACCTCACTGGCAGCGTGATGCTCGAAGGCTGGCTGGCGCGGATGTTCTACATCTCGCTGTATCGCATGCACCAGATGGCGCTGTACGGAGTCTTCCGCACCGCGATGCTGATGCTCGGCAGCCGGATCGGCCGCGGTACCGATCCACGCCTGAAGCTGCACTAGGCCCCTGAAAAGCCCCCCCCCCCGCTACGTAACGTAGCGGGGGCTGCTGGCGTGCGGTTACAGGCATCCATCGAGAAAATTCACGACGGTGCCCATGCAGGCGACCCGCTCCTCGACGTGGGGCATGTGGCTGGAGTGTTCGAACAACGCCAGGCGAATGCCGGGAATCTTCTCCAGGTAGGGTCTGACCACAACTGGCGTGGCTTCATCGTAGCGGCCACAGATCAACAGCGTCGGCACCTCAATGCGCCCCAGGCGCTCGACGATGCTCCAGTCCCGCAGGTTGTCCATCAGTGGAAAACCTCCCCCCCGCTCCGCGCCATCGGCACCACGCCCCTGGGCAAACATCCGCGCCACCTCTTCAGGCCACGGGCGCAGCCGACATACATGCCGTTCAAAGTACAACTGCCAGGCCTGCACATATTCGGCGCCGCGAGGGGAGCCCGGCTGCTCATGCCAGGCCAGCACCTGCAACGCCTCCTCAGGCAGGGCTGTGCGCAGTTTCAGGGTCTCGGCTTCCCAGGTGCGCATGTCGGCTGGCGCATTGGCCAGGATCAGCGCACTCAAGCCGGCCGGCGCGCGCACCGCGTGCTCGCTGGCCAACGCGGCTCCCCAGGAGTGTCCCAGCAAGGCGTAGTCCTGGCTGATGCGCAGGTGGTCCAGGAGGTTGTCCAGCTCCTCCAGGTAGAGTTCAAGGCTCCAGAACGACGGCGGCTTGCCATCCAGACGAGTGGAGAGGCCACTTCCCAGGTGATCGAATTGAACGATCGCCCGACCACTGGCGGCCACATCCCTGAAGGCGTCCAGGGTGTCATGGGTGCAGCCCGGACCGCCGTGCAGAATCACCAGGGGCGTAAGTCCGCTGTGCAGATCCCCGGTGACCCGATACCACGTCTGATGGACGCCAAAGGAGGCATAGCCTTGCAGTGGTGGTTTGCTTGCATTCATTGCGCATCGCTCCCTGATGACAATCAGCCTGTGTCGTTCAATCTTCCGTTCCGCGCTCCAACGCCTCCAGTGCGGCAGAGCCTGTGCTACTCGCCTCAGTTACCCAGCAGGCGATAGTGAACCGCGCGAACCACCGCCTGAACCCGATTCCTGGCGCCCAGCTTGTGCATCGCCGAGGTCAGGTGCAGGTTGATCGTGGCCTGCGAACGCTGCAGGCGCTCGGCAATCTCGCCGGAAGTCATGCCCTCTGCAGCCCATTTCAGGCACTCGCGTTCACGCCGGGTCAGATCAACCGGATAACTGCGAACGCATTTGCTGAGCTGTGGATAGAGATGCTCCTGCAACGCATGAGCAAGCAGGGTGAAGTGGCCCTGAACCTGTTGCAAGTCCTGTAATGCCACCGTGGCATTGCCGGAGCGCAAACCGGTGAGGCTGGCGAAACCGCCCCTGGGTAAATGGATGGGCACGGTCATGCCATGGGCCATTTGATGATGGTGCAGGTAACTGGATACCGGTGCGTGCTGCTGCCCCAGGGCCTGGCGCAGGACGGTTTCCGCCTCGGGCTTGTAGGACCAGATAAAGGGCGATGAGCTGTCCAGAGCAACCTGCTGGACCGGGTCGATATGGTAGTAACCCTGATCGCACCAGAGCTCCAGCCAGTCCTTGGGGGTATTGCAGACCATGGCACTGGGGATGATCAGCTCGCCTGCCTGATCAAAAGGCACTGGGCTGTAGTCATAAACCAGGGCATCGAAACCCAGTTCCGAGGCCAGTGTCATGGTTCCCGTCATTCGCTCATGCAGCGAGTTTCCGGACAAAAGATGGGTATCAAATTCCGCGAGCCTGCTCTGCATCCTTGCCGCTTCCTTACTGTTGATCCTTAACAGCGAAGGGCCAGAATGCCACGCCCGGCAGCAACGGGCCAGGCAAAACCTATAAGAAATACCAGGTTTGCGGCACAGCCAACGCCTGGCCCAGCGTCATCGGCGCCCATGGCCAGGGCCCGCAAAACAGCGCTGACAACCAGCTCAAGGTCGGTACCGCACATGCCTGCCCCCGCCCTATCTGCTGCAATGCCTCGCTCATAGCAGACAAGGACCCAGGCCATGCAGATGCCCCAGACGCTTGAGTTGCACAACGGTGACAAAGCCCCTGCCACCTTCTCCCCCAAAGAATACGCTCGACGCCTGGGCGCCCTGCGGGCCTACATGGCGCAACAGGACATTGACGCCGCGCTGTTCACCTCGTACCACAACATCAACTACTACGCCGGCTTCCTGTATTGCTCCTTTGGCCGCCAGTACGCCCTGGTGGTGACCCAGGAACACAGCGTGCTGATCAGCGCCAATATCGACGGCGGCCAACCGGGGCGGCGGGCGACCTGCGATGCCCAGGTGATCTACACCGACTGGCAGCGGGGCAATTTCTTCGTCGCGGTCAAGCAGGCCCTGCCCCGCGCTTCGCGCCTGGGGCTGGAGTTCGATCATCTGACCCTGCCCAATCACCGGGCCTTTGCCGAGCTCTATCCCCAGGCACAGTTACTGGACATTGCCGCGCCCTGCATGAACCTGCGCATGCTCAAGTCCGCCGAAGAGCAAGCGCTGATCCGCCAGGGTGCGCGGATTGCAGACATCGGCGGGGCCGCCGCCATCGAAGCCCTGCACGACCAGGTACCGGAATACGAAGTGGCCGGACACGCCACCCAGGCCATGGTGCGGGCGATTGCCGAGGCGTTTCCGGGGGCCGAACTGATGGATACCTGGACCTGGTTTCAGTCCGGGCTCAATACCGATGGCGCACACAACCCACTGACCTCGAGACGGGTCAGCCCAGGAGAAGTGCTGAGCCTCAACTGCTTCCCGATGATCGCCGGCTACTACACCGCCCTGGAGCGCACGCTGTTCCTCGGCCATTGCCCCGACGCCTGCCTGCGATTATGGGAGATCAACGTCCAGGTGCATGAAGCCGGGCTGCAACTGGTCAAGCCCGGCGCACGCTGCAGCGATATCGCCCGACAACTGAACGCCCTCTACCTGGAACACGACCTGCTGCAATACCGCACCTTCGGCTATGGTCATTCGTTCGGCATTCTCAACCACTACTATGGGCGCGAGACCGGGCTGGAGTTTCGTGAGGATGTGGAGACCATTCTTGAACCCGGCATGGTGGTGTCCATCGAACCGATGATCAGGCTGCCCGAAGGCCTGCCCGGTGCCGGTGGTTATCGGGAACACGACATCCTGATCGTCGACGAGCACGGTGCGTGCAATATCACCGGGCTGCCGTACGGGCCGCGGTACAACATCATTGGCAGTTGACTCGACCGTCTGGCAAACGCCCTCCCCCACAGAGAAGGCTCGCCGCTTCAGCCATGACTTGAGCCATCAACCAATACTGTGACGGAGAACATTCAGCACAAGCGCCATCGAGGCATCAAGGACCGTAGGCACCCTGCCCAGGCTTGATGCCGGCGGCCTGCGAACTTTTCCACGGGCATACGAAAAAGGGCACCTCAATGAGGTGCCCTTTTTCGTGAATATGGTCGGGGTAAGGGGATTCGAACTCCTGACATCCTGCTCCCAAAGCAGGCGCGCTACCGGACTGCGCTATACCCCGGTAAAAAAAAGGCACCTACGAGAGGCGCCTTCTTCGAACAGCGCTTTTGGCCTCTGTTCTTAAGATTCGATTCCAGCGCTAACTGGTTTCAAAAATGGTGGGTCGTGTGGGATTCGAACCTACGACCAATTGGTTAAAAGCCAACTGCTCTACCAACTGAGCTAACGACCCAAAAATGGTCGGGGTAAGGGGATTCGAACTCCTGACATCCTGCTCCCAAAGCAGGCGCGCTACCGGACTGCGCTATACCCCGATTTGAAATTGGCTCCGTGACCAGGACTCGAACCTGGGACCCAATGATTAACAGTCATTTGCTCTACCGACTGAGCTATCACGGAACAACATATTTCAAGTTACAACTTCTTGCTTCATCCTCTTCGACTTGTTCGTATCGCTACGTTCATGTCTCTGAGGCGCGCTATTTTACAATCTTAAAAAACCCTGTCAACCCCTTAAATTGCTTTTAAGACAATGATTTGCGACTTCATTGCCGGTTTCTTCTTCATCAGAAAAAACCTCGGGGGTGACTGACTGCGGGGCGCACTTTACAAGCCTTTTCCTTACAGTTCAACGCCCTAGTGAAAAAAAAGGCCTCGCAATGCGAGGCCTCCTCTATAAACCCACCGATCAGTGATCAGGCGAAGACGATTTCGTCGTCCTGCACCGAGGCGGTAACCGTGGCTCCCGGCAAGAAACCGCCGGAGAGGATCAACTGCGCCAACGGGTTCTCGATCCAGCGCTGGATGGCCCGTTTCAGCGGCCGTGCGCCATACACCGGGTCGTAACCCACAGCGATCAGCTTGTCCAAGGCCTCGTCGCTCAGTTCCAGGCTCAGCTCGCGCTCCGCCAGGCGACTGCGCAGGCGACCCAACTGGATCTGCGTGATGCCGGCGATCTGATCCCGTGCCAGAGGCTCGAAGATCACCACTTCGTCGACCCGGTTGATGAACTCCGGCCGGAAGTGGGTGGACACCGCGTCCATCACCGCCGCACGTTGGGCCTCACGATCCCCTACCAGCTCCTGGATCTGCGCCGAGCCCAGGTTGGAGGTCATGACGATCACCGTATTGCGAAAATCCACGGTACGCCCGTGGCTGTCCGTCAGACGACCATCTTCCAGGACCTGCAGCAGGATGTTGAACACATCCGGGTGCGCCTTCTCGACTTCGTCCAGAAGAATCACCGAGTACGGCTTGCGACGCACGGCTTCGGTCAGGTAACCGCCCTCTTCATAACCGACATAGCCTGGTGGCGCACCGATCAGGCGAGCCACGGAGTGTTTCTCCATGAACTCGGACATGTCGATCCGCACCATGGCCTCCTCGGTATCGAAGAGGAATTCCGCCAGGGCCTTGCACAGCTCGGTCTTACCCACGCCGGTCGGGCCGAGGAACATGAACGAACCGCTGGGCCGGTTCGGGTCGGACAACCCGGCTCGGGAACGGCGCACAGCGTTGGCCACCGCCACCACGGCTTCGTTCTGGCCAATCACCCGCTCGTGCAGCAGGCTTTCCATCTTCAGCAGCTTGTCGCGCTCGCCTTCAAGCATCTTCGACACCGGGATGCCGGTCCACTTGGACACCACTTCGGCAATTTCTTCCTCGGTGACCTTGCTGCGCAGCAACTGGTTCTCGCTGTGGCCGTGCTGGTCGACCATCTGCAGGCTGCGCTCCAGGTCCGGGATCACCCCGTACTGCAGCTCGGCCATGCGATTGAGATCGCCTTTACGACGCGCCGCTTCCAGTTCCTGGCGCGACTGCTCGATCTTCTGCTGGATCTGCGCAGAACCCTGCACTTCGGCTTTCTCCGAGGTCCAGACTTCTTCCAGGTCAGCGTATTCACGCTCCAGGCGGACAATCTCTTCCTGGAGTTTTTCCAGGCGCTTGATCGCAGCCTCGTCGTCTTCTTTCTTCAGGGCCTGGGATTCAACCTTGAGCTGAATCAGGCGCCGCTCCAGACGGTCCAGCACTTCCGGCTTGGAGTCGATCTCCATGCGGATGCGGCTGGCGGCCTCGTCGATCAGGTCGATGGCCTTGTCCGGCAACTGCCGATCGGTGATGTAGCGATGGCTGAGCTTGGCCGCGGCAATGATCGCGCCGTCGGTGATCGCTACCTTATGGTGCACCTCATAGCGCTCTTTCAGGCCGCGCAGGATAGCAATGGTGTCTTCCTCGCTCGGCTCATCCACCAACACTTTCTGGAAGCGCCGCTCGAGGGCCGCGTCCTTCTCTATATATTGGCGGTACTCGTTGAGCGTGGTGGCGCCCACGCAATGCAGCTCGCCACGGGCCAGGGCGGGCTTGAGCATATTGCCCGCATCCATCGAGCCTTCGCCTTTACCAGCGCCGACCATAGTGTGCAGCTCGTCGATGAACAGGATGATCTGCCCTTCCTGCTTCGACAGTTCATTCAGCAGGGATTTGAGGCGCTCTTCGAACTCGCCACGGTATTTGGCACCGGCGATCAAGGCGCCCATGTCCAGGGACAGCAAGCGCTTGCCTTTGAGGCCATCGGGCACTTCGCCGTTGATGATCCGCTGGGCCAGGCCTTCGGCGATGGCGGTCTTACCCACGCCTGGTTCACCAATCAGCACCGGGTTGTTCTTGGTCCGGCGTTGCAGCACCTGGATGGTCCGGCGAATTTCGTCGTCACGGCCGATTACCGGATCAAGCTTGCCGTCTTCGGCGCGCTTGGTCAGGTCGACGGTGTACTTGTCCAGGGCCTGGCGCGACTCTTCGACGTTGGCGTCATTCACCGCCTCGCCGCCGCGCAGGTTGTTGATGGCGTTCTCCAGGGCTTTCTTGCTCACGCCCTGGCCCAGCAACAATTTGCCGAGTTTGCTGTTCTCATCCATGGCGGCCAGCAGCACCAGCTCGCTGGAGATGAACTGGTCGCCTTTCTGCTGCGCCAGGCGGTCGGCCTGGTTGAGCAGGCGCGCAAGATCCTGGGACATGTTGACGTCGCCAGTGGGGTTCTGGATTTTCGGCAGTTGGTCGAGCTCTTTGCTCAGTTCCTTGCGCAGGCTGTTGACGTCGAAGCCCACCTGCATCAGCAGAGGCTTGATCGAGCCGCCCTGCTGTTCCAGCAGCGCCTGCATCAGGTGCGCCGGTTCAATGGCCGGATGATCGAGGCCAACCGCCAGAGATTGAGAATCGGATAAGGCCAGCTGCAATTTGCTGGTTAATCGGTCTATACGCATTAGTCACCTTCCTTTTGAGCAGGCCGGAGCGATGGACACACCTAAATAGAGAAACCTGCCAGATGTATCTCTAGATGCGGTCGATTCTGGGAGATTCAAGCGCCGGCAGCTTGACACAAGTCAGATTAGTCTAGCGCTCAAGCCAGATAAGGGAGGCAAAACGCCCGGTGCGAGGGCTGCGCCGGTAGGAAAAGAAGCGGGGATCGCTGACGGTGCAGTAGCCGCCACCGTACACGGCAGTCACACCACAGGCAGCCAGGCGCAGGCGCGCCAGCTGATAGATATCGGCCATGAAGCGCCCGGCATTGGCGCTCGGCACAAAAGCCTGCTCGGCCGCCGGCAATTGGGTAACGAAGGCTTCACGCACCTCGGGCCCCACTTCAAAGCGCTGCGGGCCAATGGCCGGCCCCAGCCACACCAGCACCTCGGCGCAGGGCGTATCCAGGCTGTCGAGGGTGGCTTCCAGCACGCCCGCCGCCAGCCCGCGCCAGCCGGCATGGGCCGCGGCGACTCGGGTTCCGGCACGGTTGCAGAACAGTGCCGGCAGGCAGTCGGCCGTCATCACCGCACAGGCAACGCCCGGGGTGGCGGACCAACTGGCGTCCGCGGTCGCGACCATGGAAGGGTCGGCGTGGGCCACGGCCACCCCGTGCACCTGTTGCAGCCAGGCCGGGGCGATGCCGAAGTGTTCGCTCAGGCGACGGCGATTCTCGGCCACTGCTTGTGGCTGATCGTCGACATGATCGCCCAGGTTGAGGCTGTCGAACGGCGTCAGGCTGACGCCGCCAGCGCGGGTGGTGACACAGGCTTTGACTCCGGCCGGCGCGGGCCAGTCGGGAATCAGCCAGTCATTCATCCGATGAACGCCTCGCGGTCCTGCTTGAGCAGCGACAACAGCCAGACGAAATCGTCCGGCAGCGGCGATTCCCAGCTCATGCGGATACCGGTGGTCGGATGATCCAGCTCCAGGAAACGTGCATGCAGGGCCTGGCGCGGGAAGTTCTTCAGCGAGTCGACCATGGTCTGGCTCGCCGCCGGCGGAATGCGGAAGCGGCCGCCGTAGGCTGGATCACCCACTAGCGGGAAGTTGATGTGGGCCATGTGCACGCGGATCTGGTGGGTACGACCGGTTTCCAGCTTGACCCGCACATGGGTGTGGGAACGGAAACGCTCCAGAACCCGGTAGTGGCTGACGGCCTGCTTGCCGCCTTCCATCACCGCCATGCGCTGGCGCTGCTGACCATGACGGCCGATCGGAGCGTTGATCTTGCCCCCGGCGGTTACCACGCCGATCACGATGCATTCATAGATGCGGCTGACACTGCGGCTTTGCAGCTGGGCCACCAGTTGAGTCTGCGCCTGGATGGTCTTGGCCACCACCATCAAACCGGTAGTGTCCTTGTCCAGGCGGTGGACGATACCGGCCCGCGGCACATTGATAATGTCCGGGATGTGATGCAGCAGGGCATTGAGCAAGGTGCCATCGGCATGGCCGGCAGCCGGGTGCACCACCAGGCCCGCAGGCTTGTTGATCACCAGGATGTCGTCATCTTCATAGACGATATCCAGCTCGATATCCTGGGCGATCCACTCGCCCTGGGCCTCCTGCTCGGCAGTCAGCTCAAGAATGGAGCCGCCGTGCACGATGTCCCGCGGGCGAATAACCGCTCCGTCCACAGTCAGGCGGCCGTCCTTGATCCAGGCGGAAAGGCGCGAGCGCGAATGCTCAGCGAATAGTTGGGCGGCGACTTGATCGAGGCGTTGACCGCCCAGTTCGGACGGCACCTCTGCGCGAAGTTCAATTTTATCGGACATGCTCGGACTGGGCGTCGGCACAGCCTTTGGTTTCGGCTGCGCGCTTGTGGTTAAATACGGCGTCTTTTGCCCCGAGGCTTTCAACGGGGCGCTCATCATAACAGGACGGCCCCGCCCAAGACAGCGGCCGTCATAGGGACGCAAGCCGCCATGCAAGTGAAACACCTGCTGCTGATCGCCATCCTCGCACTGACCGCTGCTTGCTCATCGAAGGAAGTCGTTGACGAAAACCTGAGCGAAGTCGAGTTGTACCAGCAGGCGCAGACCGACCTGGACAACCACAGCTATACCAGCGCCACCGCCAAGCTCAAGGCCCTGGAATCGCGCTATCCCTTTGGTCGCTACGCCGATCAGGCGCAGCTCGAGCTGATCTACGCCAACTACAAGAATGCCGAACCCGAGGCCGCCAAGTCCGCCGCCGAGCGCTTCATTCGCCTGCATCCCCAGCACCCGAACGTGGACTACGCCTACTACCTCAAGGGCCTGACCTCGTTCGACCAGGACGTCGGCCTGCTGGCACGCTTCCTTCCACTGGACATGACCAAGCGTGACCCGGGTGCCGCCCGCGACTCCTACAACGAGTTCGCCCAGCTCACCAGCCGCTTCCCCAACAGCCGCTACGCGCCAGACGCCAAGCAGCGCATGATCTACCTGCGCAACCTGCTGGCAGCCTACGAAATCCACGTAGCCGACTACTACCTGACCCGTCAGGCCTATGTCGCCGCCGCCAACCGTGGCCGCTACGTAGTGGAGAACTTCCAGGAAACCCCATCGGTCGGTGACGGCCTGGCGGTGATGACCGAGGCCTACCAGCGCCTGCACCTGGACGAACTGGCTGCCACCAGCCTGGAAACCCTGAAGCTCAACTACCCGAATCACCCAAGCCTGGTGGACGGTCAGTTCGTGCCACGTGTGGCTGAAGCCGACAACCGTTCGTGGCTGAGCAAGGCCACCCTGGGCCTGATCGAGTCCCGTCCACCGCTGCCGCCGGGAGAAACCCGCGCCAACCAGGACGTGATGAAGCAATACCAGGACGCCAAGGATGCCATTCCGTCCGAGCTCAAGCCTAAAGACGCCAATGGCGATGCGGTCGAGGAAGAAAAGCACGAGGCCGCTGGCAACAACAGCGACCGCTCCTGGTTCAGCTACATGACCTTCGGCGTGTTCGACTGATCACCCCGCGGGCATAAAAAAGGGAGACTTGAAGTCTCCCTTTTTTATGCCCGCGCATTCATGGGCCTGTGCGCCCGACGGGCGCTTGGCTAAACTGCGTCCTCCCCCTTCACAAAGCTGGTTGCCATGGTTCGTCTACTGTTCTGGATCGCTCTGATTGCCGCCGCGGTATGGTTCTGGCGCAAGTTCAAGCGTCCTATCGCTGCCCCTCGCTCCCCCAATGAACCGGCCACTACGCCCATGGTGCGCTGCGCCCATTGTGGCGTGCACCTGCCCCAGGATCGGGCCCTGAGCCAGTCGCAACAGTGGTACTGCAGCCAGGCACACCTGCAACAAGGGCCGGGCAAGCAGGACCGCTGAGCCCCCAGGCCCACCGCCGATCCCCGAGGCAAGGAACTCGGGGGTGAAAAATGGCGTCTGACACGGACTATTCCAGGCCTTGGTCAGCGCATGAACCGGCTCGTCGCCCCCTTCCTCCCTCGCCTCTCCCAGGCTTCGAACCTTAACTCAGGAACGGGAAGTCCCAAGTGCCAACCCCGGCTCAACAATTGGCGACAAAATAGCCTGTTGGCGCCTACTCGCCGTTTCGCTCTCGGGCAGAGCGTTGTAGCCCCCCATCCACGGGCACCCGAACGCCCCGACGACACACACGTTCAGGACGCCCGGCAGGATGACCAGTTGCCCATCGCCTGCGCCGTGACTCCGTCGGGCCTAGACTTGAGTTCACGCCTAACGGACGAGCACTGTTGCCCGCTCCTCTCTCACGGATGAAGATTGCAGCTGCCATGAACCCACGGCAATCGGTGCTGGTGGTCGATGAAGCCACGGAAACCCGCGCCCTTGTGGAGATCACTCTGGGCCGGATGCGCTTGCACACCCAAAGTGCGCGCACCCTGCAGGAAGCCCGTGGCCGCCTGGCCCGGGAGCGCTTTGACCTGTGCCTGACCGACCTGCAGCTACCGGACGGCAGCGGGCTGGAGCTGCTGCGGCACATCCGCCAGTCCCACCCCAACCTTCCTGTGGCGCTGCTAAGCAACGGCGCCTGTGCACAGGCCAGCGCCGGCGCCCTGCAGGCCGGAGCCTGCCAGTTGCTGCACAAGCCTCTGGACCTCAAGCAACTGCGTGCTTGGGTGGGTGCCAGCCTGAAACAGGCCACGGACTGCGCAAGGGACGACCCAGCCCGGCAATTGCTGGGAGACTCGGCGCCCATGAATGCCCTGCGTCGCCACATCGACAAGCTGGCCCACAGCCTGGCGGCGGTCTATATCAGTGGTGAATCCGGCAGTGGCAAGGAACGGGTCGCCCGCCTGCTCCACCAGCTTGGCCCCAGGGCCCGATACCCGTTCGTCCCGGTCAACTGCGGGGCGATTCCTTCCGAATTGATGGAGAGTGAACTCTTCGGCCATTGCAAAGGCAGCTTCAGTGGCGCCGTCAGCGATCAGCCCGGGTTATTTCTGGCCGCCCACGGAGGCACCCTGTTTCTTGATGAGGTCGCCGACCTGCCTCTGGCCATGCAAGTAAAACTGCTACGGGCTCTGCAGGAAAAGACCGTGCGCCCTGTAGGCAGCCAGCAGGAAAAAACCGTCGACGTGCGGATTCTCTGTGCCACCCACAAGGACCTGAAAAACGAGGTAGAGGCCGGACGCTTTCGCCAGGACCTCTACTACCGCCTGAACGTCATCGAGTTGCGAGTCCCCGCGTTGCGCGAGCGCCGTGGCGACATCCCCGCACTGGCAGGGTACGTCCTGCAGCGCCTGGCCAGGGACAGCGGCCAGCCTGCCGTCCAGCTACGCCCCGAAGCCCTGCAAGCCCTTGAGCGCTATGACTTTCCGGGCAACGTGCGAGAGCTGGAAAACCTGCTGGAGCGGGCGCAGACCCTATGCGAAGGACACTGGATAGAAACAGACGACCTGCAGTTGCCCAGTGCCGACAGCCCTGACGCCCGATCATCGGCGGCGGCCACCCAGCTAGACCTGGCGCTGCACCTGCAACAGGTGGAGCGCCAGCTGCTGCTCCAGGCCCTGGAAGAAACCCGCTGGAACCGCACGGCGGCGGCTCGGCGGCTGAGCCTGTCGTTTCGTTCGATGCGTTACCGCATGAAGAAGCTCGGGCTGGACTAGATCCGACCTTCAGGCGCATAAGGCGCCGGATCGATGATCGGCGGGTTCCCCAGCAGCAGGTCGCAGAACAGCTGGCAGGAGGCCGGCGCCAACACCAGGCCATTGCGGTAGTGCCCGCAGTTAAGCCACAGGCCAGCAAAGCCCGGAACCGGCCCGATGTAGGGAATGCCTTCCGGAGAACCCGGGCGCAGCCCGGCCCAGTGCCCGACCACCTCGGCCTCGGCCAGGGCGGGAATCAGCTCGACCGCGGAGGCCTTGAGGCTCTCCAGGGCCGAAACGGTCGGGGTCTTGTCGAAGCCTTCATGCTCCAGGGTGCTGCCCACCAGAATGTGGCCATCGCGCCGCGGGATGGCATAGCGCCCCTTGGCCAGGACCATGCAGGACAGAAAGTCGGCAGCACACTTGTAGAGGATCATCTGCCCCTTCACCGGCTCCACCGGCAGTTCCAGGCCCAGGCTGCCTAGCAGTTCGCCACTCCAGGCCCCGGCGCAGAGCACCACCTGATCAGCGCGAACCTCGCCCAGCGAGCTATCGACCCCCACCACTTGCTGGCCTTCGCGGATAAAACCACTGACGGTGCATTGCTCATCGATTTGCACATTAGGCAACGCCTGTAACGCCGCCTTCAGGGATTTGACCAGGCGCGGGTTGCGCACGTTGGCCACATCAGCCATGTAGATCGCCTGTTGATAACCATTGCCCAGCACCGGCACCGCGTCATGCACCGCCGAGATATCCACAGCACTCAGCGGCCGGCCTTCACGCTTGGCCCACTCCAGGGCCTGGGCTTCATCCTCCAGGTCCAGCCAGTAGAGGCCGGTGACATGCACCTGCGGGTCGACACCGGTGGCACTAAACAGTTGCTGGGCCAATTGTGGGTAGAAATCCTGCGACCAGTGTGCCAGGGCAGTGACCGCCGGGCTGTAGCGCCAGGGGTAAAGCGGCGAGACGATCCCACCACCGGCCCAGGACGATTCACGCCCCAGGTCCGAACGTTCCAGAAGCCGTACCTGCTGGCCCTGGGACGCCAGATTGAAGGCGGTGAGCAGGCCGATCACCCCGCCGCCCACCACCAGCACTTGCTGTTGCTTAGCCATAGTCCGATCCAATCATGAGAAAGACAGTGGGCGCCGCGGCCCGAATCAGGTGCTCAGCGCCCCCAGCAATCCTTGGCGGTCAGCCCTTCGGCCTGGCCGCTGATGCGGGTCGCGCCGGTCTGGTCGATGCTGAAACTGCCGCACTTGTCCGCCGCCATCAGCCCATCGTCCTTCGGGGTCGCGGTCAGGGAGAAGCCGGTGTCGGTCAGGGTTGCGGCAATGCTGTAGTACTCATTGCCGGCGCTCAGGTCCGGGGCGTTGCTGTAGACCCCGGCCTTGGAGAAATGCCGTTCAAGCTGCTGCGCCTGCTCGGTAAGCAGTACCGCGATTTCGCTGCGGTGCGGTTTTTTCACGTATTCGGTGATGCTGGGAAGGCTCAAGGTAAGGACCAGACCGATGATCGCAATCACGATCATGATTTCGATCAGGGTAAAACCTTGGTTGGATCTGCGCATGGTCAAGAATCTCGCTTACTGGATTTGTCGCCACAGGATGCGCCGGCTGCCACCACCGGGCCTTTCCACCAGGGTGCTGATGCCCCCCCTGGAGTCACTGATGATCTTGCGGGCGCCATTGCTGGCAACTCCGCCGAGGCTGGGCACGGTGCCGACGTAGCGCACGCCGCTGGAGGGCTGGTCCTGGTCATCCACGACCCCGTCGCCATTGGTGTCGAGCACCGCAGCGTCGAGCATCTTACCGCTGAACGCCTCCAGCTCGATCAATTTCCCACTGCCGGCACTCGAACAAGGGTCGTCGGGCTCCAGTTGCAGGGTGCTGAACACCACCCTGCCGGCCACCAGGGTCGCCTCGTTGAGCACCCGCTCGCCGGCTGCCAGGCCACCTTGTACCAGGGGCAGGTACCAGCCGCGCTGCGCCGGATAACGCACCTCGTTGAGGGTGCTGCGCAGGAAACTGCCGGCCGCCGCGCTGAACCCGGCCTCAAGGTGCTGCACCTGCAACTGACTTTCGCTTATGCCCCCAGGACCGCCCTCGGCGTCCCACACGCCATAGAATCCCTGGCGCGCCCGGCTTTGCTTGTCCCGGGTCTCGTTGAGCTTGCCCGTACCGAACAGCACCAATTGGCCACCACGGGGATGATCGAGCAGGCGCGGCGGTGCGCTGATCGGCTGGCTGGCGCCACCGGCGGTGCGGAACAAGGGCTGCCCGGCAAATGCCAGATGCCAGCTGGCGCTATCGTTGCCGGACAGCTCGAATTTCCACAGTCGCCCCTTGAGGTCGCCCGCATAGGCCGCCTGCACCTCATTGCGTGCATTGACCTTGAGGGTGACGGACGACAGGCCATTGTCAGGCTGGTCGTCAATGGCGATCTCGCGAATCAGCGAGCCATCATTCAGGTCCACCACATACAGCGCTGCCACCCCGGAATGGCTGCCGTAGCCATTGCCGATGAAAGCCGCCCAGCGACCATCGGCCAAGCGCGCTACCTGTGGGCGGGCATAGGCATACCCCAAGTCATTGAAAGGATGATTGCGGTCCGGCTCGGGAGGAGCGCCGATTTCCCACAAGGCGCCAGGCGTATTGCCGTGCACGACGTCGAACAGACGCACCGCAAAGAAACTCTTGCCGCCCGCCCCGACGCCTCCCAGGGCCAGGGTTTGCCAGGCACCGCCCCGCTGCCCATCGAACACCGCCAGGGGGCCATCCACCAGATAGCGATGGCGCTCGCCCCGCAGATAACCGGGATCGGCGATCTGCGCCAGGGCGCCCAACGCGCTGGAGGGCATGTAGCCATAGAGGCGCTCACCCCTGGCCGGGTCCAGCACATTGAACAACCCGTCATTGCTGTTCACCAACAAGCGCGTCGCCATGGCCGTGGCTTTCTGTGCCAGGTAGCGGCTGTAGTCGCCCCCGTCAGCCCCATCGACAGCACTGCGCTGCCCGGCAGTGGCCAGCACCAGCGGCGAATTGACGATATCTCCCAACTGATAGCGGCGCTCCCTGAGCCCGCTCACGGAGCGGCCCTGGCTCCAGTCCAATAGCTCGGCGCCACTGACACCTGCAGGCAACGACTGCTCAAGTTCGCCACGCTGAGCGGTGGACAAGTTGCCATAGGCCAGGCTCACCGGACGTCGGCTGGCAGTGTTCCAGGTCTCATGGATTGCCTCCGCGCCGGCACCCTCCACGCCGCTATCGCTGCTCCACAACGGCGAATCGACAGCCACTCGGCCCTGATTGTCGATGCCATAGGCGCGGATCGTGCCATGCCAATCGAGCGGGTCGTACTGGCTCTGGTAATAACGACCACTGGCGGCATCCAGTACACCACTGCCAGCAGTCACGACACTGGCTATGCCTTCGCCCAGAACACCTGCGAGCACGCGCTCAAGGTTGCTGCGGGCCTGGAAATACTCACCCTGACCGTAGTCCGCAGCGCCCATCAGCAGAGGATTGTATGCCTGGAAACCCACCGTGAAGGTATTCAGGTACTGACGGGGGAAATCCACCGCCGCCCAGCTTTTCCCGGCCTCATCCACTCCTGGGCCACGCAAGTCGATATCGAAGGCGAACTTGGCCAGGTCATCGAGGTACAGGGTCTGCCCATCACGCTCGCTACCGTCGTTGCCGATCCCGTCCCAGTTGGGCAGGCGCCCCGCCCCCAGCGGATCGTTGAGCGGGAACTGAGTATCGTGATCCGCTGCCCCGGCACTGATCACCACCCCCTAGTTCTTCTGGCAACGGTACTGAATGGGACTGCTGTAGAGCGCCGGTGAAAGGTTGTAGTACGGCACCATGCCGCGCAGGTAGCGGGTGATCTCGTAGTAGGTTTCCGCCAACGGCGTATGACCGCCGGCCTTGAGGCCATTGATTGTCGCCAGCAGGGCCTGGTAATTGGCCTCGGCCTGGGCCGGGCTCACAGCGCCTTCAATGGCCGACAGGTCGCTGATGGGACGGGCAATGTAACCCCCAGGGCCCGGATCACCCGGGGCCGGCGGATTGAAGGTGGCCAACCCCAGGCGCAGCCAGCGATACCGGGTCACCAGGGCCGTGGCCAGCCGCCGCGCCACATTCATCCGGTAGTCGTTGGGAATGGAACCGTCAGTGAAGTCTCGCTCCCGTCCCTTGGCCTGCGCCAGTAGCCAGGACAGGTAGTCCGCTGAGTACAGCGTATTTCCAGCCCCAACCGGGTCCGGCAGCTTCAGGCAGCGCACCCCACGTTCGGGATCATGGAAGCTGTGAAAGCCTGCCCGGCACCCCGACTCGCCGAGGCTGGACAAGGCAATCGCCTGGCCTGCAAGTCGCTCCCCCCGAGCACACTCGCCCCCCACTCCGGCACAGCGCCAGACCGCAGCACGGGCGAGCAGCGGATCGAACTCCCGGGCATGGACAATGCTGTTCATGCCCAGGGAGTCATCCAGCACCAGCATCACGTTCGGCGCCACCGCCGCGGCACCAAGAAGCGGGGTGCTGGCAGGGTTGAACGCCATGGCCAGAGGTACCGGCAACAGGCTCAGCAGCAGCGCGCCCAGGCTTCGCCAGCCGGGCCGACGAATGCCCCGATCAATACTTGGCATAGATGCTCTCCAGCACACTGCGCGATTGCCCGGCCAGACCGACAGCGGTCACGCGATACAAGGTGGCTGGAGTATTGCTCGGCACATTCACCGCATCCTGTGAAACACCGAGGTTCTGCACCCCGTAGAAGCCAGAGCCGCTAGCGATCCACAGCACCGCCGAAGCTGCATTGACTCCAGGAGCCTTGACCTGCGCTGATTCGGCGGGAGGCGCGCACTGAGCAGGGCTGGCACATACCGGCAAGCGGAAATCATCCTGCTGCACCGCACTCTCCCCCACCCGCAGCGCGGCTTCGGCGGCCTGAAATGCGCGGTTGTGCAGAGTCAGGCTGGCAGCCATCTTTTCCTGCAGGGTGGCGTTCTGCAGCGACGAGAGCCCGATCAGGGTCAGCAGCAACAGGAACACCAGGCTGACCAGCAACGCCACGCCCCGCTGCCCGAGAGGCACCTGACCTGGCAAGCGCGTCATCAGGGCAACCTGTTGCGCAGGGCCGCGACCACGCTGTAGGTCTGCGGGCGCACGCGGTCATGGGGGTCGGCCAGGGTCAGGCGCAAGCGCACACTGCGGATCCGGTCCGGGTCCAGCGGGTTGCGACTGTAGCTGGAGGCGGCAATGTCGGTGGTCGAACGGGCCATGCCGAAACTCACATCAAAGGCTTCGACGTTGTCCAGCAGCACCGCTTGCTGCTTGCCAAGGCCGCTGCCCAGCAGCAACTGGCGATTCTTCAGGCTGTAGAACAGCCGGCGCAGGGCGAACACCTGCTCAGCGCCGGCCCCTCGATGAGCGCCTGAATAGGCTACGGCACTGCGCTGGCAGTCGCTGACCACGCTCCAGGTCGGTGTTCCGCCATCGTCCCCGACATCGGCGGTGATCAGGGTCAGTTTCTGCTGGGCGTTGTCCCATTGGATCGGCGTCGCCGCATAGTGCGAGAACTCCCGTGCCGTGCTGGCATCACTGATGGTCCGCAGGCAACCGAACAGCCCCACCATACGGATTTCCTGAAGCATCTTGCTCAGGACAAAGCGTGCATCCTCCTGCAGGTAGGCGGCAGCGCTCTGACTCTGGTAGGTGTTCTTCGCCGCAATGAATACCTGGGCCACCCCCAGTACCAGCACCAGGCTCAAGGCCAGTGCCAGCATCATCTCCACCAGGCCGAAGCCACTATCGGCCCGGTTCACGGCAGGCCTCCCGGTTGCGCTGCAACCCGGCTACTGAGCTCCAGGCTACGCAGGCTGCCCTCCCGGCCCTCGGCACGGGAATCGTCCCAGGTGATGCGAATGGTGTAGACATGCTGCTTGACGCTGATGCTGCCCTTGCCGCTGGGGCCGGCGAAGCTCGCGATATTGGCGGCAAAGTCGTACAGGTCCTGATCCCGCACATTGCCCGGGTTGCCCTCGGCCGGCATCGCCACGCTGTAGTCGGCGGCGGCGTTGGCGCGGATCCGGTCGAGCATGTCATAGGCGATAAAGCTGGCCTGGGTGGTCATCCGCGCGCTGTCGGTGTACTGCAGCGCCTTGATCTGCACCGCCGCCGCACCCAGCAGGCCAACCGCCAGTATCAACAGCGCCACCAGCACCTCGATCAGGGTCATGCCATCCTGTGCATCCCGCACGTTCATCCGCAGTTCTCCGCTGCTATCACCCGCCCATTGAGACAGACACTGATCACCCGCCGCTGCTGGTCCAGTCCATAGACAATGTGCAGCGCATCCCTGGCCGCCAAGCCGCCGAGGCGATTGAAATCGATGCTGTGCTCATCTGAGGTTAGCGTCAGGGTGGCCCCCGGACTGAGGCCTGGAACAACCCGCAATACATTGCCTCCGGGGTCCTGCCCCGCATATACCACCAATTCGCCGTTCCAGGGAGCGTCCTTGGCAGCCGGGCGAATCCCGACCCTCTGGCGGCGATTGATCGCTTCCAACCGTGCGTAAGCCAGGGCCTGGCGCAGTTGATTGATCTCGGTGTCGGCACGCACTCGCTGCACGGTGGTGCGATAGGCAGGCACCACCAGGCCCAGAAGAAGGGCCGCGATCGCCAGGGCGATGAGCAATTCCAGCAAGGTGAAACCCTTTGTATGCAAATTCATGGCCGGCCTTGGAAGTGTCATCGGCTATAACAGGCAAGCGCCCGGACCCTCCATAGACCGGCGCGTTGGCCATTTGCTCAATGAACACGCACGGATTGCGTGAAACCGTCGTCCCCAGGGAGGGAGACCCCATGCATGAGAAAGGCTTCAGCCTGATTGAACTGCTGACCGCACTGGTTCTGCTGGGCCTGCTGCTGCCGCTTTCCGGTAGCGCCATGAGTGAGCTGCTGCGCTCCAATCGCCAGCAGGACGCCGCGCAGATGCTCGCCAGTGGCCTGCGCAACGCCCGGGCGGCAGCGATCCTGCACCAGCGCACGGTCCTGATCCATGGGTTGGAGGACGACTGGAGCCGGGGCTGGAGGATCATCCTGGATATCAGCGGCAAGGGCGCCCAGGACGCGCGCAACCCGCAACTGGTCGAGCGCCAAGGCAGTGGGCAGGTATTGATCGTGGGCAATCGCCCGGTGCAGCACTTCGTGCGCTTCAGCGCCCTGGGCCACCCGCTGCTGCCCAGTGGCGCCTTTCAGGCAGGAACACTCCACGTCTGCCAGGCAGGCCGGGAGTACAGCCGCCATCAGGTGGTGCTGTCGCGTAGCGGGAGGGTCAGCCTGCGCAGCGAAAACGCCGAGCAGGCCTTGTGCGCAGGTGTCGGTTGATCAGAGCAGCGAGCGAACCCGCAGCTCTTTGGGCATGGAGAAGGTGATGTTTTCTTCGCGGCCGGCCAGTTCATCGGCGCCGGTGGCACCCCAGGCCTGCAGTTGCTGGATTACGCCACGCACCAGCACTTCCGGGGCCGAGGCACCGGCGGTAATGCCGATGCGTTCCACACCATCGAACCAGCTGCGCTGCAGGTCTTCGGCACCGTCGATCAGGTAGGCCGGGGTGGCCATGCGTTCGGCCAGCTCGCGCAGGCGGTTGGAGTTGGAGCTGTTGGGGCTGCCGACCACCAGCACCACGTCGCATTCGTCAGCCAGTTGCTTGACCGCGTCCTGACGGTTCTGCGTGGCGTAGCAGATGTCGTCCTTGCGTGGCCCGCCGATGGCCGGAAAGCGCGTGCGCAGGGCATCGATCACCCGGCTGGTGTCATCCATGGACAAGGTGGTCTGGGTCACGAATGCCAGGCGCTCAGGGTTGCGCACCTTCAGCTCGGCCACATCCTTTTCGTCTTCCACCAGGTAGATGGCGCCACCATTGCTGGCGTCGTACTGGCCCATGGTGCCTTCGACCTCGGGGTGGCCGGCATGGCCGATCAGGATGCATTCACGGCCGTCGCGGCTGTAGCGCGCCACTTCGATATGCACTTTGGTCACTAGCGGGCAGGTGGCGTCGAACACTTTGAGGCCACGACCTGCAGCCTCGCTGCGCACGGCCTGGGAAACACCGTGGGCGCTGAAGATGACGATGACATCATCCGGCACCTGGTCCAGCTCTTCGACGAAGATCGCTCCACGATTGCGCAGGTCTTCGACGACAAATTTGTTGTGCACCACTTCATGCCGGACGTAGATCGGCGGCCCGAAGACTTCCAGGGCGCGATTGACGATTTCGATCGCCCGGTCCACGCCGGCGCAGAAGCCACGGGGGTTGGCGAGTTTGATTTGCATGCTGTGCCTCGTGTCTTGCGCGCAAGAAGTTAGATCGTTGTAGACAGCGGATCGCCGGCAGCCGGCTCCTGGATAATAGAAGACGGCATGCCGGCGATGCTTTTAAAGCGCTTTGACGTCGATGATTTCAACGTCGAAGGTCAAGGTCTTGCCGGCCAGCGGGTGGTTGAAATCGATGGTCACCTGCGCGTCATCGAAAGTTTTGACCACACCTGGCAACTCGGTGTTCGCCGCATCGTTGAAGATCACCAGCAAGCCTTCCGAAAGCTCCATGTCCTGGAACTGCGAACGCGGGATGACCTGCACGTTCTGCGGGTTGGGCTGGCCGAAGGCGTTTTCCGGTTCGATGGTCAGGTTGCGCTTGTCGCCGGCCTTGAAGCCGAACAGCGCCGCTTCGAACCCTGGCAGCAGGTTGCCATCGCCGACCTTGAAGGTCGCCGGGGCCTTGTCGAACGTGCTGTCTACGGTGTCGCCGTTCTCCAGGCGCAATGCGAAATGCAAAGTGACTTCCGTGTTCTGACCGATGCGTTGTTCAGTCAATACCTGTTCAGTCATGAACGGCTTCTCCGGTTTTCTTGCTCTTGAACATATCCAGGGCCAGCATCACCGCGCCAACGGTAATAGCACTGTCGGCGAAGTTGAATGCCGGGAAGTACCAGCGGTTCTGCCAGTGCACCAGGATGAAATCGATCACATGGCCCAGGGCGATGCGGTCGTACAGGTTACCCAGGGCCCCGCCCAGCACCAGCGCCAGAGCGATGGCCAGCCAGGTTTCATTGCGCCCCAGACGCTTGAGCCAGACCACCAGCACCGCACTGACCGCAATCGCGATCAGGGCGAACAGCCAGCGCTGCCAGCCGGAGCCGTCGGCGAGGAAGCTGAAGGCGGCGCCGGTGTTGTAGGCCAGGGTCCAGCTGAAGTAATCCGGGATCACCACGATCTGCTGGTACATGCTCAGCGAACTTTCGAAGTGCAGCTTGCTGACCTGGTCGATGACCAGGACCAGCACGCTCAACCACAGCCAGCCCAGACGGCCGAAACGGCCTGCGGCGTTAGGCATAGTGACGGACCTCGCCTTCTCCGCTGATGTTATCTACGCAACGACCGCAGATTTCCGGGTGCTCAGGGTGCACGCCGACATCTTCACGGCAGTGCCAGCAACGGGCGCACTTGGGGAAGGCCGACTTGACGACTTTGAGCTTGAGGCCCGGTACGTCGGTGGCCACGGCGTCCGCTGGCGCCTGGGCAAACGGGGCCAGGCTGGCGGTCGAGGTGATCAGCACGAAACGCAGTTCGTTGCTCAGCTTGGCCAGGTCAGCGGCCAGGTTATCCTCGGCAAACAGGGTGACTTCGGCTTGCAGGTTGCCACCGACGGCCTTGGCCGCGCGCTGAACTTCCAGTTCCTTGTTCACCGCAACCTTGACGGCCATCACGCCTTCCCAGTACTCGCGGCCCAGTTCGAAGTCAGCGGGCAATTCGGTCAGGCCTTCGTACCAGGTGTTGAGCATCACGGATTCGTTACGCTCGCCCGGCAGGTATTCCCACAGCTCATCGGCGGTGAAGGCCAGGATCGGCGCGATCCAGCGCACCAGCGCTTCGGAGATGTGGTACAGCGCGGTCTGCGCCGAGCGGCGCGCCTTGCTGTTGGCGCCGGTGGTGTACTGGCGGTCCTTGATGATGTCGAGGTAGAAGCCGCCCAACTCCTGCACGCAGAAGTTGTGCACCTTGGAGTAGACGTTCCAGAAGCGGTATTCACCGTAGTGCAGCTCCAGCTCGCGCTGCAGCAACAAGGTACGGTCCACGGCCCAACGGTCCAGGGCCAGCATGTCTTCGGCCGGCAGCAGGTCGGTGGCCGGGTTGAAGCCGCTCAGGTTGGAAAGCAGGAAACGCGCAGTGTTGCGGATCCGCCGGTAGGCGTCGGCGCTACGCTGCAGAATCTGGTCGGAAACCGCCATCTCGCCGGAGTAGTCGGTGGCCGAGACCCACAGGCGCATGATGTCGGCACCCAGGGTGTCGTTGACTTTCTGCGGCGCGATCACGTTGCCCAGGGACTTGGACATCTTGCGGCCGTTCTCGTCCACGGTGAAGCCGTGGGTCAACAGTTCGCGGTACGGCGCGTGGTTGTCGATGGCGCAACCGGTGAGCAGGGACGAGTGGAACCAGCCGCGGTGCTGGTCGGAGCCCTCCAGGTACAGGTCGGCCCGCGGACCGCTTTCATGGCCCACGGGGTGCGAACCACGCAGCACGTGCCAGTGAGTGGTACCGGAGTCGAACCAGACGTCCAGGGTGTCGCTGATCTTGTCGTACTGGGCGGCTTCGTCGCCCAGCAGCTCGGCGGCGTCCATCTTGAACCAGGCCTCGATGCCTTCCTGCTCGACGCGCTGGGCCACTTCTTCCATCAGCTCGACAGTGCGTGGGTGCAGGTCGCCGCTTTCCTTGTGCAGGAAGAACGGGATCGGTACACCCCAGTTGCGCTGGCGGGAGATGCACCAGTCCGGGCGGTTGGCGATCATCGAGTGCAGGCGTGCCTGGCCCCAGGCCGGTACGAACTGGGTGTCTTCGATGGCTTGCAGGGCGCGTTGGCGCAGGGTGTCGCCGGCTTCCGGTTGCTTGTCCATGCCGACGAACCATTGCGCGGTGGCGCGATAGATCAGCGGGGTCTTGTGGCGCCAGCAGTGCATGTAGCTGTGGCTGATGGTTTCGGTGTGCAACAGCGCACCGACTTCGCTCAGCTTGTCGACGATGGCCGGGTTGGCCTTCCAGATGAACTGGCCGCCGAAGAACTCCAGCGATGTCGCGTAGACACCGTTGCTCTGCACCGGGTTGAGGATGTCGTCGTTGACCATGCCATAACGCTTGCAGGTCACGAAGTCGTCTTCACCATAGGCCGGGGCCGAGTGAACCACGCCAGTGCCAGCACCCAGCTCCACGTACTCGGCCAGGTACACCGGCGACAGACGATCATAGAACGGATGACGGAAGTTGATCAGTTCCAGGGCCGAACCTGGCGCGGTGGCAATCACCGAGCCTTCCAGGTTGTAGCGGGCAAGGCAGGATTCCACCAGCTCTTCGGCCAGCACCAGCAGGCGTTCGCCGGTGTCGACCAGGGCGTAGTTGAACTCAGGGTGTACGTTCAGCGCCTGGTTGGCCGGGATGGTCCAGGGGGTAGTGGTCCAGATCACGATGGCAGCAGGCTTGGCCAGCTTGGCCAGGCCGAAGGCACCGGCCAGCTTGGCTTCGTCGGCGACCGGGAAGGCCACGTCGATGGTCGCGGACTTCTTGTCCTGATACTCGACTTCTGCTTCAGCCAGGGCCGAGCCACAGTCGAAGCACCAGTTCACCGGCTTCAGGCCCTTGAACACGAAGCCGCCCTTGACCATTTCCGCCAGGGCACGGATCTCGCCGGCCTCGTTGGCGAAGTTCATGGTCTTGTAGGGGTTGGCCCAGTCGCCCAGCACACCCAGGCGGATGAACTCGGCCTTCTGCCCTTCGATCTGCTCGGAAGCGTAGGCGCGGCACAGCTCGCGGGTCTGGTCCGAGGACAGGTTCTTGCCGTGGGTCACTTCGACCTTGTGCTCGATCGGCAGACCGTGGCAGTCCCAGCCAGGAACGTAAGGCGCGTCGAAACCCGCCAGGGTTTTCGAGCGGATGATCATGTCCTTGAGAATCTTGTTGACCGCATGACCGATGTGAATCGAGCCGTTGGCATAGGGAGGACCGTCGTGCAGTACGAACTTGGGACGATCCTTGCCAATCTCGCGCAACTTTCCGTACAGGCCAATGCTGTCCCAACGCTGCAGAATCTGTGGTTCGCGCTGAGGCAGGCCGGCCTTCATTGGGAAGGCGGTGTCCGGAAGGTTTAACGTGGCTTTATAGTCGGTCATTTAAGGCTCTTCATTAGCGATTGGCGCTATGGATACGTGCCACTTGGGCACGGGCGGCGGCAACATCCGCATTGATCGCCGTCTTCAACGCCTCCAGGGAGGCGAAACGCTGCTCTTCACGCAGCTTGTGGTGGAAAACCACCGTCAAACGCCGGTCATACAGATCGCCGGCAAAATCTAAAAGATGTACTTCCAGGTGGGCCTTGCCATCACCTGCAACCGTGGGCCGCACGCCGATATTGGCGACGCCGGGCCAGGTCTTGCCATCGAGCTCGACACTCACCAGGTACACCCCGGAAAGCGGCACGCGACGGCGCTTCAACTGCACATTGGCAGTGGGCGTACCCAACTGGCGCGCCAGTTTCTGGCCGTGCAGCACCCGCCCGGCAATCCGGTACGGGCGACCCAGCAGGCGCTCGGCCAGATCGAAATCGGCGGCGGCCAAGGCATTGCGGACCTGGGTACTGCTCACCCGCAGGCCGTCGAGCTCGACGGTCTGAGCCGCCTCGACGGTAAAGCCGTGGGTGGCTCCGGCGTGCTGCAGGAAGTCAAAATCACCGACCCGGTCGCAACCGAAGCGGAAGTCATCCCCCACTTCCAGGTGCTGTACACCCAGGCCATCCACCAGGATTCGCTCGACGAACTCGCTGGCGCTGAGTTTGCTCAGGCGCTGGTTGAAGGCCAGGCACAGCACCCGATCGACACCGGCGTCAGCCAGCAACTGCAGCTTGTCCCGCAGGCGGGCCAGGCGCGCTGGAGCCGTCTCGGGGGCAAAGAATTCCCGCGGCTGGGGCTCGAAAATCACCACGCAGCTGGGCACGCCCAACTCGATCGCACGTTCGCGCAGCCGGCCCAGGATAGCCTGGTGACCACGGTGAACACCGTCAAAGTTGCCAATAGTGGCGACGCAGCCCCGATGCTGGGGGCGCAGATTGTGGAGGCCTCGAACCAGCTGCATAACGCGCTTCTTGCTCATAAAGTGGTCGATTATAACCACACCCGGCGGCCGACGACAGGCAGCACCGCACCCAATGTGGTTGATCCGACAAAACCGATGCCTGCCCTGCCCTGGCGACTAAACAGCCGTCAGTTCAAGGCCTTGCGATTGAAGTCGCGCAAACGGAAGCCCAGCAGCGCCAGCATGCCGAAATAGGCCACCACCCCGGCCACCACCAGCACACCCAGGCGCAGGAACCGCTGGAGCATGTGGCCTTGATCCCAGGCCGGCATGAAATGCATCAGGCCCAGCAGCACCGCGGACATGACCGCTACCGCCAACAGCAACTTGAAGGTGAACCGCCCCCACCCCGGCAGCGGCTGGAACATCTGCTGCTTGCGCAACTGGTAGAACAGCAACCCGGCGTTGATACAGGCCCCGGCGCTGATGGCCAGGGCCAGACCCGCGTGTTTCAGGGGGCCGATAAAGGCCAGGTTGAGCAGTTGGGTGACAATCAGCGTAAAGATGGCGATTTTCACCGGTGTACGAATGTTCTGCTGCGCATAGAAGCCCGGCGCCAGCACCTTGATCACGATGATCCCCAGCAAACCCACGGCATAAGCCACCAGCGCACGCTGGGTCATGGACGCATCGAAGGCACTGAACTCCCCGTATTGGAACAGTGACACGGTCAGCGGCTCGGCGAGGATCCCCAGGGCCAGGGAGCACGGCAGCACCAGGATGAAACACAGGCGCAGGCCCCAATCGAGAATCCGCGAATACTCGTGGCGGTCCTTGCTGGCGTAGGTCTTGGCCAGGGTCGGCAGAAGAATGGTGCCCAGCGCCACCCCCAGCACACCGGACGGCAGCTCCATCAGGCGGTCGGCGTAATACATCCACGACACCGAACCGGCCACCAGGAAAGAGGCGAAGATGGTGTTGATGATCAACGAAATCTGGCTCACCGAGACCCCGAGAATCGCCGGCAGCATCTGCTTCATCACCCGCCAGACCCCGGTATCCCGCAGGTTCAGGCGTGGCAGCACCAGCATGCCGATCTTCTTCAGGTGCGGCAGCTGATACAGCAACTGCGCCAGGCCACCAGCCAGCACCGCCCAGCCCAGAGCCATCACTGGCGGATCGAAGTACGGCGTGAGAAACACCGCAAAAATGATCATGCTGACGTTGAGCAGGGTCGGCACGAAGGCCGGCACCGAGAAACGATTCCAGGTATTGAGGATTGCCCCGGCCAGAGACGACAGCGAGATCAGCAATATATAAGGAAAGGTCACCCGCAACAGGTCAGAGGTCAGGGCGAACTTTTCCGGAGAGTCGACGAACCCCGGTGCCGTGGCCCAGATCACCCAGGGCGCGGCGATGATGCCCAAAGCCGTCACCAGCGCCAGGACCAGGGTCAGCAGGCCCGAGACATAGGCAATGAAGGTACGGGTCGCCTCTTCCCCCTGCTGGCTCTTGTACTCCGCCAGGATCGGCACGAACGCCTGGGAGAACGCTCCTTCGGCAAAGATGCGCCGCAGCAGGTTGGGCAGCTTGAAGGCAATGAAGAAGGCATCGGTGGCCATCCCGGCACCGAAAGTGCGCGCGATGATGGTGTCACGCACAAACCCCAGTACCCGGGAAAGCATCGTGATAGAGCTGACGGCGGCCAACGACTTGAGCAGGTTCATGAAAAGGTTTTGCGCCTTGTAGATAAACAGCAGGCGAAAAGACACCCACTTATGCGATACTCCGCGCCGCAACAGCACAGAGCCAAAGCTCGCGAGTTTACAGGTCAAGCGCCGGAAATAAATATCCCGCCTCTTCAGATCGACCACTCAGCGGAACGCATCACCTGCCCTTGACAAGACTTCAACTCATCGGCATGATTCGCGGCCTATTTTGTTTGCTATTTCCCAAAAAGTCTTTCGAGGAGCTCGACGGTGGCCAACTCACCTTCCGCCAAAAAACGTGCAAAACAGGCTGAGAAGCGTCGCAGCCACAACGCCAGCCTGCGTTCCATGGTTCGTACCTACATCAAGAATGTAGTTAAAGCCATCGACGCAAAAGACGCTGAAAAAGCGCAAGCTGCTTATGTTCTGGCCGTGCCAGTTATCGACCGCATGGCCGATAAAGGCATCATCCACAAGAACAAGGCTGCTCGCCATAAAGGTCGTCTGAATGGCCACATCAAGGCTCTGAACCTTGCTGCTGCAGCCTAAGCGACACGCTTGTTAAAAAACCGACCCAAGGGTCGGTTTTTTATTGCCCGCGATTTACCCACCCGGCAAACCAGCCCCGCCTTCAACAGAGGGCCAGCATGCCAGGAGAAACTCCGTTACGGGTGCGGCCAGGGCAGGATCGGGATAGCCGTCACCGCATTCTGCGGACTGCCCTCGATCAGGCGATCGCTGTAGACCAGGTACACCAGGGTATTGCGCTTCTTATCCAGGAAACGCACCACCTGCATGGTCTTGAATACCAGCGAGGTGCGCTCCTTGAATACCTCGTCGCCATCCTTGAGCTCACCCTTGAACGCAATAGGCCCCACCTGACGACAGGCAATGGAGGCCTCCGCACGATCTTCCGCCAGGCCCAGCCCACCCTTGAGCCCACCCGTCTTGGCTCGCGACAGATAGCACGTCACCCCATCGACCTTGGGATCATCGAACGCCTCGACCACGATCCGGTCATTCGGCCCCACAAACTTGAACACCGTGGACACCTGGCCAATCTCCTCGGCCGAAGCCATGAACGGCATCGCCAAGAGCAAGCCCAACAATCCTTTTGCTACGCGCATACGCTTTTCCTTACGCCACTTACACCAGAATCAGGTTATCGCGGTGTACCAGTTCAGGCTCCGCCATATACCCCAGGACACCGACAATAGCGTCGGACGGCTGGCCAATGATCTTCTGCGCCTCAAGCGCACTGTAGTTGGCCAGACCACGGGCAATCTCACGACCATCCGGCGCTACGCACACCACCATCTCACCACGCCGGAACCCACCCTGGACCTGCTTGACCCCAACCGGCAACAAGCTCTTGTTACCCTGGGACAGAGCCGACACCGCCCCCTCATCCAGCACCAGAGTGCCGCGGGTCTGCAGATGCCCGGCCAGCCACTGCTTGCGCGCCGCCAGCATGCCGCGCTCCGGCGACAGCAAGGTGCCGATGCGCTCGCCAGCCTTGAGGCGGTCCAGCACGCGCTCCAGGCGCCCACCAACAATGATCGTATGCGCCCCGGAACGCGCCGCCAGCCGCGCCGCACGCAACTTGGTCTGCATACCGCCACGCCCCAGCGCACCACCCGTACCACCGGCCACCGCATCCAGCGCCGGGTCGTCGGCCCGCGCCTCATAGATCAGCTGAGCATCAGGATTGTTACGCGGGTCGGCATCGAACATGCCATCACGGTCGGTAAGAATCACCAGCAGATCAGCCTCAACCAGGTTGGCTACCAGCGCCGCCAGGGTATCGTTGTCGCCAAAGCGGATCTCGTCGGTCACCACGGTGTCGTTCTCGTTGATCACTGGGATCACCTTGAGCTCCACCAGGGCACGCAAGGTACTGCGAGCATTGAGGTAGCGCTTGCGATCGGAGAGGTCGTCATGGGTCAGGAGAATCTGCGCAGTATGCCGGCCATGCTCGGCAAAGCTCGACTCCCAGGCCTGCACCAACCCCATCTGGCCGATGGCCGCAGCGGCCTGCAACTCATGCATCGCACTCGGTCGTGCGGTCCAGCCCAGGCGACTCATGCCGGCCGCCACAGCACCGGAGGAAACCAGCACCAGCTCGACGCCAGCCTCATGCAAGGCCACCATCTGCTCAACCCACACACCCATTGCCGCGCGATCCAGCCCCTTGCCATCCGCTGTCAGCAGCGCGCTGCCGATCTTAACGACCCAGCGCTGCGCACCTGTCACCTTGCTCCGCATCTTATTCAACCTTTGCCAGCGAGCGACGCGACCGAGCGCCACTCATGGGGTTATTCGTATTTGTATCCTGCAGACACCAAAACGCCGCTCAAATGAGCGGCGCCTTGGAAGCTGGCTTGGCAGCGATGATAACACCGCACCCTGCCAGATAAACCGTCTTCGCGGGGCAAGCCCGCTCCTGCCGAATCAGTCGCGGACGTAAATGATTTCCGGACCATCTTCATCGTCAACGTCTTCTTCGTCCCAGTCATCATCACCGATGTCATGGACACTCTTCACGCCACTGCGGCGCAGAGCACGCTGATCGTCGAGGGCTTGCAACTGGGCGCGCGCCTCGTCTTCAATGCGCTGATCCAGCTCAGCCAACTCGTCGGCATAGGCAGGGTCAGCTGCCAGGCGATCGGCACGATCCTCCAGGTAACGCATGATGTCGCGACTCAAGCGCTCGGTACCATCCTTGGAGATGGCCGAGATCACGTATACCGGACCGGTCCACTCCAGGCGATCAACGATTTCCTTGACCCGCTCTTCGCGCTCTTCCTCGAGGATCTGATCGGACTTGTTCAACACCAGCCAGCGCTCGCGCTCGGCCAGGGACGGGCTGAACTTCATCAACTCATTGACAATCACCTCTGCCGCATCCGCCGGGCTGCTTTCATCCAGCGGCGCCATGTCCACAAGGTGCAGCAGGATGCGCGTACGCGCCAGGTGCTTAAGGAAGCGAATCCCCAGGCCGGCACCATCGGAAGCCCCCTCGATCAGACCCGGAATGTCGGCGATCACGAAGCTCTTCCAGCGATCGACGCTGACCACACCCAGGTTCGGCACCAGGGTGGTGAACGGGTAATCGGCCACCTTCGGCTTGGCCGCAGACACCGAGCGGATAAAGGTACTTTTGCCGGCATTCGGCAAGCCCAGCAGGCCCACGTCCGCCAACACCTTAAGCTCCAGCTTCAGATCACGCTGCTCACCCGGCTTGCCCGGAGTGGTCTGGCGCGGAGCACGGTTGGTACTGGACTTGAAGCGGGTGTTGCCCAGGCCGTGCCAACCGCCCTGCACCACCATCAACCGCTGGCCAGCCTTGGTCAGGTCGCCAATGACTTCCTGGGTGCCAGCATCGATGATCGTGGTACCGACCGGAACCCGCAGCTCCAGATCCTCACCCTTCTTGCCGGTGCAGTCGGTGCTGCCACCATTGGAACCGCGCTCGGCATCGAAGTGCCGGGTGTAGCGGTAGTCCACCAGGGTATTGAGGTTTTCGTCGGCGACCATGTAGATCGAGCCGCCATCACCGCCATCACCACCGTTGGGACCACCGTTCTCGATGAACTTTTCCCGACGGAAACTCATGCAACCATTGCCGCCGTCGCCAGCCTTTACTCGAATCGATACTTCATCAACAAACTTCATGTTCAAACGCCTCTCGCCACATGGGCGAGCTGAAAAGCACTAAGACATAAGACTCTTGCAAAAATGAGCGCAGCGACCTCAATCAACGACCGAAACATCCAACGCTGGCAGCTCGTACAAACAGTTTTGCAAGAGACTCATCCCACAAACGAAAAAGCCCCGTCGCGAGACAGGGCTTTTCCAGCGATCGCGCAATTAAGCTGCGACGACGCTCACGTAACGACGACCGAAGGCGCCTTTTACTTCAAACTTGATCACGCCTTCGATTTTAGCGAACAGGGTGTGATCTTTACCCATGCCAACGCCGTAGCCAGCGTGGAATTGGGTGCCGCGCTGACGCACGATGATGTTGCCGGCCTTGATGACCTGGCCGCCATACATCTTCACGCCAAGGCGTTTGGCTTCTGAGTCGCGACCGTTACGGGTACTACCACCAGCTTTTTTGTGTGCCATGAGTTCAATTCTCCTAGTGAGGAATTAGGCTGAAATTAAGCCTGAATACCGGTGATTTTGATCTCGGTGAACCACTGGCGGTGGCCCATACGCTTCATGTGGTGCTTACGGCGACGGAACTTGATGATGCGGACTTTATCGTGACGACCTTGGGAGATCACTTCAGCCTTGACGGTTGCGCCAGCAACAACAGGTGCGCCGATGTTCACGTCGTCGCCATTGGCGACCAACAGAACGCGGTCAAAAGTCACGGATTCGCCAGTAGCGACTTCCAGTTTTTCGATCTTCAGGTATTCACCTTCAGCGACCTTGTATTGCTTACCGCCGGTAACGATTACTGCGTACATGGTATTTCTCCGATAATCCTGCTCACCCAGCTCTTTATAAGAAGAGGTATTGGCTGGCATGGCTGCATGGGGCTGGAACGGCCCAAGTGCAATTGCGTAAGGCAGGTGCTGCCCAGGAAGTTCAGGGTGCGCGATTGTACGCAAGGCTCAATGGCCTTGCAAGTGCCGCTCAGACCGCGGCGGACAACGCTACCGGCCTCGTCGCCGAGGGCCTGCCCCCTGAAACCAGAGTTTAATGACAGCACGCGACCATACCCCAGTGTTTTACCCTGACAAATTACAGCCCGTCGAGGCTTTTGCCGTGCGGGACCGCGCCTTGACACCCGCGGACGTGGGTCCTAGCATGCCGCGCAACCCTTCTGGAGCACCTGTCGCTGATGCAACCCCAAGCTTTCTACCGCGCGGTGGCGGACGATTTTAGCGCCGTCGACGGCATCATCAAGAAACAGCTGACCTCCCGAGTTCCGCTGGTTTCCAAAATCGGCGATTACATCACCTCGGCCGGAGGCAAGCGCCTGCGTCCTTTATTGGTGCTGCTGTGCGGCAAGGCCCTGGGCCGCGAAGGCGACGACCTGCGCCTGCTGGCCGCCACCATCGAATTCCTGCACACCGCCACTCTGCTGCATGACGACGTGGTCGACATGTCCGGCATGCGCCGTGGCCGCTCAACCGCCAACGCCATGTGGGGCAACGCTCCCAGCGTACTGGTGGGCGACTTCCTGTACTCGCGCTCGTTCGAAATGATGGTCGAGCTGGGCTCTATGCCGGTCATGCGCATCCTGTCCCAGGCCACGCGGATCATCGCCGAAGGCGAGGTCCTGCAGCTGTCCAAGGTGCGTGACGCCAGCACCACCGAAGAAACCTACATGGAAGTCATCCGCGGCAAGACCGCCATGCTCTTCGAGGCCTCGACCCACAGCGCCGCCGCGCTGGCCGGCGCCACCGAGGAACAGGCCGAGGCCCTGCGCACCTTTGGCGACCATCTGGGCGTGGCCTTCCAACTGGTGGACGACCTGCTGGACTACCGCGGCGATGCCGAGACCCTGGGCAAGAACGTCGGTGACGATCTGGCAGAAGGCAAGCCGACGCTGCCGCTGATCTACACCATGCGTGAAGGCACCCCGGAGCAGGCAGCCCTGGTTCGCCAGGCGATCCAAAAAGGCGGCATCGAAGATCTGGAAAGCATCCGTGCCGCCGTCGAGGCCTCGGGCTCCCTGGACTACACCGCACAACTGGCCCGCGATTACGTCGCGCGCGCCATCACCTGCCTGCAAGCCCTGCCACCGAGCGAGTACCGCGATGCCCTGGTGGAACTGAGCGAATTCGCCGTCGCCCGCACCCACTAAACAGCCCCGGCTCCTGCCCATCACAGGAGCCGGCTCGTTGCCCTGCCCCCCTTCATCCCCTCTCGCCCACAAAACCCTATACAATGTGCGCTTTTTAGCCATCCTGACTTTGAGGAGCTTAAGTGAGCACTTTGCCACCCTGCCCAAAATGCAATTCCGAATACACCTACGAGGACGGCACCCAGCTGATCTGCCCTGAGTGCGCCCACGAGTGGTCCGCCAGCGGTGAAGCCGAAGCCGTATCCGATGAAGCCGTGAAGAAAGATTCGGTGGGCAACGTGCTGCAAGACGGCGACACCATTACCGTGATCAAGGACCTCAAGGTCAAGGGCACCTCGCTGGTGGTCAAGGTCGGCACCAAGGTCAAGAACATCCGCCTGTGCGATGGCGACCACGACATCGACTGCAAGATCGACGGTATCGGCCCGATGAAACTCAAGTCCGAGTTCGTCCGCAAGGTCTGAATCCGCCCCCTCTCGCGCCCGCCGCGAGAGGGTTTCCCCTACGCCCCTCCCCGCCCGGTCAACCCGCAACCTTGCTAGCAAAAAGCCAGTCGATTTGATCGAAAACAATTTCTGCACAGAAAAAAGCAGAAACCGCCAATAGGCACTTGCTATTCATTGAATAAGAATTATTCTCATTGAACCCCATTCAAGGAGATGACGACCATGACTTATTTGATTGATGCCTGGCTGGACCGCCCACACCCTTACCTGCGAATCCTGCATCGGGAAACCGGGGAAGTCTGTGCGGTACTGGAAGAAGAAGCCCTGAACGAGCTGCAGGACCAGGGGGATCTGGACCTGAACGGCCTGAGCTCCAGCGAACCGCTGGTACTCAAGGAATTGGTGCGCAACCTGTTTTTGTTCTGCTACGCCAGAGCCTTGCGGCCGACCGGCACCGATGGTCAAAGCCTGAGCGCAAAAATCCGTCTATGAAACCTAAGCCGATCAAGGGGCAAGCTTGCCGGCGATGAGCAGACCGCGAGTGCGCAGCCTTCATCGCCAGCAAGCTGGCTCCTACAGGGGTTACAGAACGTCCAGCAGCTCGACGTCGAACACCAGGACGCTGTGCGGCGGGATGCTGCCCACGCCTTGTGCGCCGTAAGCCAGTTCGCTCGGCACGTACAGACGCCATTTGCTACCGGCGTTCATCAGTTGCAGCGCTTCGGTCCAGCCAGCGATCACGCCGCCAACCGGGAATTCGGCAGGCTGGCCGCGCTCGTAGGAGCTGTCGAACACAGTGCCGTCGATCAGGGTGCCGTGGTAGTGAGTGCGAACGCTGTCTTCACGGGATGGCTTGGCGCCTTCGCCCTGGGTCAGCACTTCGAACTGCAGGCCGGAAGCCAGGGTGGTGATGCCTTCACGCTTGGCGTTTTCCGCCAGGAATGCCAGGCCCGCACCGGCAGCCGCTTCGGCCTTGGCAGCGGCTTCAGCCTGCATGATTTCGCGGATGACTTTGAAGCTGGCAGACATTTCTTCCTGACCCACACGGCTAGGCTTACCGGCGAAAGCGTCGGTCAGACCGGCCAGGATTGCGTCCAGGCTCACACCCGGTGGCGGGTTGTCACGCAGTTGGTCGCCCAGCTGGCGGCCAATGCCGTAGCTGACGCGGGTTTCGTCGGTGGACAGATTTACTTCGGACATGACACTGCTCCGCTGTGCGGACGGCTCGGGAAAGGCCGTGGAAACACAGCACCCTCCGGAGCGCCCGGAACCAAAAGGGCGAGCAGACTAGCACAGAAGTCCGGCGACAATCAGCGCAACCCCGGCGCTACCAGCCGGAGTGCAGGGTGATCGGCACCTTGAGGCTTTCCTCGGCGCTGGCGGACAACCCGCACATCTCGTCATGCACCGAGGTGTGGATCAGGTTGAATGGCAGCTTGGGAAAC
This sequence comes from Pseudomonas sp. MWU349, assembly GCF_017947325.1. Classification (NCBI taxonomy): domain Bacteria; kingdom Pseudomonadati; phylum Pseudomonadota; class Gammaproteobacteria; order Pseudomonadales; family Pseudomonadaceae; genus Pseudomonas; species Pseudomonas sp. MWU349. The sequence continues at coordinate 237,853 of NZ_JAFEVP010000009.1, read as the reverse complement.
GACTGCAGCACTTCACGGGCATGCTCCACCGAACGCAGATGAAACATCTGCCCATGAGCATCGCTCAACGGGTATGCGGCCCCGTGCATGCGCGCCTCAAGCAGGTAGATTCCGCCTTCCAGCGAAATCAGGTTCAACTCATCGACTTTTCCAGCAATAGCGTAGGCATTCATTTCCTGCAGGTTCATGAGCGCACCTCGTGCAATTGAAAGCCATGACCCCTACAGGGATATGCCCCGCCCGGAAAAAGCACAAGCCACAAACAACGCCGCCCGTCCGTTTCGCAACGGCCGGGCGGCAGGTGTCCGCTGGGCTGGGGCGGTCAGTGCTTGGTCAGCTTGTCCAGGTACCCCATGGCAAACGCCGAGATCACGAAGGTCATGTGGATCACCACGTACCACAACAGGTACTCGGTGGGGGTGTTCTTGGCGTCCATGAACACCCGCAGCAGGTGGATCGAGGAGATCGCGACGATGGACGCCGCCACTTTCATCTTCAGCGACGAAGAATCCATCTTGCCCAGCCAGCTGAGCTTTTCCTTGTCCTCATCGATGTCCAGCTGCGACACGAAATTTTCGTAGCCGGAAATCATCACCATCACCAGCAGGCCACCCACCAGCGCCATGTCGATCAGCGACAGCAGCACCAGGATCAGGTCGGACTCGGCCATGGAGAACACATTGGGGATAACGTGGAAGACTTCCTGGAAAAACTTCAATGCCAGTGCCAGCAGGCCCAGGGACAGTCCGAAGTAGATCGGCGCCAGCAGCCAGCGTGAGGCATACATTGCATTTTCGATAAAACGTTCCATTGAATCTCGTACCCGGTGTAAAAACGGCGGCGAGTATATCAGCGCGCCAAAAGCCCATAAACCACAGACAATCCCCTGCCCCACGGGTTTTTCCAAACGTTTTTTCTGCTAGTGTCGAAGCCATTGCTACCGCCCACCGACACTGGACAGGAAGACTGGAAAATGGATTTGCGATTGCCTTTGGCCAGCTTCGGCCTTGGTCTGGCGCTGCTGATCAGCGGCGGCTGTTCACCCAGCGACGAAAAGAAGCAGGCCAGCCTCGAAGAGAGAACCGCACAGTTTGAAAAGTCCCTGGACGCCATCCAGGACCCCAAGCTCAAGGACGCCATCGCCGACCTCGGCGGCTCACTGCTGCTGCTCGAGCGTGCGCAGATCAAGCTCGACAGCAAGCCGATCGAAACCGAATACGGTGACGACAGCCTGGCCCTGCTCAAGCACTACCCCACGGCCCAGGCGCTGGTGGACACCTACATCAATGGCCTGTTCGTGCTACGCAAGCCCTCAAGCTCGGACTACCTGATCGACCTGCAGCCGGTGTTCCCGTTCAGCTTCAACATGCCTGCTCAGTTCCCCTTTCCCCATGGCCTGGAGTGGCAGTCCGTTACCCTGAGCAACAAGAAAGTCATCCCCTTTCAACCTGAGTGGTCGGAAACCGACCCCGGGATTCAGCTCAGCCCGTCCAGTTCCAACCTGACCAACCCGGATGACCTGACCGTGACCTATCCCTTCATCGAGGGCCTGGAAGTGGAAAACAAGAACCAGCCCCAGCCGATCTCGCTGCAGGGCAAGCTGGAAGTGATAGCTCCCAGCCGTACCCTGACCTTCGAACTGACCCGGGCCGACATCGGCAAGCCACGCCAGGACGGCAACATCAGCCTGACCTTGCTGGCGCTGGATAAGAATGTCGCCGAAATCGAGCTGAGCAATAACGCCCCCCTGCCTGAGGAAGCCGACGACGCCTCCCTCAACCCTTTGCTGGCGCAGGCTCGGGATAGCAGCGGGCAAATCCTCTCCCGGTCGGGCTCGATCAATGAGAGCGCCCAGCAGGTTGCCTTTTACCGCCAGCAACTGGCCGAGATGCAAAAGCAGAAGAGCTGGAGCGAGGCCTTCGAGAAGCAACTGGAGGATGAGCAGAAAGCCTTCGAGCAGCAGCACACCCAGCATTACGCCAAGGTGTATTTCAACGGCCAGATCGACAAGCTGGAGGTTGCCGTACTCGACTTCGCTCAGGCCAGCGTGACCCGCAAGGACCTCGACCTGGCGGTACACCGCTTCGATCGGCTCACCACCGACAAGAACATCCAGCCTCTGCCGATGCCGGTGGTGGTCTACGACGATCAGGCCGCCAGCTACCTCAAGGGCGCGGAGCTTGATGAGGACTCATTGAAAAAGTCCGTGACCATCAGCCAGTCAGTGGAAGATGCCAGTGCGGCACGCATTGAGTTCAGCCATCCGCGGACCTTCAACGACGAACTGCTGGGTTCTGAGTTCAATGCCGGCGACACCCCGCTGACCTTCTTCACTCAGAACGACAAGGGCCAGCGTGGCGAGCCGATCGAACTGCCGGACGAGGCCTTTGAAATAGACCCCATGCGTGGCGTCATCACCTATGACCTGAACCTGTTCCCGGAAACCCCGGCCTATGCCGTCGGCTCGATCCCGCTGTTTCTCGCCAATATCGAGAAAAAGACCCTCAGTGCCCAGCAACTGCCCAAGGGCCTGGAGCTCAAGGGCAATACCCTGATAGTCGACCAGAAGCTCTTTCCCGCGGATGCCTGGCGCTTCTACGCCAAGGACGACAGTGGCCAGTACCTGAAGGAAATCCTAACCGTCAGCCACGGAGCCCCGAACAACGGGCCCGCGCTGTTCGACGTGCATTACTTCTACGGCCAGCCCAGCCAACTGGAAAGCTACCAGCGCAGCGAACTCAATGCCGTCGAATACGGCTTCGAGGTCAAGCTCGACAAAGCCGAGCCGACACCACCCTAGCCATCAGTGTTCGGGGCGGAACTGGAAATCCCCGGCGTGACGCCCCCGCTCACCGTTGATCTGCCGCAGTTGGGCCTGCAGATGCAGGCACCATATCTGTGGGTCGTCGGCCAGTTGATAACCGTGGGTGGTCAGGCTTTCGACGATCGAATCGAGGATCGATTCGGCCACTACAGGTCCGCAGAACGGCCCCTGGGACTTGATCGCCGAAGGTTGTTCACCGGCCATTCCGGCGGCGAAGAGAAGGGTCCACATACCGTTGTCACCCGCCAAAGGGCGAACAATGCATTCGATACGAGTGACCAGGCCAAGGCATTGGCGAGTGAGGCAAAGGTTGCGCGACATGGCGGCGACCCTCGGTAGATCCACTATTCAGCCTTCAACGCAAGGCTGTTTCGATCCAGCGACGACTGTCGTTCTCCTTGCCCTGAGAATAGAAGAAAAGCCTGATAAACAAAGTTGACCGATCCAACAGGCGCCGAATGGTCTATTTTGAAAAATTGGCGCCAGCGGCCTGGCGCCGATGGCGAGGGAGCACACCCTCGCCATCGAACAGCATCACGCCGGCTTGGTATCGGCCAAGGCCTCCTGGGCCTGTTCCTTCTCGGCCTCCTTCAGGTCGTCTTCGCTGATCATCTCGGCAATCACCCGCAGCCGCTCCACCACACGCGCATTGACGCTGCCCTCGGGGAACTGCCCTTCGGCATCCGGCTCGCCAGCCGGCTCGCCCACCAGAAGGCTCAGGGCCTCATCGGCCTGGCGCACCGCATACACATGGAACTGCCCGGCTCGCACCGCCTGCAAGACCTTTTCGTCGAGCATCAGTGTGGCGACGTTGGCCTGGGGAATGATCGCCCCCTGCTCCCCGGTCAGGCCACGGGCCTCGCACAAACGGAAGAAACCTTCGATCTTCTCGTTGACCCCGCCGACCGCCTGCACCTCACCGAACTGGTTGATCGAGCCGGTAATGGCGAAGCACTGCTTGAGCGGGGTTTTGGAGAGCGCCGAAATCAGCGTGCAGGCCTCGCCCAGCGAAGCACTGTCACCGTCCACATAGCCATAGGACTGCTCCAGGGCGATGCTCGCGGAAATCGCCAGGGGGAACTCCTGGGCGTAACGGCTGCCCAGGTAACCCGTGAGGATCATTACCCCCTTGGAGTGGATCGGCTGGCCGAGGTTGACCTCGCGCTCGATGTCGACGATACCGCTGCCGCCGGGGTAGACCGTGGCCGAGATCCGCGCCGGCACGCCAAAGGCCGAGTCCCCGACCTCCAGCACCGTCAGGCCGTTGCACTTGCCTACCGCGGCACCATCGGTGTCGATGAGGATGATGCCCGCCAGCATGTCGTCGAGAATCCGCGCCGACACCCGCCCGGTACGTGTGGCCTTGGCCTTCAGCGCGCGCTCGATATGCCCGGCGTCGGTCATTTCATCCGAGGCCAGGTGCCGGATGAAATCAGCTTCGCTGACCAGTTGGAACAGATCACCGATACGCGCCGACAAGCGCCCCTGATGCTCCGCCAGGCGTGCACTGTAGGTGGCCAGCCGCGCCACGGCGTCGGCGGTCAGTGGCGCCATGCCCTCTTCCGAGGTGCGGGTTTTCAGCAACTGGGCGAACTGCTCCAGGCTTTCGTCCACCATCGGGATGTCTTCGTCAAAATCCACCAGTACCCGGAACATCTCCTGGAAGTCCGGATCCAGGTCCTGCAGCGTGTAATACAACTGGCGGGCCCCAATGATGATGACCTTGACCTGTAACGGAATCACCTGCGGCGTCAGGGTCACCGTGGCCAGGCGGCCCATCTCGCCCAGCGGCGACTCCATCTTCAGCTTGCGCGATTGCAGGGCGCGCTTGAGCGCGTCCCAGACAAAGGGTTCGCTGAGCATCTTCTCGGCTTCCAGAATCAGGAAACCGCCATTGGCCCGGTGCAAGGCGCCAGGGCGCAACTGCCGGTAGGTGGTGTAGAGCGCACCCTGGTCGGTGCTGTACTCGATGCGCCCGAACAGGTTGTCGTAGGTCGGATGGGGCTCGAATACCACCGGGGCACCACCGCTGGCCGGGTGACCGACCACCAGGCTCGGGCAGTACTGTTCCTCCAGCAGCTTGCGCGCCACGGCGTCGGTCTTGCTGTCGTCCACCAGTTGTTCGACCACGGTCTTCAACAGATAGACCTGCATGGCCTGCAGGTAGCCGCAGACCGCGGCGTTTTCCGCGTACTTCTCGGACAGCGGCGCGAGCAAGGGCTGCAGGGCCAGGGTGATGGTTTCCTCATTGAGCTGGCGCAGCTGGTTGCTCGACTCGCGCTTCCATTGCGGCAGGCTCGCCAGTTCTTCGTTGAGGCGTTCCTCCAGGGCAGAAATGTCCTCGTGGAAGCGTTCGCGATCGGCCTCGGGCAACTGGGCGAACTCAGCCTCGTCCAGGGCCTTGCCTTCGAACATCGGGGTAAAGGCGATGTTGCTGCTGTCGCGGTACAGCGCCACGTCCTTTTCCAGGGCCAGGCGCTCGATCACATCCAGGGCGCGGTCATAGCGCTGGTTGAAGGCGCGGTCGATGGCGCTCTTCTTCTGCTGGTACGAAGGGTGCTCGAAGACCGCCGGAAAGGTGGCCAGCAGGTTATCGATCAGGCCGTTGATGTCGCTGATGAAACTGCCCGCGGCACCCGCTGGCAGCTCCAGTGCCCGGGGCTCCCGGGGCTCATCGAAGTTGTTGACGTAGACCCAGTCCGACGGGGTCTGCAGGCGCTTGCCTTCGGCCTTCAGATAGCGTTTGACGAAAGAGAAGCGGCCGGTGCCCGGCTCGCCCATGACAAAGACGTTGTAACCGGGGCGCGGCATGGCCACGCCAAACTGCAAGGCTTCGACCGCACGCTCCTGGCCTAGCACACCGCGGAAGGGCTCCAGATCATTGGTGGTGGAGAAGCTGAACTGTTCAGCAGAGAAAGGACGGGTCAGCGCTTCAGGCGCAAGACGCAGGCTGGCAGCAACAGGATCAGGCATCGGGCTTCCTTACATCAGGCGGGGCAGATGGCGGCATTCTGGCGCCGGGTGTGCCCGGCTGGCAAGGCGCGCCTCAGGGGAAAGCATAGACAAGCCGCAGGCCACGACCGACACCAAGTAAAACCAGCTGTTTCAGGTATTGTTTTGTAAAAAAATACGGAACCTGAGGAACCTGCCTAAACTCCAAACTGCGCGGCTGGATAGATAACCGGCCCACTGGCGCCCACACGGGCCAGTCTCCCTGTCCATTGGTATGCACACAAAGAGAACAACGCTATGAAACGGATTCTTCTCGGTACTCTTTTCACCGCTGTATCCCTCAACGCCATGGCCCAGGCGCCAGGCGGCCCGGATTGCGGCTGGGGCAACATGCTGTTCGAAGGCCAGCGCGGCACTCCGGCGCACTTCCTCGCATCCACCACTAACGGCACCTCAGGCAACGCCACTTTCGGCATGACCTCCGGTACCAACGGCTGCTCGACCAATGCCGCGCTAACCTACGGCGGCAAGTCCTGGTTCGCCATGAACGGCATGATGAACGAGCTCTCCGAAGACATGGCCAAGGGTCAAGGCGAAGCCCTGACCACCTACGCCGTAGTACTCGGTGTAGCCCCTGAGGATCGCGCGCACTTTGCCGCGGTCACCCACGAACACTTCCAACAGATCTTCAGCAAGGCTGACGTGACCGCGGAAGATGTGCACACCAATACCCTGGCCGTGTTGAAAAACGACGCGCGCCTGGCCAAGTACGCAACCCCAGCTTAAGCTCGCCCTACCCGCTCCTCGCGAGGAGCGGGTTTTATTGTCCGGACCTTGCCCACCTTGGGTCTTTGTATTTCCGACTTAAGTTGCCCAACATGCTCAAACGCCTTGCCTACCTGGCGCTCTGTGTCTGCGCCCCGTTGTATGCCGCGCCTCACATCGACCCTCAACGTTTGCAGCAACTGGCCAATGACCCCTTCTGGATATCCATAGGCCATTACGAAGCTGCCAAGCTCGGCGGCTGGCGCAGTTATGTCAGCGACCCGAAATTCTTCCTCGCTGCCGACGGTGCACATCATCCCGACGCTGAGCTGGCCGCGACCCTGAAGGCCCTCTACGCCCCCGCCGATACGGGTGACCAGCATGCCCAGTGCGTCTACCCGTCCCGCACCCGCTGGCTCAAGACGCAACTGGGCCTGAACGACTTGCCCGCGGTGGAATGCGCTGAATTCAAGCAATGGTTCAAGGATGTCTCACCCCATAGCACGGTGATGATCTTTCCCGCGGCCTACCTGAACAGCCCCTCGTCGATGTTCGGCCACACCCTGCTGCGCATCGATCAGGCGGACGTACAGAGCAACAACACCGCGCTGCTCAGCTACGCAATCAACTTCGGGGCCTATATCGAGGGCTCGGACAACAGCATTCTCTACGCCTGGAAAGGCCTGATGGGCGGCTACCCGGGGCTGTTCGCTCTGGTGCCCTACCAGGAGAAGCTCTCGGAATACCGCAGCCTGGAAAACCGCGACCTGTGGGAGTACCGCCTGAACCTGACCCAGGCCGAAACCGAACGCATGGTGGAGCATGTCTGGGAACTCAAGCAGATCAAGTTCGACTACTTCTTCTTCGATGAAAACTGCTCCTACCGGCTCCTGGAACTGCTGCAAGTGGCGCGCCCCAGCCTGCGCCTGACCGAACAGTTCCCGCTGACGGCTATCCCTACCGATACGGTCAAGGCGGTCAAGGACGCCGGGCTGGTGGAACGCATCGACTACCGCCCGTCCCGGGAGCGGGAGCTGCTGAGCCGCGCCCAGCCCCTGGACCCGGAAGAACAGCAATGGGTGCTCAAGGTCAGCGCTGACCAGAAGCAATTGCAGGCCCCCGAGCTGAAGGCTCTGCCACGGGATCGCCAGGCCTTGATCGTGGATGCCGCCTACCGTCTTGAACGCTACCGGGCCAACGGCCTGGAGCGAGATGCGCAGCGCTCGCAACGCAGCTTCGAACTGCTGCGGGCAATCAACCAGAACCCGGCGCCAGAGCTGCAGATCCAACGCCCCGGCCTGCCGGAAGACGGCCACCAGTCGCGCACCTGGCAGCTGGGAGTCGGCACCCGGGACGACAAGGCCTTCGCCGAGTACGGCCTGCGCATGGCCTATCACGACCTCAACGACAACGCCGAAGGCTTCCCCCTGGGGGCGCAGATCGAGATCCTGCAGATGAAGCTGCGCCAATACGAGGGCAACCACTGGCAGTTGCAACAGTTGGACCTGGCGACCATCCGCTCCCTGACCCCACGCAACGAGCTTTTGCAACCCTGGTCCTGGCAGGTCACCGGCGGCCTGGAGCGAGTGCCGGGCAAACACGACGACGAGACCCTGGTCAGCCACGTCAACGGCGGGGCCGGCGGCACCTGGCAGTTGGGCGAGGACACCCTGGGCTTTGTCCTGGGTACCGTGCGGGTCGAGCACAACGCTGACTTCGCCGGCTTCATCGCCCCGGCAGCGGGCTTCAACTCCGGGCTGCTGTGGAAGAACCCGCTGGGCAACTTCAGCCTTGAGGCCAAGGGCGACTACTTCACCAATGGCGAGGTACGCCGCAGCCTGAGCCTCAACCAGCAGTGGGAGCTGTCGCGCAACCTGGGCCTGCGCCTGAGCGCACAGCGGGAGTTCAGCCAACTGGCGACTCCGGTCAACGAGGTCATGCTCGAACTCAAGTGGTATCACTATTAAGAGCAGCCGCAAGCTTCAAGCTGTTAGCGACAAGGTTTTCACGCCTCGCCGACAATCGCCCTTCTAGACTTCACTCAAGTGAAGCCGGGGAGTTTGTGGATGTGGCGTTATGCTTGGGCGGTGCTGGCACTGGCCCTGATCGGTGGTTGTGAGTCGAACCACGAGTATTTGCTCAAGCAAGGCTATCCGCCGGCCTTTGTCGACGGGTTCGACGCGGGCTGCATCAGTGGACGCCAGGCGGCAGGTTCCATGAGCGGAGAGTTCCGCAAGGACGTGCCGCGCTACCTCAAGGACCCGCAATACGCCGAAGGCTGGGACGACGGTTTCCGCCAATGCCAGGCGATGCTGGAGAATCAGGACCGCAACGACTATAGAACGCGGCATTGGGATGAGCGGGAACGGGCCTGGCAACAGGAAAAGGATCGCGACGCTGCCCGGGCCTATCGCTCGCAATAGGTCGCTTTCAGGCAACTGCCCGGCTTAAAAGCCTGCGACCATGGTCCAGCCCTGCACTCTAGGAGCACATCATGAGCCGCGCTTTCGTCAATGAAGATCAGGCCGCAGCCCAAGCCGAGCAACCGGTGGAGCGCCAGATCAGCGACCAACCCAACTACGTCACGCCCCAGGGCTTTGCCGAACTGCAGGCCAAAGTCGCCCTGCTGCACAGCCAGCACAGTGAGCAGCATGATCGGGGGGATGCCGCGGACCAGCAGCGAATGGCCGAGCTTGAGCGCGACCTGCGTTATTTCACCCAGCGCCTGCACAGCGCCCAAGTGGTGACGATGGCCACTTCAACCGACAAGGTGCAGATCGGCAGCCGCGTGACCTTCGCCGATGAACAGGATCGTCAGCAAAGTGTGCAATTGGTGGGGGAGGATCAAGCGGATGCAGCCAAGGGGCTGATCAACTGGGCCTCGCCCCTGGGTCGTGCCCTGCTGGGGGCACAACCCGGTGACGAGGTTCTTTGGCAACGGCCGGCGGGCAATCAGTTGATCGAAATCATCCGCATCGAACCGGCCTGAAACGGTTCAGACCACGCCCTGGGCCAGCATGGCATCGGCGACCTTGACGAAGCCGGCGATGTTCGCACCCTTCACGTAGTTGATCCGGCCATTCTCTTCGCCATAGTGCACGCAAGCGTGGTGGATCGACTGCATGATGTTGTGCAGCTTGCTGTCCACTTCACCGGCGGTCCACAGCAGGCGCATGGCGTTCTGCGACATTTCCAGGCCACTGACCGCCACGCCACCGGCGTTGGACGCCTTGCCCGGGGCGAAGAGGATGCCCGCGTCGATAAAGATATCCACAGCCTCCAGAGTAGTCGGCATGTTGGCACCTTCGGCGACACAGGTGCAGCCGTTGCGCAGCAGGGTGCGGGCCGCCTCGGCGTCCAGTTCATTCTGCGTGGCGCAGGGCAAGGCGATATCGCACGGCAGGTCCCAGGGAGTCTTGCCGGCGCGGAACTCCAGGCCGAACTGGCTGGCCAGCTCGCTGATACGCCCACGCTGCACGTTCTTGAGTTCCAGTACCGCCAGCCACTGCTCTTCGCTCAAGCCCGACTCGCAATACAGGGTGCCTTCGGAATCGGACAGGGAAATCACCTTGCCCCCCAGGTCCATGACCTTGCGCGCCGCATACTGGGCCACGTTGCCGGAGCCGGAGATCGCCACGCGCTTGCCTTCGACCCGATCACCGCGGCGCTTGAGCATTTCCTCGGCGAAGTACACGCAGCCAAAGCCCGTGGCCTCGGGGCGGATCAGGCTGCCGCCATAGCTGATGCCCTTGCCGGTCAGCACCGACGTGAACTGGTTGCTCAAGCGTTTGTACTGGCCAAAGAGGAAACCGATTTCCCGGGCACCCACGCCGATGTCACCAGCCGGGACGTCAACGTCGGCACCGATATGCCGGTACAGCTCGCTCATGAAGGCCTGGCAGAAGCGCATCACCTCGGCGTCGCTCTTGCCCTTGGGGTTGAAGTCCGAACCGCCCTTGCCGCCGCCCATGGGCAGGGAGGTCAGGGAGTTCTTGAAGGTCTGCTCGAAGGCGAGGAATTTCAGCACGCCCATGTTGACCGAGGGATGAAAGCGCAGGCCGCCCTTGTACGGGCCGATGGCGCTGTTCATCTGGATGCGGAAGCCGCGGTTGACCCGGACCTTGCCCTGATCGTCGACCCACGACACGCGAAACACCACCGCGCGTTCCGGCTCGCAGATCCGCTCGAGAATACCGGAACTCAGGTAGTGCGGATTGGCTTCGAGAAACGGCCAGAGGCTGCGCAGGACCTCTTCCACCGCCTGATGGAATTCAGGCTGGTCCGGGTCGCGTTTTTTCAGGCGGGCAAGGAAGTCTTCGACGGATTCGATCATGAGAAGTCTCGGCAAATTTATTGTCGTTAAGAAGAGATTTGCCCGGGACTTTATCAATTCAATCCGCACCGCGACAGCGCAAAATGTCGCAGATATGAATTTAAATGGTGCAATAAATATAAATAGCCCGGTTCTACAGGTGTTTTACGCACCGAATTGGTGACAAAAATCGACTGCTTTGCACTCACTTTGAACGTTGAGCCACGCCCCCCAATCAACCACCCGGATTTCTGCCAGGCATAAAAAAACGGAGCCCGAAGGCCCCGTTTTCTCAAGCAGCTAAGCGATCAGGCCAGCTTCTTGTGCCGCACACGGTGCGGTTGCGCTGCGGCTTCGCCCAGGCGCTTCTTGCGATCGGCTTCGTACTCGGTGTAGTTGCCTTCGAAGAACACCGCTTGGGAGTCGTCTTCGTACGCCAGGATGTGAGTGGCCACCCGGTCCAGGAACCACCGGTCGTGGGAGATCACAATGGCGGCGCCCGGGAAGTCCAACAGGGCTTCTTCCAGGGAGCGCAGGGTTTCAACGTCGAGGTCGTTGGAAGGTTCGTCGAGCAGCAGGACGTTGCCACCCTCCTTCAGGGTCAGGGCCAGGTGCAGGCGGCCGCGCTCACCACCGGACAGGTCCTTGACGAACTTCTGCTGGTCGCCGCCCTTGAAGTTGAAACGACCGACGTAGGTACGCGACGGGATCTCGTAGTTGCCGATGCGGATCTGGTCGGAGCCGTCGGAGATCTGCTGGAACACGGTCTTGCTGCCGTCCAGGTCCTCACGGCTCTGATCCACGCAGGCAAGCTGCACGGTTTCACCGATCTCGATGCTGCCCGAATCCGGGGTTTCCTTGCCCATGAGCATGCGGAACAGGGTCGATTTACCGGCACCGTTACCGCCGATCACGCCGACAATGGCGCCCTTGGGCATGGAGAACGACAGGTTGTCGATCAGCACGCGATCGCCGTAGCCCTTGGTGACGTTCTTGAATTCGATGACCTTGTCACCCAGGCGCGGACCGGCCGGGATGTAGATCTCGTTGGTTTCGCTGCGCTTCTGGAATTCCTGGGACTGCATTTCCTCGAAACGTTGCAGACGAGCCTTGGATTTGGACTGGCGGGCCTTGGCACCTTTGCGCACCCACTCCAGCTCTTCCTTCATGGCCTTTTCATGGGCCGACTGCTGCTTGGATTCCTGGGCCAGTCGCTCGGACTTGGCTTCCAGCCAACCGGAGTAGTTGCCCTCGTAAGGAATACCCGCGCCGCGGTCGAGTTCCAGAATCCAGCCGGCAACGTTGTCCAGGAAGTAACGGTCGTGCGTGATCGCAACCACGGTGCCCGGGAAGTCGTGGAGGAAGTGCTCCAGCCAGGCGACGGAGTCGGCGTCCAGGTGGTTGGTGGGTTCGTCGAGCAGCAGCATGTCAGGGGCCGACAGCAGCAGGCGGCACAGGGCCACGCGACGCTTCTCGCCACCGGACAGGTGCTCGACCTTGGCGTCCCAGGCCGGCAGGCGCAAGGCGTCGGCGGCCACTTCCAACTGGCGCTCCAGGTTGTGGCCATCGCTGGCCTGCAGGATGGCTTCCAGCTTGGCCTGCTCGGCGGCCAGCTTGTCGAAGTCGGCATCCGGCTCGGCATAGGCGGCGTAGACCTCGTCCAGGCGAGCCTGGGCGTCCTTGATCACGCTGACCGCTTCCTCGACCACTTCACGCACGGTCTTGGCCGGGTCCAGCTGGGGTTCCTGGGGCAGGTAACCGATGTTCAGGTCCGGCATCGGGCGGGCTTCGCCCTCGAACTCGGTGTCGATGCCGGCCATAATCTTCAGCAGCGTGGACTTGCCCGAACCGTTGAGACCCAGCACGCCGATCTTGGCGCCCGGGAAAAAGGACAGGGAGATGTTTTTCAGGATTTCCCGCTTCGGCGGAACAACCTTGCCCAGCCGATGCATGGTGAAGACGTATTGAGCCATGGTGAACCTAGCGTCAGTGACAGATGAATAGAACGGGCCGGGCCCGGGCCAGGCCATGCGCTGCGCCGGCATTGACCATGATCAATACCGACGGGCGGAAAAAGCCTGATTGTCTGGAGCTGGAACGCTCCCGCGTAACCGGCAAAACTACCTCAATGCACGATCCAGGTCCAGCCAGGCGGGACTGGCACTTTGCCACAACTCAAGGCATGCTAGCCGCCCTTCGGGCGTCCGGCTTATAGTGCACGTCGCGCCAGCCCAGCCAAACCGCAGGATCACAGCTTGTTCAACGTCACTTCGCCAAAGCCCGCGCGCGCCGCTGCCCCCGGGCCGGCCTATCCTATGCGTGGCACACTCAAAGGCGCACTGGCGACGCTGGTGCTGTTGCTGCTGGCCCTGTTGTTCTGGCAGTTGCTCGATCAACTGCAACAGACCCGCCAGGACCAGCGTCAGCATGCCATCGACTACAGCGCCGACCTGGCCGACCACCTGAGCCTGAACCTGGCGCTCAACGCCCAGATCGCCCTCAATCTGCTGCCCATCATCGAGGCGCCGCAAGACAGCCAGCAGCAACAGCAACTGCTTCAGAAACTCCAGCGCTCACTGCCGGACGTTCGCAGCTTTGCCCTGCTGGACAGCAAGGGGCAGATCCTCAGCGATAGCGCCACCGACAGCCAGGACGCCCTGTGGCTCGCCGAACTGGTCCAGCGCAGCCGTGCCCAACGCTACTACTACAGCAACCCCGCCGATGGCTCGGTGGTGCATGTCCTGCTGCACCAGGCCAGCGGCGGGAGCCGCGGCTACTGGGTCCTGCGCCTGGCTCCGAGTTTTCTGCAGACCCTGGTGCGGCAAAGCGAGGAAGGCTTCAAGCCGACCTGGGTGATCGAGAACCGCCTCAGCCACCAGGTGATCAAGCGCGATGAGCGCAGTACTCCGACCCCAGGCATGCTGGATCCCGATGAAATGGCCAGCAGCGTGCTGCTGGTGCCCCTGAGCAACAGCGACTGGCAACTGCGCGGCCTGTTCGACCAGCGGGCCGTGCTCGAGGCGCTGCTGCCGGCCTTCATTGGCAAGTGCCTGCTGGGCCTGGCCTTCTCCCTGCTGCCGGTGATCGCCTTGCTGAACATGCGCCGGCGCCAGCGCCAACTGCACGAAGGCCGGCGGCGCTATCAGGACATTTTCGAAGGCACCGGCGTGGCCTTGTGCGTCATGGATATCTCCGGGCTTCCAGGGTTGCTCGACAAGCACAACCTACGCAACAGCGACCAACTCAAGCGCTGGCAGGCCTGCGACCCTGGCCACCGCCAGCAACTGCTCAGTGAAATGCGCATCACCGAGGTCAACCAGGTTGCCCTGCGCCTGCTCAACGTCGAATCCAGCGAGCAGGCCTGGCAACTGCTGATCGAAGGCAGCCCGAAGAACGGCAACGCCATCGGCAGCCAGTTGCTCGAAGCCGTGATCAACCAGCAGAAACAGCTGGAACTGGAGATCAAGCTCAGCGACGCCCAGGGCAACGACCAGCATCTGTGGCTGGTCCTGCGCCTGCCCGAGGCCATCGCGGACTACAGCGCGGTGATCCTCAGCATCAGCGACATCACCAGCCGCAAGCTGATCGAACTTTCACTGCTCGAGCGCGAAGGGTTCTGGTCGGACGTGGTGCGCACCGTGCCCGATCACCTGTACGTACAGGATGTGATCAGCCAGCGGATGATCTTCAGCAACCACCATCTGGGCCAGACCCTGGGCTACAACAAGACCGAGCTGCACCAGATGGGCGAATACTTCTGGGAAATCCTCCTGCACCCGGAAGACGCCGACCTGTACCACCGCCTGCGCCAGGAGCAGCGGCACTCGGCCTATGCCCAGCTGCTGCAATGCCAGTTGCGCTTCCGCCACCGCAGCGGCCAGTGGCGGCGCTTCGAAATCCGCGAGCAGGCCCTGGCCCGGGACCGCTACGACCAGGTGACGCGAATCATCGGCGTGGCCAAGGACATCACCGACCAGATCGAGGCCAGCGAGTCGCTGCGTGACAGCGAGCAGCGCTACCGCATGCTCGCCGAAAGCATCAGCGACGTGATCTTCTCCACCGATAGCCAGCTTTCGCTGAACTACGTCAGCCCCTCGGTGCATGCGGTGCTCGGCTACGACGTGGAGTGGATCTTCCAGAACGGCTGGCAGTCGACCATCGCCAACCCGCAGCAGTTGAGCGGCATCTATGCCCTCATGGACCGGGTCAGCAAGGCCCTGGACAAACCCGAGCAACTGGCGCAATTGCGCAGCCAGGTGCAGACCCAGCTGTTCCTGTTCGACTGCCTGCGGGCCGATGGCCGCAAGATCCCCATCGAACTGCGCCTGGTACTGGTGTGGGACGAGCATGGCGCCTTCGAGGGCGTGCTCGGGGTCGGCCGCGACATCAGCCAGCAGCGCCGAGCGGAAAAGGACCTGCGCATGGCGGCCACGGTATTCGAGCACTCGACCTCGGCGATCCTGATCACCGACCCCGCCGGCTATATCGTCCAGGCCAACGAGGCATTCAGCCGGGTCAGCGGCTACGCGGTGTCCCAGGTGCTCGACCAGTTGCCGAACATGCTCACCGTGGACGACCAGCAGGAAGCCCACCTGCGCTATGTACTCAAGCAACTGAACCAGCACAGCACCTGGGAAGGCGAAGTCTGGCTCAAGCGCCGCAATGGCGAGCACTACCCGGCGTGGGTCGGGATCACCGCAGTGCTCGACGATGAAGGCGACCTGGCCAGCTACGTGTGCTTCTTCAGCGACATCAGCGAACGCAAGGCCAGTGAACAGCGCATCCACCGCCTGGCCTACTACGATGCCCTGACCCACCTGCCCAACCGCACGCTGTTCCAGGACCGCCTGCACACCGCCCTGCAATCGGCAGAACGACAGAAGTCCTGGGTGGTGCTGATGTTCCTCGACCTGGACCGCTTCAAGCCGATCAACGACTCCCTGGGCCATGCCGCCGGCGATCGCATGCTCAAGGAAATGGCCACGCGCCTACTGGGCTGCGTCGATGACGACGACACCGTGGCACGCATGGGCGGCGACGAATTCACCCTGCTCCTGCAGCCGCGCTCAAGCCGGGAGATGGCCCTGAACCGGGCGATCCATGTGGCCGAGCAGATTCTCGCCAGCCTGGTCAAACCCTTCGTCCTCGAAGGCCGCGAGTTCTTTGTTACCGCCAGTATCGGCATCGCCCTGAGCCCCCAGGACGGCAACGAGCTGAGCCAGCTGATGAAGAACGCCGACACCGCGATGTACCACGCCAAGGAACGCGGCAAGAACAACTTCCAGTTCTACCAGGCGGACATGAACGCCAGCGCCCTGGAGCGCCTGGAACTGGAAAGCGACCTGCGCCACGCCCTGGAGCAGGAAGAATTCGTGCTTTATTACCAACCGCAGTTCAGCGGCGACGGCAAGCGCCTGACCGGCGCCGAGGCGCTGCTGCGCTGGCGCCACCCGCGCCGCGGCCTGGTACCGCCGGGGGACTTCATTCCGGTGCTCGAAGAACTGGGGCTGGTGGTGGATGTGGGCGACTGGGTGATCAGCGAAGCCTGCCGCCAGCTCAAGTCCTGGCACCAGGCCAAGGTGCGGGTGCCGAAAGTGTCGGTGAACATCTCCGCCCGGCAGTTCTCCGACGGCCAGCTGGGCATGCGCATCGCCACCATCCTCAAGGACACCGGCCTGCCACCGGCGTGCCTGGAGCTGGAACTGACCGAAAGTATCCTGATGCGCGAAGTCAGCGAGGCCATGCAGATTCTCGATGGCCTGAAGAACCTCGGCCTGAGCATCGCGGTGGACGACTTCGGCACCGGCTACTCATCGCTGAACTACCTCAAGCAGTTCCCCATCGACGTGCTGAAGATCGACCGCACCTTCGTCGACGGACTGCCGTCCGGCGAGCAGGATGCGCAGATCGCCCGCGCCATCATCGCCATGGCCCACAGCCTGAACCTGGCGGTGATCGCCGAAGGCGTGGAAACCCACGAACAGCTGGAGTTCCTGCGCGAACATGGCTGCGACGAGGTCCAGGGCTACCTGTTCGGCCGGCCGATGCCGGCCAACCGCTTCGAGGCGCAGTTCAGCAACGACGCCCTGTTCATGTTCGACTAACATCCCCTGCTTGCGTAATTGCCGGCTTGTCGACGAAGGCGGTCTCAGGGACCTCTTCGCTGGCAAGCCAGCTCCTGCACAAGCCCGTACCCAAGTGAAGGCCACTTGTCTGCGACATGATGTCCTTTCATATGCCATCTAAAACCCATTGGGTTAGAATGCCTCCCTTTTCTGCCCCCGATCCTTGAGGACCGCCATGTTCAGCCGTGATTTGACTATTGCCAAGTACGACGCCGATCTCTTTGCCGCCATGGAGCAAGAAGCTCAGCGCCAGGAAGAGCACATTGAGCTGATCGCTTCGGAAAACTACACCAGCCCAGCGGTGATGGAAGCTCAAGGCTCGGTACTGACCAACAAGTACGCCGAAGGTTACCCGGGCAAGCGTTACTACGGCGGCTGCGAATACGTCGACGTGGTTGAACAGCTGGCCATCGACCGCGCCAAGGAGCTGTTCGGCGCCGACTACGCCAACGTCCAGCCACACGCCGGCTCCCAGGCCAACGCCGCGGTCTACCTGGCCCTGCTGCAAGGTGGCGACACCATCCTGGGCATGAGCCTGGCCCACGGCGGTCACCTGACCCACGGTGCTGCCGTCTCCTCCTCCGGCAAGCTGTACAACGCTGTTCAATACGGCATCGACACCAACGGCCTGATCGACTACGACGAAGTCGAGCGCCTGGCCCTTGAGCACAAGCCGAAAATGATCGTGGCCGGTTTCTCTGCCTACTCGCAGATCCTCGACTTCCCGCGCTTTCGCGAAATCGCCGACAAGGTCGGTGCCTACCTGTTCGTCGACATGGCCCACGTGGCCGGTCTGGTCGCCGCTGGCGTCTACCCGAACCCGGTGCCATTCGCTGACGTCGTGACCACCACCACCCACAAGACCCTGCGCGGTCCACGTGGCGGCCTGATTCTGGCTCGCGCCAACGCCGACATCGAGAAGAAGCTGAACTCCGCCGTATTCCCTGGCGCCCAGGGCGGCCCACTGGAGCACGTGATCGCCGCCAAGGCCATCTGCTTCAAGGAAGCACTGCAGCCTGAGTTCAAGGCTTACCAGGAACAAGTGGTGAAGAACGCCCAGGCCATGGCCGAAGTGTTCATCGAGCGCGGTTTCGACGTGGTGTCCGGCGGTACCAAGAACCACCTGTTCCTGCTGTCGCTGATCAAGCAGGACATCTCCGGCAAGGACGCTGACGCCGCTCTGGGCAAAGCCTTCATCACCGTGAACAAGAACTCCGTGCCAAACGACCCACGCTCCCCGTTCGTCACCTCCGGCCTGCGCTTCGGTACTCCGGCCGTGACCACTCGTGGCTTCAAGGAAGCCGAGTGCAAGGAACTGGCCGGCTGGATCTGCGACATTCTGGCGGACCTTTCCAACGAAGCGGTGATCGACGCCGTGCGTGAGAAGGTCAAGGCCATCTGCAAGAAGCTGCCGGTATACGGCGCTTAATCAGCCCGCAGACCGCAACAGAAAAAGCCCGGCCCAGTGCCGGGCTTTTTTGTGCCCGCAGGGCCGTGGAGACAGGCGGTGAACAAAGCCTGCGAGGTCTTGCGAACGCAAGATACCCGGGCGGCGGGTCCGGCCGATCGCAGCCTGGGCAACGGCTACTGTGGCCTGGGGATGAAAACCACTGGTCAGACCGGTAAAGCCAATCTTCACCCTCCCCCTTGTAAACCCATAAAACCCGAGCGTAGACTGCGCCTGCACTGGACATACCGGTAAGACCACAATAATTAAGTCCTCCATCCGCTGCGCATCCCCCGCGCACGACAGACAGGACACCGACCAGGATTCTCCCCCATGCTCAGATGGTGCTCGCGTTCGATTTTCCTCCAGGTTGTCCTCGGACTGATGCTCGGCATCGTGTGCGGACTCACCCTCCCCGAATACTCCTCCCAGCTCAAACCCCTAGGCGATGGTTTCATCAAGCTGATCAAGATGCTGATCGGGCTGATCGTGTTCTGCGTGGTCGTCAGCGGCATCTCCGGTGCCGGCGACCTGAAGAAGGTCGGCCGCATCGGCCTCAAGTCGGTGATCTACTTCGAGATCCTGACCACCGTGGCCCTGGTGATCGGCCTGGTCATGGCCTTCAGCACCGGCATCGGCAGCGGCGCCAACATCCATCTGGAGCAACTGTCCACCGCGGACATGGGCGACATCGCCCAGCGTGGCCAGCACATGCACACCACCACTCAGTTCCTCATGGACCTGATTCCCACCTCGGTGATCGGTGCCTTCGCCGAGAACAACATCCTCCAGGTGCTGCTGTTCTCGGTGCTGTTCGGCAGCGCCCTTAACCTGGTGGGTGAAGCCGCCTCGGGCATCTCCCGGCTGATCAACGAACTGAGCCATGTGATCTTCCGCATCATGGGCATGATCGTGCGCCTGGCGCCCATCGGCGTGTTCGGTGCCATCGCCTTCACCACCAGCAAGTACGGCCTGGATTCGCTGCAGCACCTGGGCAGCCTGGTGGGGCTGTTCTACCTGACCTGCTTTGCCTTCGTCGCGGTGATCCTGGGCCTGGTGATGCGTTTGTCGGGCCTGCGCATGCTGCCCTTTCTCAAGTACCTGCGCGAAGAGTTGCTGATCGTACTAGGCACCGCTTCCTCCGACGCCGTGCTGCCGCAGATCATGCGCAAGCTGGAACACCTGGGGATCGGCAGTTCCACCGTAGGCCTGGTGATTCCCACCGGCTACTCGTTCAACCTCGACGGCTTCTCCATCTACCTGACCCTGGCCATCGTCTTCATTGCCAACGCCACCGGCACTCCGCTGTCCATGTCGGACCTTTTGACCATTCTTCTGGTGTCGCTGATCACCTCCAAGGGCGCCCACGGGATCCCCGGCTCGGCGCTGGTGATCCTGGCGGCAACCCTGACTGCAATCCCGGCGATTCCGGTGGTGGGCCTGGTGCTGGTGCTGGCGGTGGACTGGTTCATGGGCATTGGCCGCGCCTTGACCAACCTGATCGGCAACTGCGTGGCCACCGTCGCCATCGCCCGCTGGGAAAAGGACATCGACGTGCAGCGGGCCAACAAGGTGCTCAGCGGCCAGCAGGGCTATACCTTCCAGGCGCGAAAACCGGTGACTGGCGCACATCAGCAGGAATTCTGACCCGACCTTGTGCCTGTCATCGGCAGGCACAACACTCGGCGCGGCAACAGCGCGCTATTAATCGTTCATGGAGTCAACAGTGATCAGCTCGTCAACAGTGGTGAATTCAGTGGTAGAAAAGCTCCGGGCCGCCCTGGCCCGCGGCCAGTGGCGCTCCGGCGACATGCTGCCAGGGCAACGCGAATTGGCCGAGCAACTGGGCATCAGCCGCCCTAGCCTGCGCGAAGCGGTGATCGTCCTGGAGACCCTGGGCCTGGTGCGCTCCATGCCCGGCAAAGGCGTGGTGGTGCTGGACACGCCCCTGGACGAAGCGCAGAACAGCGACAGTGCAGTGGCCGGGGCCAGCCTCGAAGACGTGCTGCAACTGCGCTACACCCTGGAGCCCTTCATCGTCGGCCTGGTGGCGCAATCCATCAGCAGCAAGGAAGTCGGCCAGTTGCGCCTGACCCTGATGGACATGCGCGAAGCCCTTGAAGCCGGCGACAGCGAAGCCGGGGTCAACGCCTACATCGCCTTCCACGAGGAACTCTTCACCCTGACCAGCAACCCGATCTTCCAGAACGTGGTGCAACAGACCAGCAATGCCCTCAAGCAAAGCGCACAGATCCTGCGCAATTCACCGGAGCACCTGGCCGAACGCCTGGAAGAAAATGAGGCGGTAGTGCGGGCCATCCGCAACAAGAACAGCGCCCTGGCCAGCGCCGAGATGCGCCGGCACATCCTCCAGGAAGGCCAGCGCATGGGCATCGAACTGAATATCCCGGACGATCACCTGGGCAACAGCGCCCAGTAATCCCCCCGAGTCAGCAACCGGACTGGAGACAGGCCATGGTCAGCTACGCCCTGAAAAACAATCCCTTCACCCGGGTGGCCAGCCTGCCAAGGCGCCCTCGGGGCGAAAGGAAGCTGCTGGTGGATGATGTCTACCCGCAGATCTTCGACGCCATCCTCGAACAGCGCATCGCTCCCGGCAGCCGCTTCACCGAAGACAGCCTGGGGCAGGCCTTCGGCGTCAGCCGCAGCATAGTGCGCCAGGTCCTGGCGCGGCTGTCCCATCAGCAAGTGGTGATCCTGCGGCCCAATTACCGGCCCCAGGTGGCGGCGCCGGACCTGGAACAGACCCGGCAGATCCTGCATGCCCGGCGCCTGACGGAAATCACCCTGGTGCGCCTGGCCTGCCAGCAGCCTCGGCGCCAGTTGCAACCCTTGCACGAGTTGATCGCCCAGGAGCGCGAGGCCATTGCCCGCGACCAGCGCGGGCCGGCTATCCGCCTGTCCGGGGAATTCCATCTGCAACTGGCGGAAATCGCCGGCAACGGGCCTCTGGCACAGTTCCTCGGCAGCCTGGTGCCCCTGACCTCCCTGGCCATCGCCCAGTTCGAGGGCCAGGCCCGCAACTACTGCTCCTGGCAGGAACACTCGAAGATCATCGATGCACTACAGGAGGCCGATGCCGAAAAGGCCGAAACCCTGATGAACCAGCACCTGGCGCACCTGGAGCAGCGCCTGCTGGGCGGCCTGTAGCCGCCATCAGCCCGCGAGCATCCGCTCGAACCCCTGCCGGATCTTCTCTTCCGGCAGATCGTCGGCAATGAACACCATCACGCTCTCGCGCACTTCGCCTTCGGCCCATTCGCTGTCCCAATCGAAGCCATAGAGCTTGAGCACGCCCTGGAACACCATGCGCCGGGGCTCGTCGATAACGCTCAGCACACCTTTGTAGCGCAGCAGTTGCTTGCCGTGGTCTTCCAGCAGCTCATTCATGAATTCGCTCAGGCGATCCAGGTCCAGGGCTTGCTCGGTGCGCAGTACCAGGCTGGAAATACGGTCCACTGACGGCGCCTTGCTCACTGGCCGCAGGCTGAGACCGCCCCCCAGGTCGGCATTGAGATTGAACCCCCGCACATCCAGCAGCTCGGCCAGGTCGATCTGGCCGTGTTCCACCAGGCGGATCGGTGCCCGGCGGTTGATCCGGGTCAGGCGCTGGCAGAGGGCTTCGAAAGTCGCCTCGTCCACCAGGTCACGCTTGCTCACCAGCAGCCGGTCGGCAAAACCGATCTGCGCCTGGGCAATGGTCTGGGTCAGGTGGAACTCGGCGTGCTTGGCGTCCACCAGGGTGATGATGCCGTCGAGGATATAGCGTTCGCGCAGTTCCTCATCAATGAAGAAGGTCTGTGCCACCGGCGCCGGATCGGCCAGCCCGGTGCACTCGATCACCAGCCGGTCAAAGGCGATCTCGCCGCTGTCCAGACGCTCCAGCAACAGGTACAGGGCCTTGGTCAGGTCGGTGTGGATGGTGCAGCAGACACAACCGTTGGACAGGGTCATGACCTGTACCGGCTGCTCGCCCAGCAACTGGGTGTCGATGCCGGCGTCGCTGAATTCGTTCTCAATCACGGCGATTTTCAGGCCGTGCTCGGCCTTGAGCAGGTGGCGCAACAAAGTGGTCTTGCCGGCGCCGAGAAAACCGCTGAGCACGGTCACGGGAATAGGGTTGTGCAAAACAGGATCTCCCACGCATAAAAACGTAGAAGCCGGCTTGTCGGCGATGGCGTCCGAAGAACCGCTATCGCCGGCAAACCGGCTCCTACAGGGGTGTGGCTCAAACGCTGTGTTTCAACAGCACTTCGGACCGCCCTTGCCGCCGTATCGCGCCTCCTGGCGTTCCCGGAAGAACGCCTCGTACGACATCACCGGCTTGTCCGGGTGCTTGGTTTGCATATGCTCGACGTAGTTGTCGTAGTCGGGCATGCCGACCATCAGGCGCGCGGCCTGACCGAGGTATTTACCGAGGCGACTCAGGTCATTGAACATCGTTGCAATCCTCGAGTTACGCGTCCGGCACGGCCTGATAGGGCGATTCTTTATCCGTACGCTCCTTGCTGCCCCAGGCGGCGATGCCGACCTTGAGCGCGTAGAACAGGATGCTGAACACCACCAGCAGGAACAGGGCTGTCAGGGTCGCGTTGGTGTAGGCGTTGAAGATCACGTGCTGCATCTGCGTGATGTCCTTGGCCGGAGCGATGATCTGGCCGTTGGCCATTGCATCGCTGTATTTCTTCGCCAGCGACAGGAAGCCGATCGCCGGGTTGGCGTCGAACAGCTTGATGAAGCCTGCGGTGGTGGTGCAGATCAGCAGCCACACAGCCGGCAGCAGGGTGACCCAGATGTAGCGCTGGCGCTTCATCTTGATCAGCACCACGGTACCCAGCATCAGGGCGATACCGGCCAGCATCTGGTTGGAGATGCCGAACAGCGGCCACAGCGTGTTGATGCCGCCCAGAGGATCGATCACGCCCTGGTACAGCAGGTAGCCCCAGAGCGCCACGCAGCCTGCGGTGGCAATCAGGTTGGCGGTCCACGACTCGGTGCGTTTCAGCGCCGGAACGAAGGAGCCCAGCAGGTCCTGGAGCATGAAGCGCCCGGCACGGGTACCGGCGTCCACCGCGGTGAGGATGAACAGCGCTTCGAACAGGATCGCGAAGTGGTACCAGAACGCCATGGTGTTTTCACCCGGCAATACATGGTGGAGGATCTGCGCGATCCCCACCGCCAGGGTCGGCGCGCCGCCGGCACGGGCCAGGATGGTGTTTTCACCGATGTCCTTGGCCACCGCCTGCAGTTGGTCCGGGCTGATCGCAAAACCCCAGCTGCTGACAGTCTGGGCTACCGCCACCACGTCGCCGCCGACGATGGCCGCCGGACTGTTCATGGCGAAGTACACGCCCGGCTCGATCACCGAGGCCGCGACCATGGCCATGATCGCCACGAAGGACTCCATGAGCATGCCGCCGTAGCCGATGTAGCGGGCGTTGGCTTCGTTATCCAGCAGCTTGGGCGTGGTGCCCGAGGAGATCAGCGCATGGAAGCCGGAGACCGCCCCACAGGCGATGGTGATGAACAGGAAGGGGAACAGGCCGCCTTTCCACACCGGGCCGGTGCCGTCGGTGAACTGGGTCAGGGCCGGCATCTTCAGCTCGGGCATGGTGATCAGGATGCCGATCGCCAGAGCGATGATGGTGCCGATCTTGAGGAAGGTCGACAGGTAGTCCCGCGGTGCCAGAATCAGCCACACCGGCAGTACTGCCGCGACGAAACCGTAGCCGATCAGCATCCAGGTGATCTGCACGCCGGTGAAGGTGAACATCTTGCCCCACACCGGATCCGCCGCCACCTGACCACCCAGCCAGATGGAGCCGAGCAACAGCAGTACGCCGATCAGCGAGATCTCACCGATGCGGCCCGGGCGGATGTAGCGCATGTACACGCCCATGAACACCGCGATCGGGATGGTCGCCATCACCGTGAAGATGCCCCATGGGCTTTCGGCCAGGGCCTTGACCACGATCAGCGCCAGCACCGCGAGGATGATGATCATGATCAGGAAGCAACCGAACAGCGCGATGGTCCCCGGGATACGGCCCATCTCCTCACGGACCATATCGCCCAGGGAACGGCCGTTACGCCGGGTGGACAGGAACAGCACCATGAAGTCCTGCACCGCGCCGGCCAGGACCACCCCGGCAATCAGCCACAGAGTGCCGGGCAGGTAGCCCATCTGCGCCGCCAGCACCGGGCCCACCAGGGGGCCTGCGCCGGCAATGGCCGCGAAATGGTGGCCGAAGAGGATGTGCTTGTTGGTCGGCACGTAGTCCAGACCATCATTGTTGACCACGGCGGGCGTGGCCCGACCCGGGTCCAGCTGCATCACGTTGTTGGCAATGAACAGACTGTAATACCGGTACGCCACCAGATAGATGGCCACGGCGGCGACCACAATCCACAAGGCGTTGATCGCCTCGCCGCGACGCAATGCAACTACGCCAAGGGCGCAAGCTCCTACGATTGCCAGCAGCAGCCAAGGAACATGGCGCAACAGGCTATTATTATTTTTCATTTTTTTATTCCAGCCAGGAGGATAGAAAAACCGCGTTTCGAGTGTAGCGCTACTGCTCTTAAAGACCACCCCCCACGTTGGTCTAGAGCCTTCTTTTAACTTATGAGGGCGGTTTTTCTTGCTCCCGATCTGCCTGAGCGGCGCCCGCCAGGAAAAAACCGGAACCCTGGGCGCTTGCCCACAGTCGCACGCTTGAGCCCTGGTGCAGGAACCGCCATGTCAACGCCCCCCGAACAACCGCCATTGCCACCGCCACTCCTGTATTTACTGTGCCTGACCCTGGCGCTGTTTCTCAGCGGCTGGCTGCCCTTGCCGCTGCCGGTCAACAACGGCGTGCGCAGCCTGGCAGTGATCCTGATCGTCTTCGGGCAGGGCCTGTCGTTCTGGGCCATGTGGCGTTTCCGGCAACAGCGCACCACCTCCAGCAACTTCGACCAGCCCGACCAGTTGCTCCGCGATGGCCCCTTCGCCATCTCGCGCAACCCGATCAACCTGGGCGACACCCTGGGCTACTGCGCCATTGCCCTGCTGCTGGGCAACCTATGGCCGTGGCTATTGCTGCCGGGGCTGCTGTACCTGATGAACCGCACGGTGATCCGCCCGGACGAACGACAGCTGCTGGAGCTCTTTGGCCAGCCCTACCGTGACTACTGTCGCAAGGTCCGGCGCTGGTTGTAGTGACAGGCGCGAACCGGGGTCTATAGTTCAGGGCACCATGCAGAGGGCCAGCCCATGACCGAGCAACATGACGACCGCCGACGCTTCAAACGCATCGCCTTCGATGCCCGGACCGAACTCAGCCAAGGCACCCACCGCTGGCCGGTACGGCTGCTGGATCTTTCACTCAAGGGCCTGCTGATCGAGCGCCCCGATCCCTGGCTGGGCGACCCGACGCGCCCCTTCGAGGCCGACATTCACCTGAGCCCCGACGCCGATGTGCGCATGGACGTACAACTGGCCCATGACAATAAGGGCCAACTGGGCTTCGTTTGCCTGCACATCGGCCTGGACTCCATCGAGCACCTCAGGCGCCTGATCGAATTGAACCTGGGAGATCCCGAAGAGCTTGAGCGCGAGCTCAGGGCCTTGATCGATATCTGATGCCCCTTCAGGGAAACAGCGCGGGCTCGGGAAACTCGCTTTCCGTGTCCCAGTAACCCGCCTGCTGGCGCGTGGCGACAGTCCACTGGCCGTCGACATAACGGAAGGTGCGGTAGGTGGTGATGAACTCTTCGTTCTCCACCGATGAAGCGGACGACACCTGCTGGATGCTTTCCGTACCGCCACCAACGGACGGTACGATCTGCCAGGCCGCCTTGCCGGTCTGGGCAAACACCAGCGGCTGCTTCTCTGCGCCCTCCCCCTGGCACAGCACCGGGTCCAACTGACTCTGTTCCGGCATCAGCATTTGGGTGGCCGGGCCGCTGTAGCTGCCCATGGGAGCGGTCTGGTCGATGGTCAGGAAAAACGCGGGGGACGGCAGGCCGTTCAGCGGCGCCTTTTCCACGGTGGCCATCGGGTAGCCCAGGGACTTCTGCGCCAAAACCTCGCCGCTATCGGACACCAGGCGCGCCTGGGCCGCCAACGGCGCGCTCGGCTGATCCCCCTCCGGCTCGGCAAAGCTGTCGGCGTCCAGGCCATTGCCCCAGCTATCGGCATGCAACTGGGGGGTAATGCGCACATCCTCCAGCACCTCCAGCACCGAACCGTCACCCACCAGCACCTGCTGGGCAATCCGATAGCCTTCCGGTAACTCGGCCGGCTGCGCCAGGGCCAGGCTGCAATAGCCCAGCAACCCCCAACTCAACACCCGCCCCTTGAATCCGCTCATGCCCATATCACCTGCTTCCTTTCAAAAAAGACCAGCATGCTTACTCGAAAAGTGCATCCAGCGCCTGCTCCAGGCGGGTCACGGCAATGATCTTCAAGCCAGGCGGCGCCTCTTTCGGCGCGTTGCCCTTGGGCACGATAGCCCGCTTGAAGCCGTGCTTGGCCGCTTCCTTCAAGCGCTCCTGACCGCTGGGCACCGGGCGCACCTCACCCGACAGGCCGACTTCGCCAAACACCAGCAGGTCATGGGGCAACGGACGGTTGCGCAGGCTCGACATCACGGCGGCCATCAATGCCAGGTCGGAGGCGGTTTCCAGCACCTTGACCCCGCCCACCACGTTGAGGAACACATCCTGATCGTGGGTGGGGATGCCGCCATGGCGATGCAGCACCGCCAGCAGCATGGCCAGGCGGTTCTGGTCCAGGCCCAGGGTCACCCGGCGCGGGTTGGCCAGGTGGCTGTCATCCACCAGCGCCTGGACCTCCACCAGCATCGGCCGGGTGCCTTCCCAGGTGGCCATCACCACGCTGCCCGGAACCTCTTCCTGGGCACGAGTGAGGAAAATCGCCGAAGGATTGGAGACTTCCTTCAAGCCGCGGTCAGTCATGCCGAATACACCCAGCTCATTCACCGCACCGAAACGGTTCTTCACCGCCCGCAGCAAGCGCAGGCGCCCGTCGGATTCGCCTTCGAAATACAGCACGGTGTCCACCATGTGCTCCAGCACCCGCGGCCCGGCCAGGGCGCCTTCCTTGGTCACGTGGCCGACGAGGAAGATCGCCGTGCCGCTCTGCTTGGCGTAGCGCACCAGCAAGGCCGCGCTCTCGCGCACCTGGGACACGCCGCCCGGGGCCGACTGCAGTTGTTCGGTGAAAATCGTCTGGATCGAGTCGATCACCATGACCTTGGGTTTTTCCACCCGGGCCGTGGCAATGATGGTTTCGATGCAGGTCTCGGTCATCACCCGCAGTTGATCCTGGGGCAGGCCCAGGCGCCGGGCGCGCATCGCCACCTGCTGCTGGGATTCCTCACCAGTGACGTACAGCGCCGGCATGCGCGTGGCAATATTGCACAGGGTCTGCAGCAGGATGGTCGACTTGCCGATCCCCGGATCACCACCGATCAGCACCACCGAACCGTCCACCAGGCCGCCGCCCAGCACCCGGTCGAGTTCACCGGAAGCGGTGGAGAAACGCGGGATTTCCTCGACGCTGACTTCCGCCAGGGTCTTGATCTGCGCCTGCTGGCCGGCCCAGCCGGTGCGCCCGGCAGGTGCCGCTGCGCCGCCGCTTTCGATCATGGTCTCGGTCAGGGTGTTCCAGGCCCCGCACTCACCGCACTGCCCGGCCCATTTGGGAAAGGTGGAGCCGCACTCGGTGCAGCCGTACATGCGCTTGGCCTTGGCCATCTGAACCCCCGGCAAAAACCGCGATGATAGCTCAGCTGGCGCGGATCAGCGCGGTGCGGCGGTACGTATCTGCCCGCTGGCCAGGCGCGTGGCGCTATTGCCCAGGGGGTCCTCGGCATTCAGATCGGCGCCCTTGGCGGCCAGGGCATCAAGCAATTCGACCCGCTTGAACAACCCGGCGTACATGGCCGCAGTCTGCCCGGCGCCATTGCGCTGGTCGGGGCTGCAATCGGCGGCCAGCAGGCGCCGGGCGATCTGCACCTCGCCCTTGAATATCGCCCCCATCAAGGCCGTGTTGCCACGCTTGTCCTGGGCGCAGGCGTTGGCCCCAGCGGCCAGCAGGCGCTCCACCGCCGGGCCCTGGCCGTGATAGGCCGCGAGGATCAGCGCGGTGTAGCCCTTTTCATCCTGGGTATCGAGGGAATAGCCGGCCGCGATAAAGGTATCGAGCATTTCCACATCGCCACGGCGGGCGGCATCGAAATAGTAACTTTCCAGCTGGACCTTGACCGCCACCGGGTCGACGGCGACCGCTGCTTCGGCCGTGGGCTGCGCGTAGGCGGCAAACGTCCAGGCCACTGACAGCAGCGCAATAAAAAGACGCATGGCGCGACTCCTCTGTCGAAAAAAGACGTCACGCCCGGGCGGGCGTGACGGGTAAGGCTCGCTCGATCAGTCGCTCAACTTGGCCGCCAGGGCCTTGACTCGGGCCAGGTCGCCCTTGGCCACCTTAGTCACCCCGGTGCCGTATTCAGGGTCGGCCTTGTAAAGGAACGACAGCATGATGTGCTTGCTCTCATCATCGGTGGTGGCCAGGGAGCCGCCGAAGCTGTCGATCAGGTCCTGGCGTTCCTTCTTGCTGAAGGAGCGGTACAGGTCACCGGCCTGCTTGAAGTTCTGCTCGCGCTGGATCTTCGCCTGCTGGGTGCTGCCCGCCAGCGCCATCTGGCTGTAGCGCGCGGTCTGCGGCTCTTCGCGCGGCATCAGGCGGCTTGGCTGGTAGTTGACCCCGGTACTGCTGTGGCCCAGGTTCATCGCGCCGTCCTGGTTGCCGTTGTTCACCGGGTTCTTCGGCGCGTTGATCGGCAGTTGCAGGGCATTGGCGCCGATGCGGTACATCTGGGTATCGGCATAGGAGAACACCCGGCCTTGCAGCAGGCGGTCTTCCGACGGTTCGATGCCTGGCACCAGATTGGCCGGTGCCATGGCCACTTGCTCGGTTTCCTGGAAGACGTTGGCCGGATTGCGGTTCAACACCATCTGCCCGACTTTGCGCTCGGGCACACCGGGCCAGATCTTGGTAGCGTCCAGGGGGTCGAAATCAAACTTGGCCAGGTCTTCGGGTTTCAATACCTGGACATACAAGTCCCACTTGGGAAAGTCCCCTTTATTAATGTGGGTTACCAAGTCATTAGTCATGTGGCTGTAATCGCGACCCTGTACCTCCACCACTTGTTTCGGGTCGAGATTCTTCAGACCTTGCAGGCTCTTCCAGTGGAACTTCACGTAGTGCACTTCGCCCTTGGCGTTGATCAACTTGTAGGCATGCACGCCATTACCGTCCATTTCCCGGTAACTGGCCGGAGTACCGGAGTTGGAATACAGCTCGGTCAAAGTACGGGTGGCTTCGGGAACATGGGAGAAGAAGTCGAAACGCCGCGAGTCATCGTCGAGATTGGTACGCGGATCGGGTTTGAACGCATGCACCATGTCCGGGAACTTGATGGCATCACGAATGAAGAAGGTCGGGAAGTTGTTGCCCACCAGGTCCCAGTTACCGTCTGCGGTATAGAACTTGGTGGCGAACCCCCGTGGATCGCGCAAGGTTTCCGGGGAGTGGTTGCCATGCACCACCGCCGAGAAACGCACGAATACCGGGGTCACTTCGCCGGCGGCAAACACCTTGGCACGGGTCAGGTCCGTGAGGTTGTCGGTTACCGTGAAAGTACCGTGGGCACCCGTGCCACGGGCATGCACCACACGCTCTGGAATGCGCTCGCGGTCGAACCGCTGGAGTTTCTGAATCAACTGCACGTCTTGCAACAGCACCGGGCCGGTGGCGCCCGCCGTCTGCGAATTCTGGTTGTCGCCCACTGCCGCACCGTTGTCGCGGGTCAGCGTGGCGGCCTGTACGGAAAGGGAGAGCATACTGGCGGCAAGCACGCCCAGTATGCGTCGCTGGGAAAGACTCCCAAGGCCAAGAGAAGCGGTCATGTTGTATTCCTCTAGTTATATAAGGCGCATCTCGATGCGCCTGCTAGAGGCTAGTGACTAAATATTTGAAAGATAAATAGAAAGGCCGTAACCGCTCGATTGACAGAATGTACTGGTTATATCCTGGGGCGCGGGGTATATCGCGCGCGATTTGATGGCACTTTGAATAAACTATTTGCCTCTTTATCGGTCGATAACCCCGCGAGCTGTAAAAAGTTGTTTCGGCAAAATGCTTTTTGCTGAATTACACTGCCGTAACCAACCTCATCTGTAGCAAGGAATAACCTATGGGCGTGCTAAGTGAATTCAAGGCCTTCGCGGTCAAAGGTAATGTGGTCGATATGGCCGTCGGTATTATCATCGGCGCCGCGTTCGGCAAGATCGTCTCGTCCTTTGTTGGCGACGTGGTCATGCCGCCAATCGGCCTGCTGATCGGTGGGGTGAACTTCGGGGATCTGGCGGTCACGCTCAAGGCGGCTGCGGGCGATACGCCGGCAGTGGTCTTGGCGTACGGCAAGTTCATCCAGAGCATCATCGACTTCGTGATCATTGCCTTCGCCATCTTCATGGGGGTCAAGGTGATCAACCGTCTCAAGCGCGAAGAGGCCGTGGCCCCGACGCTGCCGCCGGTGCCAACCAAGGAAGAAGAGCTGCTGGGGGAGATCCGCGATCTGCTCAAGGCTCAGAACAACAAGCCCTGAGGCTGATGCCGCGATACGACAACGGCGCCCTGATGGCGCCGTTTTCATTACCAGTAGTTTTCCACCGCCACCTGCCCCGGCCGCCGGGTCAGGCTCAGGCTCATGCCCCGCTGCTTGAGCAGGGCGCGGGTGTCATCGATCATCTGCGGGTTGCCGCAGAGCATCACCCGGGAGTGCTCGGGGCTCAGCTCCACGCCGGCGGCACGCTCCAGCTCACCGTTCTCGATCAACTGGGTGATGCGCCCGTTGAGGCTGCCCGGATGCTGCTCGCGGGTCACGGTGCTGATGAATTGCAGCTTGTGGGCCACTTCCGCCAGGTACTCACGTTGCGGCAGCTCGGCCAGTAGCTGCTGATAGGCCAGCTCCTTGGCCTCGCGCACGCTGTAGACCAGGATGATGCGTTCGAATTTTTCCCACACCTCGAAGTCCTGGAGGATCGACAGGAACGGCGCAATCCCGGTGCCGGTGGATAGCAACCAGAGGTCGCGACCATCGACGAAACGGTCCAGGGTCAGGTAGCCAAAGGCCTGGCGATCCACCACCAGGCTGTCCCCCACTTCCAGGCGGCTCAGCTCGCTGGTGAACTCGCCACCGGGCACCACGATGGAAAAGAACTCGAGAAACTCATCGAACGGCGACGACACCATGGAATAGGCGCGCCACACCGTACTGCCGTCGGCCTTGGTCACCCCGAGGCGAGCGAACTGCCCGGCACGAAAGCGAAAACCCGCATCCCGGGTGGTGCGCAGGGTGAACAGGCTGGAGGTCAGGGGCTGGACCTCGAGCAAGGTCTGGCGGGTGTACTTTTCTTCACTGGCAGTCATGACAGGCTCCACAAAACCGATGCACTAGTGTCCCGCAAAGCGCCGTGCAGAAACACCGGCGGTTTGTAGTGGCATAGAGCGCGGGCAATCAGCGACAAAAAAACGTACCATTTAGCCCCGCTTCGAACAGCCCGCACCGCCGTTGTCCGAGGGTTCCCGTGCGCTCGACAACCCCCACCGCCGGGACATTCACCGATTACCTAGAGTCCGCCCCATGCCCCTGCTTGCAAGCCCCTTCGCCCAGCTCGACCTGATCCGCCAGCCCGAACAGCAGAACGAGCCGCTGCAAGCCTTCGACGCGGCGGACGAATACCTGCTCAATCACCTGGCCGAACAGCAACCGGCCAGCGACACCCGGGTGCTGGTGCTCAACGACAGCTTCGGCGCCCTGGCCGCGAGCCTGCTGGGCAAGGTCCAGGTCAGCAGCAGTGGCGACTCCTACCTGGGCGCCCTGGCCCTGGAAAAGAACCTGGTGCGCAACGGCCTGCCCTTCGACGCCGTGCGCGTGGTGCCGGCCAGCGAGCCCCTGGCCGGCCCTTTCGACCGGGTACTGATCCGCGTCCCCAAGACCCTGGCCCTGCTGGAAGAGCAACTGATCCGCCTGCAAGGGCAACTGGCCCCCGGCGCCCAGGTAGTGGCGGCGGCGATGGTCAAGCACCTGCCCCGCGCCGCCGGTGATTTGCTGGAGCGCTACATCGGCCCGGTCCAGGCCTCGCTGGCGGTGAAAAAGGCTCGGCTGCTGATTGCCACGCCGCAAGACAAGCAGCCCGTCGTGTCACCCTACCCGACCCGCTATCGCCTGGAGCAGCCGGCCATCGAGCTGCTCAACCACGCCAACGTGTTCTGCCGCGAAGGCCTGGACATCGGCACCCGCGCCTTCCTCCCGCACCTGCCGCAGAACCTCGGCAGCGCCCGGGTCGCGGACCTGGGCTGCGGCAACGGCGTACTGGCCATTGCCAGCGCCCTGGACAACCCCCAGGCCCATTACACCCTGGTGGACGAATCCTTCATGGCGGTGCAATCGGCCCGGGAGAACTGGCAGGCCGTGCTGGGCGAGCGCGAAGCCCAAATGCGAGCCGGCGACGGCCTGGCCGGCCAGGCAGCGCAATCCCTGGAGGTGGTGCTGTGCAACCCGCCGTTCCACCAGCAGCAGGTGGTGGGCGACTTCCTTGCCTGGCGCATGTTCCAGCAGGCCCGGGAGGCCCTGGTGGTAGGGGGCGCGCTGTACATCGTCGGCAACCGCCACCTGGGCTACCACAGCAAGCTGGCGCGGCTGTTCCGCGGCGTCGAGCAAGTGGCGGCAACCCCCAAGTTCGTCATCCTCAAGGCCCGCAAGTAAGGGCTCGCCAGAACACAGCGGCCTTTTCGACAGGCAAAAAAAACCCTCCACCTAGGGAGGGTTGAAACCGTGCCGCAAGGCAACGGGATGGGATGATCAGTGGGTGGTCAGGCCTGCGGCATTCATAAACATGCGCATCAGGCTGGCGACCACGAACAGGGCCAGGACACTGCCGCCCCAGATCATTACCAGCCAACCCAGGCGCTGCCACAGCGGCTTCTTTTCCGCCTGTTCGATTTCCTGCAAAGAGTGTTTACCGCTCATGACCTCAACTCCTGCCTAAGCCGAATTCCCGTAGGAGCTGGCGTGCCAGCGAAAGCGACTGCAAGCTCGGCGCAAGGCGCGAAGGCCTCTTCGCCGGCAAGCCGGCTCCTACCTAGTGGTAACCGTCTTCGTGGGTGACCTTGCCGCGGAACACGTAGTAGCTCCAGAAGGTGTAACCCAGGATGAACGGGATGATGAACAAGGTGCCCACCAGCATGAAGCCCTGGCTCTGCGGCGGCGCGGCGGCGTCCCAGATGGAGATCGACGGTGGCACTATGTTCGGCCACAGGCTGATGCCCAGGCCGCTGTAGCCGAGGAAGATCAGCACCAGGGTCAGCAGGAACGGCGTGTAGTGGGCGTTGCGGGCCACGGCGCGCAGCAGGCCGTACATGGTCACCAGCACCAGGATCGGCACCGGCAGGAACCAGAACAGGTTCGGCAGGGTGAACCAGCGCGCGGCAATCTCGGCGTGGGCCAGGGGCGTCCAGATACTGACAACGCCGATCACCGCCAGCACCACGTAGGCCAGGGGCCGCGCCAGGTCATGCATCTGCAGTTGCAGCTTGCCTTCGGTCTTCATGATCAGCCAGGTGCAACCGAGCAAGGCATAGGCCACCACCAGCGCCAGGCCGCAGAACAGGGTGAAGGGGGTCAGCCAGTCCAGGGAACCGCCGGCGAACTGGCGGTTGACCACCGGCAGGCCATCGATGAATGCCCCCAGGGCCACGCCCTGGAAGAAGGTTGCCGCCACCGAGCCTCCGATGAAGGCCTTGTCCCAGATGTGGCGCTTGTCTTCCTTGGCCTTGAAGCGGAACTCGAAGGCCACGCCGCGGAAGATCAGGCCCACCAGCATCAGGATCAGCGGCAGGTAGAGTGCCGAGAGCACCACCGAGTAGGCCAGCGGGAAGGCGCCGAACAACGCCGCGCCCCCCAGTACCAGCCAGGTTTCGTTGCCGTCCCAGACAGGCGCGACGGTGTTCATCATTACGTCACGGTCGCGGTCGTCCTTGACGAACGGGAAGAGAATCCCAATCCCCAGGTCGAAGCCGTCCATGACCACGTACATCATGATGCCGAAGATGATAATCACGGCCCAGAGCAGCGGAAGATCAATACCCATGACTCAGTTCCCCTTGTTCAGGCGGGTGCCGTGGTCGGCGTCGTGGTCATCGTCGGCTGCGGACAGCGGACGGGCCGGGGTGCGTTTCTGGCCGGGGCCACCGTGGCTGGTTTCGGCACCTTCGTTGGTAACCGGACCTTTGCGCACCAGGCGCATCATGTAGCCGATACCCACGCCGAACAGCGAGAAGTACACCACCACGAACAGCGCCAGGGTGATGCTCATCTGCACAAAGCTGTGGCCGGAAGAGGCATCCGCCGTGCGCATCAGGCCATAGACCACCCACGGCTGGCGGCCGATCTCGGTGGTGAACCAGCCGGCCAGGATCGCGATCAGCCCGGATGGGCCCATCCACAACGCCAGGTACAGGAACGGGCGCGAGGTATAGAGGGTGTCGCGCTTGCGCAGCCAGAGGCTCCACAGGCCGGTGAAGATCATCAGCATGCCCAGGCCGACCATGATCCGGAACGACCAGAAGACGATGGTCGAGTTGGGCCGGTCCTCGGGCGGGAACTCCTTGAGCGCCGGCACCTGCTTGTCCAGCGAGTGGGTGAGGATCAGGCTGCCCAGGTAAGGGATTTCCACCGCGAAGCGGGTTTTCTCGGCCTTCATGTCCGGCCAGCCGAAAAGGATCAGCGGGGTCGGCTCGTTGCCGACGTTTTCCCAGTGGCCTTCGATGGCGGCGATTTTCGCCGGCTGGTGCTTGAGGGTGTTGAGGCCATGGAAGTCGCCGATCACCGCCTGCACCGGCGCCACGATCAGGGCCATCCACATGGCCATCGACAGCATGCGACGAATGGCCGGGTTGTCGCGCCCGCGCAGCAAGTGCCAGGCTGCGGACGAACCGACGAAGAACGCCGTGGCGACGAACGCCGCTACAGCCATGTGCGCCAGGCGATAGGGGAATGACGGGTTGAAGATCACCGCCAGCCAATCCACCGGGATCACCTGGCCATTGACGATTTCATAGCCTTGCGGGGTCTGCATCCAGCTGTTGGACGAGAGGATCCAGAACGTCGAGATCAGGGTGCCGATGGCCACCATCACCGTGGAGAAGAAGTGCAGCTTGCGCCCGACCTTGTTCCAGCCGAACAGCATCACCCCGAGGAAACCGGCTTCCAGGAAGAAGGCCGTGAGCACTTCATAGGTGAGCAAGGGGCCGGTGACGGACCCGGCAAAGTCCGAGAAGCGGCTCCAGTTGGTGCCGAACTGGTAGGCCATCACCAGGCCGGAGACCACGCCCATGCCGAAGTTGACGGCAAAGATCTTCGACCAGAAATGGTAGAGATCGCGGTAGGTGTCGTCGCGGGTCTTCAGCCAGAGGCCTTCGAGCACCGCCAGGTAGCTCGCCAGGCCGATGGTGATCGCCGGGAACAGGATGTGGAACGAGATGGTGAACGCGAACTGAATTCGGGCGAGATCAAGAGCCTCTAAACCGAACATAAGCTTTCCTCTATCAGGTAATACCGGCTGCCGGCCAGAGGCCTGCACCCACTGCCCCCACGGATATGGAGTGCGGCGAATTCGGATTCGTTCTTTTTTAAACCATCGCTACGCAGGGAGTCTGGCACTTGGGCCACCACATCAGCCTTTGCAAAAAGGTTTTGATCTGGATCAAGCAACGTTGAAAGAGTAGTCCTAATTTCGCCATGCAACTCTGTGGTTATTTGCCGCGTGACAGCTTGCCTCACCCTCTCAAGCCCGGGGTTTTCCCGGCTTTTTCCCACACAAAACGCCTGTAGCCGCTGCTGAGCTGCAAAAAGGCCCGCAGGGCCTTGGCTGGTGATTTCCCGTCGAGCCTGCGGCGCATTCAAGATCCTGGCGTCTCCTTCGGAGCCGTTCGCAGCCTGCGGCAGCGGCTACAGGGTTCGCGACCAGGTGTTCGAGCGAAAACAAGATAGATGCGCGGCTAACGAATTTTCCCCGGGCCGCAACTATTGGTTACACCTTGGTGATAATCTCGTGGCACTCCCGCTCAGATCTACCGCCCGATGCCCAGCCAAGCCCCTCTGCTGCTCCGTCACCATCGTCCGTTCATCGCGTTCTGGCTGGCCCGGATCTTTACCGCCAGCGGCTTCCAGATGCTCACCGTGGCCATTGGCTGGAACCTCTACCAACTGACCGGCAATGTGCTGGACCTGGGCTTGGTGGGGCTGGTGGAATTCGCCCCGCGGGTGCTGTTCATGCTGCACACCGGGCATGTGGCCGACCGCTACGACCGGCGCCGGGTGGCGGCCATCTGCCAGTCGCTGCAGGCCCTGATCGCCCTGGCCCTGGCCGTCGGCAGCCTGACCGACAGCGTCACCCGGGAAATGATCTTCATCCTGGCCTTCCTGCTCGGCGGCGCCCGCTCCTTCGAAATGCCCACCACCCAGGCCCTGCTGCCAAGCATCGTGCCCGCGGCGCTGTTTCCCCGGGCGGTGGCCGCCGCGCAATCGGCGCAGCAGTCGGCGACCATCGTCGCCCCGGCCCTGGGCGGGCTGCTGTACGCCTTCGGCAGCGTCTGGGTCTACGGCCCCACCGTGGTCCTGTACCTGATCGCCTGCGTGCTGATGCTCAACCTGCCGGCCCGGCAGACCCCGTTGAACAAGGGCAAGGCCACCCTCGATTCGCTGCTGGCGGGCATCCGCTTCATCCGTAGCCGCCCGGACATCCTCGGCGCCATCTCCCTGGACCTGTTCGCGGTATTGCTGGGTGGCGCCACCGCGCTGCTGCCGGTGTTCGCCAAGGACATCCTGCTCACCGGCCCCTGGGGCCTGGGGCTGCTGCGTTCGGCGCCAGCGGTGGGGGCCTTGCTAATGTCCCTGTGGCTGGCGCGTTTTAGCGTCGAGCGCAAGGTCGGGCGGGTGATGTTCACCGCGGTCGGGGTGTTTGGCGTGGCCACCATCGCCTTCGGCCTCTCGACCTCGTTCTGGTTTTCCCTGGCGGTGCTGGTGGTGCTGGGGGCGGCGGACATGATCAGCATGGTGATCCGCGCCTCCTTCGTGCAACTGGAGACCCCGGACGACATGCGCGGCCGGGTCAGCGCGGTGAACGGCCTGTTCATCGGCGCTTCGAATCAGTTGGGGGAGTTCGAATCCGGGCTGACCGCCCACTGGTTCGGCACGGTGCCGGCGGTGGTGCTGGGCGGGGTCGGCACGCTGGTCGTGACCGGGGTCTGGATCAAGCTGTTCCCGACCCTGGCCCAGCGCGATCGGATGATCGAACGGGTCGAGCAACCTAAGGCCTGAAGCCGCGCCGGGCAGGCGCGGCCAGGTTCAAGCCTCAGTGGCTGGGCTGAGCCTCAGCACAGGATCGCCATTTCGCCGCCTCCAGCAGGTCGCAACCATCCTGGGTCAGTACATAGAGCACGTCGATGATGTGGGGGATGTCCTTCACATCGCCGTGGCTGAAGTTCAGGCAGCAGAGGGTTTCCAGCAGATTGGCAGCCGTGCGCATGCGTTGCTCGGCGGCTTCGTGCAGCGCCTCAGGGGAGGCGTTGGCGTTGATAAAAAATACACCTGGCCGGCTTATGTTGGATTTAAGCGGTACATAGTGGGCAACAGTTTCCGGGGTATTCATCATTAGATCCTTCTTTATGAATGACCGCCCCAATCGTGACCAAACGATGGGTGGCGGACTGTGCACAGGTTGGTCAACCGGGAAGAAGGCACCCGGCACACCCGAAGGTGTCCCGCGCACAGCCCACCATTAAGCGTGCGGACACGAAAAAGTGCCTGCAAACCAGGGTGGCGCGTGCGCCTTCTAATTTCGGGTGACCAAACCCGGCCGCTGAATTGGCAGCGACGGCGCGAACTATAGGGGTGATGGGACGGGCGGTGCAACAAGCGGCTGGTTAGCCTTTGTTACCCGTTCACAAGCCCCGTGCCCGACTCCTTGCCGAACCGAGCTGCGACAGAGAAACGCCCCGTGGGGGGCCTCGTAACAGGTTGTTGATCATTCTCTGCAATACAAAACCGCTACGAAGAGTGTAAGGTATCGCCTTACACTCGCTCCCCATGATCAAGTCCTTTCAGCACAAAGGCCTGCGCGCCTTCTATGAAACCGGATCGACTCGTGGAATACGGGCTGAGCATGCACGCCGGCTGGCCCGCCAGCTGTCGTTCATGGATCACGCCAGCGAACCGGCAGA
The DNA here is from genome assembly GCF_017947325.1 of Pseudomonas sp. MWU349. Lineage (NCBI taxonomy): Bacteria > Pseudomonadati > Pseudomonadota > Gammaproteobacteria > Pseudomonadales > Pseudomonadaceae > Pseudomonas > Pseudomonas sp. MWU349. The sequence goes on along the minus strand of NZ_JAFEVP010000009.1, from coordinate 199,051 downwards.
CCTCAACCTGCCGGGTTGGCGGCTGCACCCACTCAAGGGCGACCTGCACGGCTATTGGTCTTTGGTGGTGTCCGGCAACTGGCGAGTGATCTTTCGTTTCGTAGGTTCGGATATCGAACTGGTCGATTATCTGGACTACCACTGAACAGGAGGCAGGATCATGCCCATCCACAACCCGCCCCACCCCGGTGACACCCTGCGCCTGGATGTCTTGCCTGAGCTGGGCATCAGCGTGACGGAGCTGGCGCGGCATATCGGCTATGCCCGCCCGCACCTGTCCAAGGTGTTGAACGGCCATGCGCCAATCCGCGCGGAACTGGCGGTCAAGCTGGAACGTGCCGGAATCGGCAAGGCCAAGGTCTGGCTGGCGGTGCAGGCCGACTACGACATCTGGCACACCGAGCAGGAACTGCAACCGCTGATCGAGCCCATCGTGGCCCATGTTGGCTGAGCCCTAAACCAGCAGCTCTGCTGCCACCTTGGCGCGCTTGGCGCGCCCGCACAGCGCTTCCACCAGGGCCAGGACAAACGCCAGGGCCGCGGCGGAGCCCTGGGCGGTGATGCAGTTACCGTCCACCACCACCGGCTGGTCGACAAAGGTGCAGCCCAGCAGATGATGGCTGGCGCTGGGCAGGCAGGTCATGCGCCGCTGGCGCAGCACGCCATACGCCTGCAAGGCCAGGGCCGGGGCTTCGGCGATGCCGGCGAACAGGCGCCCCGCTGCGGCCTGATCCTTGAGCAGTTGCTGCAGCGGTTGATGGGCCGCCAGGTGCTGCGCGCCCACCGCGCCGCCGGGCAATACGATCAGGTCGAAGCGCTGGGCCAGCACGTCCACCAGCATGGCGTCGGCGGTCAAGCGGGTGCCCCGGGCACAGGTGAGCATGCGCCGGCCTTCGACGCTGGAGGCCAGCACTTCGACTTCGGCACGGCGCAGTACGTCGATCAGGGTCACGCTTTGCAGGTCGTCGATGCCTTCGGCAAGGGTGACCAGGGCTCTGAAGGTCATGGGGATGACTCCGCGTGGAGGTCTTTAGAGCTTAGTCAGCTTTACCGGCTGCCGTTCAGGGCACCGTCACTTGATGTAGATCTGCGCGCCCAGGCTGTTGCCCGGGGCGTTGAGCGAGGTGTTGCGAAAGCTGAAAGTGCCCTCCTGCTTGCCCGCCAGGTCGAAGACATAGACATAGCCGACGGTAGTCCCCGAGTTGCCGCAGGGCACATAGCTGGAGCCGTCCTCGCACACCGGCGAACGGGTGCCATCGACCTCGAAGCCGTCCAGGGTCACATGGGGCTCGCGGCCGTAGCCGATCTCCAGCACGTAGACCTTGATGTTCGGGCCGTTGTGATCGCACTGGGTCCGTTCACGGCCGTCGGAGACATCCTCCAGGCCGCAGGAAGGTGACAGCACCTTGAGAATCTCCACCCGGCTCAGCGGCGGGGCCGAGCGCGCCATGGCCGGGGCCGCCAGCCAGCAGGCTGTCGCGCCGAGCAATGCCAGGGCTGTCATTTTCACTGTGCTGCGCATAAATCCCCCCTAAAACCAGGGCGCAGTATGCGCTACTTGCCAGCGCGGCAAAACATCGCCGACGATCGCAGCCATTGGCCCACGCTGCTGGTATGATGCGCGGCTTTTTCCGACCCAGAGCAAATCCGCAGGCACCTTATAAAGTCTGTGCTTTGCTGTTGGAGTCGATACATTCACGGCGCCCGGCGGCGCCACGGGGAGCAGACATGCTGGAAAGGCTGTTTCAACTCAAGGCACACAACACCAACGTGCGCACCGAGATTCTTGCGGGCGTGACCACCTTCCTGGCCATGGCCTACATCCTTTTCGTCAACCCGAGCATTCTCGGCGAGACGGGCATGGACAAGGGCGCGATCTTCGTTGCCACCTGCCTGGCGGCGGCCATCGGCTCCACCGTCATGGGCCTGATCGCCAACTACCCGATCGCCCTGGCACCGGGCATGGGCCTGAACGCCTTCTTCACCTACACCGTGGTCCTGCACATGGGCCACACCTGGCAGGTAGCCCTGGGTGCGGTATTCATCTCGGCGGTGCTGTTCTTCCTGCTGTCGATCTTCCGCATCCGCGAATGGATCATCAACAGCATCCCCCTGCCCCTGCGCTCGGCCATTGCCGCCGGTATCGGCCTGTTCCTGGCGCTGATCGCCCTGCATAACGCCCAGATCGTCGTGGGCAACGAGTCGACCCTGGTGGGCCTGGGCGATCTCAGCAAACCGGCCCCGATCCTCGCGGCCCTGGGCTTTGCCCTGATCGTGGCCCTGGAAGCCCTGAAAGTGCGCGGCGCGGTGCTGATCGGCATCCTCGCGGTGACCATCGTCTCCATTCTCATGGGCGTCACCCCGTTCGGCGGCGTGACCTCGATGCCACCGTCCCTGGCCCCGACCTTCCTGCAACTGGACATCAAGGGCGCCCTGGATATCGGCCTGATCAGCGTGATCTTCGCCTTCCTGTTCGTCGACCTGTTCGACAACTCCGGCACCCTGATCGGCGTCGCCAAGCGCGCCGGCCTGATGGGCAAGGACGGCCACATGCCGAAAATGGGCCGGGCGCTGATCGCCGACAGCACCGCCGCCATGGCCGGTTCCTTGCTGGGTACCTCGACCACCACCAGCTACATCGAATCCGCGGCGGGCGTGAGCGCCGGCGGCCGCACCGGCCTGACCGCCATCGTGGTGGCGATCATGTTCCTGCTGGCGCTGTTCTTCTCGCCACTGGCAGCCAGCGTGCCCGCCTTCGCCACCGCACCGGCCCTGCTGTTCGTCGCCGTGCTGATGACCTCGGGCCTGGCGGAAATCGACTGGGAAGACATCACCGTCGCCGCTCCCGTGGTCGTCACCGCCCTGGCCATGCCGTTCACCTATTCCATCGCCAACGGCATCGCCTTCGGCTTTATCGCCTGGACCGTGATCAAACTGCTGTCGGGCCGTGCCCGTGAGCTGAACGCGCCCCTGGTGATCCTGTCGATCCTGTTCGTGATCAAGCTCGGTTACCCCGCATGACTTTTGACGCCGCAAGCTACACCACCCAGTTGAATGACAAGGTCGCGCGCTTGCGCGACCTGCTGGCCCCCTTCGATGCGCCCGAGCCCCAGGTCTTCGACTCGCCCCTGCAGAACTTCCGCCTGCGAGCAGAGTTCCGCCTGTGGCGCGAGGCCGGGGAGCGGCACTACGCGATGTTCTCCCAGGACGACAAGCGCACACCGATCCTCATCGAGGAGTTCCCCATCGCCAGCCAGCGCATCAACCAGTTGATGCCCCGGCTCAAGGCCGCCTGGCAAGCCAGCGCGCCGCTGAGCCACAAGCTGTTCCAGGTGGAGTTCCTCACCACCCTGGCCGGCGACGCGATGATCACCCTGTGCTACCACCGCCCGCTGGACGAGCACTGGCACAAGGCCGCGAGCCAGTTGGCCGCCGACCTCAAGGTCAGCGTGATCGGCCGTTCCAAGGGCAAGCGCGAGGTCATCGGCCAGGACTACGTGGTGGAAAAGCTCGAAGTCGGCGGGCGTACCTTCAGCTACCGCCAGCCCGAAGGCGCCTTCACCCAGCCCAACGGCACGGTGAACCAGAAGATGCTCAACTGGGCCTTTGAAGCCCTGGGAGAGCGCCAGGACGACCTGCTGGAGCTGTACTGCGGCAACGGCAACTTCACCCTGCCCCTGGCCACCCGGGTGCACAAGGTGCTGGCCACCGAGATCAGCAAGACCTCGGTGAATGCGGCCTTGAGCAACCTCAGCGAAAACGCTGTGGATAACGTCACCCTGGTGCGCTTGTCGGCCGAAGAGCTGACCGAAGCCCTGAACGAAGTTCGGCCGTTCCGCCGCCTGCAGGGCGTGGACCTCAAGAGCTACGAATTCGGCAGCGTATTCGTCGACCCGCCCCGGGCCGGCATGGACCCGGACACCTGCGAACTGACCCGGCGCTTCGACAACATCCTGTACATCTCCTGCAACCCCCAGACCCTGGCGGCCAACATCGCCCAGCTGCACGACAGCCACCGCATCACCCGCTGCGCGCTGTTCGACCAGTTTCCCTGGACCCACCACATGGAATCCGGGGTCCTGCTGACCCGCCGCTGATTGGCCCCGCTCCCCAACGGCCGTCCTCGAGACGGCCGTTGTCATTCCGCAGCCCTCCCCCTCCGTAGGAGCCGGCTTGCCGGCGAACAGGCCCTTGAGTCTTGTGCCAACCCGGCCGGCGCCTTCGCTGGCAAGCCAGCTCCTACAGGGCCAAACCAGACGTAACGCCCCCCTCCGTAGGAGCCGGCTTGCCGGCGAACAGGCCCTTGAGCCTTGTGCCAACCCGGCCGGCGCCTTCGCTGGCAAGCCAACTCCTACAGGGCCAAACCAGACGTAACGCCCCCTCCGTAGGAGCCGGCTTGCCGGCGAACAGGCCCCTGAGCCTTGTGCCAATCCGGCCGTAGCCTTCGCTGGCAAGCCAGCTCCTACAGGGGTAGGGGCGGGCGCAGTGGTGTCAGCCCGTGGGGCGGAAGTAACCGGCCAGTTGCTGCAGGTCCTGTTCGTTGAGCAGGCCGGCGTAGTACTTGAGCTGGATCCGCGCCAACAGGTAGGCATGCCGGGCATCCGCCAGGTCGCGGCGGGCGGTGAACAGTTGTTGCTCGGCGTCCAGTACATCCAGGTTGACCCGCTCGCCGCCGTGCACGCTTTTCTGGGTCGCGGTCACCAGGGCCTCGGCGGAGCTGACGGCCATTTCATAGGCCCGGACCTTGGCCGCGGCGCTGGTGTTGAGGTTGAACTGCTTGCGCAGTTCGTTGAGGGTGGTGGCGGTCTTGGCGTCCAGTTCGAACTGCGCCTGGGACAGCTGGCTGGCCGCCTGGCGGGTCGAGGCCGATACCGAGCCACCGGCAAACAGCGGCAGGCTGACCTGGATGCCCACGGTATTGGTGTCGTACTTCTGGTTGTAGGCGCTTTCCGAATCGGAACGGGTCTGACGGCTGCTGGCATACAAACTCACCTTGGGCAGGTGCCCGGCGCGCTTGCGCTCCACTTCGTACTCCGCCACTCGCAGCGCCTGCTGCTGGGACGCCAGGTCCGGGTTGTTGGCCATGGCCAGGTCACGCCAGCTGTCGAAGCGGTTGGGTAGCAGCGGCTGAATCTGGAACTGCCGGGTCAGCGGGTCCAGTTCGTCGATCTGCAACGGTTCGCCGACTATGGCTTGCAGCTCGCGCAGGGCGGCATCCTGCTGGTCCTGGGCCTCGATCTCCTGCGCCAGGGCCAGGCTCAGCCGGGCCTGGGTCTCCAGCACATCGGTGCGGGTGCCCTCGCCGCCCTTGAGCAGGCGTTCGTTGAGCTGCAAGCGTTCGGCGTAGGCACGCTTCTGCGCCCGGCTCAGTTCGATGCGCTCCTGGGCCAGCAGCGCCTGGCTGTAGGCACTGAGCAGGCGCACCGCCAGTTCCTGGCTCTTGCCACGAAAGCGCTCATCGGAAAACAGCGCCTGGGCCGAGCCCTGGCGGTAGCGTGCATAGGCTTCGTAGTCCAGCAGCGGCTGCTGCAGGGTCAGGGTCGAGGCGTAGCTGCGGTAGTCCCGGTCCTGGGTGACATCACCGCGAACCGTCTCCTGGGTCACTTCGGACTGGTTGCGCGAATTGTTGTAGCTCCAGGAAAGATTCGGCAGCAGCCCGGCACGGCCAATGGCCCGGCTCTCTTCCCCGGCATCGCGCTCCTTGATCGCGGCCTGGAAGGTCGGGTCATTGCGCAAGGCCAGGTCATAGGCGTCGAGCAACCCCAGGGCCTGGACCGACGGGCTGCCCAACAGGCACAGCAGGGGCAGGTACCACCAGGCGCGAATCATTCTTCCACCAACGCCATGTGAGTCCGATCCAGCAGAGGCTTGAACAGGTAGTTGAGCATCGAGCGTTCGCCGGTACGGACAAAGGCTTCCACCGGCATCCCCGGGCGGATCTGCAAGCCCTGCAACTGCTGCATGCCCTGGGCGCTGACCGTGGCCCGCAGGGTGTAGTAAGGCTCCTCGGTGCGCTCATCCACCTGCCGGTCGGCGGACACCAGGGTCACCTCCCCCGGCACCCTGGGCGTGGTGCTCTGGTTGAAGGCCGAGAACATCAGCTCCACGGGCAGCCCCGGGTGCACCTTGTCCACCAGTTGCACCGGCACCCGTGCCTCCACCAGCAACGGCTCGTCCTGGGGCACGATGTCCATCAGCGGCTGGCCCGGCTTGATCACCCCGCCCTCGGTGTACACCTCCAGCCCCACCACCACCCCGGCGGCCGGGGCGCGCACCTGGCTGTTGGCCAGTTCGAACTGGGCGGACGCCAGGCGATTGCGCAGGTCCTCGGTGCGCACCCGGGTATCGGCCAGCTGGCTGCGCAGGTCTTTCTGGAAATCCTCGGTGGTCTGGCGGATGCGCAGGCGCAGTTCGAGGATCTGCCGCTGCAACTGGCCGATGCGGCCGAAGTCCTCGGCGATCGAGCCGTCGATCTGCGCGTACAGGCGCTCGCTGTCCAGCAGCCGGTTGCGCGGGATGTAGCCGTCCCGGGCCAGTTCCCGCAGGCCCTGCAACTGTTCATTCAAGGCGCGGCGCTGCGCCAGCTTGCTGGCCTGGGAATCTCGGGTGCCGCGCAACTGCGCCTCGGAACCGGCGATGGTTTCGGCGATCCCCTCCTGCTCCATGCTCAGGGCCTGGCGCCGGCTGCTGAACAGCTGCCGTTGCAGCGCCAGGCTGGCGGCCACGTCCGGCTCGCTGGCCAGGGCCTGAAGTTGCGGGTCGAAGACGATATCGCTGGCGCCGTCGCGCTCGGCATTGAGCCGTGCTTCGCTGGCCAGCGAGCCCAGGTACTGGCTGCGCAGGGACTGCATCTGGGTGCGCAGCGGCGTCTCGTTGAGGCGCAGCAGCACCTGCCCGGCGCTGACCCGGTCGCCTTCCTTGACCTCGATCCGCTCGACGATGCCGCCGCTCTGGTGCTGCACAGTCTTGCGATGCCCCGAGACCATGACCTTGCCCGACACCGCCACGCCCTTGTCCAGCGGCGCCAGGGCGGCCCAGCCGATAAACCCGGCAAAACCTCCCAGCACCAGGAGCCAGCCGAGCCGTGAGTACTTCCGGTCGTCCAGGGACAACACATTGCTGGCGGCCGGCCCCGCGACCGGCGCAGCAGGACCTGTGGATAAATTCGCCTTCATGCCTTTTTCCCTTCGCCGCCGGCCACGCCCAGGCGGTAGTTCATGTTCAAGCTGGTCACCGGGCTGCTCGCCGGATGGCTCATCGGTACAGCCGGCGGCGGCGCGGCCTTGGCCTTCTGGTTCGCCTCCAGCACCCGCGCCGTCGGGCCGTAGGCCTGCAACTGGCCGTCGCGCAGGATCATCAACTGGTCGGTCAGGGTCAGCACGTTGGGCTTGTGGGTGATCAACACCAGGGTCCGCTGCCGCTGCTTGAGCTGGCTGATGGCTTGCAGCAGCGCCTGCTCACCGGCCTCATCGAGGTTGGAATTGGGCTCGTCGAGCACGATCAGCGCCGGCAGGCCATACAGGGCCCGGGCCAGGCCAATGCGCTGGCGCTGGCCGCCGGACAACCCGGCACCGCCCTCGCCCAGGCGCGTGTCATAGCCCTGGGGCAATTGCAGGATCAGTTCGTGCACCCCGGCCATTTGGGCGGCCTGCAGGATCTGATCCGAGTCCAGCGGGCCAAAGCGCGCGATGTTCTCGGCGATGCTGCCGGCGAACAGCTGGATGTCCTGGGGCAGGTAACCGATATGCGGCCCCAGTTGCTGCCTGTCCCACTGAGCCAGGTCCGCGCCATCCAGGCGCACCTTTCCCGCCAGGGGCGTCCAGGCACCGACCAGCAGCCGGGCCAGGGTCGACTTGCCACAGCCGGAAGGGCCGATCACCCCCAGCACCTGGCCAGCCTCCAGGGTGAAGCCAAGGTTGCTCAAGGCCGGGCGACGGCTGCCCGGGGCACAGGCGCTCAACTGTTCGACGCTCAACCGGCCCTTGGGCGTCGGCAGGCTCATGCGTGCCGGGCGCGGCGGGTTGGCCTGCAACAACTCGGACAAACGCTCGTAGGCCAGGCGCGCCGAGCTCCATTGCTTCCATACCGCGATCAACTGGTCGATGGGGCTGAGCACGCGGCCCATGAGGATCGAGCCGGCAATCATCATCCCCGGGGTGATCTGGCCCTGCACCGCCAGCCAGGCGCCCAGGCCCAGAACCAGGGACTGCAGGGCCATGCGCACGCCCTTGGACCAGGCGCTGAGGGTGGCGGTCTTTTCGCTGGCCAGGTTCTGCTGGGCCAAAAAGCCCTGGTGGCCGATGAACCAGCGCTCGCGCAGCGCGCCGAGCATGCCCATGGCTTCGATCGCGTCGGCATTGCGCAGGTTGGCGGTGGCCTGTTGGCTGGTGATGATCGACAACTGGCTGGCCTGGGCCAGGGGTGCCTGGCAGATATGCTGGTTGATCCAGGCCAGCGCCACCAGCAGCACCGCACCGACCAGGGCCAGCAGGCCGAGCCAGGGGTGAAAGAGGAAGATCACCAGCAGGTAGACCGGAAACCAGGGCGCATCGAAGAACGCGAACAAGGCATTGCCGGTGGCGAACTGGCGCAGCGCGGTCAGGTCGTTCAAGGCCTGGCCGGCGGCCTGGGGGCTGCCCTTGAGCTGGGCTTCGAAGGCGGCGTCATACACCCGCTGGTTCAGACGCATGTCCATCTGGGTGCCGAGGTGGATCACCACCTGGCTACGCACCCACTCCAACGCCCCCATCAGGCCGAACAGACCGAGGATCATCAGCGTCAGCATCAGCAGGGTCATCTGATTGCCCGAGGCCAGCACCCGGTCGTAGACCTGCAGCATGTAAAGGGCCGGGGCCAGCATCAGCAGGTTGATCACCGCCGAGAACAGGCCGATGTTGAAAAAACCGCCCTTGTAGGCCGTCAAGGCCGCCAGCGTCTCGGAAGCGGCAAGTGGATTCGGCCTGCTCATCAAGGTGTCCTGTGCAGAGTTTAGGGATACAGGGCCTTCCGCTCGGGCAGAGCGGAACGACAAGAGGCGCGCCCGGTGCGTTGACAGGCACCACGGCGCTCCCCAGAATTTGCCACCGCCGCCGCCCTGGCCTTCGAAAACTCGGGCGACGGAGGTGAGTCAAGCCAGCGAATGGAGGAGCGATCCTGCATTCGCTTTTTTATGCCTCAGGCCTGCACTCAGGCGGCCAGCGCCCAGTCCTGGGCCACGTCCTGCACTCCCACCAGGCCAACATCGGCAGCGGCTGCGGCAGCCGGGTTGACGTGAGCAACGCCAGCAGCGGCCAGGTCGTCGAAGGTGGAGTTCACCGACAGGCTTGGGTCGATCGCCTTGAGCAGGGCATCGATCTCGCCGGCCAGCGCCGCGCTGTCGCCACTCATCAGGCCGTAGACCACCTTGTGCACTTCGCCTGCACGGCCTTCTTCCTTCAGGCTGTTGAGGCCCAGGTTGGTGAAACTGACTTCCTGGCTGACCAGGTTGTAGTTGCTGCCCGAACCACCGGCGAGGGTGTCGCCCAGGGAGATGGTGTCCACCGAGCCCCACAGGGTGTGGCTCGGGTTGCTGAACAGGGTGTAGTGCAGGTTGCCATCGGCGACGACGGCCGCGTCACTGGCGGTGCTCTTGATGGCGTACTGGGTGCCGTCGAACGGGCCCGGGTTGAAGCCACCGGTGTTGGTGCCGTCGACCACTTCGCCTGGACGGTGGTTGACGTCGCCGAAGTAGGCCGACCAGTCAGTCAGGTATTGCGCAACAGTATTACCGCCGTAGGTAGCGCTGTAAGAGATCGAAATGCTCATGCAAAACTCCAATACATTAGGGGGGTCATGTCCGCAGCACGCCACTGCCTGCTGCGGTTTTGCCCATCAACGGGCAAAAGCGGTCAGAACTGATATTCCACGGTGCCCTGCAAGGTCCGGCCACGGCCGAGGGTGAAGGCCAGGACATCGCCGAGGGGCACCAGGTAGGCGCGGTCGGTGACGTTTTCCATGGCCAGGCGCAGGGTCAGTTCTTCAGTGGCCCGGTAGCTGCCATACAGGTCGTAGACGGTGTAGGGCTTCCAGTCGGCCGGGTAGACGCCGGTCTGGCTCACGGTGCCGGTGGCGGAGCCGGCGATTGAATAGCCGGCGCTGTAGCGGGCCCGGGCGCCGATATCCAGCTTGCGCTCGAAAAAGCGCGCGCCCAGGGTCAGGGTGCCGCGGTCCATGGGCATGTGTTCGGCCGAACCGAGGATCGCCGCATTGCAGCGGCTGGCATTGTTGGCCGCATCATCGGGGCGCATGCCGGTGACGATCGCGCCACGCCCGCTGCCATTCTTCACCGGCTGGGTCACGCCACCCAGCCAGGCGACTTTGGTGCAGAAATCGTTGTCGCCGATCATGTGGGTGTAGTTCAGCTGGCCGTAGGCGCGGCCAGCGTCATAGTCCAGCTGGTACTCCACGCCCTTGAAGCGGGTGCTGCTGAGGTCGTTGACATAGGCACTGTTGCCGATGCCGGGCGAGCCGTAGCCGGGGGGCTGCACACCCATGGCCATATAGATGAAGTCATCGACCCGGGTATCGAAGTACGCCACCTTGACCCCCAGGCGGTCATCGTTGAACCAGAGGTTCTCCTTGAAGACGTTGACCCCCGCTTCCCAGGTGGTGGAGCGCTCCGGCTTGAGGAAGGGGTTGGGGAAGGTACTCTCCGAGCCGCCGCCGTGGGGCCGGCCGGTGATCATGGTTTCGGTCACCGCCGGTGGCCGCCAGCCCTTGCCATAGCTGGCGAACAACTGCAGCCATTCGACGCCCGGCTTGACCGACAGGCCGAAGGTCGGCGAGAAGCGCCCTTGCTCGTTGTCGATGTCATAGGCCACCGGCACCGAAACCTGCTGGGGCGTCTTGCCGATCACGAAGGTGCGGGTGTTGATTCCGGTTTCGCCCCGCAGGCGGTAGCGGTCGTAGCGCAAACCGGCGTTGAGGTTCAGCCAGCCGTCGTAGTCGAAATCCAGGCGGGTGAACAGGCTGCCCAGGGCGCGATCGCCCTCGGGGGTCATGCTGGCTGCGGGCGAAGCGCTGACCGCCGATCCTTTGGGCACCGGCTGGCTGGAGTCGGGGCGGACCTTGTCATAGAAGAACTCCAGGCCGTAGTTGGCCTTCAGCGTGGCCAGCTCGCCGAGCGCGAAGGTCGAGGTGTTCTGCGCCTGAGCGCCATAGGTGTCGGTCTGGTAGGTGATCGAGTAGCCGGGGCTGCTGCGCCGGGTCAAGGTGCTCTGGTCGTTGCTGTTGTCGACGTAGTAGAGCTTGGCCTTGAAGTCGATCAGCGGGTTGTCCGGGGTGTAGCTGTAGTCGAGGCCGAAGTTCTGCGAGCGCACATCGCTGCTGCCGAGCTTTTCCCAGAGCTGTTGCTTGTTCTCGACGTTCATCATGTTGGCGTCGTCGTAGGACACCTGGGTGGTCAGGTAGCTCAGTTGCAGGCGCTGGTCCTGAGGCAGGTTGAGCCCCAGCTTGGCCAGGCGTGAACGCATCACGGAAGCGGAATAGGCCACCTTGGAATTCTTCACCCGGTCATTGATCGACGGGTCCATCCAGCTGCCAGTGCGCAGCTCGCCAATACCGCCCTTGGTCCCCGGGTTGTAGTCCCCCAGGTGCCGCTCACTGGCGGCCAGCAGCATGTCCCAGACCTCGGTGCCGATGGCAAAAGCGGTGCTGCCGATGAAATGGGTGCCATTGCTGCGGCCACCCAGGCCGCTGGTCACGCGGATCCGGCCACCGATTTCCTGGCCGGGCTTGAGCAGGTCACGGGCTTCGAGGGTGCGAAAATTGGCGACCCCGCCAATCACCCCGGCGCCGCCCATGGTCGAAGTGGCGCCCTTCTCCACCACCACCTCGGAGAGCAGCTCGGGGTCGACGTAGAGGGTGCCGTTGCGCTGCTGGTGGCCGCTCTGCTGGTAGTTCTGGCGCATGCCGTCCACCGACATGTTGACCCGGCCATAGTCCTGGAGGCCGCGGATGTTCACGGACAGGCCCGGGTCCTGCTGGCTGACTGCCGAATACACACCGGAGGTTTCCTCCAGCATGTCGGCCGCGTGCCGGGGCGGGTTGCGATCGAGCTGCTCGCGGCCGACCACGCTCACCGAACGCGGCGCGTTATACACCCAGTCGCTCTGGCGGCCTTCGAGGTTGCCAGAGATGGTGGTGGGCGCCAGGGCCAGGGCGCCGTCACGGCCGGTTTCCACCCGGTTCAGGGTCACTTGGCGCTCGCCGGTGAAGCGGTACTGCACCGGCGCATTGCCCAGCAACCGCGCCAGGCCTTCCTCGACGCTGTAGCGGCCCTTGAGCGGCGAGCTGTGCAAGCCATGCAGACGCAGGCTGTCGAACAGCACCTGCACCCCGGCCTGCTCGGCAAACACCAGCACCGCACTGCCGAGGGCCTGGGCGGGGATATCGAAATCCATCTCGCGTTGCTGCTGGGCGCTCTGTGGGGCGGCACCCACAGGCTCTGCCGCGTGCAGCAAACCGCCTCCTGCCAACAGCCCTGCGACGCCCAAGTGAATGGCCAGGGCCAAACGACTTGCTGCGTGAATTCCAGTGCGACTGCCTACACTCATGTCCCTTGTTCCTGCGCTGGCTATTTTTGTTTATGCGAATGCATCTCAATTAGCTAGACGTGCCAGGCAGGAAAACTCAGTAAGGTTTTTTTGAATTATTTTGCACAAGGGTGGAAAAAGGCCCGCAGGCCTCAGTAGATCAGGCTGACGCCGGCCAGGTCGAAGCGCTGCACCTGCAATTCCCGGGTCAGGGTAACCAGGGCTGCATCGAGCATGTCCAGGCGGAAGACACCGCTGACCTGACGCTGGGCCAGGGCACTGTTGGTCAGCACCACACGCCCGGGCCGATAGCGATTGAGGCGCTCCACCACCAGGCCCAAGGGCTGGCGGTCGAACACCAGGACGCCGCGCCGCCAGCTGGTGGCCCGTTGCAGGTCGAGCCCATCAAGCGCCACCACTCCCGACTGCGGGTCATAGCGCACGCTCTGCCCCTCTTGCAGCACCCGCTCGGAGGCCCCGCGTTGCGCCGGGGCATCCAGGCTCACCGCGACACTGTGCTGCAACACGCCGACCCAGGCTTGTTGAGCGCTCTCGCGCCCGACCACGAAACGAGTGCCCAGGGCGCGGGTCTGGCCGCCGGCACTCTGTACGATAAAAGGTCGTTTTTCCTCGCCGGCCATGGGCGCCACGTCAAACACCGCGGAGCCGGCCAGCAATTGAACCTGGCGCTTGTCGCCGCTGTAATCCAGGCGAATGGCGCTGCCCGAATCCAGCTCCACCTGGCTACCATCGGCCAGTTGCACGGTGCGTACCTCGCCCTTGCCGGTGAGGTAGTCGGCCTGCAGGTACAGCAGCGCCTGCGGTCCTTGCAACCAGCCCAGGGCCACCGCCAGTACCAGCATCGCCGCACTGGCGGCCCGCACCAGCCGGCGTCGACGGCGCAGGCGCGGTATTGTCGCCGCAGGCCGCTCCACCTGGCGCCGTGGTGGGGCAGTGGCCGCCAGTTCGGGGTCCAGGCGCAACTCGCCCAGGGCCTCCCAGGTCTGCCGGGCAAACACCAGAGCCTGGGGATGACGCGGGTCGGCGGCCTGCCATTGGGCAAGCTGCGCCTGCTCGGTGGCGCTCAGGCCTCCCGCGTGCAAACGCACCGCCCAGTCGGCGGCGGCCTCGGTGATACTGCGCTCTTGCGGACCCTGGCTATTCACGTGTGAATCTCGATTTCTCGTTATATATAAGCAGTGACGTCTGACCCCGACTTTTACCGTAACTCACTCGTCGACCGGCCGACCGTCGGTAGCCTGCAAACGCTGCATCACATAAGCCAGCGCCCGGGACAGGTGCTTTTGCACCGAGCTGTCGGAAATATTCAGGTGCCGGGCCACCTCGGCGTGGGTCATGCCTTCGATACGGTTGAGGCGAAAGATTTCCTGGGTCCGCGGGGGCAGTTCCATGATCGCCTGTTTCAGTGCCTTGCGCTGTTGCTGCGCCATCGCCTGAGCCTCCAGCCCGGCCGCCTCATCCTCGATGTCGGCCAGCACTTCATGGGGCACGGTCTCGGTCTTGCGTCGCGCCTCCTGACGTACATGGTCGATCAGCAGATTGTTCGCCGTGCGGTAGAGATAGCCCTGGGAGTTGTCGATACGCTCGCCGCGCGTGTGCTCGGCCAGCCGCAGGAAACTCTCCTGCACCAGATCAGCGGCCAACTGCGGGTCCCGTATCTTGCGCGCCAGGTACCCACGCAAGGCAGCGGCATGCTTGAGAAACAGTCCCTTGAGATCCACGTCCGACAAACCGACTCCCTGGAACATGAAGGAAATTGCCGGGCATCTTACGGTCAATCGAGAATGATTTTCAATTGATATAAACACTCATTGGCGGCCGCCTTGCACCAGCAAGCCCAGCGCTGCCGTTCGATTACCGAACACTTAATCCGCCCGCCCCCTGTTGCGCATCTACCGCCAATTGACCAAATTAACCAGTTAGTACAATTTACCTTTCAACGCCTCGTACGCTCTCCCGAGGCCGACAATAACAACGGAGATTTACCCCATGCGTCCTATCGTTCTGGTGCTCAACGGCCCGAACCTGAACCTGCTCGGCACCCGCGAGCCGGCCACTTACGGCCACGAAACCCTGGCTGACATTTCCGCCCTGTGCGGCCGCGCCGCCGAGGAGTTCGGCCTCGCCGTGGAGTTTCGCCAGACCAACCACGAAGGCGAGTTGCTCGACTGGATCCACGGGGCGCGTGGTCGCTGCGCCGGCATCCTGATCAACCCGGCCGCCTGGACCCACACCTCGGTGGCAATCCGTGACGCCCTGGTGGCCAGCGAGCTGCCGGTGATCGAAGTGCACCTGTCCAACGTCCACGCGCGCGAACCGTTTCGCCATCACTCCTTCGTTTCCGCCATCGCCCAGGCGGTGATGTGCGGCTTTGGCAGCCATGGCTATCGCCTGGCGCTGGAACACTTCAGCCAGCGGTTCAAGGAGCAAGGCGCATGAGCCGGCAAGCCAGCGTTCTGGCCGGGCTGATTGGCGCCGGCATCCAGGCCTCCCGCACCCCGGCCCTGCACGAACAAGAGGGCGATGCCCAGCATTTGCGCTACCTGTACCGGTTGATCGACCTGGATCAACTGGGCCTGGACAGCAGCGCCCTGCCCGACCTGTTGCGCGCCGCCGAGCAGATGAGCTTCACCGGCCTGAACATCACCTTTCCCTGCAAGCAGAGCATCCTGCCGCTGCTCGACGAACTGTCCCCGGAAGCCCGGGGCATCGGTGCGGTGAACACCGTGGTGCTCAAGGATGGCAAACGAGTCGGCCACAACACCGACTGCCTGGGTTTTGCCGAGGGCTTTCGCCGCGGCCTGCCGGACGTGGCAAGGCGCCAGGTGGTGCAGATGGGCGCCGGCGGTGCCGGGGCCGCAGTGGCTCACGCCCTACTGAGTGAAGGCGTGGAGCAACTGAATATTTTTGACGTCGAGCCGCAGCGGGCCCAGAGCCTGGCGGACAACCTCAACCAGCATTTCGGCAGCGCCCGAGCCCGGGCAGGCGGTGATCTGTCGAGTGCCCTGCACAGCGCCGACGGGCTGGTGAACACCACGCCCATGGGCATGGCCAAGCTGCCGGGCATGCCGGTGCCGGTGGAACTGCTGCGAGCGCAGCTGTGGGTTGCAGAGATCGTCTACTTTCCCCTGGAAACCGAACTGCTGCGCAACGCCCGGGCCCTGGGTTGCAGGACCCTGGATGGCGGCACCATGGCGGTGTTCCAGGCGGTCAAGGCGTTCGAGCTGTTCAGCGGCCAACGCGCGGACCCGCAGCGCATGCTGGCGCACTTTCACAGCATGAACGGCTGAAATGCGCTTGTAGCCGCTGCCGCCAGGCTGCGGCAGCGGCTACAGCCTGCTTAGTCGGATTTAAGCTGCAGGCGCGAGAGCAGGCCGATCAGCAGCACATTGAAGAGAATCATCAGCAGGCTGCCGAGGATGCCCACCAGGCTGATGACCGACGACGGCAACCAGTCGAACATGCTGAACCCGGTGAGGGACAGCAGGCGCTCGCCGAACCAGAACGTGTCGACCACGATCATCAGGATCAGGATTATTTTCAGGGTTGGAACGGGGTTGCCCATGGTGCCTTCCTTGTCGTGGTGCAGGTTGCAGAAGCCTTGGTGGCGATGGCGATCTTACGGGCGCTTTCGCTGGCAAGCCAGCGCCTGGCAAGCCAGCGCCTGCCAAGCCAGCGCCTACAAAGAGTGGGATCAGGCCTGCAGGTAGCGCAGCACCGACTCGCAGATCATCTCCCGGTGGCGTTGCTTGATGCCTTCATCCGGCAGGTCGATCTGGAAGATCTCGCCAAAGGTGTGGCGGTTCGAGACCCGGTAGAAACAGAACGAGCTGATCAGCAAATGCACGTCCAGCGGGTCCAGGCCGCCGCGGAACACGCCTTCGCGCGCGCCGCGCTCGAGGATCTCGCCCAGGGCATGGAGAATGGTGTTGTTCATGGCCTTGATCACGCCGGACTGCTTCACGTACTCGGCCTTGTGGATGTTCTCGATGCTGACGATGCGCACGAAATCGACGTTGCGGTCGTGGTGATCGAAGGTGAACTCCACCAGCCGGCGAATCGCTTCCTGGGGCGCCAGCTCTGCCAGGTGCAGGCGGCTCTCGGTGCTGCGGATATCGCCGTAGAGCTTCTCCAGCACCTCGACGTACAGCTGCTCCTTGCTGCCGAAGTAGTAATAGATCATGCGCTTGGAGGTATGGATGCGTTCGGCGATCGCATCCACTCGCGCGCCGGACAATCCCTGCTGGACGAACTCGACAATGGCTTCTTGAAGGATGTTCTCGCGGGTCTTTTCCGGGTTGTTCTTGCGACTCTTGCGCGGTTCGAGAGCAGGCTCATCGGGCGCAATCGAGCGTTCACTGGTCATTGTCATTCTGGGCTCACGGCCATCACTGCACACGCGGGCGATTATGGGCCGCGTCACCCTGCGAAAGAAAGCGCGACGGCGGCCGTTACCGCCGTCGTTAACAATCTTCTACAACTTGGCCTGGCGCACGGCACCGCTGCGTGATTTGGCCATGGCCGCCAGGCGCACCGCGACGTTGGCCGCCCCGTAGCCGGCATAGCCGTTCTTGCGCTGGATGATCTCGAAGAAGAAGCGCCCTTCGAAGGGCTCGGTGTAGACGTGAAACAGCTCGCCGCCCTGGGCATCGCGGTCGTAGAGGACGTTGTAGTAGGCCAGTTCGCTGAGAAATTCGTCGTCGAAATCAAAGCGTGCCGCCAGGTCGTCGTAGTAGTTGAGCGGGATGTCCAGCAGCGGCACGCCCGCCTCCTTGGCCCGGCTGACTTCGGCAAAGATGTCGTCGCAATCGAAAGCGATGTGGTGCACCCCGGAACCGCGATAGCTGGACAGGGCATGGGAGATCGCCGTGTTGCGGTTTTCCGAGATGTTCAGCGGCAGGCGGATCGAGCTGCAACGGCTGCGCAGGGCGCGGCTTTTCACCAGGCCGTAGGGGTCGGGCAGCACCACTTCGTCGTCGGCCTCGAAGTCCAGCAGGCTCTTGTAGAACAGCACCCAGCTGTCCAGGCTGTCCGCCGGCAGCGCCATGGCCATGTGGTCGATGCGCTTGAGGCCGCCCTTGGCCACCACGCCGCTGTGCATATTGAAGTCGGTGTCGTACAGGTGCTGGCCGCCCTGCTGCTGATCCACCAGGTAGATCAGGCTGCCATCGGGCTCGCGCACCGCCGCCAGTTCCAGCTCATTGGGGCCCACCAGGCCGCGATAGGGTTGGCCCTTGTAGGCCACCGCCCGCTCCAGGGCCTTGGCGCTGTCCTTGACCCGGATTGCCGTGGCACACACCGAAGGGCCGTGGGCCTCGAAGAAACTGTGGGCGAAGGAATAGGGCTCGGAGTTGAGGATCAGGTTGATATCCCCTTGGCGCATCAGGCTGACGCTCTTGGAGCGATGCTGCCCGGCCCTGGCGAACCCCAGGCGCTCCAGCCAGCCGCCGAGCTTGGCGCCCAGGGCCTCGTCCACGGCGAACTCGAGAAACTCGGTGCCGCCATAGGCCTGCACCGCAGGCGGCGCGAACAGGGTGTCGATGTTCGCCACCGGCTGGTCTTCCTGCAGCAGGCGCTCGCGGGTCTTCTCTTCCAGGTACAGCAGCGAGCGCAAGCCATCGGCGGCGTTGGCCCGCGGCGGCGCGGCGCGAAAGCCGTCGTTGAAGATCTCCAGGGACAGCGGCCCGGTGTAGCCGCTCTTGATGATCGGCGCCAGAAAGCCCGGCAGGTCGAATTCGCCCTGGCCGGGGAAGCAGCGGAAATGCCGGCTCCACTCCAGCACATCCATGGCCAGGATCGGCGCGTCGGCCATCTGCACGAAGAAGATCTTGTCTCCCGGAATCTCGGCAATCGCCGCCGGGTCGCCCTTGAGCGACAGGGTATGGAAGCTGTCCAGCAACACCCCGAGGCTTGGGTGATCGGCGCTGCGCACGATGTCCCAGACCTGTTGATAAGTATTCACGTGACGGCCCCAGGCCAGGGCTTCGTAGCCGATGCGCAGGCCCCGGGCACCGGCCCGCTCGGCCAGCAGGTGCAGGTCGTCGATGAGGATCTGCCGGTCCCCCAGGCTGTCCGCCGAGGCGTTGCTGCACACCAGCACCAGGTCGGTGCCCAATTCCTGCATCAGGTCGAACTTGCGCTCGGCGCGCTCCAGGTTGCGCGGCAGGCGGTCGCGACGACAGCCCTCGAAATCCCGGAATGGCTGGAACAGGGTGATGGCAATGCCCAGGTCGGCGCACATCTGCTTGATTTCCCGAGGGCTGCCGTCGTAGTAGAGCAGGTCGTTCTCGAAGATCTCCACGCCGTCGAACCCGGCGGCGGCGATGGCTTCGAGTTTTTCCGGCAGGGTACCGCTCAGGGACACGGTGGCAATGGAACGCTGCATGATTCGACTCCCGGGTAAGGACGGCCAGTCGGGCACAGGGGGACCGCGGCTTTTTATTGGATGTTGCGGATTATTCCACAGGCCTTGTTAAAGTGTACGAACCAGTTAGTTTTGTGTTCGATTATCGAACAAAATACAAATTGGCGAATTGACGATTTTTCAGCCACTGCGCACCATCGACAGCACATTGAGCCGGCGCCAAACCCCCGGCTTCAATCACCCAGACCCAGAACACACCATAAAAATTTCAAAAATCGGGTACACCCTCATGCTTGCACTCAACGCCCTTCACTGCTGCACATCCCTTTGGCTGATACCGCCAACGGCCTCAACCGGCACCCTGGAATACGCCGCGCTACAGCCCTGAGCTGCAGCCGACCCGATGGCGTTCGCCTGCCCGGCATCTGCCGCAGCGACACGCCGCCCCAGCCGATCAACCCGCAGGTTCCCGGGCTGCCATGCCCCCGCCGACGGTTGGTCACGCGCCCTTGAGTTCCGACGAGCCCCGGCTCGCCAGTCACTGAACGGATGGCCCACATGACTCCTTCCCAAAGCTCTCGCATCGCCCCGAGCCTCAGCGTTGCCGGCGGCATCGGCGACAAGATCCGCGGCGCCATGGCGGTCGGCAAGACCCGCTGGGGCATGCTCGCCCTGGTGTTCTTCGCCACCACCCTGAACTACATAGATCGCGCCGCACTGGGCGTGATGCAGCCGATCCTGGCCAAGGAAATGAACTGGACGGCGATGGACTACGCCAATATCAACTTCTGGTTCCAGGTCGGCTACGCCGTGGGCTTCGTGCTCCAGGGCCGCCTGATCGACCGGGTTGGGGTGAAGCGGGTGTTCTTCTTCGCCGTGCTGTTGTGGAGCCTGGCCACCGGCGCCCACGGCCTGGCCACCTCGGCGGCGGGCTTCATGGTCTGCCGGTTCATTCTCGGGCTCACCGAAGCCGCCAACTACCCGGCCTGCGTGAAGACCACGCGGCTGTGGTTCCCGGCCGGCGAACGGGCCGTGGCCACCGGGATCTTCAACGCCGGGACCAACGTCGGCGCAATGTTCACGCCCATGCTGCTGCCGCTGATCCTCCACGCCTGGGGCTGGCAGGCCGCGTTCCTGTGCATGGCCGCGCTGGGTGGCATCTGGCTGCTGTTCTGGGGCCTGAAGTACTTCAACCCTGAAGATCATCCAAGCGTCAAAGCCTCCGAACTGGCCTACATCCAGCAGCAGGTGGAGCCGGAAGAAACCCGCGTGCCCTTCAGCCGCATCCTGCGCATGCGCGGCACCTGGGCCTTCGCCCTGGCCTACGCGATGACAGCGCCGGTGTTCTGGTTCTACCTGTACTGGCTGCCGCCGTTCCTCAACCAGCAGTACAACCTGGGCATCAACGTGACCCAGATGGGCATCCCGCTGATCATCATCTACCTGACCGCCGACTTCGGCAGCGTCGGCGGCGGCATCCTCTCTTCGTTCCTCATCGGGCGCGGCATGAACCCGATCAAGGCGCGGCTGCTGTCGATGTTCCTGTTCGCCTGCTGCATCATCGGCGTGATCATGGCCGCCGGCACCGCCAACCTGTGGCTGGCCGTGTTCGCCATCTCCCTGGGGATCGGCGCGCACCAGGCCTGGACCGCCAACATCTGGAGCCTGGTGATGGACTACACGCCCAAGCACATGATGAGCACGGTGTTCGGTTTCGGCGGCATGTGCGCGGCCATCGGCGGCATGTTCATGACCCAGATCGTCGGCCACATCCTTACCGCCACCAACAACAACTACACCCTGCTGTTCACCCTGATCCCGGCCATGTACTTCATTGCCCTGACCTGGATGTACTTCATGGCCCCGCGCAAGATTCCCCGCGTAGAAGACTGATGCTCCTTTCACGCAGGCCCGCTCAGGGCCTGCGTTTTTTTATCGGCTCGCCCTCCCCCCTTTTGTTTTTCCAGACTCGGAGATCGTCCCATGACGCTCGGTAACCTGAGCATCGCCCAACGCGCCGTGATCAGCTTCGGCGTGATTGCCCTGCTGGTCCTGCTGCAGGGGCTGTTCGCCCTCAAGCAAGTGGCCGAAGTCCGCGCCACCGGCCAGCACACCGAAAACATATCCCTGCCCAGCACCCGTTACCTGGGAGAAGTGCGCGACTACGTGTTGAGCATCCGCGTGCTGAGCCTGCGCATGGCCCTCAACCGTGAACCCAAAGTGCTGGAAAGCACCATTGCCCGCCTGCATCAGGTACAAGCCTGGCTCGACCAGGCCCTGGCCAGGTTCGCGCCACTGGTGGGCGATCACAATCGGGGGCAATACGAGGCATTCCTCGCCACGATCAAGAGCTACCAACAGGCCCTGGCCCAGTATGAAGCCCTGTCCCAGGACAACCGCAGCAGCGAGATGACGGCGCTGCTCAATGGCAAGATCCAGGATTACTCGACCCAGACCGGCGACCAGTTCGCCGAGCTGATGAACCTGACTGCCGAGGAAGTCAGCCAGTCGGCCCAGCATGCAGACGCGCTTTATACCCAAGTAAAAATCACGGTGATCGGTGCCCTGATCGCCGTCGCCCTGCTGACCCTGTGCCTGGCCTGGCTGTTGATCCGCAGCATCGTCGTGCCCATCCGCCAGGCTGTGGACGTGGCCGAGCAAGTGGCCGCTGGCGATCTCGGCCGCCCCATCCACAGCGAGGGTAACGATGAAACCGCGCGCCTGCTCAAGGCCCTGGCCAGCATGCAAGCCAGCCTGCGGGAAACCCTGCAACTGATCAGCAGCACCTCGACCCAACTGGCCGCCGCCGCGCAACAGATGAGCCAGAGCACCCATCAGGACTCCAGCCGGCTGCAGCAGCAACACAACGAAATCGAGCAAGCAGCCACGGCCGTCAACGAGATGACCGCGGCCGTCGAGGAAGTGGCCCGCAACGCAGTGTCCACCTCCGACACCACCCGCCAGTCCACCGCCCAGGCCACCCAGGGGCAAGCCCGGGTGACCCAGACCCTGGACGCGATCCAGGCCATGAGCAGCGATGTCGGCATCGCCCTGCAGCAAGTGCAGACCCTGGCCGAGCAGTCACGGGAAATCGGCAAGGTGCTGGACGTGATCCGCGCCATTGCCGAACAGACCAACCTGCTGGCCCTGAACGCCGCCATCGAGGCCGCGCGGGCTGGGGAAGCCGGCCGTGGTTTTGCCGTAGTGGCAGACGAAGTGCGGGCCCTGGCCCATCGCACCCAGCAGTCGACCCAGGAAATCGAACAGATGATCGGCCGGGTCCAGGGCGACACCGACAGCGTGGTGCAGTCCATGCACGGCAACAGTCAGCGGGTGGCCCAGACCCTGTCCATCGCCGAACAGGCCGGGCTGGCCCTGGGGGAAATCACCCGGGCCATGGAACAGATCCACGAGCGCAACCTGGTGATCGCCAGTGCCTCGGAAGAACAGGCCCAGGTGGCCCGTGAAGTGGACCGCAACCTGCTGAACATCCGCGACCTGTCCCTGGAAAGCGCCGACGCCGCCACCCGCACCAACGCCACCAGCCAGGAGCTGTCGCACCTGGCGGCCGGCCTGCAGAACCTGGTGGTGCGCTTGCGCTTTTGAGCCGTCTCAACGGTGGCGTTGCTGCCAGGCCGCTGCCAGCCCGCTGAGGCAGATCACGGCGATGCCCACCTGGGTGATCAACGACGGCGCGTGGCCGAACAGCAACCAGCCCAGCAACCCGGCAAAGACAATCTGGCAATAGCCGAAGGGCGCCAGCAGCGCCGGCGCCGCATGACGAAAGGCCTGGGTCAGGAACAGGTGGGCACTCATGCCGCAGGCGCCCAGTGCCAGCATCAGCAAGCCATGGAGGAACCCGGGCGTCTGCCAGAAGAACGGCACCAGCGCCGTCATCACCAGGGTGTTGCACAGCCCGGCAAAGAAGTTGCTGGTGGTGGGGCTGTCATGCTCGGCCAGCTTGCGTGTGAGCAGTTGATAGAAACAGAAGAACAGCGCCGAACAGAACGGCAGCAACACCGCCGGCGTGAACAGCTCGCCGCCCGGATGCACGATGATCAGCACCCCCACGAAACCGCAGATCACCGCCAGCCACTGGCCCCGGGTCACCTGCTCGCCAAGCAAAGGCACCGACAACGCGGTGACCAGCACCGGGGCGAGAAAGTTGACCGCCGTGGCTTCGGCCAGGGGAATGAACAGCAGCGCCGAGGTGAACAACAGGCTGGTGCTCAGCAAACACAGAGCCCGCAGCAGTTGCAGCAGCGGTCGCTTGCTACGTAGTACCCGCAGGCCGGATTGCGGCAGGAAGATCCCGGCCATCAGCAGGGTGTGGATCAGGTAACGGGCCCAGACCACCATGATCACCGGAAAGAATCCCGAGAGGTATTTGGACAGGGCATCGTGGCTGGCGAACAGAAAGGTCGCCAGAACGATCAGCACAATGCCCTTGAAAGGGTGGTTGGTCCCGGAAAGGGGCGTGCTGCGGGTCATGGGCTTTCCTTGGGGCAATTGTAGAAACGGCTTCGCCGGCCAGCCGGCCCCTACCGGATGTTGGCAGGAGCCGGCAGGCCGGCGAAAGGCCTGCGCGGCTTCAAATCCGAGCCAGCAACTCCCGGGTTCTGTCCAGGGCCATCTGTGCTCGCTGCAAGGCACTCACGCCCTGCTCCAGCAATTGCACCGTAGGAATCTCCAGGCTCAGGGGCAGGTTTTCCGGCAGGCACTTGAGCAGCCCCGCCAGATCGCAATCGCCCTCCCCAGGGAACCGCCGCTCATTACGGGCCTGGCGCAAGATTTCCTGCATATCGTCCGGCCGCGGCCCGGCCACGTCGCACAACTGGGCATACCGCAGCCGCGCCGGAGCCACCTTGGCCAGGTCCTCCAGGCGCGATCCCGAGCGGTCGAAGTGAAAGGCGTCCACCAGCACGCAGCCGTTGCTGCGACCGGCGTTCTCCACCACGCGCACGGCTTGCTCCAGGTTGCGCGCATCGGTCCAGGGCATGAACTCCAGATGGGGGTGCAAGCCATACTGCGCCGCCAGATCACACAAGGCGGCAAAGTTGTCGGTCATGCGGGCTTCATCCGGGTCATTGCCCGCCACCAGCAACTCGCTGGCGGCAAACTCGGCGCCCACTGCCAGCACGCCCTCGAAGTCCTTGATCCGGGTCTGCGGCTTGAGCCGCAGGATTTCCACATCCAGCACCCGCACCCCGGTATCGCGCAGGCGATCCTGGGTTTGCCGACGCAAGCCGGCATCCGCCACCAGCGGGAAGTGATGTTCCTCTGGGGTCGCCGGCACCAGCCGCAGGCCCACATGGCTGTAGCCGGCACGGGCCGCCACTTCCACCATCTCGGGCGGAGACAGCTCCAGCACGGTCAGGCTGGCCAGGGAAAAAATCCGCTCACTCATGCGTTCTTCACTCAATCAGGGTTGGGGTGCAGGCACGGCCGGTGGCGGCGGCCTCTCGAATCGCTTCAATCAGCGCCAGGGTGCGCGCGGCATCGGCGGCACAGACCAGAGGCTCGACTTCCCCCCGGGCCACTTGGACAAAGTGCTGCAACTGCAGGTGCAGGGCTTCGCCCGGGTCAAAGGCCTCCTGCTGCATCAGCAGAGGTTCATGCCAGCCGGCCCCGGCTTCGGCGTAGTGCCAGCGCCTGAGCTGGGGAATGCTCAAGGCGCCTGCGGTCCCGGCCAGCAGGTAACAGGGCTGGTCGGCCTGGCGCGGGTACACCGGGTTTTCCCCGGAATCCAGCTCCCAGCTCCAGGGCGCGGCCGCGGCGTCGGACCCGGTCAGGCTGCCCAGGGCGCCGTTGTCGAATTGCAGCAGCACCGCTGCGCAATCCTCGTTGGCGTAGCCGCGCACGCTGTTGCTGGTGATGGCCTGGACCTGGCGCACCTCGCCGCACAGGTGGCGCAGCAGGTCCAGGTCGTGGATCAGGTTGGTCAGCAACATGCCGGCCCCGGCCTCGCGGCGCCAGGGAATGTCGAAATAGTGCTCGGGCTTCTGCAATTGCCAGAGTGCGGTGACGTTGGTCAGGCGCCCCAGGGCGCCGCTGCGCAGCAGTTCATGGGCGCGGGCGATCAATGGGTTGTGCCGTCGATGATGACCCACCAGCACCGGGACCCCAGTGGCCCGCGTGGCCGCTACCAATTCGCGTACTTCATCCAGATGCACGCCCACCGGCTTTTCCAGCAGCACCGGCACGCCTGCGGCGAGGCAATCCAGGGCGGTGCTGACATGGAGGTTGTTCGGGTTGGCAACGATCACCGCATCCGGGCGGATTTCCCGGAGCAAGGTCTGGTGATCGGCAAAGTGCGGCACCTGCCATTGTGCGGCGACAGCCGCCGCCTGGGGGCCGGGATCGGCCACCGCGCAGAGACAGGCCTCGGCCAGAGTCTTGAGGTGCTGATAGTGCTGCTGCCCCATATTGCCGACGCCGATCAGGGCGATGCGCAGTGGCGTGCTCAATGGAAGATCCTCTTGTGATTGTTATGGGGACACTGGATTTCAAATATTTAGAACTCAGTTCCACTTTCACACAAGAGAGATAAAAAATACTGTCCGATTATCGAACAGCTTTATGCCAGGCCGAGGCTTATGTAGCCACTGCCGCAGGCTGCGAACGGCTGTGCAACAGGCGCGGAGATATCAAGGCCACTACCGGCCCTGCGGCGTTGCCTCAATTGAACAACTCGGACGCCTGGCTGGCGGCCGACAGTTCCTCGGCAAACTGCAACAGCAGTGGCGCCAGTTCGTGCAGCCGCGCCAGAGGCAGGCGTGCACTGGGCCCGGCAACGCTGAGCACGCCAACGACCCGGCCATCAATGGGATGGCGCACCACCGCGGCGATCGCCGAGGTGCCCACGGCGGAGCTTTCTTCGACCCAGGCATAGCCCTGCTCCCGGGCCAGGCGCAGGCGCTCCAGCAGTTCGATGTTCGAGCGCGGAGCGTTGGGCCCCAGGTCCGTCGGGGGCTCGGCCCCCTGGCGCTCCACCAGGGACAGGGCCTCGGCATCACTCAGGGTGGCCAGCCAGGCGTGCCCGGAGGCGGTATAGAACAATGGTGCTTCACGGCCCATGTCCGGGTCGTAGCGCAAGCCGGAACGGGCGCCCTGGGACTTGGCGATCCAGGTCTGGCGCTCGCCTTCGATCACGCCCAGGCGCACCAGCTCGCCGGATTCGACCGCCAGGCGGTCCAGTACTGGCTGAACGATATCGGCGCCGCTGGCGGACAGGTAGCGAAAGCCCATGGCTACCAGCCGTGTGGACAGCTGGTAGCGCAGGTTGTCCGGGTTCTGCCGCACATAACCCAGGCGGATCAGCTCCGCCAGCAAGCGGTGAGTGGCGCTTTTGGGAATCTGCAGTTGCTCGGCCAGGGTCTGCAAGGGCAGCCCACGGGGATCAGCGGTAAGACGTTCGAGAACACTGAAGACGCGTTCGATTTGACTGCCAGCCATGGTCGGGTCCCGACAAAATTTGGCCGATTCTAGAGACAAGCGGCCGGTTGGGGAACCGGGCGGCGGTGTTCGATTACCGCCCGGAATCGGCGCCGATCGAGTCTTGTACCCGGCACGGCGCCTTGTGGCAGGGTAGCCGAGCTCGTATATTTTTTGGAACCCGCTTCCATAAAACGCAAAATAACGGCTTGCCCGCCGCATCGATTTTCCGGGCATTTTCCGCCCGCCAATGCTGTCCAACCTTCAGCAACACCCCCGCAGCCCGGATCGTCACTCGCCCCTCAACCGGCTGTGCTCTTTTATCCACAGGGAGATTGCCCATGCCTCATACCCTTGACTGCCCCGTCCTCACCCACAGCGGCCTGCGCATGCCCAAGCTCGGCCTGGGCACCTGGCCAATGCTCGACCAGGAATGCACCCGCGCCGTGGAACAGGCACTGGAACTGGGTTACCGGCATATCGACACCGCCCAGGCCTACAACAACGAAGAAGCGGTGGGCCAGGCCCTGGCCAACACTCCTGTACCCCGGGAGCAGATCCACGTCACCACCAAGGTCTGGTGGGACCAGTTGCACCCCACCGCCATGCGCCACTCACTGGAGCGCAGCCTGAAAGCCCTGCAAACCGACTACATCGACCTGTTCCACATTCACTGGCCCACCAGCGACTGGGAACTGGAACGCAGCATCGAGGCCCTGGTGTCGTTCAAGGAGCAGGGGCTGGTGAAACACATTGGCGTGGCCAACTTTCCCCTGGCCCTGCTGCGCCGAGTGATCGAAGGGCTGGGCGCGCCGCTGTCGGCGATCCAGGTGGAGTACCACGTGCTGCTGGGCCAGAGCGGCCTTCTGGACTACGCCCGCGAGCGCGACATGGTGTTGACCGCCTATACCCCGCTGGCGCGCAACAAGGTCTCAGAGGTGGCCCAAATCCAGCAGATCGCCGCCAAGCACGGCGTGCTGCCGAGCCAGGTGGCCCTCAAGTGGCTGCTCGACCAGGACAATGTGGCCGCCATCCCCAAGGCCAGTAGCCGAGCCAACCAGCTGGCCAACCTGGAGTCCCTGAAGATCCGCCTGGACGATGCAGACCGGGCGCTGATCGCCGCCCTGCCCAAGGACCAGCGTCAGGTCAGCCCGGATTTCGCTCCGGTGTGGGACCACTTCGACCACTGAAACGAAACGCCCCCTGACACCGCAGCGTGGCGTCAGGGGGCGGATGCTCGAACGCTGGCCATCCCTGGCTTGGCGATGCTTCAGAAATCGAAGAACACCGTCTCCCCTTCACCCTGGATGCGGATATCGAAACGGTAGGCACGCTGGCCATTGACCTCACAGGGATGGGCCAGCAGGGTTTCCCGGCGCTGGGGCTGTTCGATCAGGTTCAGCACCGGGCACTGGGCGTTGGCTTCCGGCTCATCGGCAAAGTACAGCCGGGTGTGCAGGTGGATATTGATCCCCCGGGCAAACAGCGACAGGTTGATGTGCGGCGCCATGGGCACGCCAGCGGCGTTGTTCACCACCCCGGGCTTGACCGTGTTGAGTGTCCATTCCCCGGCATCGAAGGTGGTGGCGGTGCGACCGAAGCAGTTGAACGGTTTCTCCGTATCGAACACCGGGTCGTAGACCCCGGCGTGGTCGGCCTGCCAGAACTCCAGGAATGAATCGCGCACCAGGTGGCCATTGCCATCGTAGACGTGGCCGATCAGCAGGATCCGCTCACCCGGCGCATCGGCCTTGGCCATCTGGTTCCAGATTTCCTCGGGGCGCGGCGGGTTTCCCGCGGCCGCCAGGGCCAGGCCGATATGCACATAGGGGCCGGCCGTTTGCGAGGGGGTTTCAGGCAGCAGTTGAACAGGCATGTCAGGCTCCTCAGCAGTTCTCGAAGTGGGTCTTGCGCTGGCCGCGCAGCACGATGTCGAAGCGGTAGGCCAGGCAATCCATGGGATTGGCGCCGCCCATGTCCAGGCGCGCGATCAGGCTCTGTACCGCGTCCGGGTTGGCGATGGACTTGACGATCGGGCACAGCGGGATCAGCGGGTCGCCTTCGAAATACAGCTGGGTGATCAGGCGCGTGGCGATCGACGGGCCACTGATGGAGAAATGGATATGCGCCGGGCGCCAGTCATTGGGGCCGTTGCGCCACGGGTAGGGGCCGGGCTTGATGGTGCGGAAACTGTAGTAGCCATCACGGTCGGTGAGGGCCCGGCCGACGCCACCGAAGTTCGGGTCCAGGGGCGCCAGGTAGCGGTCGTTCTTGTGCCGGTAGCGGCCGCCGGCGTTGGCTTGCCACATTTCCACCAGGGTATGGGGAATGGGTTTGCCGTACTGATCGCAGACCCGCCCGGAAACGATGATCCGCTCGCCCACGGGCAAGCCACCGTTGTTGAAGTTGAGCAGCAGGTCGTTGTCGAAACGCCCGGTGCGCAGGTGGGAAAAGTCCGGGCCTGTGGTTTCACTGGCCGATTGTGGAATGCTCACCAGCGCCTGGCGCGGGGAGCGAGTGACGGAGGTCTTGTAGTCGGGGGTCAGGGCCTTGGGGTGCCAATTACGGTCGCGAATCACGAAGCGACTGCTGTCTGCATCAGACATGTCGATCTCCTGTTGTTTGATTTATGGAGCGCAGCCGGCGCAGTTTCAAACAAACCAGGAGCAGGGAAAATTGAAATGCCGCCCTCAATCAATAACCAAATGGTTATGGATAACTGCCCTCGCGATAGGCCAGCCCCACTTCCCTGAGCACCTCCACCGCCCATTGCGCCGCCAGGGACAAGGGCAGGCTGGCATTGCTGGAAATCCCCACCGAGCCACCGGGTTCGCGCAGGCCCAGGTCCAGCTCCTGCAACTCGCCATTGGCCAGGTCCAGGCGCACGGCATCCAGCGGCGCGATCCACAGCGCGTCGCTGGACAAGGTGTAGCGCCGGCTCAGGGCCACCGAGAGGGTTTCCAGGCGCTGCTGCGACGGGGCGATGCCGCACTGGATGAACAGGCTGTCGGCGTGTTTGCGAATGCTGGTGCCGGCCAGGGGCAGCACCAGGGGATAGGCGCTCACCGCGTCCCGGTCCAGAGGGCCGGTTACCAGTGGATGCTGCGGGCGGGCCACCAGGGTCATGGATTCGCTGTACAGGTGCTCGAAGCTCAGGCCGTGGATCTCCGGGCTCTCGGTCATGCGCCCCACCACCAGGTCCAGGTCGCCGACCCGCAATTGCGACAGCAGGTAAGCACTGGGGCCAGTCAGCACACTCACGGTCAGCGCCGAATGGCGCTGATGCAGGCGTCGCATCACCTCCGGCAGCAGCAGGCTTTCCACCGTGGAAAGCACACCGATGCGCACCAGCCCGGCGGCGTACTCACCGCCGCGCAGGCTGCTGACACCTTCACGCAGGGCCTGCACCGAAGGCCCAGCATAACGCAGGAAGGCCCGCCCGGCCTCGGTCAGGCTGAGGCCCGCCTTGCTCCTGGCAAACAGCCGGGTCTCCAGCAACGCTTCCAGTTCCTTGAGGGTTTTCGACATCGCCGGCTGGCTCACCGCCAGGACATCGGCCGCCCGGGCCAGGCTGCCCTGGCGGGCCATTTCAAGAAAACACACCAAGTGACGGAATTTGATGCGGGTATCGATGTTCAATAGGGAGCCCCGAATGCGCCTGGACCGGATCGATCCGTAACCGGGCCATGGTAGCGTGCAGAAAAAACCCTGACGACCGGACTGGCGCCGGTTCGAGCCACCAGCAACACTGACCAGCAGAAAAAACGAGGACACCCCCATGCTTTGGAAAAAAGGCCGGCGCAGCGACAACGTCGTGGACGCGCGAGATGACAGCAGCGCCGGCGGTGGCGGTGGCATGCGGTTCGGTGGAGGCAAGGGCTTGAGCCTGACGGCGATCGTACTGATCGTCGGCATCGGCTGGGCCACCGGCCAGGATCCGCTGCAGATCCTCGGGCAACTGCTGGGCCAGCAGAGCGGGCAGACGTCAGCGCCGGCCACCCCCCAGGCACGCAAGGCACCACCGGCCAATGACGAACAGGCAGAGTTTGTCCGCGCCATCCTCGGTGACACCGAAGACACTTGGGGCCAGATCTTCCAGCAAGCCGGCCGCCAGTATCAGCCGCCCAAGCTGATCCTGTTCCGGGGCCGGGTCAATTCCGCCTGTGGCGCGGCCACTTCCGCCAGCGGGCCCTTCTACTGCCCCGCCGACCGCCAGGTGTACCTGGACATGGACTTCTTCCGGGAGATGGCCCAGCGCTTTTCCGCCGCCGGCGACTTCGCCCAGGCCTACGTGATCGCCCATGAGGTCGGGCACCACGTGCAGACCCTGCTCGGGGTCTCGGCCAAAATCCAGGCCGCACGCCAGCAGGGCCAGCAGATGCAAGGCGATGGCGGCCTGCTGGTACGCCAGGAGCTGCAGGCCGACTGCTTTGCCGGGGTCTGGGCCTATCACGCACAGAAACGCCTGAACTGGCTGGAACCCGGGGATGTGGAAGAAGCCCTGAACGCCGCCAATGCCATCGGTGACGACCGTCTGCAGCAGCAAGGCCAGGGCCGGGTGGTGCCGGACTCCTTCACCCATGGCACCTCGGCGCAGCGAGTGCGCTGGTTCAAGACCGGCTTCAGCCAGGGCCAGGTCAGCCAGTGCGACACCTTCAGCGCCAGGAGCCTGTAGATGCGCCGCTTGCTCGTCCTGCTGCTGTGCCTGGGTGGCTGCGGCGCCCAGGCGGCGGAACAGGGGGTCAAGGTCATCAGCCCGCAACGCCTGCCCCTGGAGGGCGGGCAACTGGCGCTGGGCCTGAGCCAGGACTGGCGCCAGCCGCTGCCGGGCGTAGAGCGGGCCCTGATCATCGTTCACGGCCGGCTGCGCAACGCCCAGACGTATCTGCACAGTGGGCAAAGCGCTGCCGGGCAGGCCGGGCAAAGCACAACAACCCTGGTGATCGCCCCGCAGTTTCTCAACCAGAGCGACATCACCCGCCATCAATTGCCAGACGCGCTACTGCGCTGGAAGGGCAATGGCTGGATGGCCGGCGAACCTTCAGTGGGTCCGCAGGCCATCAGCTCCTATGCGGTGCTCGATGCCATCCTCCAGCGCCTGGAAGACCGCCAACGTTTTCCGGCACTCAAGGAAGTGGTGATCGCCGGTCACTCCGGCGGCGCCCAGGTGGTGCAGCGCTATGCGCTGACCACCGGCAGCCACCCCGAGCTGGAAAAAGCCGGGATCGGCCTGCGCTACGTGATCGCCAATCCGTCGTCCTACGCCTACTTCGACGCATGGCGCCCGGTGGCATTCGAACCGGCCAGTTGCCCGGGCTTCAACGACTGGAAGTACGGCCTGAACCGGCTGCCGGGCTATGCCGGCGGCCATTCCCCGGCACAACTCGAACAGGGCTACGTGACGCGCGACATCACCTACCTGCTGGGCCAGCAGGACACCGATCCCAACCATCCCGCCCTGGACAAGAGCTGCGCCGCCGAGACCCAGGGCGCGTACCGGCTGATTCGCGGGCACAACTACTTCGACTACCTGGTGCGGCGTCATCCGCAAGGCTTGCTGCAACGGCTGGTGGAAGTGCCCGGGGTCGGGCATGACGGTGACCGGATGTTCACCTCGCCCGAGGGGCAGGCGGCAGTGTTCAAGTAAAGAAAGGCGCTGCCCGGAACGACGCTTTCGCCGGCAAGGCTCCTACGGGAGCCTTGCCGGCGAACAGGGCCCTCAGGCCGACAGCAGGTCGCGCAACTGCGCACAATCCCGGGCATGCCAATCGGTCAGCTCCGGCCAGGGGTTGTCCGGCAGGTTGACCAGCACCGTACGGGTCCCGGCGGCCCGCCCGCAGTCCAGGTCGAAGCGGTAGTCCCCCACCATGACCATCCGTGACGGCGAGATATCCCAGGCTTCGGCCAGCTTCAGCAAACCGCCCGGATGGGGCTTGGGCGGTGCTTCGTCGCGACCCAGCACGTCGGCCTCGGCAAAGCAGTCCGCCAGGCCGATGGCCTCCAGGGTCACATGGGCCAGCTCCCGCGCATTGCGGGTGAGGATGCCCAGGCGATAACCGCGCCCGGCCAGTTCCCGCACCAGTTCCACCGCACCCGGCGCCGGGCGCGACCCCAGGGCCAGGTCGCGCTCGTGTTCCAGCAGCCAGGCATGCTTGGCCGCGGACTCGTCCGCCGGCAAGGCCGCCAGGTGTGTGAGGATGTCATCCTCGGCAGGAATCGACAGCGCCTCGCGGATCGCCGCGAAATCATGCACAGCGATGGTCAGGGTGCCGTCCATGTCGAACACCCAATGTTTTATCTCTGAAAGACTCATGCCCAATCCTTGCGATGGCGGATCAACCCTTCCTGAGTCACCGAGGCCACTAACTGCCCGGCACGGTTGAACACGCTGCCCCGGGAAAAGCCCCGGGAGTTTCCGGCCCAGGGGCTGTCCATGGCATACAGCAGCCAGTCGTCAGCGCGCAGGTCGGCGTGAAACCACAGAGCGTGGTCGAGGCTGGCGACCTGCATGTCCTTCTGCCACACCGACTTGCCGTGGGGCAGCATCGAGGTGGTCAGCAGGCCGAAATCCGAAGCGTAGGCCAGCAGGTACTTGTGCAGCGCCGGGCTGTCGGCCAGGGCGCCGTCGGCGCGGAACCAGACGTACTTCACCGGATCCATGGGCTGCGGATTATAGGGGTCCTTCTCGGTCACCGGGCGCACTTCGATCGGCTTGGGGCACAACAGCTTCTCGCGCATGTGCTCGGGAATCAGGTGCGCGCGCTGAGTGGTGATCTCCAGTTCCGATGGCAGGTTTTCCGGCCCGACCACCTGGGGCATGCTGTTCTGGTGCTCGAAACCCTGTTCGTCGTACTGGAACGAGGCGCTGCAGGTGAAGATCGGGTTGCCCTTCTGGATCGCCGTCACTCGCCGGGTGCTGAAGCTGCCGCCGTCGCGCACCCGGTCCACCTGGTAGACCACCGGCAGCGCGGCATCCCCGGGGCGCAGGAAATAGCCGTGCATGGAATGCACATGGCGCGCCTCTTCCACCGTCTGACTGGCCGCGGACAACGACTGGCCGAGCACCTGGCCGCCAAACAGCTGGCGAAAACCGAGGTCCTGGCTGCGACCGCGAAACAGGTTTTCTTCGATGGCTTCCAGGGTCAACAGATCGACCAGATCATCCAGCACATGACTCATTCAGACTCTCCTCACACAGAGCAAAACCGCGCAATCTCGGCTGCGGCGGTCAAATCAATTGGGGTCGCACCTCATCGGCACATTCTAAACGTGCGCGCTTGCTATCCATGCAAGGTTTCCAACCATTGTTCGCGGGTAATGCGGTACAGCACATGCTCGCGCAGCGGGTGATCGCCAGCGAGGTTCGGGTGTTCGAAGTCATCCTCGGCAGCGTGATGCATACCAATGGCCTGCATCACCTTCTGCGACGGCAGAT
This sequence comes from Pseudomonas sp. MWU349, assembly GCF_017947325.1. Classification (NCBI taxonomy): domain Bacteria; kingdom Pseudomonadati; phylum Pseudomonadota; class Gammaproteobacteria; order Pseudomonadales; family Pseudomonadaceae; genus Pseudomonas; species Pseudomonas sp. MWU349. Next base: position 165,225 of record NZ_JAFEVP010000009.1, on the reverse strand, counting down.
TGGTCCGGGTCGTGAACGCCACCACCTCCTCCAGCGCCAGACGATCGAAGGCGCAGCGCAGGGCGGTCCAGGCAGCCTCACTGGCGTAACCCAGGCCCCAGTGCTCGCGAGCCAGGCGCCAGCCGATTTCCACCGCCGGCGTGAAGGGCGCTTCGAAACCCACGACGCCCAGACCGGTAAAACCGATGAACTCACCGCTATCCTTACGCTCCAGGGCCCAGAGTCCGAAGCCATGTTCGGCGAAATGCCCACGCACCCGGCCGATCAGTGCGGCACTTTCCAGACGGCTCAAGGGCGCCGGAAAGTAGCGCATGACCTGCGGATCGGCACACATCGCCGCAAATGCCGGCAAATCATCGTCGCGCCATTGACGCAGCAGCAGGCGCGCGCTTTCGAGTTGCAGTATCGGCTCCATCAGTGCCCTCCGTTTCCGTGGGTGCAAGTCTACATCGCTGGTAGGATCCTTCACGGGTTCCTCTAAGAAAATGCCATGCCATTGCCATTGATCTATCACGACGACTACAGCCCCGAGTTCCCGCCGGAGCACCGCTTTCCCATGGACAAGTTCCGCCTGCTGCGCGATCACCTGGTGGCCAGCGGCCTGACCCGCGACGCCGACCTGCTGCGTCCCGAGCTGTGCCCGGCAGACATCCTCGCCTTGGCCCACGACCCGGCCTATATCGAACGCTACATGAGCGGCGAGTTGTCCCGGGAAGACCAGCGGCGCCTTGGCCTGCCCTGGAGCGAAGCCTTGGCCCGGCGCACGGTGCGTGCCGTCGGCGGCTCCTTGCTGGCCGCCGAACAGGCGCTGGAACATGGCCTGGCCTGCCACCTGGCCGGCGGCACCCACCACGCCCACTATGACTACCCGGCGGGGTTCTGCATCTTCAACGACCTGGCGGTGATCAGCCATTACCTGCTGGAAAGCGGGCGCGTGGGCCGGGTGCTGATATTCGACTGCGATGTGCACCAGGGCGATGGCACCGCGCGGATCCTGCAACATACCGCCGACGCGGTGACCGTCTCGTTGCACTGTGAAAAGAACTTCCCCGCGCGCAAGGCCCAGAGCGACTGGGATATCCCGCTGCCCATGGGCATGGGCGACGCCGACTACCTTAACGTGGTGGACGACACCCTCAACTACCTGCTGCCCCTGTACCAGCCGGACCTGGTGCTGTACGACGCCGGGGTCGACGTGCATCAGGACGACGCCCTGGGCTACCTCAAACTCACCGATGCCGGCGTGGCCGAACGCGACGAACGGGTCATGCGCCACTGCCTGGGCCGCGACATCCCGGTGGTCGGCGTGATCGGCGGCGGCTACAGCAAGGACCGCCAGGCCCTGGCCCGGCGCCACGGCATTCTTCACCACAGTGCCCAAAAGGTCTGGGAATCGTCAGGGTGCTACTGACATCCCCAGGCCTTACCCACATCCACTGTGGAACCGCTTGTGGATAAGCTGGGAGAAAGCCTCTGCAGCCCTTGCCCCACGGGCCCTCAAGGCCATCGTCTGTTTTTTGATCAGTGACATCAGACGGTCAAACAGTTGTGAGCGTCTTACCCCCAATCCCTGTGGAGCCGCCTGTGGATAACCTGCGTGAAAGACGCTAGGCCCCTTGCTCTGCAAGGCTTGCAGAGCGGTGCCTGTTTTTTGATCAGGGCGCAGACCCGCTTCCCCGGCGTTTTTCGCAGTCCCGGGCTGGCTTCAGGGGGATGGGGAGTATTGAATGACAACATCAGCAGGGGCTGGAGTTGCTCAAGAAGATCAATCGAGAACCGCCTAAGCATCTCCGACTGCACCTGATCGCCGACAAGCACGCCCCCCCAATATGAAAGCGTTTCAGGAAAGGCATAAACGTTTAGCTCAACTTTCAACACGTGGATGAACATGGTCGAGCGCTTTTTACCGGCACATCACCGTGTATTTGCATGAAGGCACCCACACAGAAAAGTTACCCAGATATAAAAACCACCTTTCCATAACACCACAGTTTATTGAAAACAGTGATGATCAAAACCGACGAATACAACTTCGCCTTAAACCCTGAGATTACTATCTTCGGGTAGAGCTCAAGTAGTTGGTTATGAGCTGGAAAACATGGATGAAGTGCTGCTCAAGCAAAGAGCCCGCAACGAACTCACACAGAAAACTGTTGGCAGTGCTGTATCATTTCTTCAATTTCCACCATCAGTTCCAGATAGCATTGCGACCGGACTGTCAGCACTCACTTGAAACAGGCTCATAACTATGCGGTTCTTAATAACTGGCGGTGCAGGGTATATCGGCTCACACACGGTGCTGGAATTGCTTCAGGCCGGCCATGAGGCGGTGGTTCTGGATAACCTGTGCAATAGTTCCATGCTCTCGCTGAAGCGCGTGCAACAAATAACCGGTGTCGCCCCTGTATTTGTTCAAGGTGATGTTTGCGACCGCACCATCCTTGACCGTATTTTCAGCCAGTACGAGATCGATGGGGTATTGCACTTCGCAGGCCTGAAAGCCGTCGGAGAGAGCGTAAAACACCCCTTGTCCTACTATCAGAACAACGTCAGTGGCAGCATCACCTTGTGCCAGGCCATGGCCACAGCAGGCGTCTACCGCCTGGTGTTCAGTTCCTCTGCCACAGTGTACGGCGACCCGGTGCAGATGCCGCTGGTCGAGAGCTGCCCGCTGGGAACACCTACCAACGCCTATGGCACCTCCAAGTTGATGGTAGAGAAGATGCTGCAGGATATGGCAGCCGCCGATCCACGCTGGTCAGTCGCCCTGTTGCGCTACTTCAATCCGGTGGGCGCCCATCAGAGTGGACTGATGGGCGAAGACCCAAACGGCCTGCCGGAAAACCTATTGCCCTACATAAGCCGTGTCGCTGTGGGAAAGCTCGAAAGACTTTCCATCTATGGCAACGACTATCCGACCCCCGATGGAACCGGTGTTCGCGACTACATTCATGTAGTTGATCTTGCCAAAGGGCACATAGCAGCCGTGAACTACATTTGCCGGCATACCGGTATAAATGCCTGGAACCTCGGGACTGGGGTGGGTTACTCAGTACTGGAAATGATCCGGGCATTCGAGGATGCCTCTGGCTGCACCATTCCCTACACCCTCTCCCCACGCCGTCAGGGCGACATTGCGCAATGCTGGTCGGATCCGTCCAAGGCACTGCACGACCTGGGCTGGAAGGCAGAACGCGGTTTGAAGGAGATGATGGAGGATACGTGGCGTTGGCAGTCGAATAACCCGGATGGGTACAGGTCGTTTGAATGAAGACGGCACTGGCCGGCAACTCATCCAGCAGGCGCTGTTCCCGAGCATTGCTTACAATAACCGCCCCTTCCATTTTCTAGGCTTTTTGATGTCCCCCACCCTTACTTCCCGCGTCGCGATTATCGGCGGCGGCCCCGCCGGCCTGATGGCCGCCGAGGTACTGAGCCAGGCCGGGATTCAGGTTGACCTGTACGACGGCATGCCATCGGTGGGCCGAAAATTCCTCCTGGCCGGGGTGGGTGGCATGAATATCACCCACTCCGAAGCCTATCCGGCCTTCCTCTCGCGCTACGCCGAGCGTGCGCCGCACATCGCCCCGTTGCTGCGGGAATTTGGCGCCGAGGCGCTGTGCCAGTGGATTCATGAGCTGGGTATCCAGACGTTTGTCGGCAGCTCCGGCCGGGTGTTTCCTACCGACATGAAGGCTGCGCCGCTGCTGCGCGCCTGGCTCAAGCGCCTGCGCGATGCCGGAGTCGTTATCCACACTCGGCACCGCTGGCTGGGCTGGAATGCCGACGGCAGCCTGCGCATCCGGCATGCCGAGGGTGAAAGTGCGGTACGGGCGGATGGGGTCCTGCTGGCATTGGGCGGCGGCAGTTGGGCACGCCTGGGTTCCGACGGGGCTTGGCTGCCCCTGCTGGAACAGCGCGGTGTGCAGCTCGCCCCCTTGCAACCGAGCAATTGCGGTTTTGAGGTCAGCGCCTGGAGCGAGCTGCTGCGCAGCAAATTCGCCGGCGCGCCGCTGAAGAACGTGGCCATCGGCCTTGATGACGACGCACCACGGCTGGGTGAATGCGTGATCACCGCCAGCGGCATCGAGGGCAGCCTGATCTATGCGCTGTCGGCGCCGATTCGCGAATCCATCAACCAGCACGGGCAGGCGACGATCCATATCGACCTGCTACCGAACAAGCCCCTGGACAAGGTCCAGGCCGCCCTTTCCAAGCCACGCGGCTCGCGCTCCATGGCCAAGCACTTGCAGAGCCAGTTGGGGATCGAGGGGGTGAAAGCGGCGTTGCTGCGGGAGCTGACCCTGGCAGAGAGCTTCAACGATCCGGCGCTGCTGGCCGCTGCGATCAAGGCGCTGCCGTTGACGCTGGTCAGGCCCCGGCCGCTGGACGAAGCCATCAGCAGCGCCGGCGGCGTGCCTTTTGAAGCCCTGGACGAAAACTTGATGCTGCAACAGATGCCTGGGGTCTTTTGCGCCGGGGAAATGCTCGACTGGGAAGCCCCCACCGGCGGCTACCTGCTGACCGCCTGCTTTGCCAGCGGGCGCCAGGCGGGGCTGGGGATGCTGAAGTGGTTGCGGCACCAGCCATAAACAGCTTCGCCGGCAAGTCGGCACCTACGCAAGGGTAGGAGCCGGCTTGCCGGCGAAGGGCCCGGCGCGATGTCAGATCAAGGTTTGCGCTTGCGCGGCCCGGTGTTGAAAGCCGGCACCTTGCGCACCGGTTTCACCGCAGGAGCTTCGGCCACTTCGCCGCTGTCCACCCACTTGCCCAGGTTGCGCTTGCCGCCACCGCCGGAGGTTTTCGGCTTCTTGGGCTTCTTCGGCTTTTTCACCACCTGGCCGCTGGCGTCGGTTTCCGGCACCCGGTGCTCGGGTTCGAAATCCTGTTCTTCATGGCGCTTGAGGGTCTGGCGGGTGAGCATCTCGATCGCCGAGAGCAGGTTCACCTCGTCGGCGCACACCAGGGAGATCGCCTCGCCGGTGGAACCGGCACGGCCGGTACGCCCGATACGGTGGATGTAGTCCTCGGCCACGATCGGCAGGTCGAAGTTGACCACCAGCGGCAGGTCTTCGATGTCCAGGCCGCGGGCCGCCACATCGGTGGCCACCAGGATCTGGATCTCACTGGCCTTGAACCGGTCCAGGGCGCGCTGGCGCGTGGCCTGTGGCTTGTCGCCATGGATGCCGTCGGCATTCACGCCCTGGCCCTGGAGTTTCTCCACCAGCGCATCCACACCGTTGCGGGTCTTGGCGAACACCAGCACCTGCTTCCAGCGATTCTTGCGCAGCAGGTGGCTGAACAGCTCCGGCTTGCGCTTCTTGTCCACCGGCACCACCCATTGCTTGACCGTATTGGCGGCCACGTTGCGCGGACTGACCTCGATGCTCAGTGGGTCGTTGAGCATCTGCCCGGCCAGCTGGCGGATGGCGTCGGAGAAGGTGGCGGAGAACAACAGGGTCTGGCGTTTCTTCGGCAGGGCCGCGTAGATGCTCTTGAGCTCTTCGGAGAACCCCAGGTCGAGCATGCGGTCGGCCTCATCCAGCACCAGGGTCTGCAACTGGCTGAACTTCACCGCATTCTGACGGAACAGGTCCAGCAGACGCCCCGGAGTCGCCACCAGCAGGTCCACGCCTTTGCGCAGCTTCATCATTTGCGGGTTGATGCTGACCCCGCCGTACACCGCATAGGTGCGCAGCGGCAGGTGTTCGGCGTACTGGCGCACGCTTTCGTGGACCTGCTCGGCCAGTTCCCGGGTCGGCACCAGGATCAGCGCGCGTACCGAGTTGCTATCGACTTTCGGCCCTTCCAGGGTCAGCAACTGCAACAGCGGCAGAGCGAAACCGGCGGTCTTGCCGGTGCCGGTCTGGGCCGCGGCCATCAGGTCACGCCCGCCCAGCATTGCCGGAATGGCTTGCGCCTGCACCGGGGTCGGGGTCTGGTAGCCGAGGGTTTCGAGGGCGCGCAGCAGGGGTTCGATCAGGCCAAGAGTGGCGAATGTCATGGGGGTACCGTAGGAAAAAGTCAGCACAGGGACGCAATGGGCGGCAGTTTACCCTAATTCAGGGGCTCGCTCCCGGGCCGCCCCAGGCCTGCCAAGCCCGCCCCGGTGAGTGTATGCTCGCCCCACTGTTTGCCACGGGTCGTGCACAAGGGCAGCGCAACACCCGAGCTGGCACTCAACCGCCCCTTTGCCCTTCCCAAGGAGCCTCACCGCGCATGGACAACCAAAACCCCTTCCAGGCCCCTGCCGCCGAACTCCTGGCCAGCAAGCCAACCGATCAGAGCCTGTGCCTCTACAGCGTGGCGGCCATTGGCCTGAGCACCTTCATCGGCACCTCCGTGGCCGGCGCCTATTTCATCAGCCAGAACCTCAAGGCCATGGGCCGCGAGAGCGAAGTGAACAAAGTCTGGGCCATGGGCATCGGCCTTTTCATTGCCATGAGCGTGGCAGGCTTTTTTCTTCCGGAAAGTATCCCTGCGGTGGTGTTCATCCTGCCGCCGATCTACGGGATGAACGCCTACGCACGCCAACTGTTCGGCCCCCAGGTGATAGAGCACAAGGCCGGCAACGGGCGCTTCTTCTCGCTATGGCGAGTGGCGGGAATCAGCCTGCTGTTTTCCCTGGCCCTGGCGGCAGTGTTATTCGCCCTCGTCCTGCTGAGCGGGTTCGAGTAAGGCACCCTGGCGGCCCTTTCGGCCGCCACAAGCCCCCACCGGGCAGCCTCTTGCGGCCTGGCTCAATGGAGTGAGCGATGCGCAATCTTGTCCTGTACACCTCAATGCTAGTGGGGCTTTGCCTGCCACACGCCTATGCAGCCGAATCCATCGGCTTTCGTGAAATCCAGCTAGGGGATTCCAGCCACAACCGTGAGCTGCATGTCGGCCTCTGGTACCCCACCGAGGGCGGGGCAACGCCTGCCACCTCCTCGGAAAATCCGGTTTTCCAGGGGGTGCCGGCGATCAAGGATGCCCACCCCACCTCCCCCGCCCATCCATTGGTGGTGCTGTCCCATGGCTATGGCGGCAACTGGCGCAACCTCAGTTGGCTGGTACCGTCACTGGTCAGCCAGGGCTATATAGTGGCGGCACCTGATCATCCGGGCACCAGCACCTTCGACAAGCGCCCGGTGCAAGCCGCAAGGCTCTGGGAGCGGCCGCGGGACCTGAGCCGGGTCATCGACGCCCTCAGCGCAGACCAGTCCCTGGCAGGCGCGGTCGAGCCGCAGCGCATCGCCGCCATCGGCCATTCGCTGGGCGGCTGGACGGTCACCGCATTGGCCGGCGCCCGCTATAGCCCGCAACGCTTCCTTGAGGAATGTCGGCTGCATCCCAACCCGCGTCTGTGCGGGCTGGCTCCGGAACTGGGGATTGCACCGCAAAACCAAGGCTCTCTGGGCACCGACCTGCGGGATCCGCGAGTCAAGGCGGTCGTCTCCCTGGACCCGGGGCTGGTCCGTGGGTTCACCCCGCAAAGCTTGTCAGCGGTGCAAACGCCGACCCTGATCCTGGGAGCAGGAGTCGATATTGCCAGCATGCCGGTGGAGCAGGAGTCGGGCTACCTGGAAACCCACCTGCCGTCGGCCACCTCCAGCCTGCTGGTGATCGCCGATGCCAGCCATTTCAGCTTCATGCAAATCTGCAAGCCAGGCGCCACGGCCCTGCTCCGGGAAGAGAACCCCGAGGATGAAATCATCTGCCGGGACGGCGGCCAGCGCAGCCGCGAAGCGATTCACCAGCAAGCGAGCCAGGTCATCGGCGACTTTCTCCAACGGAGCCTGGCCGGCCTGCCACCGGGACAGTGATCAGGCCGCCTCTTCCTGGGCCGCGGCCTTGGGCTTGCGCCATTGGGGCAGGCCGATCAGCACTACGGCACTGATGATTACCAGCATGGCCATGGCCTCCTCGATGCCAATGGTTTCGCCGACGAAGACGATGCCCAGCAGCACCGCCACCGCCGGGTTGACATAGGCGTAGCTGGTGGCCGCGGCTGGGCGCACGTGCTTGAGCAGGTACATGTAGGCGTTGAAGGCGATGATCGAACCGAAACCGGCCAGGTAGGCCAGGGCCAGCCAGCCTTCCATCGGAGGCAGGGCGTCCAGGTGTTCACCGCTCAGGGCACTGCCGATCATCAGCACCACGCCACCGACGAGCATTTCCGCGGCACTGGCCATGGCCCCCTGGGGCAGCGGCAAATGCTTGCTCCATACCGAGCCGAAAGCCCAGGCCGCCGCAGCGAACAGCAGCAAGGCGGCGCCCAACGGACTGGACTGCAGGTTGGACCCCAGGTTGAGCATGCCGATGCCTATCATCCCGAGGACGATCCCGGCCCATTCCAGGCGCGTGTTGCGTGCGCCCCAGAAATACCCGCAGAGCAGGGTGAACAAAGGCACCGTGGCCACCGCCAGCGCCGCGACGCCGGAGGTCACCCCGGAGTGTTCGGCCAGCGTTACCGCACCATTGCCACAGCTCAACAGCAGCACACCGATGATTCCTGCGGCCTTCCATTGCGCCCAGGTCGGCGCCGGTACTCCGCGCCAGCGCAGAAAGGCGTACATCAGGCTACCGGCGATGATGAAGCGAATGCCGCCGAGCATCAGTGGTGGCCAGTATTCGACGCCGATGCGAATCACCAGGTACGTCGAGCCCCAGATCACGTAGAGGGCAAAAAAGGCGGCGATCAACGGCAGCGGAAAACGGCTTTGGCCAGGCATGGGAGGCGGCTCTGAGGCAGGCAGGGGGAGGTCTATTCTAGAAACTCGGCCCAGGGAACTTAAGTTACAAAACCTGTTTATAACGCCCGTACACTTTCCAAAAGATGGAGATAAGGGCTATATACCGTGCTTTCGAAAGCCGGATAGATCGAGTGCCTTCCATGGACAAGTACGACCGCATGCTCCTGGCCAGCCTGCTGGAAAACGGCCGGGCGAGTTACGCCGAGCTGGCACGCAAGGTGAATCTCTCGGCACCGGCGGTGGCCGAGCGCGTGGCCAAGCTGGAGGCCAGCGGAGTGATCACCGGCTACCAGGCCAAAGTCGACATGGCCAAGGTCGGCTTGCCGATCCAATGCGTGATCGAACTGCGCCTGGCCCAGCACGGCAACCAGAAGGCCTACGACGAACTGATCAAGATTCCCCAGCTCACCGAGTGCCATCGGGTCACTGGCGACCCCTGCGTGATCATGCAGGCGGCAGTGGGATCGATGCCGGAGTTGGAGGAGTTGATCAACCGCGTGGCCCAGTTCGGTTTCAGCAAGACTTCCATCGTGCTCTCCAGCGCCATTGAACGGCGCGTGCCCCTGGGGCAATTGGAAAGCAAATGAACCTCGGGGCTCAGCCCCCGCGGTGGCGCTTGAGGTGTTCGGGTACTTTGGCCGCGGGAACCTTCTGCAGCTTGCACAGGAAGTCATGGGACAGCTCGCGCAGGCCATGCTTGTGCCTCAGTTCGCCGGCCAAGTGGGCCACCAGGTTGGCTGCCATTTCCGCATCGGCCATGGCCCGGTGAGCCTGGCCGGTGTGCGGCAGGCCGGCGAATGAGGTCAGGGTGCCCAGCTTGTGATTAGGCGCCGCCGGCATCAGGCGCCGCGCCAGCAGCAGGGAACAGGCGAAGTTCTGCAGGCGGGTGCGCTTGATCCGGCCCAGCTCGAAATCCCAGAACTTCTGGTCGAAGGCCGCGTTGTGCGCCAGCAATGGCGTGATGCCGACGAACTCGTTGACCTCGTTCATCACCTGCTCTGCCGGGGGTGCGCTGCGCAACATGGCATTGCTGATGCCGGTCAGTTGCTCAATAAACGCCGGCACCCGCACGCCGGCATTCATCAGGCTCTGGTAACGCTCGACGATGCGCCCCTGCTCAAGGATCACCACGGCGATTTCCGTGGCCCGGCAACTGCTGCTCGGGGAGATCCCGGTGGTTTCAAAGTCGATGACGGCAATGCGTTCCAAACCTGTCCTGCTCCGTATGAAAATTGATCAGCTTTTGAGCAGCAAGGCGCCTTCGATCGGCACATAGCGCGTAGCCGCGCGAATCAGCGAATTGGCGGTCAGCCCCGGCACGCCATAGGCCACCGCGCTGACCCCGTGCTTGTGGATGATGCGCTCCAGCAGCAGGTCGAAATCACCGTCGCCGGAAGCCAGCACCACTTCGTCGACATGGGCCGCAGCGTCCATGATGTCGATGGTGATGCCCACGTCCCAGTCGCCCTTGGCCGAGCCGTCGCTGCGCTGGATGTAGGGCTTGAGTTTTACCGTGAAGCCCAGGTTGCGCAGGATCTGCTGGAACTGCTGTTGCTTGCTGTCACCACGGTCGATGGCATAGGCATAGGCTTCGACAATCTGCCCTTGCTTGCTGATATCGGCCCACAGCGCCGCATAGTTGAAGTGGCAACCATAGGCCTGACGAACGGTGTAGTAGAGGTTCTGGACATCGGCGAACACAGCGATTTTCTTCACCGCTAATCCTCATGGCGCAGCAGCCCAGGGGCTGGATCGGGCCTCAGGCCCCGAAAAGTCGCCCAGTATGCCAGTCACAGGGATTGTTCCGCGAATAATCGGTCCAGGGCAGGTGTCTGCCCCGGACCGACGCAGGTCAGACGAAGGAGTCGTCGTCGGAGAAGAACGAGCTGTCGTCGTTGTCGTAGTCGGCGTTGCTGAAGCCACCCTGGTCGTTGTTGCCCCAGGAATCGTTGTTGGCCAGGCGCTGGTCGTCATTGCCCCAGCCGCTGTTGTCGCTGGCCGGCGCCGGTTCTTCCTTGATGACCTCGACAATTTCCTGGGGCTGCTGGTTGTTGTGGAACAGGCTGCTGATGCCCTGGGCCAGCATGACCCCGCCCGCAACACCGGCGGCAGTTTTCAAGGCGCCGCCCAGGAAACTGCTACCCGCCGCCGGTGCCTGCTGCGGTGCATAGTTCTGTGGCGGTGCGGCGTAATTCTGCTGCGGCGCGCCGAAGTTCTGTTGCGCGGGGGCGCCAAAGGAAGAACGCGCCGGCTCACGCCAGCCCCCCCCGGACGACGGCGGCGGCGCGCTCTGGCTCGGTGCCGGCTGTGGCTCGCGGGAACCACCGAAGATGCTCGACAGGAAACCGCCACTGGCCGCCGGTGCCGGAGCACTGGCCTGGGCCCGGGCCTCTTGCAGGTCAGCCTGCAATTGCTGGACTTGCTGGGTCAGTTGCTGGTTCTGCTCGTTGAGGCTCTTGAGTGCGGCCTCCTGCACCAGGATCGCCTGGGTCATGAAATACCCGGCCGCAGGCTGGCGGGTCAGATGCTCCTTGATCCGCGCCTCTGCCTGGGCGTCGCGCGGGGCTGAATCCGTTTCGGCTTGCTGCAACCGTGAAAACAGTCCATCGATCAGGGTTTGCTCTTGGTTGTTCATGGCGACCTCTTTAGATTGCCGGTAGAAATCTGGTCCGCCCCTCGGACAGAGCGGCGGTACGCACCAGTTATGGGGCTGGTGCGACGACTTTCAATGGTCTTTACCGAAGGTTTACGTTTGCTCGGGCGGGGCCTGCATCGGTTAAAGTGTGCAACCGCTTCTTCAACTGCGATCTCATCGAATGAATCCGTTAGATGTACTGCGCGACTCTCTGTATTTCTTCCAGCGCAACCTCGGGCAGATCGCCCAGCTGTGCCTGCCGCTGGTGATCCTCGAAGCCTTGCTGCAACAAGGGGTCAATAGTGCCCTGGGCCCCGATACCTTCCCGGGCTACAGCGTGGTGGTGGGCCTTCTGGTGTATCCGTTGTACACCGGTGCGCTGATCCTGTTTCTCGACGCCCGCACCCGGGGCGAGTCGCCGCGTACCCGGGACCTGCTGGCCATGGCCCTGACCCTGTGGCCGCGTTTTGCCTTGCTGACGGCGGTCAGTACCCTGCTGATCCTGCTGGGGTTGTCGCTGTATTTCCTGCCGGGGCTGTGGCTGATGGTGGTACTGGCTTTCGCCGAGTACCTGCTGGTGCTCAAGGGCATGGCGCCGCTGGCGGCCATCAGTGAAAGCTTCCGCCTCAGCCGTGGGCACTTCCTACGGATCCTGGTGTGCATCCTGGCGGTAATGACCCCGCTGTGGCTGCTCAAGGGTGCCAGTGAAGCAGCCTATTCCGAACCGCTGAACCCGTTGCTGTCCCTGGCCATCGACAGCGCCTACAGCTTCCTGCAGCTGTTCACCAGCGTGGTGCTGTTCCGCCTGTTCATGCTGATCAGCGAGCAGCCGGACAAGCGCTGAATCCTCCCCCGGCCGCTCTGCCCCTTGGGTGACGGCCGTGCTCTCGGTTATGCTCCGGGGCCATCCTGCAACGCCATAAGCCGAGCCGATGATCCGTCTACTTCGCATCACCCTGTTGAGCCTGTTGTTGATCGGTCTGGTGCTGGCCGGGCTGGTCTACAGCCTGACCTGGCGCCCGGAAGCCAAGGAAAGCCTCGCTGTCAGTTGCAGTGCCCAGGCCGCGCCGCTGGTGCCGGGCCAGGCCCTGAAAGTGATGACCTGGAACCTGCAGTACCTGGCGGGCAAGCGCTATGTGTTCTGGAACGACCAGGCACAGGGCGAGGACGAGCAGCCGACCCTGGAGGACATGGCCTTCAGCCTCGACGAAGTGGCTCGCGTGATCCGCGACGAACAACCGGACCTGGTGCTGCTGCAGGAAGTGGACAATGGCGCCAAGGCCAGCGCCTACCAGGACCAGCTCAAACTCCTGCAGGAACGCCTCACCGATCTCTACCCTTGCAGCACCCAGGCTTACGACTGGAAAGCCGATTTCGTACCTTCGCCGCATATTTTCGGCAGTGTCGGCCGGCAACTGGCCACCCTCAGCCGCTATCGCATCGATCACGCCGAACGCCTGCAACTGCCCACAGCCGAACACGGCCTCATCGGCCGGCAGTTCCAGCCCAGGGAGGCCCTGCTGCTGAGCTACCTGCCCCTGAGCGACGGCGGCCAGGTGGCGGTGCTCAATACCCATCTGGAACGTGCTCGCACGCCTGGCCAGACGCAATCAAGGCAGGTCGCAGCCATTGGCAAAGTCCTGGATAAACTCGAAGGCCGCGGCACGCCCTGGCTGATTGGCGGGGATTTCAACCTGTTGCCCCTGGGCCAGTACCAGCGACTGAGCGACGTGCAACGGGCGCCCTACAGTGCCGACAGCCCGCTGCACCTGCTGTGGGACAAATACCCGATGATCCCCAGCAACACCCAGGCCAGCGGCGTCGACCGCGCGCATTGGCTGACCCACTACCCCAACGACCCGAGCCTCGACGGCCCGGATCGCACGGTGGACTACCTGTTCTACAGCCCGCGGCTCAAGCGAGTCGAATCCCGGGTGCGCCAGGACGACACCTTGCGCATCTCCGACCACCTGCCGGTGCTGGCCCGGTTCCTCTTGCCGGCGCAATAAACCCCAGAGCGGCTACAGGGCAGTACGGGAGTTCGGGTTATTTGCGCGGTTTGACCCGCGCCGTGGCTTCGGCGATCAGCGGGTCATCCGGCCAATAGTGCTTGGGGTAACGGCCCTTGAGGTCCTTTTTCACCTCGGCGTAGGTGCTGCGCCAGAAGTTCGCCAGATCCTGGGTGACCTGTACCGGACGTCGTGCCGGAGACAACAGGTGCAATTTGACCACCTGGCGGCCACCGGCAATGCGCGGTGTCTGCGCCAGGCCGAACAGCTCCTGCAGGCGTACCGCCAGGATCGGTGGGTACTCGCTGTAGTCCAGTCGAATCGACGAGCCGGAAGGCACCGTCAGATGATGGGGCGCCAGCTCATCCAGGCGCTGCGGCAATGGCCAGGGCAGCAGGTTGTGGATAATTCCGGCCAGTTCCAGGTTGGCGAAGTGGCTGAGCCGCGAGACCTTGCCCAAGTAAGGCTGCAGCCACTGCTCCAGCCCCTTGAGCAAGGCCCCGTCACTGACATCCGGCCATTGGCTGGTGCCCGTGGCCTCCAGGTCCAGCTGGCGCAGCAACGCTACCCGGGCCTGCCACTGACGCAGCTCCGGGGTCCAGGGCAGCAGCTCCAGGCCTTTGCGCCGGACCAGATTGACCAGGGCCAGGGTGCGGGCGGACTCGTCGAGCCCGCTCAGCGGCTCGCGGCTGAGCACCAGCTCGCCAACCTTGCGCTGGCGTTCGGCCCGCAGCACGCCTTCGCGTTCGTCCCACTCCAGCTGATCGACTTGCCGCACCTGCTCCGCCAGTACCGAATCGAACAGCGCCGGATCGAAATCCGCCGCCAGGTAGATGCGTTCCTCGCGCTGCCCCTGGCGGCTGCCCAGGTCGGCGATCACCAGCCAGGGTTGCTTCATCAGGCTGTCGGTTTCGCTGAACAGCGCCGCGCGGCCGTTGGCCAGGCGGTATTCGGCGCCGCCGGGGCGCCGCTGCTGGGCCACCCGGTCGGGATAGGCCAGGGCCAACAGGGCGCCGAGCCAGCGCGGATGCTCGGGGTCGGCCACCGCGGCCTCGGGCTGCCCGCGCAGATAGCCGCGGTACTGGCGCGCCAGTTGTCGGGCACGCTGCACCCCGCCCTGGGCTCCGCGAGCGGCACGTTCTTCCCCGCCAAGCAGCACCAGGCGGCTGTGCAGGTCGGCGCCAGCGCCGCGCAGGATATCCCGCTCCCCCAGCAGCGCCGCGACATCGCAAGCCATCGGCGCCAACCCCAGGGCCTGGCCGCGCAACAGCAGATGGGCGATGCGCGGGTGAGCCGGCAACTCGGCCATGGCCTGACCGTGGCGGGTCAGGCTGCCATCGTCATTCAACGCCCCCAGGCGCACCAGCAAGTCCTGGGCCTGGGCATAAGCGGCACTGGGGGGAGCGTCCAGCCATGCCAGTTGATTTGGCGTCACGCCCCAGCGCGCCAGTTGCAGGGCCAATCCGGCCAGGTCCGCCTGGAGGATTTCCGCACTGGCATAGGCGGCCAGTTGCTCCTGTTGATCGGCCGACCACAAGCGGTAGCACACACCGGGCTCCAGACGCCCGGCACGCCCGGCGCGCTGGGTGGCGCTGGCCCGGGAGATACGCTGGGTATCGAGGCGGGTCATGCCGCTGCCGGGGTCGAAGCGCGGCACCCGCGCCAGCCCGGCATCCACCACCACCCGCACGCCATCGATGGTCAGGCTGGTTTCGGCAATGTTGGTGGCCAGCACCACTTTGCGCTTGCCCGACGGCGCCGGGTCGATGGCTGCGCGCTGGGCTGCCAGGTCCAGCTCGCCATGCAACGGGCAGAGCAGGATCTCGCTGCGCTCGCCCAGGGCTTCGGCCAACTGCTGGTGCACCCGGCGGATCTCCGCCTGGCCGGGGAGGAACACCAGCAGGCTGCCACTTTCATCGTTGAGGGCCTCGAGCACGGTCTGCACCACCCTTGGCTCGATGAATTCACCGGGCTGGAAGGGTCGGCCCCAGCGCTGGGCCACCGGGTACATGCGCCCTTCACTGCGCAGGATCGGCGCATCGCCGAGCAGCGTCGACAGGCGCTCGCCTTCCAGCGTCGCCGACATCAGCAGGATCTTCAGTGGTTGCTCGTCACGAAACAGCTCGCGGCCATTGAGGCTCAGGGCCAGGGCCAGATCGGCGTCCAAGCTGCGTTCGTGGAATTCATCGAAGATCAGCAGGCCGACGCCTTCCAGGGCCGGGTCATCCTGCAGGCGCCGGGTGAGGATGCCTTCGGTGACCACCTCGATGCGGGTACGCGGGCCGACCTTGCTGTCCAGGCGGATGCGATAACCCACGGTCTCACCGACTTTCTCTCCCAGCTCGCTGGCCAGGCGCTCGGCGGCGGCCCGGGCGGCCAGCCGCCGCGGTTCGAGCATGAGGATGGTCTGTCCGGCCAGCCAGTCCTGGTCCAGGAGCGCCAGAGGCACGCGGGTCGTCTTGCCGGCACCGGGCGGGGCTTCGAGCACCGCTTCATGGCGTGTCGCCAGGGCGGTACGCAGTGCAGGCAAAACTTCATCAATTGGCAAAGAATTCATGCTGGCTCCAAAACAGAGGCGCGAGTATAACGGCGAACTGCCTGGGGTTAATCATGGTCTGAGTGCTGATCGACAAGACTCAACACCCCGCTTCATTCCTCGTTGCTTTCGTGCTTGCTAGGAGATTTCCATGCGTATTTCCCACCGTGTCATCGGCGGCGTTCTGGTGGCCACCCTGCTGACCCAACTCACCGCCTGCGGCTCGATCTTCTTCCCCGACCGGCGCGGCCAGATCGACGGCAAGATCGACCCCCTGGTGGCTGTGCTGGATGCCGTTGGCCTGCTGTTCTACGTGATTCCGGGGCTGATCGCCTTCGGCGTCGACTTCGCCACCGGGGCCATCTACCTGGAGCCGGGCAAGACCGCGCAGATCGCGCCGGAAAAACTGCAACAGGCCATCGGCGCCGACGGTAAAGTCGACAACCGCAAGCTGCAGGCCATTCTGGAAAGCGAACTGGGGGGCAGCTTCCCCCTGGATGACCCACGTCTGATCCAGCACAAGGGCAGCGTGCAGCAACTGGCGCTATACGGCCTGCAACCTGCTGCCTGACCCCCTTTACTCAGGAACCCCACGTCGATGACCGCCAACTCGGAACACGCCCGCCTCCTGCGCCTGGCCACCCGCGCCTCGGTCACCGTGGCTAGCATCCTGATCGTGACCAAGGCTGTCGCCTGGTGGCTCAGTGGCTCGGTGAGCATGCTCGCCGGGCTCACCGACTCGGTGCTGGACGGCTTCACCTCGCTGCTCAATCTGCTGGCAGTGCACTACGCCCTGCGCCCGGCAGACGACGACCACCGCTATGGCCACGGCAAGGCCGAGTCCCTGGCGGGCATGGCCCAGGCATTGTTCATCGCCGGCAGTGCGGTACTGATTGCCTTTCAGGCGGCGCAACGCCTGCAACACCCGGAACCGGTAGGCGCGCCCTGGCTGAGCATCGGGGTGATCGTCCTGTCGCTGGCGCTGACCATCGCCCTGCTGCTCCTGCAGCATCGCGTGATCCGGGCGACCGGCTCCAACGCAGTGCGCGCCGATTCCCTGCACTACCGCTCCGACCTGATGCTCAACGGCAGCATCCTGCTAGCCCTGGTACTGGCGGCGTTCGGCCTGCATCAGGTGGACGCCTGGTTCGGCCTGGGGATTGCCGTCTACATTCTCTGGAGCGCGATCCAGATCGCCCGGGAGAGCTTCTCGGTGCTGATGGACCAGGAACTGCCCCCGGACGTCAGCCAGCACATGCTGGAGCTGGCGTGCAGCGTGCCAGGAGTACTGGGGGCCCATGACCTGCGCACACGGATTTCCGGCAGCCACTGGTTCGTCCAACTGCACCTGGAACTACCCGGGGAACTGACCCTTTCGGTGGCCCATGGCATCAGCGACCAGGCCGCCGATGCCATCCAGAAGGCCTATCCACGGGCCGAAGTGCTAGTGCACGCCGACCCGCAGGAAGTGGTGAAGGCGGCCAGGGCTCAGTAGGTCACCTGATAGCCCCGAGAGCTCAAGCAATTGCCCTGGGCCTGGCGGTAGGCCTGGACCACTTGCGGGGCCGGCTGATAGGTCACGCTCGCAGGATCGAAGCCGCTCTGCTGCACCGCCCAGCGATAGCAGTCATAACGGTCCTGGTCGATCTGCTGCGGCGACTGGCCATTGACCGGGTAGGCCAGCACGTCGTAGCCATTGCCCTCCTGTTGCGGATCTTCGGCCGGCACGCCGACGGGGGGCTCGACCACCACGTACTGCTGGGTATTGGCTTCGTAGGTGTAGTAAGCCCCCGCCGCCAGAAAGAACAGCGCGCTGCCGATCCAGACTTCCCGCGCATAGTCGGGCAGGTACGTCACGCGAATGCCATAAGGCGGGCGCACCACCACGTAGCGCGGGCCTTGCGGGCGGTACCAGTAACCACCGGAGAAAAAGTAATCCTGGCCGCGATAGGCGACCCGGTCATTGCGCCCGGGGAAACGGTCGATCACATACCCGGGGCGGTACTGTGGCCCGGGGCCCCAGCCATTGCCATGGCCATCAGGGCGGCCCGGCCAGCGGTAGTCGTTGGGATGGCCGCCGCCCGGCCGAGAGCCCGGGCCGCCAGCCTGCCAATGCTGGTTGTAGTCGTTGCGCCGGGGAATGTCCTGATAGTAGCCACGCTGTGGCTCCTGGGTCTGGCGCACGGTGTCGGGGCGGCCCTGGATCGGCAGGTTGTTCGGCTGCTGCACCTGGGGTTGTGGCGCGGGGGCCGGGCGAGCCTGCTGATTGGGATCGTGCTGAGGCCGGTTCTGCCACTGCCCTCCCGGGTTCTGGCCGTTGTGCTCGAACTGACGGCTGTTATCGCCGCGAATGATTTCATTCTGCGGCCGCTGTGGCTGCGCACTGGGTTGTGGACGAT
Organism: Pseudomonas sp. MWU349; assembly: GCF_017947325.1. Taxonomy (NCBI): domain Bacteria; kingdom Pseudomonadati; phylum Pseudomonadota; class Gammaproteobacteria; order Pseudomonadales; family Pseudomonadaceae; genus Pseudomonas; species Pseudomonas sp. MWU349. The sequence continues at coordinate 146,911 of NZ_JAFEVP010000009.1, read as the reverse complement.
TGGGAACATTGGCGGGCCGTGGCGGGGCATTTTCCGGATGGCCCTGGCCTTGATGCTCTCGCTGCTCGCCCCCGGGAGCGCCATGCTGAGCAGGCGGCCGACTCTCGTCTCGCTCATCGGCGAGCAACTGAGCGTTGACGCTCAGGCACAACACACCAACACCTGCCATACGCCAGATGCGCGACTTCATGCTATTCCTCACTGCGGATAGGGGGGGCCTGTACATAAGACTGAAAAAGCCCTGGGCGGTTCTGCATCAGGTTATCAGTCACGAGACTTATTTCGCAGGCAATAAAAAAGGGCGGCCCGTCGGCCGCCCTTTGAGATTTTGTCCGTGCTCGGCGCTTTTGACACCGGCTCACCTCACTCCGTCTTCTGGACAGTGTGTAGCCCGGGGGCCGGCTCAACCCTGTGGGATTGGCGGCCGCGGCAGGCCTGATTCGGCGGGCCGCAGTGGACTCTATGTCCGGGCAGTGATTCTGGTGATAAGAATAGGCGCGCAGCGAAGACAGAGGATTGCGAAGATTGCTTGCAAAAACGCCACTTGCGCAATTTTTAACTCAAGACAGATAATTCAACGCAATAGTTACGATAAAGGCCTGATTGATGAGCAAACTCGACCGCTACGACCTCAGCATTTTGGCGGAGTTGCAACGCGACGCCCGTATCTCCAACCAGGAACTGGCCGAGCGCATCGGCCTGTCGCCCTCGCCCTGCTCGCGCCGGGTCAAGCAGCTGGAGGACGATGGCTACATTTCCCGCCAGGTCGCCCTGCTGGACCGCAAGATGCTCGGTCTGAGCCTGACCGCCTATGTCCTGATCGGCATGGACCGGCACACGCCGGAACGCTTCGAGAATTTCGAAGCGGCGATCCGCAGCCTGCCCCAGGTGCTGGAGTGCAGCCTGGTGACCGGGGTCGATGCCGACTACCAGCTCAAGGTCGTGGTACCGGACATGGACCATTACCAGAAGCTGCTGCTCGGCCATCTGACCCGTATCGAGGGCGTGACCAGCGTGCGTTCGAGCTTTGTGCTCAATCAGGTGCTCAACAGCACCGAACTGCCGCTGACCCACCTGCGCAACTGAATCCCGGCCCCCGCTGTGGCGACATAACGCATGCAGATCAATGCTTGGGCCGCGGGCGTTGACGTATACTCGCCCGGCATTTTTTGCCCTGCCTGCACTGGAGATGAGTGATGGACCCAGCAGTATTCGAAGAGTGGATGATGACCGGCCTGGTCAGCATCCTGATCATTTTCATGGGTTTCATCGTCTGGGACCTGGCCAAGAAGTCCAAGGCCGGGCGCTTCGGCTCGTTCATCCTGTTCTTCGTGCTGGGCCTGGGCGTTGCAGCCTTCATCATCAAGAGCGTGGTGATCGGCCTGATCGAGTCCGGCGCCTTATAAGCGCGCCGACACTTCTTTCCACTGGCCCTGCTCCAGGCCGTCCAGGGTCCAGTCGCCGATCCTGACCCGCACCAGGCGCAAGGTCGGTAACCCCACCGCAGCGGTCATGCGCCTTACCTGGCGGTTGCGCCCCTCGCGTATCACCAGCTCCAGCCAACTGGTGGGCACGCTCTTTCGAAAGCGCACCGGCGGGTTGCGCGGCCATAGCGTCGGCTCTTCAAGCTGACGCGCCTCGGCCGGCAGGGTCATGCCGTCATTCAACTGCACTCCCTCGCGCAAGCGCTGCAACTGTTCGGCACTGGGCTCGCCCTCGACCTGCACCCAATAGGTCTTGGCCAACTTGTGCTTGGGATCGGCGATGCGCGCCTGCAACTGCCCGTCATTGGTCAACAGCAGCAATCCTTCACTGTCGCGATCCAGACGCCCGGCCGGGTAGACCCCGGGAACCGCAATGAAGTCCTTGAGCGTGGCACGCCCCTCGCCATCGCTGAATTGAGTCAGCACATCGAAAGGCTTGTTGAACAGGATCAGCTTCGGCTCGGCCGGCGCGGCCTTGGCCACACGCTTGGCGGGAGAGGAGGAAAACGGTTTGGCGCCAGGGCGGCGGGAAGCGGGACGGGGCGGACGGGACATGGGAGCAGGAACATTCAGCGATCAGGACCGACAATGCTAGTGGCCTGACCGCCAAATGACCATGGCTTAAACGCCTAGCGGAAAGGCGGCTCGTCGAAGCTGCGCAGTTTGCGCGAGTGCAGGGAGTTGAGCTCACTGCGCATCAGGTCCACCGCTTCGATGCCGATCTTCAGATGCTGGCTGACCGCACGCTCATAAAAGGCGTTGGCCGCGCCCGGCAACTTGATTTCACTGTGCAGGGGCTTGTCCGACACACACAACAAGGTGCCGTAGGGCACCCGCAGGCGATACCCCTGGGCGGCGATGGTGCCGCTTTCCATGTCCACCGCCACGGCCCGGGACAGGTTGATCAGCGGACGTTCTTCGGCCCAACGCAATTCCCAGTTGCGGTCGTCGTAAGTCAGCACGGTGCCGGTGCGCAGGCGTTTCTTCAGTTGTTCGCCCTTTTCCCCGGTGACATTGGCCGCCGCCTGCTGCAACGCCAGCTGGACTTCGGCCAAGGCCGGAATCGGAATGTTCGGCGGCACCACGCGGTCGAGAATGCCGTCGCGACGCATATAAGCGTGGGCCAGCACGTAGTCGCCAATGGTCTGGGACTGCCGCAGGCCGCCGCAGTGGCCGATCATCAGCCAGCAATGGGGACGCAGCACCGCCAGGTGGTCGGTGATGTTCTTGGCATTGGACGGGCCGACACCGATATTCACCAGGGTCACGCCGTGGCCATCGCTGGCCTGCAAGTGGTAGGCCGGCATCTGGTAGCGGTGCCAGACCACACCGGCGGCGATGGCCGAGGCCTCGCCGTGATCCATGCTTTTCTCGATGATCACGTTGCCCGGCAGGACCATGCGCACAAAGCGCGGATCGCTGCGCAACTGCTCCAGGCCATGAACGATGAACTGGTCCACATAGCGGTGATAGTTGGTCAGCAGGATCCACGGCTGCACATGACGCCAGTCGCTACCGGTGTAGTGCACCAGGCGCCGCAGGGAGAAATCCACTCGCGCGGCATCGAACAGCGCCAGGGGCAGCGGGTGGGTATTTTCCCAATCGTAGAGGCCATCGGCGATGCCGTCGGTGGCGGCCGACAGGTCGGTGCTCGGAAACACCCGCGCCAGCGCCGCAGCGGTCACGCCGGAACCAGCCAGCTCGTCGCCCTGCTCCACGACATAGGGATAAGGAATGTTCTGCTCACTGACGCCCACTTCCACCGTCACGGTGAAGTCGTGCATCAACGGCACCAATTGTTCGAGCAGGTAATTACGGAAGGCGGCAGGATGGGTCACGGTGACACTGTAGGTGCCTGGCAACTGGACCTTGGCATAGGCCCTTGTGGTCTGTGGGACTTCGCCGTGGCAGTGGTAGGTCAGGCGCAACTCAGGGTAGCGAAACAGTGCTCGTTGCTCGGCATCCGGCTCGACCCGGTCCTTGAGATAACGCTTGAGCGCCTGGCTCAACGCCGTGGTGGCCCGCTCATGCAGGGCGGCAAGCCGGTCCACGGCTTGCTCGGCGGTTTGAACGACAATAAAAGCTTCGGTCACGATAAGCATCCTGTGTTCTGAACTTGCAGGCGTTCATCTTGCCTGCAAGACCGTCCCACGGGAACAGCGTAATCAACGCAGGCGCCGGGAAGCCGGCGCCCGGGGAGGGTCAGAAGCCCTGAGGGGTAGAGCGGGCGACAATGGCTGCCACGTTTAGGCCTCGCGGCAAGGTGCCGTATACCCGCCCGCCCTGGCCGCCCAGGCGGCTGGCGATAAAGGCGTCGCTGACCTCCTGATTGCCGGCTTCCAGCAGGAGCTTGGCCTGCAGGCCCAGGGCGATGTCCTCGGTGAGTTGACGAGCCCGGTATTGAATGTCGCCAGTGTCCTTGAAGCTCTCCTTCAGCCCGGTGATATGGGCGGCCAGGCGCTTGTCACCATGGCCATCGCCCAATTCGGCGAACAAGGCGTCCAGCACGCCCGGCTCCTTCGACAAGGCTCGCAGCACATCCAGGCATTGCACGTTGCCGGAGCCTTCCCAGGTGGAGTTCACCGGCGCCTCGCGGTACAGCCGTGGCAGGATGCTGTCCTCGACGTAACCGGCACCGCCCATGCACTCCGCCGCCTCGTTGATCATCGCCGGGGCCCGCTTGCAGATCCAGTACTTGCCCACCGCCGTCACCAGCCGGGAAAACTTCGCCTCCTGGGCATCGTCCAGATGATCCAGGGCCCGCCCCATGCGCATGCTCAGGGCCAGGGCCGCTTCGCTTTCCAGGGCCAGGTCGGCCAGCACGTTCTGCATCAAGGGCTGCTCGCTGAGCACCCGCCCGCCCACGGTGCGATGGGCACAGTGATGGCTGGCCTGGGTCAGGGCCTGGCGCATCAGGGAGCTGGAGCCGACCATGCAATCGAAACGGGTCATGGCCACCATCTCGATAATGGTCGGCACGCCGCGGCCTTCCTCGCCAATCATCCAGGCCAGGGCGCCGCGGAACTCCACTTCGCTGGAAGCGTTGGAAAGGTTACCGAGCTTGTTCTTCAGTCGCTGAATATAGAACTGGTTGCGGGTGTCGTCGGGGCGGTGCCGGGGCAGGAGGAAGCAGGTCAGGCCCTTGTCGGTCTGGGCCAGGGTCAGGAAGGCATCGCACATCGGCGCCGAACAGAACCATTTGTGGCCCACCAGCTCGTACGCCTGCCCGGGGCCGCCAGCCCCCACCGGGTAGGCCCGGGTGGTGTTGGCGCGCACATCGGTGCCGCCCTGTTTCTCGGTCATGGCCATGCCGATGGTCAGCCCGGCCTTGTGTTGCATGCCGACATTGCGCGGGTCGTACTGGGTGGCAAGGATCTTGGGCAGCCACTGTTCGGCGATATCCGGTTGCAGCTTCAAGGCTGGTACACAGGCGAAGGTCATGGTCAGCGGGCATCCGCTGCCGGCCTCGGCCTGGCTGTGCAGATAGGTCATGGAGGCGCGGGCAACGTGGGCCCCCGCTTGCGGATCGGTCCAGGGCAGTGAAGTCAGGCCGGCTTCGATCGCCGCCTGCATCAGTTGGTGATAAGCGGGATGAAACTCCACCAGATCGATCCGGTGGCCAAAACGGTCGTGGCTGGAAAATACCGGCTTGTTCTGATTGGCCAGGAACCCCGCCTCCATCAACGGGCCACCGGCCAGGGCGCCATAGGCGTCGACCCGCGACTCGGCCCAACCGGCATCGAAACGGCGCATCCATTGCTGCAGCGGCAGGTCGATCCGATACAGGTTGGCGCCGTCCAGGGCTGGCGGCTGGTTGGTGACTTCGTGGGTTTCAGCGAACTGGTGGAGGTTCATCGCGGGGCTCCTTCAGGGTGTGCCAAGCCCCCAGTTAAGCACCGCCCCCACCCCGAACAAAGTGGCATACCCGCCTAAATGTCGGCGCTTTCGCCCTGCTCCACAGCGAGCACATACCTCGACAACGCCGCTTGCAGGGCCTCGAACTTCACCGGTTTGGCCAGATAGTCGGAGCCGGCCCCCGCCGGGCAGCCCTCTTTACCAGGCACGCAGGCCAGCAGGATGGGCAATTGGGAATAGCCGGGCAGCGCCTGGGCCTGCAAGCGAAACGCCCCCAGTTGCGCCGTGGACATCTCGCCATCAATCAACACCGCACTGACCAGCTCACGCCCGAGCAATTGCAGGGCATCAGTAGGGCTACCGGCGGTACGCACCTGGTAGCCCAGCTTGAGCAGCATGCCCCTGACCACCAACTGATTGACGTCGTTGTCGTCCACCAGCAGCACGGTGCAGTCGCGGGGCAAGCGTCGTGCAACTGCCACCGGCGAGCACAGGACCGGCTCCTGGGCATCGAACTCCACCTGCAAGCGGAAGCAACTGCCCCGGCCTGGCGTCGACTCATGAGTCAATTGCCCGCCCAGCAGCTCCACCAGTTGCCGACAGATCGCCAGCCCGATGCCCAGGCCGCCATATTCACGGGTCATGGAACCATCAAGCTGGAAGAAACGCTGATAGAGGGTCGCATCGTTCAGATCGACGAAACCAATACCGCTGTCGATTACCTCGAAACTCAGGCTGACTCGCTGCGCCGACACGGAACGCGTGAGCACCCGCAACACCACGCTGCCCGAAGGGGTGAACTTGATGGCGTTGTCCAGCAGGCACTCCAGACAATGGCTGAGTTTGCACCGGTCGCCCTGCAAGCGGTCGGGCAACCCGGCGCTCAAGTCGATCTGGAAAGCCAGCGACTTGGCGGCGGCACTGGCGCCGTATTGGGTCTGCAGCGTCGTCAGCAGGGAACGCAGGCTGAACGGCTGGCGCTGGGCACTGAGCTTGCCGGCCTGCAGCTCGGTCAGGGTCAGAATGCCGTTGACCATGCGCATCATGTCCCGCGCCGAGCCGGCCGCTGTCTGCTGGTATTGCTCCAGCTCCGGATCCAGCTCCAGGGTCTGCATCAGTTCCAGGGAACCGATAACGCCGTTCATCGGGGTCCGCAGCTCATGGGTCAGGGTGGCCAGAAATTCGTCCTTGAGCCGGTTGCTGTGGGCCAGCTGCTGGTTCAGCACTTCAAGCTTCTGCCCGGCTTCGAGCAGGGTCTGGGCCTGTTGTTCACGCATGGCGTTGATGCGATCGGCCAAGGCCAGGGACAACAACGCCACTTCGATCGCCGAGCCGATCTGGCTGGCGTACATGGTCAGGAACACATTCGGCAGGTAACCCAGCACCATCATGGTGTTGATCACCCCTCCGAACAAAAAGGCCGACCAGGCGATGATGAAGTAGCGTGCCACGCGCAGGCCTCGACACCAGGCGACAATCCCGGCCACGTAGATCACCACGGTGAACACCAGGGCCAGGGTGGTGGCCAGGCGCAATGCCAGGGCATAACTGGTCATCAGTGAAAGCACCATGACCAGCGCGCCAAATGCCATCAAGGCCAGTAGTACACGGTCGACCCAGGGGCTGTGGCGGGCAGTCTGCAGGAAACTGCGGGCGAACTGGCTGCCGAACAAACCTGCAGATCCGATGAAGAACGGTGTGGCGGCATTGGCCCACCAGGGGCTGTTGGGCCAGAAGTACTCCACAGCGGCACCGTTGACCGACAGCTGATAGAGACCGAAGGAAGCTATATAGACGATGTAGTAGAGGTAGCTGGTGTCACGCACGCTGAGGTAGATGAACAGGTTGTACACCAGCATCCCCAGCAGCACGCCGTAAATCAGCCCGAGCACATATAACCGCACCGGCTGGGCTTCCAGGTAAGCGCTGCTGGACCACAGGCTCACCGGCGCCTGGATCGAACCTTCGCTGGCCAGCCGCAGGTAGATGGTCTTGTGCTCGTGGGGAGAAAAATTCAGGTTGAACAGGTAATTGTTCTGGCGAATCTCTCGACTGTCGAAGGGCAGGGCATCTCCGGTACGACCCGCCAGGCGATAACCACCTGACTCGTCAGGGACATACAGTTCAAGGTGGTCCAGAGGCGGATAGGCCAATTCCAGCAACCAGCTGCGTTGTGCGCTCGGGTTGGCGGGGCGATAGTCGAGGTCGATCTTCAGCCAGAATGCCGAGCGCGAATACCCGGCGTTGAGAGTGTCTTTATCGTGGGGTTTGAATTGTTCAGCCAGGGGCCCCGAACTGACATCGGCAATGGTCGCCTTCCCCCCCACGTCTTCGAGTACTTGCATCACTCGGCCCAAGGGCAGGCGTTGAGTGAACTCGTCGAACTCGGCGGCGCCAGCCAGCATCGGCAAGCTCAACAGCAACATCAGCAAATAGTGCATAAAGCCCCAGCGTGGCTTGTCCGGTGGTGTCAGGAAGTCCCCCATTTCCCTTGAGCAGACGTAGAACCGGCATGACCTGTTATTGATTTGAATCCACTCTAGCATAGCCGCTGATGGCCATTGAACACCATTGTAAATTTTAGTCTAAAGGCTCTAGAACGGGGCTTTCAGCGCAATCCAGCGGGCTAGAGCTGTTGCTTCGGTCAAGTAGGCTGGCCGGGGCCAGATCATTGTCCTCTTCAATGTCGAGCACCGCGAAAAAAAACGTTTGGTGGTAAGCTCGCCGCCCATGAATATCTACAGCTCTCGCCCCGTTGTCCTCTGTCTCTCCGGCCACGACCCCAGTGGTGGCGCCGGCTTGCAGGCAGATATCGAAGCCCTGCTGGCTCAGGGTTGTCATGCAGCTCCGGCTGTCACCGCCTTGACCGTGCAAGACACGGTCAATGTCAGCGACTTCCGCGTCCTGGATCGCGAGTGGGTATTGGCCCAGGCCAATGCCGTGCTCAACGACTCTACGGTAGCGGCGGTCAAGCTGGGCATGCTCGGTTCCCTGGAGATGGTCGAAACCGTGGTCGAGCTGCTCCAGGCTCACCCGCACTTGCCACTGGTCTGCGATCCGGTGTTGCGCGCCGGCGGCGGTGGCCGGCTGGGCAAGGATGAAGTCGGCTACGCCATGCGCGAGCGTCTCCTGCCCCTGGCAACCATTGCCACCCCCAACCTTCCCGAAGCCCGAATTCTCGCGGAACTGCCTGAAGGCAGCGCCGACCAATGCGCCGAAAAACTCCTGCACTTCGTCAAGCACCTGCTGATCACCGGCGGCCACGGCGATGAACACGAAGTCCACAATCGCCTGTACAGCCGTGACGGCCTGCGCGAAACCTATACCTGCCAGCGCTTGCCGGGGAGCTACCACGGCTCCGGCTGCACCCTGGCCAGCGCCCTGGCCGGCCGCCTGGCCCAAGGTGAACACCTGGCCAGCGCGGTGAAGTCCGCCCTGGATTACACCTGGCGCACCCTGCGCGATGCCGAGCAGCTTGGCCGTGGCCAGTTCGTTCCGCGCCGTTTGCCGCTGGATTTCTGCTCGTAATGTCATGAGGGCTGCTCAATGAAACTACGTGGTCTGTACGCCATCACCGATAGCCAGCTGTTGGCCGGAAAGTTTCTGAAGTACGTGGAGGCGGCGCTGGAAGGCGGGGTCACGCTGTTGCAGTACCGCGACAAAAGCGATGACCAGGCCCGCCGACTGCGGGAAGCCGAAACGCTGCTGGCCCTGTGCGAGCGCTACAAGACCCGCTTGATCATCAACGATGATGCCGAGCTGGCGGCGCGTATCGGTGCCGGCGTGCACCTGGGCCAGACCGATGGCCCATTGACCCCGGCCCGGGCCTTGCTGGGCCGCCAGGCGATCATCGGTGCCACCTGCCACAGCCAGTTGCCACTGGCCGAGCAAGCCGCCAAGGAAGGCGCCAGCTATGTCGCCTTCGGCCGTTTCTTCAATTCCACCACCAAGCCCGGTGCGCCGACGGCCAGCCTGGAACTGCTGGACCAAGCCCGGGCCAGCCTGCACCTGCCGATCTGCGTGATCGGCGGCATTACCCTGGACAACGCCGCGCCACTGGTGAACCACGGCGCCGACCTGCTGGCGGTGGTCCACGGCCTGTTCGGCGCCGAGAGCGCCGAAGAAGTGACCCGCCGCGCCCGCGCCTTCAACGCCCTATTCAACAGCTGATTCTTAAGAGCCCGATCATGTCTCGTTCCGAAACCCTGTTTGCCAACGCCCAGAAACACATCCCGGGTGGCGTCAATTCGCCAGTCCGCGCCTTCAAGAGCGTGGGCGGTACCCCGCTGTTCTTCAAACATGCAGAAGGCGCCTACGTCACAGACGAGGACGACAAGCGCTATGTCGACTACGTCGGCTCCTGGGGCCCGATGATTCTTGGCCACAGCCACCCGGATGTCCTGGACGCCGTGCGCAAGCAACTGGAGCACGGCCTGTCCTACGGCGCACCGACCGCCATGGAAACCGAAATGGCCGACCTGGTGTGCTCCATCGTGCCGTCCATGGAAATGGTGCGCATGGTCAGTTCGGGTACCGAAGCCACCATGAGCGCCATTCGCCTGGCCCGTGGCTTCACTGGCCGGGACAGCATCATCAAGTTCGAAGGCTGCTACCACGGCCACTCCGACAGCCTGCTGGTCAAGGCTGGCTCCGGCGCCCTGACCCAAGGCGTGCCGAGCTCCGCTGGTGTGCCCGCGGCTTTCGCCAAGCACACCCTGACCCTGCCCTTCAACGACCTGGCGGCGGTGGAAAAAATGCTCGCCGAAGCAGGCCAGCAAGTGGCCTGCATCATCATTGAACCAGTGGCCGGCAACATGAACTGTGTACCGCCGGCACCGGGCTTCCTCGAAGGTCTGCGGCGCCTCTGCGATCAGCACGGCGTCGTGCTGATCTTCGACGAAGTAATGACCGGTTTCCGTGTTGCCCTCGGTGGCGCTCAGGCCCATTACGGCGTGACACCCGACCTGTCGACCTTCGGCAAGATCATCGGCGGTGGCATGCCGGTAGGTTGCTTCGGCGGCAAGCGCAAGATCATGGAGCACATCGCGCCCCTGGGCCCGGTCTACCAGGCCGGCACCCTGTCCGGCAACCCGCTGGCCATGGCCGCTGGCCTGACCACCTTGCGCCTGATCAGCCGCCCGGGCTTCCACGCCGAACTGAGCGACTACACCAGCCGTCTGCTCGAAGGCCTGCAACAACGCGCCGATGCAGCAGGCATTCCGTTCGTCACCACCCAGGCAGGCGGCATGTTCGGCCTGTACTTCAGCGGTGCCGATGACATCGTCACCTTCGACGATGTGATGGCCAGCGACGCCAACCTGTTCAAGCGCTTCTTCCACCTGATGCTGGAAGGCGGCGTGTACCTGGCGCCAAGTGCCTTCGAAGCAGGCTTCACCTCCATCGCCCACGGCGACGCCGAGTTGCAACTGACGCTGGATGCGGCAGAGCGGGCATTCGCCGCCCTGAAGTAAGCGCTGGACGGCGGGCGTGTGAAACATCACGCCCGTTGTAGTCTTTACTTGAATTTTCTCCAGTGAAACCTGGAAATGCTGATGAATCCTTGGGATATAGCGCCCACGCAGCAGAAAAACGAGTAAAGACTTTGTAAGGTGGGCCCTGCTTATTTCATAATGCGCGCTTATTGGGCCCCACGCTGGGCCCCGCGCCCCTCAGAGGTAAGTCGATTCCCATGAACCGCACCGGCCGCGCCCTGACACTGGGCTGCCTGTTGCTCCTTCAGCCCCTGCTCGCTCATGCACAAGCAGGCGGCAACTCGTTGTTGATCCCGGCGCTGGGTCGCTGCACCCTCGATCCCCAGGCTCAGGACCAGGCCGAGGCCCTCGCCGCTTGCCAGAAGGCCGCCGATGAGGGGGATGCCGAGGCGCAATACGAGTTGGGTGAGTTCTACTACGAGGGCAAAGGCGCGCCGCAAGACTTCAATCAAGCCCTGAGCTACTTCGAAAAGGCTTCCTTGCAAGGCCATGCCCAGGCGCAATTCAAACTGGGCACCATGTTCTTCCACGGTGAAGGCGTGCCGGCCAATAACGTTCAGGCTTACATCGTGCTGAAGATGGCTGCGGTCAATGGCGCCGAAGACGCCCTGGACACCGCAGACGAAGTCGCCGAGCACATGCAGCGCGACGAACTGGAAGTTGCGACCCAGGTGCTGGGGCAGATTTTCCGCAAATACCTGATGGAACTGCAGAGCGCCGATGGGCGTTCACCCTTCTCGCCCCTGCCGTAAGCATTTGCGCCTCAGTCGCCGGTGAGACGGCTTGCACACAGACAACCGCCCTTCCGGAAAAACGGAATCGGCCAGGCTTATTTTTCCGGCATCGGCATCGGGAAGGGCATGACATTGCTCACCCCGCGGGCCTCGCTGATCTTCGGCGTACCCAGGCGCTCGACTTCATCGATGCGCACGATCGAATGCATCGGCACGAAGCTGCGCACTACACCTTCGAACTGGGCCTTGAGCTTCTCCTCGCTCGGGTCAACGACCACTTGCGTGCGCTCGCCAAAGACGAACTCTTCCACTTCCAGGAAACCCCACAGATCACTCTGATAGATCTGCTTGGCGTACATTTCGAACACCTGGCCCTGGTTAAGGAAAATCACCTTGTAGATTGGAGCTTCACGTTTGGTCATGGCGGGCGGGTAACACATCGGGGGACAAAAATAGGGCGCGAACTATAGCATAGCTACCCGATGCACAACCCTAGGAACCTGTGGGCATGGCCCCTATAATGCGCGGTTCTTTGAATCACTTGATGATCCCGTCCATGGCCAAGAAGCTTTACATCGAAACCCACGGTTGCCAGATGAACGAGTACGACAGCTCGCGCATGGTGGACCTGCTGGGCGAACATCAGGCCCTGGAAGTCACCGCACGCGCCGAAGATGCGGACGTCATCCTGCTCAACACCTGCTCCATTCGCGAACGCGCCCAGGACCGGGTGTACTCCCAGCTCGGGCGCTGGCGTGAACTCAAGCTGGCCAATCCGGACATGGTGATCGCCGTAGGCGGTTGCGTGGCCAGCCAGGAGGGCGCGGCCATCCGCGACCGCGCGCCCTATGTGGACGTGGTCTTCGGCCCGCAGACCCTGCACCGCCTGCCGGAAATGATCGACGTCGCGCGCATCACCAAATTGCCGCAGGTCGACGTCTCGTTCCCGGAAATCGAAAAGTTCGACCACCTGCCCGAGCCCCGGATCGATGGCCCCAGCGCCTATGTCTCGGTGATGGAAGGCTGCAGCAAGTACTGCACCTTCTGCGTCGTGCCCTACACCCGCGGCGAAGAAGTCAGCCGGCCCTTCGACGATGTGATCGCCGAGATCATCCACCTGGCGGAAAACGGCGTCCGCGAGGTGACCCTGCTGGGCCAGAACGTCAACGGCTATCGCGGCCAAACCCACGACGGGCGCATGGCCGACCTGGCCGAATTGATTCGTGTGGTTGCTGCGATCGATGGCATCGAGCGGATCCGCTACACCACCTCACATCCGCTGGAGTTCTCCGACAGCCTGATCCAGGCGCATGCCGAAGTACCAGAGCTGGTGAAGCACCTGCACCTGCCAGTGCAATCGGGTTCGGACCGGATCCTCGCGGCCATGAAGCGCAATCACACCGCCCTGGAGTACAAGTCCAAGCTGCGCAAGCTCAGGGCGGCTGTTCCGGGAATCTGCATCAGTTCGGACTTTATCGTCGGCTTCCCAGGCGAGACGGAGAAGGATTTCCAGCAGACCATGAAACTGATCGAAGACGTCGGTTTCGACTTTTCCTACTCCTTCGTCTACAGCCAACGGCCGGGAACACCCGCCGCCGACCTGGCCGACGAAACACCGGAGGCGGTGAAAAAGGAACGCCTCAACGCCTTGCAGCACCGCCTCAATCAGCAAGGTTTTGAAATCAGCCGACAAATGGTCGGCTCTACCCAGCGCATCCTGGTGACCGACTACTCGAAGAAAGACCCGGGCGAGCTGCAGGGACGGACCGAGAACAACCGCATCGTCAACTTCCGCTGCGACAATCCCACGCTGATCGGCCAGTTCGCCGACGTGTACATCGACTCGGCGCAGCCTCACTCGCTGCGCGGCTCCCTGCTGCAATAACCTGGCAGGGAAAAGCCCCAGCAGCCCTTGCTCCGCATAAGAGCTTTCGCACCCAGGCTGCTGGCGTTATCCTTGAATTCATCCTAATTGCCGTTGGGCGGCTAAAAACGACCTTGAACGCACCCATAGAACCTCATCGTTTCATCCTCGAGCCCTTCGAGGCTCGCCGCTTCGCCAATCTGTGCGGGCAATTCGACGAGCATCTGCGCTTGATCGAACAGCGCCTGACGATCGAGATCCGCAACCGCGGCAATCAGTTCGAACTGATCGGCGAACCCAAGCAAACCACCTCCGCGGAAAACCTTCTGCGCCGTCTCTACCGGGAAACCAAGGGCACCGAGCTGTCGCCGGACCTGGTCCACCTGTTCTTGCAGGAGTCTGCCGTGCAAGAGCTGGACAACCCTTCGGTAGCCGATGCCGCCGTGGCCCTGCGCACCAAGAAAGGCATGATTCGCCCCCGCGGCCTGAATCAGCAGCGCTACGTCAAAGAGATCCTCGGCAACGACATCAACTTCGGCATTGGCCCGGCCGGTACCGGCAAGACCTACCTGGCCGTGGCCTGCGCCGTGGATGCCCTGGAACGCGAGCAGGTGCGACGCATCCTGCTGGTGCGCCCGGCCGTGGAAGCCGGCGAAAAGCTCGGCTTCCTGCCCGGCGACCTGGCCCAGAAGATCGACCCCTACCTGCGCCCGCTGTACGACGCCCTGTATGAAATGCTCGGCTTCGAACACGTGGCCAAGCTCATCGAACGCCAGGTCATCGAGATCGCGCCCCTGGCCTACATGCGCGGTCGTACCTTGAACAACAGCTTCATCATCCTCGATGAAAGCCAGAACACCACCGTGGAACAGATGAAGATGTTCCTGACACGGATCGGTTTCGGCTCCACTGCGGTGATCACCGGCGACATCACCCAGGTCGACCTGCCCAAGGGCACCAAGTCCGGCCTGGCCCATGTGATCAACGTGCTCAAGGATGTGCCGGGTATCAGCTTCACTCACTTCATGCCCAAGGACGTGGTGCGCCATCCGCTGGTGCAACGCATCGTCGAAGCCTACGAGCGCTTCGAACTGCACGCTGCCGACGAGGCCGCCAAGGCTGCCGCAGACCGAGGCAACCGCCACGATGCTTGAGCTTGACCTGCAGCGCGCCAGCCAACAGCCGGCTCCCAGCGATGAACAGTTCCGCCAGTGGTGCGAGCTGGCCCTGCGCCAGCGCACCGCCGATTCGGAACTGACCATCCGCCTGGTGGACGAAGCAGAAGGGCGTGAGCTGAACCACACCTGGCGTCATAAAGATTACGCCACCAATGTGCTGTCATTTCCTGCCGATGTACCGGATGAACTGCTGGATATCCCATTGCTGGGGGACCTGGTGATCTGCATTGCGGTGGTCGAGCGCGAAGCGGCTGAACAAGGCAAGGAACTCCAGGCCCACTGGGCCCATCTGGTGATTCACGGCTGCTTGCATCTGTTGGGCTACGACCATATAGATGACGACGAAGCCGAAGAAATGGAAGCGCTGGAACGAACGTTGCTTGCAGAACTGGGTCATCCGGACCCTTATGCAGACGACGAAAGCTGATCAACAACCCCCTGTAACAACCAAGGATTCAGAGCAATCGCTATGAGCGAAGATCGATCGAGCAACGGGCAAAAGTCATGGCTGGGCAAACTGACCCAGGCTTTTGCCCATGAGCCGAAAAACCGCCAGGAGCTGCTGGAGCTGCTGCGCGAAGCCCATCAGAACAAGTTGCTGGACAGCGAAGCGCTGGCCATCGTCGAAGGCGCCATCCAGGTCGCTGACCTGCAAGTCCGGGACATCATGGTTCCGCGCTCGCAAATGATCAGCATCAAGGCGACCCAAACCCCTCGGGAGTTCCTGCCCGCAGTCATCGATTCGGCGCACTCGCGCTACCCGGTGATCGGCGAAAGCCATGACGACGTGATGGGCGTCCTGCTGGCCAAGGACCTGCTGCCGCTGATCCTCAAGGAGAACGGCGACAGCTTCAACATCAAGGACCTGCTGCGCCCGGCGACCTTCGTCCCCGAGTCCAAGCGCCTGAACGTGCTGCTTCGCGAGTTCCGCGCCAACCACAACCACATGGCCATCGTCATCGACGAGTACGGCGGCGTGGCGGGCCTGGTGACCATCGAAGACGTGCTGGAACAGATCGTCGGCGACATCGAGGACGAGCATGACGTCGAGGAGGACAGCTACATCAAGCCACTGCCCAGCGGCGACTTCCTGATCAAGGCGCTGACCCCCATCGAGAACTTCAACGAGTTTTTCGACAGCGACTTTTCCGATGACGAATTCGACACCGTAGGCGGCCTGGTCATGAGTGCGTTCGGCCACTTGCCAAAACGCAACGAAATCACTGAAATCGGCGCCTATCGCTTCCGCGTGCTCAACGCTGATAGCCGGCGGATTCATCTGCTGCGCCTGACCCCCATTTCCCGCTGAGGAAACGGGTCATCCGCCCTCCCCCGCACCGCGATATCGTCTTGAGGCCACTTGCCCGGCCTCAGGCGATACAGGGCGGGGACGCATCGGCCGAGCAGCGCTGCGTGACTCGATGCTCATCTGAAACAACCCAACCATTCTCCTCGTGCCCCGCCCGGTACGACACAGGAAAGAGCTGATGAAACGCCTCTTGCAGCGCTCAACCCGCCCCGGCTGGCCCGGCAACCTGCTGGCCGTGATCGCCGGCGCCATCACCACCCTGGCCCTGGCCCCCTACAACATCTGGCCTTTGGCGCTGCTGGCAGTCGGTCTGTTCTACGCCGGGCTGCGCGAGCTGACACCGCGCCAGGCCCTGGGCCGCGGCTGGTGCTTCGGCTTCGGCCTGTTCGGGGCCGGCACCAGTTGGATCTACGTCAGCATTCACACCTATGGCGGCGCCTCGGCCCTGCTTGCCGGCCTGCTGATGCTGGCCTTCATCGCTGCCATCGCCTGGTTTTTCGCACTGCCTGCCTGGCTCTGGGCCCGTTGGTTGCGACGCAATGAAGCGCCGCTGGCGGACGCCCTTGCATTTGCGGCCCTGTGGCTGGGCCAGGAAGCCTTTCGGGGCTGGTTCCTCACCGGTTTTCCCTGGCTGTATTCCGGCTACAGCCAGCTTGACGGCCCACTGGCCGGGCTCGCGCCGCTGGGCGGCATCTGGCTGATCTCCTTCTCCCTGGCCCTCACCGCAGCGCTGCTCTACAACCTGCCGCGACTGATCAAGGCCGGGCGCAAAGCCTTCATCGTTGCGGGCCTGCTCCTGCTGGCAGCGCCCTGGGTCGTGGGCCTGGCCCTCAAAGGCCATGCCTGGACCAGCCCCGCCGGAGAGCCGCTATCGGTCGCCGCCATCCAGGGCAATATCGAACAGAGCATGAAGTGGGACCCGGCCGAGCTCAACGCCCAGCTGGCGCTGTATCGCGACATGAGCTTTCGCAGCAAGCGCGTAGACCTGCTGGTCTGGCCGGAAACCGCAGTACCGGTGCTCAAGGAATCGGCCGAAGGCTACCTGACGATGATGGGCAACTTTGCCGCCGACCGTCATTCCGCGCTGATTACCGGCGTTCCGGTGCGCCAACTGGTACACCATGAAAAGCGCTACTTCAACGGCATCACCGTGACCGGAGAAGGGGACGGCACCTACCTCAAGCAGAAGCTGGTGCCTTTTGGCGAGTACGTGCCCCTGCAGGAAGTGCTGCGCGGCCTGATCGACTTCTTCAACCTGCCGATGTCGGACTTCGCCCGCGGCCCGGCCGACCAGCCGCTGCTACAGGCCAAGGGCTATCAGATCGCGCCGTTCATCTGCTACGAAGTGGTCTACCCCGAATTCGCAGCTGGCCTTTCGGCCCGTAGCGAACTGTTGCTGACCATCAGTAACGACACCTGGTTCGGCACCTCCATCGGCCCCCTGCAGCACTTGCAGATGGCGCAGATGCGCGCCCTGGAAGCAGGGCGCTGGATGATCCGCGCGACCAACAACGGCGTCACCGGGCTGATCGACCCGTTCGGCAGGATCACGGTGCAGATTCCCCAGTTCGAACGCGGCATTCTGTATGGCGAGGTCGTGCCCATGCACAACCTGACGCCGTATCTGCAATGGCGCTCCTGGCCGCTGGTGGTGCTCTGCACCCTGCTGTTTGGCTGGGCCTTGCTGGCCAGCCGGATCGCCAAGACCGTTTGAGGGCCCTCGCTGGCAATCCGGCTCCCGAGGGAGCCGGATTGCCATCAGCGATAGAACAACCGGTAGCCCAATTGGCCCACTGCCTCATTGAGCAACTGGCCACTCTGCCAGATCGACTTGAACTCGGGCATCCAGCCTCCCAGCGGACGGGCGTTATCCATTCCCAGGAACCCCACTGGCGCAGGCACCACTTCAAACCCGGCGTGCTCGAAACTCCACACTGAGCGGGGCATATGCCAGGCCTGGGTCACCACCACCACACGCTTGATCCCCAACGGCAGCAGGACCTCGGCGCTGAACTGCGCATTCTCCCAGGTGGTGCGGCTGCGGCCTTCCTGCCAGCGCACCGTCACGCCAAAGTCATCGAGCAGGGATTGCGCCATCAACGCAGCCTCAGTGGGCGGCGTACCGTAATGCAGGCCGCCACTGGTCAGCACCGGCAGCCCGGAGGCCTTGGCCAGGCGTGCGGCATAGCGTTCGCGCTCCAGGCCCACGCCGGTGGGCTGATCGGAGCCCCACGCCGGATCGCCCCGCTCACGCCCCGAACCCAATACCACAATCACATCCGCCTGCTCGGCCAGGCTCGCCCATTGGCTTTGCGGCAAGGGCGGCAGGCGCTCCAGACCGCGCGCGCCCCACTCCACCATGACCGGCAGGCTCATCAGCCAGAAACCACCCAGCCCCAAGGCAAAACACCAGCCTGCCAGCCTTGGCCGGGAACGGCGCAAGCCCCAGGCAAGCAGCAGCAACAGCAATAGAATGCCGGGCGGCAGCAGCAACTGTTTGATGAAATAGCGAAAAGGCATCGAGCATCTCCAACAAGATGCCCGAAGCCTAAAGGGGATACCTGTCCGGCAACAACCGATGCCAAGTATTTTTGCTCCCGAGGTCCTCGGCCGCGACCTCGTTCGACCCGACAAGGGGCCTGGGACCTACTTGAACTGCTGAGATCGGACTTTCACCGATGCCTTGATGGGCGCCTGGTCCTTGAGCCAAATGATCTTGGCCGATCGAGGCACCTCCTGGTGTTGCAGACTGCCCATTGGATTGATCTGCATTTCACGTTGATGGCGGGCCAGATAGGCCCTGATCAATTCAAACTCCGCCCGGCTCAACCCCCGCAGTTCCAGCTCGATAGGCCGCTCGTTGCGCAGTCGATCCGCCGTTTTTGCCGCATCCAGGGCCAGAGCCAGTCGATTGAGCAGCCTTTCATACACCTCTGGTTCTGTTGCTTTTCGCTGCGATTCAAGCATCCGTTCACCTCATCGAAGATAAGACTCACTCCCCTTTTTGAGCTTAGTCGGACAGCCGAAAGCGACGCGCCGCCGCGACCAACGGCCCGCCCGAGCAATCAGGGTTTCCCTCGGCAGAGCGCGGTCATGTATGCTACGGCGCTTCCTGTAACTCCACTTCCAGCTCCATCGGGCACTGAAAAACGCCGCATTTGACGTCGTCGTCACCCGAAGTTGCGTTGAAGAGGACTAGGCCACCCCTATTCAGTACAAAAGTAGCCATGCACGAACACTATCAGCCCCGTGAAATCGAAGCCGCCGCCCAGTCGTTCTGGGACGAGCAAAAGTCCTTTGAAGTCAGTGAACAGCCAGGCAAGGAAACCTACTACTGCCTATCGATGTTCCCTTACCCCAGCGGCAAGCTACACATGGGGCACGTGCGCAACTACACCATCGGCGACGTGATCTCCCGTTACCAGCGCATGCAAGGCAAGAACGTTCTGCAACCCATGGGTTGGGACGCCTTCGGCATGCCGGCGGAAAACGCCGCGATGAAGAACAACGTGGCTCCCGCCAAGTGGACCTACGAAAACATCGCCTACATGAAGACTCAGTTGCGCAGCCTGGGCCTGGCGGTGGACTGGTCCCGCGAGGTCACTACCTGCAAGCCGGATTACTACCGCTGGGAACAGTGGCTGTTCACCCGCCTGTTCGAAAAGGGCGTGATCTACCGCAAGAACGGTACCGTTAACTGGGACCCCATCGACCAGACCGTACTGGCCAACGAGCAGGTGATCGACGGCCGTGGCTGGCGTTCCGGCGCGCTGATCGAAAAGCGCGAAATTCCGATGTACTACTTCAAGATCACCGCCTACGCGGATGAGCTGCTGGAGAGTCTCGACGAACTGACCGGCTGGCCCGAGCAGGTCAAGACCATGCAACGCAACTGGATCGGCAAGTCGCGCGGCATGGAAGTGCAGTTCCCCTACGATCAGGCCTCCATCGGCGAAGCCGGGACCCTGAAGGTCTTCACCACCCGTCCAGACACCCTGATGGGCGCGACTTACGTTGCCGTGGCAGCCGAGCACCCGCTGGCTACCCTGGCCGCGCAGAACGACCCACAGTTGCAGGCCTTCATCGCCGAGTGCAAAGGCGGCAGCGTCGCGGAAGCCGATATGGCGACCCAAGAGAAGAAAGGCCTGCCGACTTCGCTGTTCGTCGAGCACCCGTTGACCGGTGAAAAACTCCCGGTCTGGGTCGCCAACTACGTGCTCATGCACTACGGCGACGGCGCGGTCATGGCCGTACCGGCCCACGATGAGCGCGACTTCGAGTTCGCCACCAAGTACAACCTGCCGATCAAGGCCGTGGTACGTACCAGTGCCGGCGATGAAACTCCGGCGCCCTGGCAGGACGCTTACGGCGAGCATGGCGAACTGATCAACTCCGGCGAATTCAACGGCCTGGACTTCCCTGGCGCGTTCGACGCGATCGAAGTGGCGCTGCTGAAGAAGAACCTCGGCCAATCGCGTACCCAGTTCCGCCTGCGGGACTGGGGCATCAGCCGCCAGCGCTACTGGGGTTGCCCAATCCCGATCATCCACTGCGACAACTGCGGCGATGTACCCGTCCCGCAAGAGCAGTTGCCGGTGGTATTGCCGGAAGACGTGGTTCCCGATGGCGCCGGTTCGCCACTGGCGCGCATGCCTGAGTTCTACGAGTGCAACTGCCCGAAATGCGGAGCACCTGCCAAGCGTGAAACCGACACCATGGACACCTTCGTCGAGTCCTCGTGGTACTACGCCCGTTACGCCTCGCCGCACTATGAAGGCGGCCTGGTAGATCCGGCCGCGGCCAACCACTGGTTGCCGGTGGATCAGTACATCGGCGGTATCGAACACGCCATCCTGCACCTGCTCTACGCGCGCTTCTTCCACAAGCTGATGCGTGACGAAGGCCTGGTGAGCTCCAACGAGCCGTTCAAGAACCTGCTCACCCAGGGCATGGTGATTGCCGAGACCTACTACCGTCGCGAAGCCAATGGCAGCTACACCTGGTACAACCCGGCGGATGTCGAGCTGGAGCGTGACAGCAAGGCCAAGATCATTGGCGCCAAACTCATCTCCGACGGCCTGCCGGTGGAGATCGGTGGCACCGAGAAGATGGCCAAGTCGAAGAACAACGGTGTCGACCCGCAATCGATGATCGAACAATACGGCGCTGATACCTGCCGCCTGTTCATGATGTTCGCCTCGCCACCCGACATGAGCCTGGAATGGTCCGACTCTGGCGTTGAAGGCGCGCACCGCTTCCTCAAGCGTGTCTGGCGCCTGGCCCAGGCCCACGTCAGCCAGGGGCTGCCGGGTGCTCTGGATGTAGCGACACTGAGCGACGAACAGAAAGCCATTCGCCGTGCGATCCACCTGGCCATCAAGCAGGCCAGCCAGGACGTAGGCCAGCATCACAAGTTCAACACCGCCATCGCCCAGGTGATGACTCTGATGAACGTCCTGGAAAAAGCGCCGCAAGGCAGCGAACAGGACCGTGCACTGCTGCAGGAAGGCTTGCAGACCGTAGCCCTGTTACTCGCTCCGATCACTCCGCACATTAGCCACGAGCTGTGGGGCCAACTGGGTCAAAGCGGCGCGATCATCGATGCCGGCTGGCCAGCATTGGACGAAAGCGCACTGGTGCAGGACAGCCTGCAACTGGTGATCCAGGTCAACGGCAAACTGCGTGGCCAGATCGAAATGCCTGCCAGCGCCAGCCGTGAAGAAGTCGAAGCAGCCGCTCGCAGCAACGAGAACGTACTGCGCTTCACTGAAGGCCTGACGATTCGCAAGGTCATCGTCGTGCCGGGCAAACTGGTCAACATCGTCGCCAGCTAATTGGATCAAGCGCCCGGTCCGGGATCGGGCGCCGAATAAAACCTCCAGGGCCACAAGGTTGGCCCATCTGGTTTCAAGGGGAGCAATACATGATCAAACGTAATCTGCTGGTGATGGGCCTGGCCGTGCTGTTGAGCGCCTGTGGCTTCCAGCTGCGCGGCACTGGAACCCAGGAGCTGACCATCAAGGAGCTGGACCTGAGCGCCCGTGATGCCTACGGCAACACCATCAAGATGCTCAAGCAACAGCTTGAAAGCAGCGGTGTGCGAGTCCATGCCGGCGCACCTTACAAACTGGTGCTGCTGAGCGAGGAAAATGCCCAGCGCACCCTCAGCTACACCGGCGGCGGCAGCTCGGCTGAGTACGAGATCAGTACCACTCTCAAGTATGAGATCCTGACTCACGACAACCTGCACCTGCTGGACGACAAACTGGAAGTGCAAAAAGTCTTCCTGCACGACGGCAACAACATCACTGGTTCCGACCAAGAGTCTTCCGAAACCCGCAAGGAAATGCGTCGCGACCTGATCCAGCGCATGCTGATCCGTCTGCAATTGCTGACCCCGGAACAGCTTGCCCAACTGCAGGCGACAGCCGAAGCCAAGGCCAAGGCAGAAGCCGAAGCCCTGGAAGCCGCACGCAAGGCTGAGGCGGAAACCCCGCGACAGTCCCCTATGGAACTGCCGAACCAGTAAGCCATGCGGGGCGCTCCGGCGCCCCCTGACCACCTGCCTATGAAACTTGCCCCCGCCCAACTCGGCAAACACCTGCAAGGCACTCTCGCGCCGATCTATGTGATCAGCGGCGATGATCCCCTGCTTTGCCAGGAAGCCGCCGACGCCATTCGCTCTGCCGTACGCCAGCAGGGATTCGATGAGCGCCAGGTATTCAGCGCCGACGCCAGTTTCGACTGGGGCACCCTGCTGCAAGCCGGTGCCAGCATGTCGCTGTTCGCCGAAAAACGCCTGTTGGAACTGCGCCTGCCCTCGGGCAAGCCCGGTGACAAGGGCGCAGCAGCGCTGATCGAATACTGCTCGCGGCCTGCCGAAGACACAGTGCTGTTGATCAGCCTGCCCAAACTCGATGGCAGCGCGCAGAAAACCAAATGGGGCAAGGCACTGGTCGAGGGTGCCCAGACTCAATTCGTACAGATCTGGCCGGTAGATGCCAACCAGTTGCCGCAGTGGATTCGCCAGCGCCTGTCCCAGGCCGGCTTGTCCGCCAGCCAGGATGCCGTCGAATTGATTGCCGCCCGGGTCGAAGGCAACCTGCTGGCTGCCGCCCAGGAAATCGAGAAACTCAAGCTGATGGCCGAGGGCGGGCAGATCACCGTCGAAACGGTCCAGGCGGCGGTGGCCGACAGTGCCCGCTTCGACGTATTCGGCCTGGTGGACGCCATCCTCAATGGTGAAGCGGCCCATGCCCTGCGCATGCTGGAAGGCTTGCGCGGCGAAGGCGTGGAACCTCCGGTGATTCTCTGGGCACTGTCCCGGGAACTGCGCCTGCTGGCCAACCTGGCCCTGCAGTTCAGCCAGGGCGTGCCATTGGACAAGGTCTTCAGCCAGGCCCGCCCGCCCGTCTGGGACAAACGCAAACCCCTGATGAGCAAAGCCCTGCAGCGCTACTCCGCACAACGCTGGGGCCAACTGCTGCTCGATGCCCAGCGCATTGATGCGCAGATCAAGGGACAGGCCAGTGGCTCGCCCTGGAGCAGCCTGAGCCGCTTATCGCTGCTAATGGCCGGCCAGCGCCTGGCACTTGCGGCCGAGTAAAGCAGCCACCCCATCACGCTTACAATTTTCTGCATCCATGATGCTGGACAGCGGCCCGACTCTGGCCGATGATCTGCGCCGCAACACCTCCCTCCCAAAGTGAGTATTGAGCATGAGCAAGCCATCCAAGCATGGCCCCAACAAGGCCAAATCCATCGTCGCCCAGCCACTGTTCCGCAGCCGCCAGGAACGCCCGGCCAAGGGCAAAGGCAGCTACCGCCGCGAAGCCTTCCAGTCTAAAAGCTGGGAGGCTTCTTACTTTCTGGCTGCCTGAAGCCCAGAACCCCGCCGGCATGATAAGGTCTGCACCTGATTGTTATTCTCTCTGGACCCGTGCATGCCCTTTTGTCTTTCCCGTCGT
Organism: Pseudomonas sp. MWU349; assembly: GCF_017947325.1. Taxonomy (NCBI): domain Bacteria; kingdom Pseudomonadati; phylum Pseudomonadota; class Gammaproteobacteria; order Pseudomonadales; family Pseudomonadaceae; genus Pseudomonas; species Pseudomonas sp. MWU349. Next base: position 123,028 of record NZ_JAFEVP010000009.1, on the reverse strand, counting down.
TGGCACATGCGCCAACTGATCGCTGCCTCCAGCCTTATTCTGCTAGTCGCCTGCGCGGAAAAACCCACCGCCGCCGACGCCCAGCCGCTGCCCAGCCTCCAGGCAGCCCCTCTTGCCGCACCTGCCACTGTCGCGCCCCTGGCCGTCGACAACCTGGATGTCCAGCCCACCCAGACCTTCGAACAATGGTTGAACGCCTTCCGCGCCGAAGCCTTGGGCGCCGGTATCCGTGCCGATGTATTTGATCGCGCCTTTGCCGGCGTGACCCCGGACATGAGCGTGATCAAGGCCGACCGCAGCCAGCCCGAGTTCAGCCGCCCAGTGTGGGAATACCTGGAAGGGGCACTGTCGCCGGTACGGGTACGCAAAGGCCAGGCAATGCTGGTGCAGTACAGCGACATCCTGCAACGGATCGAACAGCGCTACGGCGTCGACCGCCAGGCATTGGTGGCGGTGTGGGGCATGGAAAGCAATTTCGGCGACTTCCAGGGCAACAAATCAGTCATTCGCTCCCTGGCCACCCTGGCCTATGAAGGCCGCCGCCCGGCTTTCGCCAATAGCCAGCTGATCGCGGCGTTGCAGATCATCCAGCATGGCGATATCCAGCCAGAGAAGATGCTCGGCTCCTGGGCCGGCGCCATGGGCCAGACCCAGTTCATTCCCACCACCTACAACACCCACGCCGTGGACTTCGACGGTGATGGCCGCCGGGATATCTGGAACAGCCCGGCCGATGCACTGGCCTCCACGGCGCACTATCTGCAGAGTTCCGGCTGGCAGCAGGGGCAGCCCTGGGGTCTTGAAGTACAGCTCAACAGTGGCTTCGACTATGCCCTGGCCGACGCCTCCACCCGCAAGACCGTGGGCGAATGGATGCGCCTGGGCATGACTCCTGCCAATGGCAAGGCCCTGCCCTATGGCTCGGAACACCTGTCAGCCTCACTGCTGTTGCCAGCGGGTTACCGCGGCCCGGCATTCCTGATCCTGGACAACTTCCGGGCAGTGCTCAAATACAACAACTCATCGTCCTATGCCCTGGCGGTGAACCTGCTCTCCGAACGCTTCGGCGGAGCCGGCCAGATCAGCGGCAACTGGCCCAAGGACGACCTGCCCCTGAGCCGCTCCGAGCGCATCGAGCTACAGACACTGCTCAGTGCCAACAGCTATGACGCCGGCAATCCCGACGGCATCATCGGTGCCAACACCCGCAAGGCCATTCGCAATGCCCAGCAGGCACTGGGATGGCCCGCGGATGGTTATCCGACCCACAAGCTGCTGGAAAGCCTGCGCAATCGTTAGGACCCGGTCCGGCGCAGGGGAAAGCCTCCCCTCGCCGGCCCTGCGATTACTTGAAGACCACATCCTGCGCCAGGGTCAGCTCCCTGGCTCCCGCATCCAGCCTGACCAGCGCGCCCATGGGCAAGGTCAGGTTGGGGTCGCAGTGACCACTGCGCCATCCCGCCAGCACCGGAATCCGCAGCGGTTCGAAGGTCTGCTTGAGCAAAGCGCACAGCGCCGCAAAATCCACACCGGCCACATCCCCCACCAATACCCCACGCAGCTTGTCCAGCTTTCCGGCCAGGCGCAGGTGATTGAGCAGGCGATCTATGCGGTACAGCGGCTCGTTGACGTCCTCGATAAACAGGATGATGCCGTCTGTATTGATCTCATACGGGGTGCCCAGGGTGCTGGCGATCAGCGACAGGTTTCCGCCCAGCAGGGAACCCAGCGCAATGCCCGGCTCGATGGTAGTCAGGGGGAAGGCCACCGGATGGGGCAGCAGGCTGCCAGCTCGGGCCTGGCCTCGAAGCAGATTGAAAAAGGAGGCTTCGGTGGGCGCCTGCTTGTCACCCAGCAGGTCGGCGTTGAGCATTGGCCCGTGAAAACTCACGAAACCGGCATAACGGTTGATCGCCAGGTGCAGGGCGGTGATATCGCTGTAGCCGACAAAGGGCTTGGGATTGCGCCGCAACAGATCGAAATCGATCTTGTCCAGCAGGCGGGGGCTGCCATAGCCGCCACGCAAGCACAGAATGGCGTCTATATCCGTATCGGCGAAGGCCTCATGCAGGTCCTTGAGGCGCGCTTCGTCGCTACCGGCCAGGTACCCCTCCTGCAACCCGACACCCGGGAAGATCCGTAGGCTGTATCCCCTGGAGCGCATCCATTGGTGGGCTTTTTCAGTATCCAGCGCTGCGGGACCGGCAGGTGCAATAAGGCCGATAACGCCTTCTGCGGCCAGCGCCGGCACCGGTAGGTGGGCGTTCAGCGCAGCAGTCGGTTGGATAGGCATGCAGATTCTCCCTGTGTGAATTCACTCAAGCACAGTAGCCATGAATGGTGTCAAACAGAAGAGGCGGGATTTAAAAAGCGGCGGGCGCAGCGAAAGTGCTCGAAAGAGCCGGGGAACTGCCCGCAAGACGTGCGCCTTGCGGGCAGGCAGATCAGGAAACCAGGCCTGCCTTGGCCAGTTTCGCTTGTTCGTCGGCATGGTACGAAGAACGCACCAGCGGGCCGGAAGCAACGTTCTTGAACCCCATCCGATAACCTTCCTCGGCGAACCAGGCGAAGGTGTCAGGGTGCACGAAGCGCTGGACCGGCAGGTGGTTGCGCGACGGTTGCAGGTACTGGCCAAGGGTCAGCATGTCGATGTCGTGCTCGCGCATGCGCTTCATGACCTCGATGACTTCTTCATCGGTTTCACCCAGGCCCAGCATCAGCCCGGACTTGGTCGGCACATGCGGCACCAGTTGCTTGAATTTCTGCAGCAGGGTCAGCGACCACTGGTAGTCCGAGCCAGGACGGGCGGCCTTGTACAGGCGCGGCACGGTTTCCAGGTTGTGGTTGAACACGTCCGGCGGCGTGGCGGCGGTGATTTCCAGGGCAACATCCATGCGGCCACGGTAGTCGGGAACCAGGGTTTCCAACTGCACGTTTGGAGACAACTTGCGGATTTCGCGGATGCAGTCGGCAAAGTGCTGGGCACCGCCGTCACGCAGGTCATCGCGGTCCACCGAGGTAATCACCACGTATTTCAGGCGCAGATCGGCGATAGCCACCGCCAGGTTCATTGGCTCGTCGACATCCAGAGGCTTTGGACGACCATGACCCACGTCACAGAAGGGGCAGCGACGGGTGCAGATATCACCCATGATCATGAAGGTCGCGGTGCCGCCGGAGAAGCACTCGCCCAGGTTCGGGCAGGATGCCTCTTCGCAGACGCTGTGCAGCTTGTGCTTGCGCAGCAGCTGCTTGATCCGGTCGACTTCCGGGGAGACGGGGATGCGTACGCGAATCCAGTCCGGTTTCTTCGGCAGTTCGGTAGTCGGAATGATCTTCACCGGAATGCGCGCGACCTTTTCCGCACCGCGCAATTTGACGCCGGTTTCAACTTTCGGACGGGCCGCTCGCTCGGAGATATCCAGCGTCGGGATCAGGGTTTGAACAGCGTCTTGCGCAGTAGTCATATCAGTCGATTCCGCCCGTTAGGGTCGTCTGCTCAGCATAGTCGAGGTGTTTGACGAGCTGCGCACGCAGCCGGGCACTTACCTCGGCAAATTCAATCGGCCCTGCATGGTCGCTCAGTTGGGTCATCGCCAACCCGGCGTAACCACAGGGGTTAATCCGTCGAAACGGCTGCAAATCCATGTCCACGTTCAAGGCCAGACCGTGAAAAGAGCATCCGTGACGGATACGCAGGCCCAGCGAGGCGATTTTCGCCCCATTGACGTAGACGCCCGGTGCATCGGGCTTGGCCGCCGCCGGCACGCCGTAGCTGGCCAGCAGCTCGATCAGGCAGTGCTCCATGCGGTTGACCAGGTCCCGCACACCGAAACCCAATCGGCGCACATCCAGCAGCAGGTAGGCCACCAGTTGGCCAGGGCCGTGATAGGTCACCTGGCCGCCGCGGTCCACCTGCACCACGGGGATATCCCCCGGGAGCAACAGGTGCTCGGCCTTGCCGGCCTGGCCCTGGGTGAAGACCGGGGGATGCTGCACCAGCCAGACTTCATCCGGTGCATCGGTACCGCGTTCATTGGTAAAGCGCTGCATCGCTTGCCAGACCGGCTCGTAAGCCATCTGGCCAAGCTCACGAAAGCCCAGCGTCTGTGGCATCACAGCACCATGTGGACGACACCGGTAGCACGCAGGGCACTATTGATATCACGCAGTTGGTCTTCACCAGTGGCGGTGATGTGCAGTTGTACGGTGGTGTACTTGCCGTTGCTGCTTTGACGCTCGGCCAGGGACTTGATGTCCAGCTTGGCGTACTTGGCAAGGATCTCGATCACGGTGTCCTTGAAACCGACAACCGTGTCACCGATCACCTTGATCGGATAGTCATCGACGGGAAACTCAATCTTGTGCGACTTAACGTCAGTGTCTGTCATGGCAGTAACGGCCTCGTATAGCCGGACGACGGACATGGCCCCCGCTCCACTGGAGAGCGAGGGCCACGCAGGTCGACAATATCAGTTGAACAAGCCGTAGAAGAATAGACGGATGCTATCCCACATGCGACGGAAGATACCACCTTCGTCGACCGCTTCCAGGGCGATCAGGTCAGCGCTGTGCACCACCTTGTCGTCCAGTTTCACTTCGACTTTACCAATCACGTCGCCCTTGGCGATCGGCGCGACCAGTTGCGGGTTCATGGTCATGCTGGCGGCGAGCTTTTTCAACTGGCCTTTAGGCATAGTCATGGTCAGGTCTTCGGCCAGACCGGCCTTGACCTGATGAGTGGTGCCCTTCCAGACCTGGGCCTGGGCCAGCTCGGTGCCCTTCTGGTAGAAGGTCTGGGTTTCGAAGAAACGGAAACCGTAAGTCAGCAGCTTCTGGGTTTCAGCAGCACGAGCCTGTTCGCTGTTGGTACCGAACACCACGGCGATCAGGCGCATGCCATCACGCACCGCCGAGGACACCATGCAATAGCCGGCTTCGTCGGTATGGCCGGTCTTCAGGCCGTCAACAGTCTTGTCGCGCCACAGCAGCAGGTTGCGGTTGGGCTGCTTGATGCCGTTCCAGAAGAACTCCTTCTGCGAGTAGATCGCGTAGTGCGCCGGGTCCTCGTGGATGATCGCGCGAGCCAGCACCGCCATGTCGTGGGCCGACGAGTAGTGCTCTGGGTTCGGCAGGCCGGTAGGGTTCATGAAGTGGCTGTTGCTCATGCCCAGGTCGGCAGCCGTCTTGTTCATCATGTCGGCGAATGCGTCTTCGCTACCGGCGATATGCTCGGAAACCGCGACGCTGGCGTCGTTGCCGGACTGGATGATGATGCCGTGCAGCAGGTCGCTGACGGTGACTTGCGAACCCACCTTGATGAACATCCGCGAGCCGCCGGTACGCCAGGCGTTCTCGCTGACGGTCACCGGATCGTTCTCGCCGATCTGGCCGCGACGGATTTCCAGGGTCGCGATATAGGCGGTCATCAGCTTGGTCAGGCTGGCCGGCGGCAGGCGCTGGTCACCATTGTTCTCCACCAGCACGTTACCGCTGCTGGCATCCATGAGCACATAGGATTTGGCGGCCAGTTGCGGTGGCGACGGCATCGCTTCGACCGCCCAGGCGGCGGGCGTGATGATCAGCGGGACAAGCAGGCACAGGCGTTTGGCAAAGGTGGTGATGTTCATCCGTCTCTCGAAGTTGCTAATGGAAACTTGCCCTTGCGGGCAAAACTATTTCAGACAGCCTTCTAGAGGGCTGTCGCGTGTGCAGTTGTTCACTCACTGACCCTTGCCGGGCTTTTGTTGTTCGACGAGCCAACAACCAGGGCCCGCCCCCCAATACCGCAAGCGGACCTTCAATCTTCAGTATTCTTACTCGGCAGAGACCACGCTGGCCTGCCCAAGGTTCGCCAGGCGCACGCTGTTCTGTGCTTGCTGGGCCTCACCCGGCGTGCCGAATGGCCCCAGGCGGACCCGATGCAGCGTCTGTTGATTGCGGACGATCGAGCTGATGAACACCGGGGCGCTCACCATGCCACTCAACTTCGACCTCAACAGCTCGGCAGCGTCAGGGTTGGCGAAGGCGCCCACCTGCAGATACTGGCCAGAAGCTACTGCCGTGTTTTTCACTTGTACGGGAACCACAGCCGCCGCGTGCTGCTGGGGCGGCGGGGTCCATTGTTCGACAGTGCCGGCCGAGGCCGTGACCACCGGCGCGCTATTCTGCGCCACTTGCGGCTCGTTGAGCATCAGCGGCGCCGGACGGCCACGCTGAGCCCACCACTGCTGCGGATCGATGCCCTCGACCTTGACCCGGGCGGTGCCGGTCTCGGCATAGCCGAGCTTCTTGGCCGCGGCGTAGGAGAGGTCGATGATGCGGTCGGAATAGAACGGACCGCGGTCATTGACCCGCAGGATCACGCTGCGATTGTTGTCCAGGTTGGTCACCCGCACATAACTCGGCAGCGGCAGAGTCTTGTGCGCGGCACTCATGCCGTACAGGTCATAGACCTCGCCATTGGCGGTGTTCTGGCCGTGGAACTTGGTGCCATACCAGGACGCCGTGCCGGAGGCCACGTAGTTCTTCGATTCCTGGATGGGGAAATAGGTCTTGCCCAGTACCGTGTAAGGGTTGGCCTTGTACGGGCCGGTATGCAGGGTCGGGGTCGCATCGGGGATGCGCGAAACGTCGACATCCCACCACGGCGCGCCATCCTTGTGGGCTCGGTTGACGTCCAGGCCCGGCATGGAACGCACAGCGTTGGAAGATTTCTGCTGCGGCGAGCGACTCGTCGAGCAACTGACCACCAGCAAGGACAACGCGGCAAAAGCCACCAGTTTCAGGGGTTTGCGAATTGGCATTGCCAGCATTACTTGACGCCCCGTGCTTGGACCAGCTGTTCAGACAACTGATGTACGGCCATGGCGTACATCACGCTGCGGTTATAGCGAGTGATCGCGTAAAAATTCTTCAGGCCCATCCAGTATTCCGGGCCATTGTCACCTTCCAGACGAAAAGCGGTGACCGGCATATCATCGCGCAGCGCATCATGACTCGACCAGCCCAGGGCCCGCAACTCCCCGACGGTTTTCGTCGGCTCGATCCCGGTGGTCAAGCCTTCATCCACTCGATCACCACGCACATCGGCGCGACTGACCACCGGCTCGCCGGCCACCCAGCCGTGGCGCTTGAAATAGCTGGCCACACTGCCGATGGCATCATCGGGGTTGGTCCAGATATTGATGTGGCCATCACCGTCGAAGTCCACGGCATAAGCCCGAAAGCTGCTGGGCATGAACTGCGGTAGGCCCATGGCTCCGGCATAGGAACCCTTGAGGCTCAATGGATCGACCTGCTCCTCGCGCGCCAGCAATAGAAACTCGCGCAGTTCCTTGCGGAAGAACTCGGCACGGGGCGGATAATCGAAGCCCAAGGTGGACAATGCGTCGATCACCCGGTAATTCCCGGTATTTCGACCGAAAAAGGTTTCAACGCCGATGATCGAGACAATTACCTGGGCCGGTACGCCATATTCCTGCTCGGCGCGGGCCAGTACCGCTTCATGCTGGCGCCAGAAATCCACACCGCGGGCAATGCGCGCGTCGGTGATGAACATCGGCCGGTATTCCTTCCACTGCTTGACCCGCTCGGCGGGCCGCGAAATGGCGTCAAGAATCGACTGCTTGCGCTCGGCCTCGCGGAACACAGCCATCAGCTGCTCCCCGGCAAAACCATAGTCCCGAGTCATTTCGCCCACGAATTCGGCCACCTGGGGCGAACCTTCGTAATCACCGGCGAACGCGGGCTGCGCTGCACCAAGGATGCTTACCAGACCGACCCACGGCGCTTGCCGAGCGGCCCAGCCACGCATTGCTTGCATTGAATTCTTCACCTTAATCAAACCTGCGCGATCCACTTGCGATGGGTATGGATCGACATCAAAACCCCAAACGCTGACAGTAGCGTCACCAGCGAAGTTCCTCCGTAGCTAATGAACGGCAACGGCACCCCTACGACCGGCAACAAGCCACTGACCATACCGATGTTGACGAAAACGTAAACAAAAAACGTCATGGTCAGGCTGCCCGCGAGCAATTTGCCAAACAGTGTCTGGGCCTGGGCGGTGATCACCAGCCCGCGCCCGATCAACAGCAGGTAGATCAGCAGCAGCGCACAGATGCCCACCAGGCCGAACTCCTCGCCCATGACAGCGATAATGAAGTCGGTGTGGCTCTCCGGCAAAAAGTCCAGGTGCGACTGGGTGCCCAGCAGCCAGCCCTTGCCGAACACCCCACCGGAGCCAATGGCGGCCTTGGACTGGATGATGTTCCAGCCGGTGCCCAGCGGATCGCTCTCCGGGTCAAGGAACGTCAGGATCCGCTGCTTCTGGTAGTCATGCATGATGAAGAACCACATGGCGATGGCCACGGGAACCGCAGCCGCCAACACGCTGAGAATCCAGCGCCAGCGCAGGCCGCCCATGAACAGCACGAAGGTACCGCCGGCCAGAATCAGCAAGGCCGTACCCAGGTCGGGCTGGCGCACGATCAGGATGAACGGAATGCCAATCAGCACCAGGCTGATCCCCACATGCTTGAGATGGGGTGGCAGGGTGCGCTTGGACAGGTACCAGGCGATGGTCGCCGGCATGATGATCTTCATGAACTCCGAAGGCTGGAAGCGGATCACCCCGGGGATGTTGATCCAGCGGGTCGCCCCCATGGCGTTGTGGCCCATGACATCTACCACCACCAGCAGCACCACGCCGAACACGTAGCCCAGCGGCACCCAACGGGCCATGAAGCGCGGTTCGAACTGGGCGATGACGATCATCGACACCAGGCCGATACCGAATGAAGTGGCCTGCTTGGCCAGCAGGTCCCAACTCTTGCCGCTGGCGGAATACAGCACGAACAGGCTGCCGGCGGCCAGGGTCAGCAGCAGCACCAGCAGCGGGCCATCGATATGCAGGCGCTGCAACAGCGTCGCGCGACGGCGCATCACATCCTCACTGGAGAGGATGCGGTCAAAATTACTCTTCACGGGCCGTAGCCTCCGCGCTGATAGGGCTGGCGAACTCAGGCTTGAGCTGGCCGTCCTGGCCGAGAAGCCAGGCATCCATCACCTGGCGCACGACGGGAGCCGCGACACCGGAGCCCGACTCACCGTTCTCGACCATGACCGAGACCACGATCTTGGGGTTTTCCGCCGGGGCGAAGCCGACGAACAAGGCGTGGTCGCGATGCCGCTCCTGGACCTTGGAGCGGTCGTACTTCTCGCCCTGCTTGATCGCCACCACCTGGGCGGTACCACTCTTGCCGGCAATCCGGTACGGCGAACCGACCGCAGCCTTGCGCGCGGTGCCTCGCGCACCGTGCATCACCTGCTGCATGCCATGGTTGACCTTCATCCAGTCCGAGGGGTCACGCAGGACAATGTCCGGCATCGGGTTGTGATCCACCGGCTTCTCGCCCTCGATGCTCTTGGCCAGGTGTGGCCGGTTCCACTTGCCCTTGCTGGCGACCAGGGCGGTGGCCTGGGCCAGTTGCAACGGCGTGGACTGCATGTATCCCTGGCCGATCCCGAGAATCAGGGTCTCCCCCGGGAACCAGGCCTGGCGCCGGGTGGCGCGCTTCCATTCGCGGGTCGGCATCAAGCCCGGCGACTCCTCGAACATGTCCAGGGAGACCTTCTGGCCGATACCGAACTTGCTCATGTAGGCGGACAGCCGGTCGATCCCCAGCTTGTGGGCCAGGTCGTAGAAATAGGTGTCGTTGGACCGCATGATCGCGGTGTCCAGGTCGACATAACCGTCACCGGTACGGTTCCAGTTGCGGTATTTGTGGTCGTAGTTGGGCAGCTGGTAATAGCCCGGGTCGTAGACCCGGGTCGAAGCCGTGACCACACCGGCATCCAGCCCGGCAATGGCCACCGCCGGCTTGATGGTCGAACCCGGCGGATACAGGCCACGCAGCACCCGATTGAACAGCGGCCGGTCGATGGAATCGCGCAGCTCGGCATAGGCCTTGAAGCTGATGCCGGTGACGAACAGGTTGGGGTCGAAGCTCGGCTGGCTGACCATCGCCAGCACTTCACCGGTACTCGGGTCCAGGGCTACCACCGCGCCACGACGCCCGCCCAGGGCCAGTTCCGCGGCTTCCTGCAACTTGATATCCAGGCTCAGGACAATGTCCTTGCCGGGAATCGGGTCGGTGCGCTTGAGCACCCGCAGCACCCGGCCGCGGGCGTTGGTCTCGACCTCTTCGTAACCCACCTGGCCGTGCAGCTCAGGCTCGTAGAAGCGCTCGATGCCGGTCTTGCCGATATGGTGGGTGCCGCTGTAGTTCACCGGATCGAGGGACTTGAGCTCTTTCTCGTTGATCCGCCCCATATAGCCCACGGAGTGGGCAAAGTGCGCGCCCTGGGGGTAATGCCGGACCAGCTGGGCCACCACTTCCACACCGGGCAGGCGGAACTGGTTGACCGCGATCCGGGCGATCTGCTCTTCCGTCAACTCGAACAGGATCGGCACCGGCTCGAAAGGCCGACGCCCCTGCTTCATGCGCTTTTCAAACAGCACCCGGTCTTCCGGAGTCAGCTCCAGCACCTCGACGATCACGTCGAGCACCTGCTGCCAGTCGCCGGAACGCTCGCGGGTCATGCTCAGGCTAAAGCTGGGCCGGTTGTCCGCCACCACCACGCCATTGCGGTCGAAAATCAGCCCGCGAGTCGGTGGAATCGGCTGCACGTGGACCCGGTTGTTCTCCGAAAGAGTGGAGTGATAGTCGTACTGGATCACCTGCAGGTAATACAGCCGGGCAATCAGCACACCGATCAGGCAAACCACCATGATGGCGCCGAACACGACACGGCCACGCACCAGACGGGCGTCTTTTTCGTGGTCCTTGATGCGGATCGGCTGGGACATGAGGGGCGCGGGCTACTTGTGGTAAGGGTGCCCGGACAGCACGGTCCAGGCGCGATACAGCTGTTCACCGATGAGAATCCGCACCAGGGGGTGGGGCAGGGTCAGCGGCGACAGCGACCAGCGCTGATCCGCCCGCGCACAAACTTCCGGCGCCAGCCCTTCCGGGCCGCCGACCATGAAGTTCACGGTGCGCGAATCGAGACGCCAGCGATCCAGTTCCACCGCCAGTTGCTCGGTGCTCCAGGGTTTGCCATGCACCTCAAGGGTGACGATGCGCTCGTTATGCCCGACCTTGGCCAGCATGGCCTCGCCTTCCTGACGGATAAAGCGAGCCACGTCGGCGTTCTTGCCCCGGGTATTGAGCGGAATTTCCACCAGTTCCAGCGCCAGCTCGGATGGCAGACGCTTGGCATACTCGTGCCAACCCTCTTCCACCCACTTGGGCATGCGTGAACCGACAGCGATCAGACGCAGGCGCACAGCCGTCCCTTATTGCTGGTCTTTGTTGAGCTTGGTGAAGTGCTCGTGGCCATGCTCCGGGCTGTGGTGCTTGCCATCGGCCGCGCGGCTCTGCTCGGCGCCCTGCCACAGACGTTCCAGGTCGTAGAACTGGCGGGCCGAGGCGGTCATCATGTGCACGATCACGTCGTCCAGGTCCAGCAGCACCCAGTCACTGTCGCCCTTGCCTTCTTCACCCAATGGGCGCACGCCCTGGGCCTTGACCATTTCACGGACCTTTTCCAGCATCGCGCCGATCTGGCGGTTGGAGGTACCGGTAGCGATGATCATGTAGTCAGTGATGCTCTGCTTGTCGCGAACATCGATCACCAGGACGTCCTGGGCCTTGACGTCTTCCAGCGCGGCGACAGCCACCTTGACCAGATCTTCGCCTTTCATTACTTGGTTAGTCATATAAAACTCGTTTAGCTCGTATGTTTGGAACGCCGCTCAGCACAGGCCGGCAGCGCTCCTTCAGTTCGGCGCACGGTAAAGCCCGTGTGCATCGATATAGGCCAGGACCGCGTCAGGCACCAGGAAACGTACCGACTTACCGCTGGCCAGCAGTTGACGGATCTGGGTGGCGGACACCGCAAGCGGCGTCTGCCAGACGAATGCAATGTGCCCCCCCGGCCCTTGCAGGGCCAAGGGGTCGCTCACCGAACGCGCTGCCAGCAGGTTGCGCAAGGCATCCGGCGGTTCGCTGTCAGCATCCGGGCGTTGCAGCACCAGGATGTGGCAATGCTGGAGTAACTCTTCCCAACGATGCCAGGTGGGCAGGCCGCAAAATGCGTCCCAGCCCAGTAACAGAAACAACTGGTCATCCGCGGCCAGCTCGGCCCGCATCTGTTCCAGGGTGTCGATGGTGTAGGACGGTTTGTCCCGTTTCAGCTCCCGGTCGTCCACCACCAGGGGTGAAACGCCCGCCACCGCACACTCGACCATCGCCAGACGATCGAGGGCCGACACCTGCGGTGTATCCCGATGGGGCGGCCTGGCACTGGGTACCAGGCGCAGCTCATCGAGTTGCATGGATTCCGCCACCTCCAGCGCGCCACGCAAGTGGCCGATATGCACTGGATCGAAGGTGCCGCCCAGCAGACCGATACGTTTGCCCATCAAGTACGCACGTGACCGTCGCCAAAGACCACGTATTTCTCGCTGGTCAGCCCTTCCAGCCCAACCGGGCCACGGGCGTGCAGCTTGTCGGTGGAAATGCCGATCTCCGCGCCCAGGCCGTACTCGAAGCCGTCGGCAAAGCGCGTCGAGGCGTTGACCATGACCGAACTGGAATCCACTTCGTTAAGGAAGCGGCGGGCATCACTGAAGTTCTCGGTGACGATCGAATCGGTGTGGTGCGAGCCATAGGTATTGATGTGCTCGATGGCCTGCTCCAGGTTGTCCAGCACACGGATCGAGAGGATCGGCGCGGTGTACTCGGTGCGCCAGTCTTCTTCGGTTGCTTCCAACACACCGGCACCGAGGAGTGCGCGGGTTTGCGCACAACCACGCAGCTCGACGCCCTTGTCGCGGTAGATTGCGGCCAATGGCGGCAATACGCGCTCGGCAATGGCGGAGTGAACCAGCAGGGTTTCCATGGTGTTGCACGGTGCATAACGCTGGGTCTTGGCGTTGTCGGCAATGCGAATGGCCTTGTCCAGGTCCGCCGCAACATCGATATACACATGGCAGACGCCGTCCAGGTGCTTGATCACCGGCACCTTGGCATCACGGCTGACCCGCTCGATCAGGCTCTTGCCGCCACGGGGCACGATCACGTCGACGAACTCGGGCATGGTGATCAGCGGTCCAACCGCAGCGCGGTCGGTGGTTTCCACTACCTGCACCACGTGAGGCGGCAGGTCGGCCGCCGCCAGGCCCTGCTGAATGCAGGTGGCGATGGCGCGGTTGGAATGGATCGCCTCGGAACCGCCGCGCAGGATGGTGGCGTTGCCCGACTTCAGGCACAGGCTGGCCGCATCGATGGTCACGTTCGGGCGCGACTCGTAGATGATGCCGATCACCCCCAGGGGTACACGCATCTTGCCCACCTGAATGCCCGACGGCAGGTAGCGCATGTCGCGGATTTCACCGATGGGGTCAGGCAGCTTGGCCACCTGACGCAGGCCTTCGATCATTTCGTCGATACGCGCCGGGGTCAGCGCCAGGCGATCCAGCAGAGCTGGCTCCAGACCATTGGCCCGGCCGTTGGCCAGGTCCTGCTCGTTGGCTGCGGTCAGCTCCGGTCGCGCCGCGTCCAACGCATCGGCAGCCGCCAGCAGCGCACGATTCTTTTGCGCGGTGGTGGCACGGGCGATCACCCGGGAGGCCTGGCGGGCAGCGCGACCCAAGCGGGTCATGTAGTCAAGAACGGACTCAGTCATGGTCTGGTGTGGTCTTGGCAAAGAGGAAAGCGGCTGATTATAGCTGTCGCGCCCGCCCACGGACAGCGGTCACGGGCGGATGGTCGAAATGGAGTGCAAATACCCGGCGTTCAGCCTGAATTAAGCCTGGAGTTGTTACCATTGCATCACCTTTTCCGCGATAACCCTTCGCCACCATGTCCATTCTGACCTCTGCAAAACTGCCAAAAGCCCTGCCGGACGGCTTTTTCGACCGTGATGCCGAGCTTTTGGCCCGTGAACTATTGGGCAAAGTGATCCGCCATAAAGTCGGCGATCTGTGGCTGTCCGCGCGCATTATCGAAACCGAAGCCTATTACTGCGAGGAAAAAGGCAGCCACGCCTCCCTCGGCTACACAGAAAAGCGTAAGGCTTTGTTTCTGGACGGCGGCCACATCTATATGTACTACGCCCGCGGCGGCGACTCCCTGAACTTCAGTGCCCAGGGCCCTGGCAATGCCGTACTGATCAAGTCCGCCTATCCCTGGGTCGATGAAGTCTCCGGCCCTGCCAGCCTGGCGCAGATGCTGCTGAACAATCCGGACGCCAGTGGCCGGCCGCGCCCCGCGCAAAAGCTCTGCGCCGGCCAGACCCTGCTGTGCAAGGCCCTGGGCCTGAAGGTTCCGGCCTGGGATGCGAAACGCTTCGATCACGAGATCCTCTTCGTCGAAGATGTGGGCGCCGCCGTGCCACACATCCTCCAGACCACCCGCCTGGGCATCCCCCATGGGCGTGACGAACACCTGATGTACCGCTTTGTCGATGCCGCCTACGCCCCCTACTGCACGCGCAACCCTATGCGTCGCGGCCAGGTCGAAGGGCGCGACTACCTGGTGCTCGGCTGACACCACCGTCCCACCTCTGCAAAAAACAACAACGGAGTTGAATTTATGGGCCCATGGCTCGACAGCGTGACCGCCTGGCTAACCAGCAACCCCCAATGGCTGGCGGCTGCAGTGTTCATCGTGGCCTGCATGGAATGCCTGGCGATCGTGGGCCTGATCGTGCCGGGCACGGTCCTGCTATTCGCGATTGCGGTACTTGCCGGGAATGGCGCCCTGTCCCTGGGGGAAACCCTGCTCCTGGGGGCTGCCGGCGGATTGCTGGGGGACGCGATGTCCTATCTGCTGGGGCGACATTTCCACCAAGGCATTCGCCGCCTGCCCGGCCTTCGTCATCACCCCGAATGGATCAGCGGTGCGGAAACCTACTTCCAGCGCTATGGCATCGCCAGCCTGCTGGTGGGCCGCTTCATCGGCCCGCTACGACCGATGCTGCCGATGGTGGCCGGAATGTTCGACATGCCGTTCCCACGCTTCCTCGCCGTCAGCCTGCTGGCGGCGGCGGGCTGGTCACTGGCCTATCTGCTGCCGGGCTGGGCCACGGGTGCGGCCATTCGCCTGCCCCTGCCCGAAGGCTTCTGGCCCCAGGCGGGCATCGTCATTGGCAGCCTGGTGGTGCTTGTCGGCCTGAGCGTCAACAGCAGCCTGCGGCGCCATCGCCGGGCAACCCTGTTGATGTCCGGCCTGAGCCTGCTGATTCTGGCAGGGCTGTTCATCGGCTATCCGTACCTGACGCAGTTCGACCAGGGCCTGATCGCCCTGGTACAGGAGCACCGGGACCCGGCTCTGGACAAGATCATGGTCATGGTCACCCAGATCGGCGAGTTCCGCGCCATGTTCATCCTCAGCGCAGTGCTGACCCTGCTGCTCCTGGCCCTGCGCCAATGGCGCCAGGCCGCGTTCGCCGGAGCGACCCTGCTGTGTACTGCCCTGGCCAACACCGGCGGCAAATGGTTTTTCGCACGGGTACGCCCTGAAGTGCTGAGCGAACCTCTCACCAGTTTCAGCATGCCCAGCGGCCACTCTTCCGGCTCCTTCGCCCTGTTCTTGACCCTGGCAGTTCTGGCCGGCCGTGGCCAGCCACCCCGCATGCGCCTGACCTGGCTGTTGCTAGGCTGCCTGCCGGCGGCCTCCATTGCAGTGTCGCGGGTCTATCTGGGGGCCCATTGGCCCACCGACATTCTCGCCGGCGCCATGCTCGCGGCCTGTGTCTGCGCCGCCAGCCTGACCCTGAGCCAATGGCAAGGCCCGCTCAAGCCGATGCCAGCCAGGGCCTGGTGGCTGCTACTGCCGGTCATGCTATTGATGTGCGGATACATGGCGACACGGCACTTGCCTCACGCCCTGCTGCGGTACGCCTATTAAAAGCGCCAGAGGCAAGCTGCGGCCGTCATTCCAGGCTGCGGCTCAGGCGAAGAGTTCGCCTTGCAGTTCGTCCAGCAACTGCTGGATGGCATCCAGACGCTGCTGTGGGTCATCCAGTTGCAGCAGGTCGATCTTGTCCTGATCGGAAAAAGGCAGCAGGTAGGCCAACTGATTGGCCAGTGACAGCTGCCCCGTAGCCTCGAGCCCCATATCCAGGGCCTCGACCATCGGATGTTCGGCCAAGGCCCTGAGCAGCGCGATCAGGTCCGCATCCTCATCCTGCAACGGCTGTTCGGGGGCCTCTTGCAGCCATTGCACCCGGGCCACCGTCAGTTGGTCTTTCTGCACTTCGCTTTGCAGAATGCGAAAACGCCGACCGCCCTTGACCCTGATTCCCAGCAGCCCGTTGTCCTGCTGGTGGAAGTCGGTGATCAAGGCTTCACAGCCAATTTGCGCATAGCCCTGGGCGGCCGTCCCGACCTCCTCCCCTTCAAGGATGCACACCACCCCAAACCCGCTGCCCTGCTTCATGCAGCGCCCGATCATGTCGAGATAACGCGCCTCGAAAATCTGCAGATCGAGAATGCAGTCGGGAAACAGCACGGTATTCAGAGGAAAAAGCGCCAGGTTCATACTTCCTTCCTTAAACCAGCAACGATACCGCCAACGGCAGCAACACCGCCGTGGCCACACCCATCAGACTCATCGCCAGCGCCGCAAAGGCGCCGCACTCCTCGCTTTCCTGCAAGGCCACCGAGGTGCCCACTGCGTGGGCGGTCATGCCCAGGGCCATGCCCCGCGCTTCCGGGCCATGCACCCCCAGACGGTTGAGCAGGCCCGGGCCAAATATCGCTCCGATCACCCCGGTAATCAGCACAAAGACCGCCGCCAGCGCCGCCACACCACCAATCTGCTCGGCCACCAGCATGGCAATGGGCGAGGTCACCGACTTGGGCGCCATGGTCATGAGGATCATGTGCTCGGCACCAAACCACCATCCCAGCAGTACGCCCAGGCTGGTAGCCACGACGCCGCCCACCACCAGCGTAGCCAATATCGGCCAGAACAATTGGCGGATCCGTCGCAGGTTGAGGTACAGCGGCACCGCCAGGGCTACCGTCGCCGGCCCCAGCAGAATGCTCAGGATTTCGGTGCTCTTGCGGTACTCGGCATAGCTCAGGCCGCAGCCGACCAGCACGCCGATCACCAGCAGCATGGACACCAGCACCGGCTGCAGGAACATCCAGCGGGTCTTCTCGAACGCCGCCAGCACCAGTTGATAGGCACCCAGCGTGATGCCGATGCCAAACAGCGGGTGATGGATCACCGCCGCCCAGGCCCCCTGCCAATCGAAGATCACTGACTATCCTCCTGCCGGCCCTGGCGCTTGACCAGGCGCTGCATCAGCACGCCGACAAAGGCCATGGAGATCACCAGGGACAACACCAGCGCACCGGTAATGGCCCAGAAGTCCGCGGCGATGTCCCGGGCATAGACCATGACCCCCACCGCAGGCGGTACCAGCAGCAACGGCAGGTAACGCAGCAGGCTGCCAGCTGCAAGATTCAGCGGCTCGCCCACTTCACCGCGCACCACCAGGAAAACCAGCAGCAGCAACAGGCCGATGATGGGCCCGGGAAGCACGGGCAACAGCAGGTGATTGAGCGCCGTCCCGAGCAATTGGAACAGCACCAGCCATGTCAAACCGCGTAACAACATACCGCCTCTCCAGCCAGATCCCGTCGCGCATTATAAGCACGCAGGCGCTATGAACCGGCATTCGCCAAAAGCATGGATGTTTACCGGGAAGGATCGCCATGATGATCTAAAGTGGAAGTTTCAGAGCGCACCACACAACGTCGAATACTAATAAATCGTTGATCCAAGGAGAGTCTCAATGCCCCATGTTCCTGTTGCAGAGCTCAAAGATTATGTCGGGAAGGAACTCGGACGTTCCCCATGGCTCACCATCGACCAGGAGCGCATCAACCTCTTCGCCGAGGCGACCGGTGACTTCCAGTTCATCCACGTGGATCCGGTCAAGGCCGCACAGACCCCGTTCGGCAGCACCATTGCCCACGGTTTCCTGACCCTGTCGCTAATCCCCAAACTGATGGAAGACATCCTCGTGCTGCCCCAGGGCCTGAAGATGGTGGTCAACTACGGCCTGGACAGCGTGCGTTTCATCCAGCCGGTGCCAGTCAATTCCAAGGTGCGGCTCAAGGTCGACCTGACTGACGTCACCGAAAAGAAACCCGGTCAGTGGCTGCTCAAGGCGACCGCCACCCTGGAAATCGACGGCCAGGAAAAACCGGCCTATATCGCCGAACCGCTGTCGCTCTGCTTCGTGTGAAACCCCTCCGATGCGAAACAGCTCACGCTGTTTCGCTCAACCTCTCTATATATAAGACACACCGCTGCGGCATACTCGGTCCCCTAATTATCCGGAACCCGTTATGCGCCCACTTGCACCCCTGGTTTTGACCCTATTGCTCAGTGCCTGTGGCGACGGCGAATCGCTGTTGCCGCCCGATGCCCGCCTGCCAGACGGCGGGCGCTATCGAGGCGACCTGGTCAATGGCCTGCTCCAGGGACAAGGACGCATCGACTACCCCAACGGCAGTTGGTACGCCGGCCAGTTCGACAAGGGCCAGTGGCATGGCCAGGGGGAGTGGCACGGCAGCAACGGCGAGGTCTATCGCGGCCAGTTCCAGCAAGGGCTGTTCCATGGTCAGGGCACCCTGACCACCAAGGACAGCAGTTACAGCGGTGGCTTCAAGCTCGGCCGCCGGGATGGCGAAGGCACCCTCAAAGAAGACGGCATGACCTACCGCGGCGAATTCAAGGCCGACCTGTATTCGGGCCTCGGGCGCCTGGAACTGGACGACGGCAGCCAGTACCAGGGCCAGTTCGCCAAGGGCAAGCCCAATGGCGAAGGCCAGCGCAGCGACGCCAGCGGCAACCAGTTCACCGGCAACTTCGTCAACGGCCAGCTGGAAGGCAACGGCACCTTCAACAGTGCCGAAGGCGACATCTACGTCGGCGGCTTCAAGCACAACCAGCTCAACGGCAAGGGGCGCTACGAAAACTCCGACGGCGACGTCTGGATCGGCCAGTTCAAGGAAGGCGCCCTGAGTGGCAAGGGCGAACTGACCGGCGCCGACGGCAGCCACTATGTCGGCACCTTCAGCGACTGGCGCTTCAGCGGCGAGGGGCGGCTCAACCTCAGCGATGGCAGCTTCTACGTTGGCGGCTTCGACAGTGACAACTACCAAGGCCACGGCGTACTGGTACTGCGCGATGGCAGCGTGCAAAGCGGTGTGTGGAACAACGGCCTGCGGGTTCGCGATGCCGATGGCAAGCTACTGCCAGACCCACTGGAAACTGCGCTGCTGGTCCAGGGCCGCTTGCTCAAGGAAGCCCTCGATACGGTGCCCGCCTCCACCCCGGCCATCGAACTCTACAGCCTGACCCTGGCCGGCGACGGCAAGCAGAGCGTGTTCCTGCGCGAGGCCGACTATGTCAGCAACATGCTCGCCAGTCGCTTCGGCGCCTACGGCCAGATCCGCCTGGTCAATCACCGCGACCACCTGATGAACCGGCCCATGGCCACCCGGGAAAACCTGCGCCGCGCCGCACAGACCCTGGCCGAACGCAGCGGCCCGGAAGACCTGGTGTTCATCTACCTCACCAGCCACGGCACCAGCGCCCACGAACTGGTGCTGGACCAGCCGCGCCTGGAGCTGGCAGACCTGCCCGCCGACGAACTGGCCACGGCCCTGGCCCCGCTGAAGAACCGCGACAAGATCATCGTCATCTCTTCCTGCTACTCCGGCGGCTTCATCCCGGCCCTCAAGGATGAGCGAACCCTGATCATGACCGCCTCCCAGGCAGACCGAGTGTCCTTCGGCTGCTCGGAAGAGGCCGACTTCACCTACTTTGGCGATGCCCTGTTCGCCCAGGCGCTGAACCAGACCGACGACCTGGAGCATGCATTCAAGCTGGCCCGGGGCATCGTTGCCGAGCGTGAGCAAGCAGACAACTTCGAAGCGTCGGAACCGCAGATCTGGGCGCCCAGAGGCGTCATTGCCCATTGGCAACAATTGCGCAAACAGCAGGCACGAAAGGCCCTGCAGAGTGTCTCTATAAGCAGCAAGGAAGCGCAGAGCAACTAAGCTGAAACAGTATCAAGGGGGAATGACCATGTACTTGACGCCTCAGCATATCCTGCTCGCCGGCGCCTCCGGCCTGACCGGGGAACAACTGCTCGATCGTCTGCTCAACGAGCCCACCATCACCCGCGTCCTCGCACCCAGCAGACGCCCACTGAGCGAACACCCACGCCTGGAAAACCCGGTCGGCGACCCCGCCGTATTCCTGCCGCAGCTCAGCGGCAAAGTGGAAATCGCCTTCTGCTGCCTGGGCACCACCCTCAAGCAGGCCGGCTCCGAGGCCGCTTTTCGCGCGGTGGACCTGGACATGGTGGTGGCCTTCGGCAAACGTGCACGGGAGCTGGGCGCACGGCACCTGATCGTGATCAGCGCCCTGGGCGCCGACCCCAAGTCGTCGATCTTCTACAACCGGGTCAAAGGTGAAATGGAGGAAGCGCTGAAACAGCAGGGCTGGCCACAACTGACCATCTGCCGGCCATCACTGCTGCTGGGGGATCGCATCGAACCGCGCCTGGGCGAACAGCTGGCCGGACCACTGTCGCGGCTGATCCCGGGCAAGTACCGCGGGATCGAAGCCTGCCAACTGGCCCGGGCCATGTGGCGCCTGGCGCTTGAAGAGCAGAGCGGCACGCGGATCGTCGAGTCCGACGAACTACGCAAGCTGGGCAAATGAATCGCTCGCCCCGCAAGCCGCTCCTGCACGCACCTGTAGGAGCCGGCTTGCCGGCGAAGCACTACAACCCGCCCGTTGCCTGAAACCCCACCCCCAATACCATCAGCACCGACAGCGGCAGCAACAGGGTATCGAGCAGGGCACTGGCGGGCAGATCCACGCCAGGATAGCTCGGTGCCTCGGCGCCAAAGCGGTCCATGGCGCAGCACCCACCCTGCATCGCATACAAGTCCAGGCGCGTCCCCGAATACACCACCGGCGCCCCGGGCTGGGCGGCATTCAAGGTCCGGGCCGTGGCACATCCGCCCAGTTGCAGGGCGGCCAACAGCACCAGCAGCGACTTACTCATCGCTGCTCAGATGATGCTCGCCCCAGCGCGGCAACATGTCCTGCGGGATGTTCAACAGATTGAGAATCCGCGCCACGACAAAATCCACCAGGTCATCGATGGTCTGCGGCTGGTGATAGAAGCCCGGCGAGGCCGGCAGAATGGTCACGCCCATGTTCGACAACTTGAGCATGTGCTCCAGGTGAATGCTGGAGTACGGCGCCTCGCGAGGCACCAGAATCAACTGCCGGCGCTCCTTGAGGGTCACGTCCGCGGCGCGCTCGATCAGGTTGTTGCAGGCACCGGTGGCAATCGCCGACAAGGTACCGGTGGAGCACGGCACCACTACCATCGCCGCCGGCGAGCCGGAGCCCGAGGCCACCGGCGACATCCAGTCCTCCTTGCCATAAACGCGGATCTGCCCCGCCGACGCACCGGTGTATTCGGTGAGGAAGGCCTGCATGGTCTGCGGCTTGGGGGGCAGGGTCACATCGGTTTCCGTGGCCATGACCAACTGCGCAGCCTTGGAGATCAGAAAATGCACCTCCCGGTCCTCACGCACCAGGCAGTCCAGCAGGCGCAGGCCGTACTGGGCGCCCGAGGCACCGGTCATGGCCAGGGTGATGCGTTCCGGGCCGTTGTTCATCGCAGCGCCTCGGCCAGTTTGCCGTGCAGGCCGCCAAAGCCGCCGTTGCTCATGATCACCACCTGGGTGCCCGGCTTAGCCTGGCTCTTCACCCGCTCGATGATGCCTTCCAGAGAGTCGCTGACAATCGACGGCACCGTGCACAAGGCCGCCGTGGCGGCCAGGTCCCAGCCCAGGTTGGCCGGGGCATACCAGATCACCTGATCGGCCTGGTTGACGCTTTCCGGCAGGCCATCGCGGTGCGCGCCGAGCTTCATGGAATTGGAGCGCGGCTCGATGATGGCGATCACCGGGGCATCGCCAACCCGCTTGCGCAAGCCATCCAGCGTAGTGGCGATGGCCGTCGGGTGATGGGCGAAGTCATCGTAGATGGTCACGCCATGCACTTCGGCGACTTTCTCCATGCGCCGCTTCACGCTCTTGAACGCGCTCAGGCCGGCAATGCCCATCGACGGCACCACGCCCACATGGCGTGCCGCAGCCAGGGTGGCCAGGGCATTGGCGACGTTGTGCTGGCCGGTCAGCTCCCACTCCACCACGCCCTGGCTCACGCCTTCGAACATCACCTCGAAGGCCGAACCGTCGGCGCTGAGCAACTTGACCTGCCACTGGCCACCGGCGCCGGTGGTCTGCACCGGGGTCCAGCAGCCCATCTCGATCACCCGCTGCAAGGCCGGCTCGGTGGTGGGATGGATCACCAGGCCTTCGCTGGGAATGGTCCGCACCAGATGGTGGAACTGCCGCTCGATAGCCGGAAGATCAGGGAAAATGTCCGCATGATCGAATTCCAGGTTATTGAGGATCGCGGTCCGTGGGCGGTAGTGGACGAACTTCGAGCGCTTGTCGAAAAAAGCGCTGTCGTACTCATCAGCCTCGATCACGAAGAACGGCGTACCGCCCAAGCGCGCGGAGACGGCGAAATTCTGTGGCACGCCGCCGATCAGGAAGCCCGGGCTCATGCCCGCATGCTCCAGGACCCAGGCCAGCATGCTGCTGGTGGTGGTCTTGCCGTGGGTCCCGGCCACCGCCAGTACCCAACGCCCCTGCAGCACATGGTCGGCCAGCCATTGCGGGCCGGACACATAGGGCAGGCCCTTGTTCAGCACATACTCCACCGCCGGGTTGCCGCGGGACATGGCATTGCCGATCACCACCAGGTCCGGCGCCGGGTCCAGCTGGGCAGGATCGTAGCCCTGGGTCAGCTCGATGCCCTGAGCCTGCAACTGGGTGCTCATCGGTGGATACACGTTAGCGTCGGAACCGGTGACGTGATGGCCCAGCTCTTTGGCCAGAACCGCCATCGACCCCATGAAAGTGCCGCAGATACCGAGAATATGGATGTGCATAGTCGACCTCGAAAAACATCGGCGCAGGTTAGCGTAGAGGGCTGCAAATCGCACCCATTAGCTGACCGGGAGGTTGCTGCTGGCCTGCGCCGGCGCAAGCCCGACGGGCCAGCAGCGGCCGACAGCCCGGACTAGCGCGCGATGCCGTGCTTGCGCAGCTTTCTATAGAGGGTGTTGCGGCTCACGCCCAACTGCTCGGCGGTATGGGTCATGTGCCAGCGCTGCTGCTCCAGGGCCGCCAGCAACGCCACCCGCTCGGCATCCTCCAGTGGCCGCTCCGGCACCTCTGCTATTGCTTCGTCCAGCGGCGCCGGGCGGCTGTGGCGGATCAACGGCGGCAGATCATCCAGGCCAATGCGGCCGTTTTCACACAAGGCCGCCAGGGTGCGCAGCACGTTGCGCAGTTGCCGCACGTTACCCGGCCAGGAATAACTCAACAGGCTCTGGCGCACCGCATCCTCCAGCACCACCGGCTGGCCGCCCGCCTCTTCGGCCAGGAGAAAATCCAGCAATTGGGATTTGTCGCTGCGATCGCGCAAGGCCGGCAAGGCGATCTCCAGGCCATTGAGCCGGTAATACAGGTCCTCACGGAAGCTACCGTCGCGCACCCGCTCCAGCAGGTCACGGTGGGTCGCGCTGATGATGCGCACGTTGACCGGTTGCGGCTCGCCGCCGATCGGCACCACCAGCCGATCCTCCAGTACCCGCAGTAAACGGGTCTGCAGGGCCAGGGGCATATCGCCGATTTCATCGAGGAACAGGGTACCGCCGTCGGCCTGCTGCAACTTGCCGCGCATGCCCTCCTTGCGGGCCCCGGTAAAGCTGCCGCCGCGATAACCGAACAGCTCGCTCTCGATCAGGCTTTCCGGGATAGCCGCGCAGTTGAGCGCGACAAAGGCCTTGTCCGCCCGCGCGCTGCCCTGGTGCACCGCCTTGGCGAAGGCCTCCTTGCCGGAGCCGGTCTCGCCATTGATCAGCAACGGCACATCGCGTTCGAACACTCGCGAGGCGCGGCGAAAATCGTTCTGCAGGCCGTCATCCCCCAGGCAGATCCCCGAGGGCCGCGCCGGCGCAATGGCCTGCGGTGCCCGCAGCACCGCGGGTTGTGCGGCCGGCTGTGGCTGGCCGCGCAACAAGGCGAACAGGCGTCGCCCGTCCCGGGTGCGCAATGGCCAACTGGCGCTGGCATTGATACTGGCGCGGCCGAGCAGTTCATCCAGGGAGCAGTCGAAAAAGCTTTCCACCGGCTTGCCCAGCAACCCGCCGCGAATATGCCCCAGCAGGTTCAGGGCGCTCTGGTTCACCGCACAGATCCGGCCATCGCCATCGAACGCCAGCAGGCCCTCGCTGAACAGCCCCACCGACTCCGCCTGCAGATGAAAGCGCAGCAGCCACTGGTTCTCGAAATAACGCAGGAAATAGCAGCTCTCGATCATCTTCGCCGACAGATTGACCAGGGCCATGGTGTGGAACTGGCTCTGCCGGGACACGTCCTGGCGCGCCGACGACACATCCAGCACCGCCAGCAACTCGCCATGGGGGTCGAACACCGGGCTCGCAGAGCAGGTGAGGCCCGTGTGCCGGCCGCGGAAATGCTCGCCCTGGTGAATGGTCAGCGGCTGACGCTCCACCAGGCAGGTGCCGATGCCGTTGGTGCCCTCCCGGGCCTCGCTCCAATCGGCGCCCAGCCACAGCCCGGCATGCTCGAAGATCTTGCGTTCGCTGGGGGCGGTAATGCAGTTGAGGATCACGCCCCGGGCATCGGTGAGCAGCACCGCATGCCCGGCGCCGGACAGTTGTTGGTGCAGGTTGGCCATCTCGGTGCCGGCAATCTGCAAGACATCTTGCAGGCGCTCGCGGCTCTCCAACAGGCGGCCATGTTCAAGCACCGTAGGGGCCATGACCTGGGCCGGGTCGAGATGATAGTCCTCGAGGCAACGCAGCCAGGAGCGGGCAATGGAAGGGTCACTGCCCGGGCCCTGCAAATGAGCCTTGCCCTGGGCTACGGTGAGCACCTGCTGGGCATGCCGGCTCAAGTAATTGCTAGTGTGCATTTCTTATTATTCTCCTGCTGCGCTGTCACGCTCAGACGAAATACTGTCGCCACTGCCGGGCTGCAATCGACTACGAAGGAGGAATGCTCATCAGACTTGTCCGACAAGATTCGACACGCGAACCAGCATCCTCCAGGCGCTGCTGCATTGCAATGCCGGCTTGACTCCCGAGTCACAGGTTGTGCCACTTAGGTTACAAACTGTCACTCAAGCCTGTACCAGATCCGCCACAGCGTCCCGCAGCGGGCCCCTCGAAACATCCGCAAACCCTTGATCCATATGGCCTGCACCACGCTGGCCCGACCTTTGCTCTACGCTTGATATGCGCCACGGCGCGTCCTCCCCCATAAGCATAAAAGCCAGGAGATACCCACCATGCGTTACGCACACCCCGGTACTGAAGGCGCTATCGTTTCGTTCAAGAGCAAATACGGTAACTACATCGGCGGCGAGTTCGTCGCGCCTGTCAAAGGCCAGTACTTCACCAACACCTCGCCGGTCAACGGCCAGCCGATTGCCGAATTCCCCCGCTCCACTGCCGAAGACATCGACAAGGCCCTGGACGCCGCCCATGCCGCCGCTGACGCCTGGGGCGCGACCTCGGTACAGGCGCGCTCGCTGATCCTGCTGAAGATTGCCGACCGCATCGAACAGAACCTCGAACTGCTGGCCATCACCGAAACCTGGGACAACGGCAAGGCCGTGCGCGAAACCCTGAACGCCGACATTCCCCTGGCCGCCGACCACTTCCGCTACTTCGCCGGTTGCCTGCGGGCCCAGGAAGGCAGCGCCGCGGAAATCGACGGCAACACCGTGGCCTATCACATCCATGAACCCCTGGGCGTGGTCGGGCAGATCATTCCGTGGAACTTCCCGATCCTGATGGCCGCCTGGAAACTCGCCCCGGCCCTGGCAGCGGGCAACTGCGTGGTACTCAAGCCCGCCGAGCAGACCCCGCTGGGCATCACCGTGCTCATGGAAGTGATCGGCGACCTGCTGCCACCGGGCGTGCTCAACGTGGTGCAAGGTTTTGGCCGCGAAGCCGGCGAAGCCCTGGCCACCAGCAAGCGCATCGCCAAGATCGCCTTCACCGGCTCCACGCCGGTGGGCTCGCACATCATGAAGTGCGCCGCCGAGAACATCATTCCGTCCACCGTGGAACTGGGCGGCAAGTCGCCGAATATCTTCTTCGAAGACATCATGCAGGCCGAGCCCAAGTTCATCGAAAAGGCCGCCGAAGGCCTGGTGCTGGCATTCTTCAACCAGGGTGAAGTCTGCACCTGCCCATCCCGGGCCCTGGTGCAGGAGTCGATCTACGACGAATTCATGCAAGTGGTGATGAAGAAGATCGAGCAGATCAAGCGTGGCGACCCACTGGATACCGACACCATGGTCGGCGCCCAGGCTTCCGAGCAGCAGTTCGACAAGATCCTCTCCTACCTCGACATCGCCAAGAACGAAGGTGCGCAGCTGCTCACCGGCGGCAAGGTGGAAAAACTCGAGGGCGACCTGTCCAGCGGCTACTACATCCAGCCGACCCTGCTCAAGGGCACCAACAAGATGCGCGTGTTCCAGGAGGAAATCTTCGGCCCGGTGGTCAGCGTCACCACCTTCAAGGACGAAGCCGAAGCCCTGGCGATCGCCAACGACACCGAGTTCGGCCTGGGTGCCGGGGTCTGGACCCGCGACATCAACCGCGCCTACCGCATGGGCCGCGGGATCAAGGCCGGCCGCGTCTGGACCAACTGCTACCACCTGTATCCGGCCCACGCCGCATTCGGTGGCTACAAGAAATCCGGCGTCGGCCGTGAAACCCACAAGATGATGCTCGACCACTACCAACAGACCAAGAACCTGCTGGTGAGCTACGACATCAACCCGCTGGGCTTCTTCTGACCGATCCTCCCGGCGGCCCAGGCCGCCGGGAGGCCTTTTCGCGGCCTTGCCGCACAGGTTCACCTGCTCTGATCCGGTGCCGACGGCTTGCCGGACGGGACACTGCTGTCGGAAGTTCTGCGCCAAACCAGTCGTGCACAGACCCTGCCTGAAAAACAATAACAAGGGACAAACGCAATGGATCAGATCGGCAACTACGTGCTCTACCTCATCATGCTCTGCGCCGTACTTGGCGCCTTCGCCGCCATTTATGACAGCGAGCGAGGCCTGGGCAAGGAATTCATGGAAGGCATTCACGCCACCGGCTACATCTTCGTGCCGGCCGCGGGCATCATGGCCTCCATCCCCTATCTCACCGTGGTCATCGAAACCGTCTTCGGACCGT
This sequence comes from Pseudomonas sp. MWU349, assembly GCF_017947325.1. Lineage (NCBI taxonomy): Bacteria > Pseudomonadati > Pseudomonadota > Gammaproteobacteria > Pseudomonadales > Pseudomonadaceae > Pseudomonas > Pseudomonas sp. MWU349. Next base: position 95,548 of record NZ_JAFEVP010000009.1, on the reverse strand, counting down.
TCTTCAATTCCCTGGGAGCCGATCCGGCCCTGGCGGCGACCATGATCATCGCCTCGGACATGGGCGGCTATCAGCTGGCCTCGGCCCTGGCCGCCAGCAAGGAAGCGCTGGTAATGGCGCTGATCACCGGCTTCATGGGTGGCGCCACCATCGTCTTCTCGATCCCCATGGGCCTGGCGATGCTCGACAAGCGCGACCACAAGTACATGGCCCTGGGGATCATGTCCGGGATCCTCACCATTCCCGTGGGCGTAATGATCGCCAGCCTGATCCTGGCCTTCAGCAACCCGCAGGTACGCGAACTGGTCAGCACCAGCGGCGAAGCCAGCTACCAACTGGCCCTGGGCCTGGGCAGCATCTTCGCCAACCTGCTGCCGATCCTGATCTTCGTCGTGGCCCTGGCCCTGGGCCTGCGCTTTTTGCCGGACATGATGATCAAGGGCTTCATCATCTTCGGCCGGGCCATGGACGCGGCGATCAAGCTGGTACTGGTGTTCTCCATCGTCGAGTACTTCACCGGGGCCTTCTCCGCGGTGTTCGGCGGCTGGGGTTTCCACCCGATCATCGCCGACGCCGAGGACCAGACCCGCGCCCTGGAAACCGCCGGCTACATCGGCATCATGCTGGCCGGCGCTTTCCCCATGGTCTACCTGCTGCGCAAGTACCTGGGCAAGCCCCTGGAAAACCTCGGCGGCAAGATTGGCCTCAGCGCGGTAGGCAGTGCCGGCATGCTGGCCACCATCGCCAACATCCTGGCCATGTTCCGCCTGGTGCGCTTCATGCCGCCCAAGGACAAGGTGGTGAACATCGCCTTCGGTGTCTGCGCCGCCTTCCTGCTGGGGGACCACCTGTCCTTCACCGCCAACTTCCAGCCGACCATCATCCTCCCGGTATTGATCGGCAAGATCAGCGCCGGCTTCGTCGCGGTGGGGCTGGCCTATTGGCTGTCGGTGCCCAAGGCCCTGCAACTGGAAGCCCAGGACCGGGCTGCCGGAATCATCGGCGAAGGCGAGTACCTGGGCGGCACGGCCCTGGAAACCCCGGAACCGGCAGGCCAGAAGGCCACGGTCTGACTCCGGCGCGGCGAGGAACGCCTGCATGCAAGCCTTCACCGGCGGCGCCCAGGTCTTGCTGCTGGGGCTGGACTTCGGGTCCACCACCAGCAGCGTGCTGATTGCCCAGGCCAGCCTCAGCAGCCACTGCATCACCGGGCGCATGGCCCTCAACGAACCCCGGGTGCTGTTTCGCGGCGACCCGGTGTTCACGCCCTTCAAGGATGAGGTCATCGATGAAGCCGCGATCCGCGGCCTGATCGAAACCTGGCTTGAACAGGCGGACGTGCGCCCGCAGCAGTTGTTTTCCGGCGGGGTGATCATCACCGGGCTGGCGGCCCGTCGGCACAACGCCCAGGCCCTGGCGCAACTGGTGGGGCAACTGATCGGTAACGCACTGATCACCCGTGCCGACGATGGCGGCCTGGAGTCCTGGCTGGCGTTCATGGGCAGTTGCTCGGCCCTGAGCCGCTTTCACGCGCAGCAGCCCATGCTCAACCTGGATATCGGCGGTGGCACCACCAATGCCGCCTGGGGCCTGGAGGGCAATGTGCTGGCCAGCGGTTGCCATTTCATCGGTGCCCGGCACCTGCAATTCGAGCCGGGCAGCTATCGGCTCAGCGGAATGTCGGAGTTCGGCCGGGCCCTGCTCGATCACCTGGCGATTGGCAAAACATCCGGGCAACTGCTCGACAGCTCACAACTGCGCGCCGTGCTGGATTGGTACATCGACGCCCTGCTGGCGCTCGTGGCGGGGGACCGAGTGTTCTTCGCCAGCCCGCTGGGCCGGTTGACGGAGCAACTGCCACTGAACCTGCCGGCTCACGAACCCGATGTGGCGCTGACCTTTTCCGGTGGCGTCGGCGAGTTGCTGTATCGGCACTTGCAGGGTGAAACCCTGCCCGGCACCACTCACTACGGCGACCTGGGCATCGACCTGGCCCTGGCCATTGCCCGCCAGCCGCGGCTGGTGCGTGACGCCCGCCGCCTGGTTCCGGAAAACCGTGGCCGGGCCACGGTCTACGGGCTGACCCTGCACAACACCGAAATCTCCGGCAGCACCTTGTTCCTGCCCCGGCCCGAAGCACTGCCGCTCAAGGACCTGCCCATCGTTGCCCGTCTATCGGTGCGCGCCTCCCGGCAGCAACTGGAGGCGGCCCTGGAACTGGCCCTTAGCAGCCGCGACGGTGCCTGCCTGCAACTGCTCGATGGCGGCCAGGCGCCGGGGCTGGAAGAAATACGCCACCTCGGCGCCCTGCTGTGCCGGGCCCTGGGCACTGCCCGCCCGGCTCCCCAATGGCCGCTGGTGCTGCTGTTGGAGAGCAACGTCGGCAAGGTCCTGGGCAACTACGCCACGGATTGGGGGCGCAGTTCTTGCAACCTGATCGTCATCGACGAAGTACGTGAACGTTCGGCGCACTTCATCAATCTGGGAACACCCCATCAGCACATAGTGCCCGTCGCCTTTTACGGTGTGCACTGATGCCGATGCCGGCCAAGGAGAGTCTTGCCATGTCACTCACCGAACTGCGGCACATCCGCCTTCCCGTCGTCCCGGCCGAACGCGGCTACGGCACCCGGGTGTTGGATCGCGAGATCGCCTTCGACAGCCTCAAGGCAGTGCTCGGCGCCGCCGACATCAGCAAGGCCGGGGACCGCGTGGCGGGGCTGGCCGCCGTGGATGAAATCACCCGCGAAGCAGCGCGCAAGGTGCTCTCGGAACTGACCCTGGATCACTATTTCCAGCACCCGCTGACCGACCGCCACGGCCATATCGACAGTGTCATGCAGGTCAACTACGACATCGACCACGAGGTGTTCGGGGAAATCGCCCCTCTTACCCTGGGCGCCCTGAAAGATCGCCTGCTGCGCAGCCACGGCACCGAAATACGCCGCATCGGCCGCGCCCTGACCGGGGTGATGGTGGCCGCCCTGGCCAAGCTGCTGGATGTGCATGAACTGATCCTGCTGTCGAAAAAGCTCAAGAGTGGCGCGGCCGCCAAGGCCCGGACCCTGGTGGGCCTGCCCGGCACCCTGTCGTCGCGGCTGCAACCCAACCATCCCACCGACAACCTCAGCGGCATCACCCTGCTGGTCTACACCGGCCTGAGCATGGGCTCGGGGGATGCACTGATCGGCCTCAACCCGGCCATCGACACCGTGGACAACATCAGCGCCACGCTGCACCACCTGGACAAGCTGCGCCGGGAAACCGGAGCCCCCACCCAAATCTGCGTGCTGTCCCACATCAAGACTCAACTGGCCTGCCTCGACCAGGGCGCCCCAGTGGAGATCATGTTCCAGAGCCTGGCGGGCACCGAACGCACCCTGACCGACGAATTCGACGTCACCGTACAACTGCTGGACCAGGCCTGGCAGACCATGGCCGAGCGCGGCCCGCTGCGGGACGTGGCGGAAAACTTCATGTACTTCGAGACCGGCCAGGGCAGCGAACTGACCTACGGCAAGCACGAAGGCATCGACATGACCACCTGCGAAGCCCTGTGCTACGGGCTCGCCCGGCGCTACCGGCCGTACATGGTGAACAATGTCACCGGCTTCATCGGCCCGGAAACCCACCTCGATAACTTCGAGATGACCTACTCCTGCCTGCAGGACCAGTTCATGGGCAAATTGCTGGGCCTGCCCATGGGCATGGCGCCCTGCTACACCCTGCATTCCCAGGTGACCCTGGAAGGCCAACAGATGGCCACCGAGTTGCTGACCGCGGCCGGTGCCAACTTCTTCATGGACGTGTACCTGAGCACCGACCGCATGCTCGCCTACTTCGACACCAGCGCCCACGACAACCAGACCCTGCGCGAGGTGCACGACCTGGCACCGGCACCGGAATACCTGCGCTGGGCCCTGGGCAAGGGGATTTTCCAGGAAGACGCCCACGGCAACGTGGAACGCGGGCCGAACTGGGGCAACCCGAGGATTTTCTGCCCGTCGGACATCGACTTCCAGCGCCTGCTGGAATCCACCCCGGCCACCTACGGCTTCGACAACGCCGGGCCGCGCCCGGCCAACAGCGTGTCGCGTACTGTACGCGCCAACCTGGCAGTGGCACGCGAGGCAATCTACGTCGACTTGCGCCCCACCGAAATCGGCGCCATTGCCCTGCGTGAGTTGCGCACCGCCGCCCCGGACAAGCTGGCCCACCTGCAAGACCCGGAGCTGGGCGCGCGGCTGACCGAGGAAGTGCTGCGGCGCCTTAAACCGGAATACAACGACGTGCAGATCGTGATTTCCGACGGCCTCAGTGCCGAGGCCATCCACCACAACATTCCCGAGCTGCTGCCGGTGCTGCTGGACGGCTTGCACAGCCGCGAGCTGCGCATCGGCCAGCCGATCCTCGCGCCCTATGGCCGGGTCAAGCTGGCGGAGTCGGTGGGCGAGGCCCTGCAACCCCAACTGATCATCGTGCTGATCGGCGAGCGGCCCGGCGGCGATGCCCTGGCCTCGCGGAGCATGTCCGCCTACCTGGGCTACCGCCTGCCGGACGACCAGGCGCGCCGCGCTGCCGCCCAGTTCAGCGGCAATGCCGACATTCGCTATGAATACACCGTGATCTCGAACATCTACAGCGGTGGCCTGCCGCCGCTGGAAGGCGGCAGCCTGGTGGCGGAAAAGGCCTTTGCCATCCTCCATCACCGGGCTGCCGGCAACCGTCTGGAAAACCTGCTGAAGAAGGTGGCATCCTGATGATCCGCCAGCACTCGGCAACGCCCCTACATCGTTGAAACGGAGACTGAGATGGCCCAATTTTCCCACAGCGTAGGTTCTCAGACCTATCGCTTCGACAGCCTCAAGGACGTCATGGCCAAGGCCAGCCCGGCCCGTTCCGGCGACTTTCTGGCCGGGGTTGCCGCCCTCAACGACGGCGAGCGGGTCGCCGCCCAGATGACCCTGGCGGATATCCCCCTCAAGCACTTTCTCGAAGAAGTGCTGATCCCCTATGAGTCCGACGAAGTCACCCGGCTGATCATCGATACCCATGACCGCGAGGCCTTCGCCACGGTCAGCCACCTGACCGTGGGCGGCTTTCGCGACTGGCTGCTCAGCGACGCCGCCGACGAACAGAGCCTGCGAGCCCTGGCGCCGGGCCTGACCCCGGAAATGGCCGCCGCGGTGTCGAAGATCATGCGCGTGCAGGACCTGATCCTGGTGGCGCAGAAGATCCGCGTGGTGACCAAGTTTCGCGGCACCCTGGGGCTGCGCGGGCGCCTGTCCACCCGCCTGCAGCCCAACCACCCCACCGACGAGCCAGCGGGCATCGCCGCCAGCATTCTCGACGGCCTGCTGTACGGCAACGGCGACGCGATGATCGGCATCAACCCGGCCACCGACAGCATCGCCTCGATCTGCGCCATGCTGGAAATGCTCGATGCGATCATCCAGCGCTACGAGATCCCCACCCAGGCCTGCGTGCTGACCCACGTCACCACCTCCATCGAGGCGATCAATCGCGGCGTGCCCCTGGACCTGGTGTTCCAGTCGATTGCCGGCACCGAAGCGGCCAATGCCAGCTTCGGCATCAACCTCAACGTGCTCCAGGAAGGCTACGAGGCGGGCCTGAGCCTGAACCGCGGCACCCTGGGGCAGAACCTGATGTATTTCGAGACCGGCCAGGGCAGCGCCCTGTCGGCCAACGCCCACTTCGGCATCGACCAGCAGACCTGCGAAACCCGCGCCTACGCCGTGGCCCGGCACTTCAAGCCGTTCCTGGTCAATACCGTGGTCGGCTTCATCGGCCCTGAATACCTGTACAACGGCAAGCAGATCATCCGCGCCGGCCTGGAAGACCACTTCTGCGGCAAGCTGCTGGGCGTGCCCATGGGCTGTGACATCTGCTACACCAACCACGCCGAAGCCGACCAGGACGACATGGATAACCTGCTGACCCTGCTGGGGGTGGCGGGGATCAACTTCATCATGGGCATCCCCGGGTCCGACGACATCATGCTCAACTACCAGACCACGTCCTTCCACGACGCGCTCTATGCCCGGCAGACCCTTGGCCTGAAGCCCGCTCCCGAATTCGAGCAATGGCTGGCCAGGACCGGCATCTTCACCCAGGCCGACGGCAAGGTGCATTTCGGCAACAACCTGCCGCCGGCTTTCCGCCAGGCGCTGGCCCAGTTGGGATAAGGAACAGGCTCATGCAAAAACACCCGACCGATTCGCAGAACCCCTGGCTGGAACTGCGCCGCCTGACTCCGGCACGCATTGCCCTGGGCCGCACCGGCACCAGCCTGCCCACCGATGCTCAGCTGGACTTCCAATACGCCCACGCCCAGGCCCGGGACGCCGTGCACCTGCCCTTCGACCACGCCGGCCTGAGCGCCCAATTGGCCGAGCGGGGCCGTGACAGCCTGCTGCTGCACAGCGCCGCCACCGACCGCCACAGCTACCTGCAACGCCCCGACCTGGGACGCCGGCTCAGTGACGAGTCGGCCCAGGCCCTGCGCGACTACGCCAGCGCCCATCCCGGCGGGTTCGATCTGGCAGTGGTGGTAGCCGACGGCCTGTCGGCCCTGGCGGTGCATCGCCATACCCTGCCATTTCTGGCACGCATGGAGGAGCAGACCGCCGCCGAAGGCTGGTCGCTGTCGCCCGTGGTACTGGTGGAACAGGGCCGGGTAGCGGTGGCCGACGAGGTCGGGCAACTGCTGGGGGCGAAGATGACGGTGATTCTGATCGGCGAACGCCCGGGGCTCAGTTCCCCCGACAGCCTGGGGCTGTATTTCACCTACCAGCCGAAAATCGGCCTCACCGACGCCTATCGCAACTGCATCTCCAATGTGCGCCTGGAGGGCCTGAGCTACGGCATGGCCGCTCATCGCCTGCTGTACCTGATGCGTGAAGCCTGCCGCCGCCAACTGTCGGGGGTGAACCTCAAAGACGAGGCGCAAGTGCAGACCCTGGACAGCGACGAGCCGGCAGATATGAAGGGCAACTTCCTCCTGGGCCCGCCCCAAGCGTGATTTTGCAAGACGATTGCGCTTTTTCGCCGCTTTGGGCAGCATCGCAACACGGCTGCCCGAGTCATCCAACCTGTGCCGTCACATCCACTTGAAGTTGAGAGCCACCATGCGGATTACTCAAGCAACCCTCGAGCACCTGGATCTGTTGACCCCCCTATTCGTCAAATACCGCGAATTCTATGGCGCACTGCCCTACCCGGATTCGTCCCGGGCCTTCCTGGAAAAACGCCTGCGGCGCAAGGAGTCGGTGATCTACCTGGCCCTGGCCGACGACGACAGCAACAAATTGCTGGGCTTCTGCCAGCTGTACCCGAGCTTTTCCTCCCTGTCCCTCAAGCGTGTGTGGATTCTCAACGACATCTACGTTGCCGAAGACGCCCGGCGCCAGCTGGTGGCCGACAACCTGATGCGCACCGCAAAGAAGATGGCCAAGGAAACCAACGCCGTGCGCCTGCGGGTGTCCACCAGCAGCAACAACGAAGTGGCACGCAAAACCTACGAGTCCATGGGTTTTCGCGAAGATACCGAGTTCAAGAACTACGTCCTGCCCCTCAGCGACGACTGACTCTGCAGACAGCGGCCCCAGGGCCGCTTTGGTATGTGCGCCCCCGACGCGCTCACCCGCCCCCCGGCGATTCACCAAGCGCCGGCCAAGCCGAAACGCCCCGCTACAATCTGAACACGCATTTCACTTATCAGCCCTTATAATGCCGACCTTTTCGGATCGTAAGAAAAGCTACACACCCCTGTAGTCCCTTTCTCCGAGTCATCGCACAGGCCTGCCGAGCCAGGCTGTCATCACAGGTGCCCCAATGGATTTCAACCCGATCGACCTAATCCTTCATCTCGACGTCTATCTCGACATGCTGGTGACCAACTACGGGCCCTGGATCTACGCCATCCTGTTCCTGGTGATTTTCTGTGAGACAGGCCTGGTGGTAACCCCCTTCCTGCCCGGCGACTCCTTGCTGTTCATCGCCGGCGCGGTGGCCGCGGGCGGCGGCATGGACCCGGTGCTGCTGGGCGGCCTGCTGATGCTGGCGGCTATCCTTGGCGACAGCACCAACTACGTGATTGGACGAACGGCCGGGGAACGGCTTTTCAGCAACCCCGACTCGAAGATCTTCCGCCGCGACTACCTGCAGAAAACCCACGATTTCTATGAAAAGCACGGCGGCAAGACCGTGACCCTGGCGCGCTTCCTGCCGATCATCCGCACCTTCGCGCCCTTCGTCGCCGGCGTGGCGCGCATGCCTTACCCACGGTTCTTCGCTTTCAGCGTGGCCGGCACCATCCTTTGGGTCGGCGGCCTGGTGACCCTGGGCTACTTCTTCGGCAACGTGCCCTTCATCAAGAAAAACCTCTCGCTGCTGGTGGTGGCCATCATCCTCCTGTCCCTGGTGCCGATGATCATTGGCGTGCTGCGCAGCCGCTTTGGCCGTGGTACCGAAAAAGCCGAAACCCGCTAAACGCCATGTGGTCCCTCAGCGCCTGGCGCCGCAAGCGCCGGCTGGCCAAGCATCCGGTCAGCGACGACACCTGGCAACGAGTACGCCAGCAACTACCGTTCCTCGACGGCATCAGCGCCGCCGAGGACCAGTGGCTACGGGAAGCCAGCGTGCTGTTCCTCGACGACAAGCACCTCACCCTCCTGCCCGGCGTGGAACTGCATCAGGAACAGCGCCTGCTGCTGGCGGCCCAGGCGCAACTGCCGCTGCTGCACCTGGGCGACCTGAACTGGTATCAGGGCTTCCACGAAATCATCCTCTACCCCGACGACTTTCTCAGCCCGCAACGCCATCGCGACGCCAGCGGTATCGAGCACGAATGGGATGGCGAGCACAGCGGCGAAGCCTGGCAGCAGGGGCCGATCATCCTCGCCTGGCCCGGAGTCCTGGCCAGCGGTGGCTGGGAAGCCTACAACCTGGTGATCCACGAACTGGCCCACAAGCTGGACATGCTCAACGGCGATGCCAACGGCCTGCCGCCGCTGCACAGCGACATGCGGGTCAGCGAGTGGGCGCAAGTGATGCAAAGTGCCTACAACGACCTGAACCACCAGCTGGACCGCAACCCGGACGCAGAAACCGCCATCGACCCCTATGCCGCGGAAAACCCGGCGGAGTTCTTCGCCGTCACCAGCGAATACTTCTTCAGTGCCCCGGACTTGCTGGTGGCGGCCTATCCGAAAGTCTATGCACAGCTACAGCTGTTTTATCGGCAGAATCCACTGGCCCGGTTACAGCAACTTCAAGCAGAAGATCCGGTCTATCAAACACACCACTAATGTCCTGTCGCGCTATTTAAGCTGTTCACCTGAAGACCGGTTACCTGACGAGCAGGCCGCCGGTCGCACGGCAAACCCGAACACGCCCGCAACACAGTACAACCAAGGTTCTACGACCCTTGGCACGTGGCATCGGTAGCGGAGTGTGTCTATAATCGCCGCCACTTTTTGGTCAATCCGGCCAAGTCATTTGGTCAACTAACGGGGGCAACGCCCAATGAGCTACAGCAAGATTCCGGCGGGCAAAGACCTGCCGAACGACATCTACGTCGCTATCGAAATCCCGGCCAACCACGCGCCGATCAAGTACGAAATCGACAAAGACAGCGACTGCCTGTTCGTTGACCGCTTCATGGCCACCCCGATGTTCTACCCGGCCAACTACGGCTTCATCCCCAACACCCTGGCTGACGACGGCGACCCCCTCGACGTTCTGGTCGTGACCCCTTACCCAGTAGCGCCAGGCTCGGTGATCCGTGCCCGTCCAGTGGGCATCCTGAACATGACCGACGACGGCGGCGGCGATGCCAAAGTGATCGCGGTACCACATGACAAGCTGTCCCAGCTGTATGTCGACGTGAAGGAATACACCGACCTGCCAGCCCTGCTGCTGGAACAGATCAAGCACTTCTTCGAGAACTACAAAGACCTCGAAAAAGGCAAGTGGGTGAAGATCGACGGTTGGGGCAATGCCGATGCAGCCCGCGCCGAGATCCTGAAGTCGGTTGCTGCCTACAAAGGCTAAGAAGCAACTGCACGATTGGAGCGACAAGCTTCAAGAAAGAGCCCCGGTCATCCGGGGCTTTTTTATGCCCGCACGCAGCACCCGTTGCCTGCTGGCGCCGGCTTGCCGGTGAACCGCTTCCTCGGCCGATCACGCATCCAGCAACATATTCTTCGCACTTTTTACGGCTTCAAGGCCTCTGGAACGCGCTTCGCACTGGGAATTCCCGGCGAATATGCGTATGCTGCGCCCCACATTTGCGCATCGACCCTTCAAGCGGTCAGAGCGCCTGACGAAGCGGATGACTTTCTCGCCCAGTCCCACAGCCAGCCGCAAGAGCTGGGTGTACGTTTTGAAGGCTGGTGCGGTTTACCAAAAATGAACCAAGCCAGTCCCCGAGAAGCCGGCCACAAGCCGGCTTTTTAATGCCTGGAACCCGGGCACGGGAAGGGCCGGCCACTCCGACAGCAGGTGCAGGATGCACGACCTACGCAGCTTTGCAGCTCCCACAAGATCCCCTGCGGTGAAATTTCAACCGCTGCGGCGAGCCATCAACGGTGCATTGCTGGCGACGCTGACAGCCCTTGGTCTTAGCGGGTGCGTGGGTGCCTGGATGGATATGCCCGAAAGGCAAGTCACCAAGACCGACGCTCACCAAACGCTGGTGGGCCACTCCATGACCCCGGTCATCACCCGCACTCAGAAGAGCCCCGCCGAACGCCAGTGGTGCGGCACAACCGTTTTGCTCGTGATCCTGCCAATCCCGCTGAAACTGCCGGTTTGCGAGTCCTACAGCTCCACCTCGTACGGCAACGATATAAACGGCGCCGAAGCTGCGTTGCTGTATGTAAACCAGAAAGTCAGTTCGGACTTCTACGCCTGTGGCCCATTCATGTTCCTCGGGCCAATCGCGCACGGTTACCAGGGCAACGCGCTTTGCGGGAGGTTCCGCTAGGCCCTTCACTCCTTGCAGCTCCGCACCGGGCTCCTGAAGTTCTCGCTACAATCCCGCCCATTGATGGCAATTCGCCCGCTCTGCTGCGACCAGCCTCGACTCCGACCCCTTGAGCGCGACGTTAACGAGAATCCCGGACATGGTCCTGCACATCCCCACCCTACTCGTAGTCTCGGTGTTCATTTTCTTTCTGATGAGCCTGCTGACCTTCCACGCCTGGCTACGGGAAACCCGTGAGCGGCCGCTGGCTTATCTGGGCGGCATGATGCTGCTGGCGGCGTTGGGCGTGGTTCTGGTCAGCCTGCGCGACATGGGCATGGACTTCGTGCCGAAAATCCTCGGCAATGTGGTCCTGCTACTGAGTGCCAGCCTCAACTGGACGGCGATGCGGGTCTTCGCCGGGCGCTCCCCCCATGTCCCGGGCGTGCTCGCCGGGGCCGGCATCTGGCTGATCCTGTGCGGGGTGCCGGTGTTCTATCAGTCGATGCCGGTTCGGGTCTCGGTGTACTCGCTACTGGCGGCGGGTTATGGCGTGCTGACCCTGCTGGAGTTCTGGCGCAGCCGCCAGCAGTTGGAGGTCGCCTATATGCCGGCGGTGGTCCTGACCTTGCTGCACACCACGTACTACATCGTGCGTGCCGCCATTGACCAGGGCGTGGCCATGGATCAGGCGCTCAAAGGCTACGGTGCCGGGGTGCCACTGTTCTCCTTCATGCTGTTCGAGTCGATGCTGTATGTGATCGGTATTGCCTACGTGACCCTGTGCATGGTCAAGGAACGAGTCGAACTGCGCTTCAAGGCGGCGGCCTTCTGCGACGCCCTGACCGGTATCGGCAACCGCCGGGCGTTCATGGTCAATGGCGAGCGAATGCTGATCGAATGCCAGCGCCGGGGCGCACCAATGGCCTTGTTGCTGTGCGACCTGGACCATTTCAAGCGTCTGAATGACGCCTACGGTCATCAGACCGGCGACCAGGTGCTGGTCGCATTCAGCCAGGTGCTTGCAGAAACCCTGGGTACAAAAGACGTATTTGCCCGCATTGGCGGTGAAGAGTTCGCCTGCCTCCTGGCCGCGACCGATGAGCAGGCCGCAGTAACGGTAGCCGAGCGGATTCGCCAGGCGTTTGCCCGCTTGCCTCTGCTGGAACCCGGGCTGCTCAGCGTCAGCATCGGTGTGGTCAGCAGTGAAACCCGGGGCTACGACCTGCAGCGCCTGTTGTCCCTGGCCGACGAAGCCCTGTATGGCGCCAAGGACCGGGGGCGCAACCGAGTGCACACGGTATCGCGCAGCGCCCTGGAGTTGCAGCCGGACTGAGCGGCCAGGCCGCCTGGCTCCTGCGCGGTTTTGCCGATCAATGGGGTAACTGTGATACGTCCCCCAAAGGCAGCAAATAAGGCACTTAGCCAGTATTTCCGGCACCCTCGGGCAAGAATAAACTCGCCGCTCTCCAGGACTCTCGGATGACAAGGAATGTGGAATAAACAAGCCGCTATCGATCACTTGAACGCGCATGCTCACGCCGGCAGTACCGGACGCTGTGCCGCCTACACCCGCCAGGCGATCGAAGCCGGTGGCGGTGGGGTGATTCTGCACAGGAAGCACTCGGCCAAGGACTTCGGCTCATCATTGACGTCTGCCGGTTTCATCGAGCAACCGGCCGGCCAGACGCCCGCAGCGGGCGATGTGGTGATCATCCAGCCCATTCCCGGGCACCCCCACGGTCACATGGCGATGTTCAACGGCACACTCTGGGTGTCAGACTTCAAGCAACTGCACGGTTTCTACCCGGGGCATTCCTACCGGGTGCAGAAACCTGCCTACAAAATCTATCGCCATCCGTAAGGGGTCCTCCATGAGAATGCTGTTCTGCTCGCTGCTGGCAGCGGTCGCCATGCATCAGTCGGTCGCCCTGGCCGACTGCGCCAGTTCGCCAAAGCCCGCAACCCAGGCGTTTTATAGCTGGTACCTGCAAACCTTCAGCGAAGACAAGGATCCGTTGACCGACAACGTGGCGGAAATGAAGAAGTACGTCTCCGACTCGCTGATCACCAAGATCAAGAAACAGATGGCCAGCCCCGACGGACTGGAAGAGGACTACTTCCTCAAGGCCCAGGACTACATGGATGAGTGGCTGACCCAGATCAAGGTCAGCGAACCGCAAGTCCAGGGCTCCAGCGCCAAGGAGCAAGTGACGCTGGGCAACACCCCGGATACCACCCAGATCGTCGATGTGCGGATGATCAAGGACAAAGGCTGCTGGAAGATCGATGAAGTGATTTCCACCGCCGACCAGAGCGATTGACCCACCGCTTCGGCGCTGACTCCAGCCACAGCACGGGTCGTCCGTCCGGACGATCCGCCATGCTAAGCTGCGCGCCGTTTCGGGCAACGGCCCGGGACCTCCTTCACTGAAAAAGGACTCTCAGTCATGTCGTTGCCGGCCGCAGTACGCCTGCCCCTGTCATTTCTCTCGCTGTTCAGCGCCCTCAGCCTCAGCAGTTCCTGGGCCCATGCCGATGCGCAACAGGACGTCGCCAAGGGGCGTTGGCAAGGCCTGGCCGGCATGGCCAACCTCTATCTGGACGAAGCCACGCCAGCGGATTTCATCGAGGCCGGGGACAATGAGAAGAGCCAGCACGACAACTACGCCGGCGCCCTCGCCTACTACCTGACCGCTGCCCGCCTCGACCCGACGAATGCCTACGCCTCCTACCAGGCCGCCGGCAGCCTGGCGGCCATGGACAAGAACAAGCGCGCCGCCGAATACCTCGACCAGGCCCGCGAGCGTGGCTTCTGGCAGCTGGTGCTGCTCAAGGAAGACGACGAACTGGAGTCGTTGCAGCAGGACCCGGCCTACAAGAAGCTGTTGCAGGCCGCCGAGAAGAACTACCCGGCCAAGGCCAGGGATGCGGGCCTTGCGGCCTTCAGCATTCCCCAGGGCAAGGCCCCGAGCGAGGGCTGGCCGGTAGTGGTCTGGCTGTCGGGGTTCGGTACCGAAGGCAGCGACGGCATCGACATGCGCACCGACCTTGTGGGAGAGAACGCCGTGCTGGTGGGCATCAACGGCACTCTCAAGCGCGATGAGCACCAGTTCATGTGGCAGCAGCACTCAGTAGCGCCGACCGAAGAGGCGGTCAGCGCAGCGCTGAAGAAACTGGAAAAGCAGACCCGTATCGATCGCTCGCGCATCGTCCTGATGGGTTTCTCCCAAGGTGCCGAGCACGCCTCGCACCTGATCGCCGAGTACCCGCAGCATTACAGCGGCGCGCTGCTGCTGTCACCCGGCGGCTACCGGATTCCCTTCGGCGAAACCAAGGCCCGGGACAAGCGCATCGTCATCGTCCATGGGGCCAAGGAGCACGAGAGCAACCAGAAGCTCACCGCCGCCACGCAACAGGCCCTGGAACCCGGCAACCAGGTCCACAGCCATGAGCATGAGCAAGGCCATACCTTCCAGGACGACTGGCGCCAGGTGTACCCGGGCTACCTGAAGTTCGCCCTGAACCTCTGATGCCAGGTGCCGGGGCTTGAGCCCCGGCTGCTACTTGGCCGGAGCCATGGGCCCGGGGGCCTTTACCTGGGTCATCAGGTCATCGTCCCACTGCCCCTCGACCTTGACCTGAGCCAGGGCTCCCAACTCCATGGCCTCGATCAGGTTGTGGTTGAGGTAAACGTAGGTGCCCGGCTGCTTGAAGGTGTAGAGCGCCGCCAGGGCCGAACCGCCGGGGATGAACCAGGTCTCCAGGTTGCGTTGCGGGGCGTTGGCGAACTTGCCGGTGGTCCAGACCCAGTCGCCATGGCCGCCGATCAGGTGCGGACGGCTGTCGCGATTGGCCTGGGAGTGGATGAACAGCACGCTTTCGCCGACTTTGGCGGTCAGGGCGTTGGCTCCGGTCAAGGCGCCGACACGGCCGTTGAACACCACGTGACTCGGGGTCAGGGTACGCATCACTTCACGGGTGTCCTGGTAGCTGGAGGCCAGGTCCGGGTAGCTCTTGTAATGCCCGTCCTTGTCCTTGGGGATGTACAGGTCGAACTCGCCGATGGTGTAGGCCCGGTCATAGTGCAAGGGCTTGCCGGCGGAGTCCTGCAAGCCTTCGCGCGGCAGCACCATCAAGGTCCCGCTCATGCCCGAAACCACGTGCCAGGGCACCATGCCCGGCGGCGCGCAGTGATAGACGAAGGTCCCGCTGCGGTCAGCCTTGAAACGCAGCACCACTTCCTGCCCCGGCAGCACCTGGGTCAGCGCCGCACCGCCCAGGGCACCGGTGGCCGCATGGAAGTCGATGTTGTGGGGCATGGTGTTGCTGGCCGGATTGCTCAGGGTCAGCTCGACGTAGTCGCCCTCGTGCACCACCAGGGTCGGCCCCGGCATGGAGCCGTTGAAGGTCATGGCCTGCAGGGTGGTGCCCTGATCGTCCACCACCATCTTTTTCTCTTCCACGCTCATGCGGAACTGCACGACCTTCGGCGGCCCGCTGACAGCCTGCTCATGAACATGCACCTGGGGCGGCGCCACCAGGTCTACCTTGACCCGCTGCAAACCGTCGGCGCCCGCGGCCAACACCAGGCTGGAGGCACAGCTTCCGGCCACTACACAGCACTTCAACCACGATTGAAAAGCACCCATGTTCTGCATTTCCCTGCCAATGAATGGTGATTCATTGCAAGGCAAACACCGGGGGCCCGTATTGTCTCAGGGCAATGAACGGATGGCCGGGAAAGCGCATCCGTTGAGCCCGGTCATGGATAACTGAAACTGCGCACCAGGGTCAGTTCCCCGGGGGCGCGCATCGGCACCACAAAGGTCTCGCTCTTTTCATCCGGCGTGCCTTCCTCGGTAATCACTGTGACCTGGGCGGTGGTCAGGGGCTGCACGGCATTTTCCTGGCCACCGTCTTCATCGTCGTCACTGCGATAACCGCCACCGTAGTAGTTCACGTAGACCAGGTACTGGCCCTTGAGCGGCGCCGGCATGGAGAAGATCTCCGGGCCGTAGCCCGTGGTCACGTCCACATCCAGGGTCGCGCCGTTGGGAGCCACGCGGTCGCCGTACCAGATGTGCGCGCCGTCCGGGGTTACCAGGTGCAGGTCAAGGTCGGTGTTGTCGCTGTCCCAGGACAGCAGCACGCGCAACTTAGGCGGGGTCACGCCACCGCCGGTGTTGAGAAACTGCACGCGCTTGCGTTGCTGGCCATCCGGGCTGCGCACTTCGACGCTGTTGCTGCCGTTGGGAAAGGCGTACGGCCGGTCGAAGCTGCCTTGCTCATCGAACTTGAGCGGCATGCTGACGCCATTGACGATCAGCTTGCCAGGCTCTTTGTTCGCCTTGGGCGCACCCTTGATCTGCCCGCGAATACGCGCGGTATCGGCCTGGCCCTGGGGGGTATTCACCGAGGAGGCCGGGTAGTTGACCTCCTGAATGTACTGTTCACCATCCATGGCTCGAGTGCGCCAGCCGCCCTTGGGGGTGTCGAGTTGGATGCCGCTGTCGGCCAGGGCCATGGGCAGGCTGAACATTCCACAAAGGAACAGGAGGACCGGGGGAGCAGGAAGTTTCATGGCCTATTCCAATAAAAGATGACGGGCGAGCCCTTCGATGTAGGTTTCATCCTGGCCGTTGGGATGAGCTTCAAAGGCCAGGTGCAGGTATTCGTGAGTCAGGTCGAGGCGGTCTTGCAACGAGAGCACGCCCCGCACATAGATGCGTTGCCGTTCACGGTCGACGTAAGGCCGGCCGAAACTCAGGCGGCACACGGCGAACTGGCTGATTTCGTTGTAGCCGACCTCTTGCTCCAGCGGTTGGCGCCAGCGCCGGCGCTGCTGCAGCAGCCACTCCTGGGCCGCCGGCAAGGGTTCGCAGGAGGCCACGGGGTTGTCCCAGCGGCTGAGGCTGGCCCGGGGATAGGCGTGCAGCAGGATGGCGTCGTAGCGTTGCCCGGACCGGGCCTGCTCCACGGCCTGCTGCCAGGACAGCTTGTCCGGCGCCTTGAGGTCCGAGTGGTAGGTGACTTGAGTGCCGGCCAGCACCAGGTCGCTGGTCCAGGCGGCAATGGCCCGGGCCTGGGCAGTGGCCGGGCGCGGCGCGACCCGCTGGCGGTTGCTGCTATCGTCGATGCTCAGGCATTCGCCGCTGCGCCCGGCGTTCTGCAACAGGTAGGTACGGATGGCCACGGCCAGCGCCTTGGCGGCCTCCCCTGGCTCACTGCTGGCTTCGCGCTGCAGTACCCGAGCGACATATTCCTCACGGTCCAGGCGCGCCACCAGTCGCTGGGCCGCAGGGTCTTGCTGTAGAAACAGCTCGCCGGCGCTGTGGATATCCAGCTGGTTGCCGTTGGCAAACTCCACCCGGTAATCCCCTTGCAAGGCACCCGGCTTGGCCGGCTGGCCGCCCTGGCTGACGCTTTTGAGCGGGTAGCGGGAAAACAGGCTGACCTCCACACAGCGGCCTTTATCCACAGGCGGGTTGTCCGGCAGCGCCTGGTTCAGGGCCTGGGCATAATCCTTCAACACCCGCTGACTGGTGCCTCGCCCGCCCACCCACAGCGGTGTGCCATCCACCAGCCAGCCGGCAAAACCGCCCTGGCGCGACTGCGGGTCCTGATCCGCCAGCCAGCTCCAGGTCTTGACCCGCAAGCGCCCGCCCAAGGCGCCCACTACAGCGCCGTCGCCGGCATTGAGCACCACATCCAGCAGCACGCGCCGGGCCGTGTCCCGGGCCGGCAACAGCGCCAGCACCTGCAGCAGTTGCGCCACCGGGACCCGGGTCTGGGGCTGCAGCTGGTTGAGGTCCTGCAACCAGTCGGGGGCGTTGCGGGCCTGCCAGTAATGGCGCCAGTCTGCGGCGGACAATTGCAGGCGCTGGGGCTCGAAATACAAACCGCAGGAACGTACCAGCGCCTGATCGCGGGCGATGCTGGCGCCCACCGAGCAGCAGTAGACCTCTTCCTTGGACTTGCCCTGGCAGGCATAGGCCGGCTCCTGGGCGCCGGTGTCCACCAACCAGGCGTAGACGAAGAGTTTCCAGACGCTGCCCAGGGGCGCTTGCAGATCCTTGGGCAACGGCTCGCGAGACAGAACCTGGGTCTTGCTCAGGCTCACCAGCTCACTGTCCGGGGCGTTTTTCCAGGCCAGGCGCAAGGGCTCGTCCTGGGCCGTCACCCACCCAGGAAGCAAACACAGACATAGCCAGGCCCAGCACCGCGCCATGTTATTTGACCGTGACCTGACCCAGGGCCGGGGTACGTTCCTGAGCCTGATGCTCCGGTGCGTACACCTGGTAGAAACGCGCCGGCGGCAGGTTGAACTGGCCTTTCTGGGAGAAGCGAACCAGATGGCGCAAGCGCACTTCGCTGCTGTCGTTCAACGCATCCAGCGGCACCGCGTAGCTCATCTGCCCCGGCTCGGAGCGAGCCTTCTCCAGGGACGCCGCTTCCGTACCGGCCGGGCCGGCCAGCTTGATGCCCCAGGTGGTGCGCTCGACATCGGCGCCCGGCGGCAGCGGCACTTCCAGCATGCCGTACAGCAGCGGCCGGTTGCCTTCGTTGGCGATGATCACTTCGTCCAGGTACAGGCCGTCACTGGCGATCGGCTTGTTGCCCACCGGTTCCAGCTTGAAGGTGAAGGCTTCGTCCCCCGGCACCAGGCGCAACAGGCGGCGGGTGATGTTCACCGGCGATGGCGTGCCCATGTCCAGCTTGCTCAGGTAGCTCACCGACGCCCGCAGCGGACGTTCCGGCACAGAGCCCAGGGCCAGTACCGTCGGCACCTGCGCCCCTTGCCACTGCCAGTAGCTTTCACCGCTGGCGCCCTGGCGCTGTTGCCAGCCCTGCCCCGGGTTCAAGGCCACCGCCGGGGTCGACTGGGCGATGCTGCGCTGCAGCCAGGTCAGGGCCAGGGCCCGTTCCAGGGTCGATTGCGACGGCAGCAGGCGTTGCAGCAAGGCACGCGCCGCGCCTTGGTCGAACGGTTTGAGCGACAGGCTCAGGGCCTGGGTGAACGGCTGGGAGCTGATATCCAATTGCTGCTGCGCCGCTTCCAGCTGGGCGACGAACGCCGCGGGTGGCGTGACCTTGGCATCCCGCGCCAGGGCCGCGGCCAGCACCCGGGCGCTGGCCAGGCCGAGGGCCGAATCCGGATCGTCCATCACCAGGCTGTCGCTGTCGTTGTCCTGCATGCTGGCTGCCGGGCCGCTACCGGCCTTGGCCAGGTCGTCCATCAGGCCGCTGACCAGGGTGTTGATCGGCAGTTTCATTTCACGGGCGAACGACAGGATCAGCGCCCGTTGCAGTAATGGCGTATTGCCAGCCTGCTTGGCGTAGACCTCCAGCACCCGCTGCCAGTGCTCCGGCGGCAGGTTCAGGTCCAGCACCTTGCTCGCATTCCAGTCGGCGTAATAGGCGTAGGCGGTGAGGAAGGCATCCGGCTCGGCATCTTCGCCCCACCAGGTGAATGCCGCTTCCGGCCCGGCCATGTGCACCAGGCGCAGACGGCTGTTCTGCATCATCAGCCGCAGCCGGTCGCGGATCTGCGGATTGCTGGCCAGCGCCGGGTAGGCAACGCTCAACGGCAGCAACTGGCTGGCGGTCTGTTCGACGCCGCCATACGGGTATTCCAGCAGGTCATCCAGGGCCGAACGGAACAGCGCTTGCGGGCTGTCGTCCAGGCGCAGGCGAATGTCCGCAGCATCGGCCGGCAGGCCCAGCGGCGTGCTGATGGTGACCACGTCCAGGCTCTGGGTCTGCACGCTCTGCCAGCCGGCCGCACTGCTGACCAGGCGCACCGCCAGGGCATCCACGGTCTTGCCGCCCTGCACCAGCTCGGCGCTCCATTCGCCATTGCCCGGGGCAATGGCCGGCAGCGCCACATAGTTGATCCCGCTGTTGAGGGTCAGCGGCAGGCGCTGGGACTCACCGGCGTAACGGATCACCAGTTCGGCCTTGGTGGGTTGTTCGGACTGGCTGAAGGCGAATACCCCCAGGTCCGGCTTGTCACCTGTGCGGAAGCGGGTCGGACCGCTCCACTTCAGGTACAGGGCCTTGTCGGAACGCACGAACTGCTTTTTCTGCCCCACTTGGCCGTCATCGGCGATGGCCCGGGCAGTGATGCGCCAACGGGTCAGGGAATCCGGTATGCGGAAGGTGAAACGCGCCTTGCCGTTGCCATCGGTGACCAGCTCCGGCTGCCAGGCAGCGGTGTCGACGTCTTCGCGTCGCGGACGCTCCAGCACCTTGACCCCGCGTTCGCTGCGGTTGGCCTTGCCCGGGGCGGTGGGGCTGCCCGGCAGGGCCACGTCGTAGCTGATAAACGACAGGCTGGCGCTGGTGCGCACGTTGTTGCGCCGCGGGTGGTAGAAGAACTGGTCGATGCTCGGCGCCACTTCCGGTTGCAGGGCGTAGACCATTTCGTCCACCACGCTGACCGTCAGGTGTGCGGGCACCGGCTTGCCGGCGAACTGGGTAGACAGGTCGACGGTGACCATGTCACCCGGCTGGTATTTGTCCTTGTCGGTATGGATGGCCACATCGATCTGCGGCGTCAGCACCTTGATCCCGGCGTTCTGGAAGCTGTACTCGCCGCCCTTGGTGTAGAGCACGGAAAAGGTCAGGTTCGGCGCAAAGCCGTCCTTCACCGGCACCCGGGCGCGGTATTGGGTGGGGCTGAGTTTTTCCACCTTGAGCCAATCGCCGCCCTTGGACAGCAGCGCCGTGGCCTCGACCTTGTCCCGCTCCAGGGACAGCAGGGCGTCGTTGATCGGCTCCGGGAAGGTGATCAGCGCCAGGGCTTCGTCGCCAGCCTTGTACTCGGGCTTGTCGAGGACGATTTCCACGGTGCCCGGCACCGCTTTCACGCCCTCGCCAGTGACCGAGTGGCTGGTGCCGCCCAGTACACGATCATGCTCGTCGCGCAGGGTCAGGTTGTAGGTACCGGGGCGCTCGAAGGCCAGGGCGAAACCGCTGTCGGCGGCAGCCAGCTTGCCCTCACCGGTGGACTGGTCCTCCATGCGCACCCAGCCGTAGCGGCTCGGCTTGACGTTCTTGCTCTGCTCGCTGGTGTTCTGGTTGGCATAGCTGAACTGCACCTTGTCGCCGGCAGCGCTGAAACGCTGCGGCGCGCTGAGGCTGAAGCTTGCCGCGCCACGCTCGATGAGGATTTCCTTGGTGGTCTTGACCCGATACGCGGCGCCATCACTGGCGAATACGGTGAGCATGTAGCGGCTGGGCTTGTCCGCCGCCGGCAAGTCGAGGGTCGCGCTGCCCTTGGAGTCAGTGGTCAGCTCGGCGCTGGTCAACTCCACCGGGAACTGGCCCATGTACTGCAGTTCGTTGTCCACCATGGACAGCTGCTGGGCCCGCAGGCTCAGTTGCAGGCGAGCGTTGGCCACCGGCTTGCCGTCGGGGTAGAGCAGTACCAGGTTGCCCTTCACCGGCTCGCCGGTCTTGAAGTCCGGCTTGGCCAGGGCCAGGGAAACTTCAAAGTGCGGCTTGATGTACTCGGCCACGCGGAAGGCACTGCTGTAGACCTGGCCCTTGTAGCCAAAACGCAGTTCATAACCACCGGCCACGGCATTTTCCGGCAGTTGGAAGCGGCCCTGGGTGCCGGACTTGGAATCCAGGTTCAGGGTCATGTTCTGCAGGGCGGTGCCGGCGGCATCCAGCACGCTGACGTTCACCGTGCCGGCACCCGGCTGTACCGAGTCCCGGGCGTTCTTGAACTCGCGACCGACGATCTTCAGCGATACCCAGTCCCCGGGGCGATACAACGGCCGGTCGGTGAAGGCATACAGTTTGGTGTCGTAGATTTCGCTGTCGTAATAGAAGTTCTCGGAGACGAACACCCCGCCTTCCTGGTCTTCGCCGATCACGTAGGAGCGCTCGGGGCTGACGTGCTTGAGGCGCACCAGGCCCTGTTCGTCGGTGGCGCCGCTGTTCATCACACCGAGGCCGTCGGTCCACAGCACATTGACCTTGGGTACCGAGTTGCCTTCATGCTTGCCCGCGGCCCAGACCAGCAGTTCGTCGCCGGCGATCTTGCTCACCGCCACGGTGTTGGAAACAAAAACCATGGTGGTGGCGCGGTACTTGCCCACCAGGGCCTCCACCAGGTACAGGCCGGGCTTGAGCTGCCCCAGCGGGATGTAGACGTTGCCCGGGGCGACGTTGATGAACTGGCTGGAGGAACCGGACAGGTTTACCCCGGCCGGCGGCTGGATCGGCTTGGCCTGCCACAGCGGATAACGGAACTGGGTCACCAGGGGCAGACCCGGGATCAGGGCGAATTGCGGCTGGGCGTCATACGGCGTCGGCGCCAGCATGGAGTTGCCCACCTTCAGTTCCGGCACCTCTTCGGTGACCTGCTTGCGTGACTCGTAGGAGAAGGCGCGCTGCATCACCCGGCGGGATTTGCGGTACCAGTTGTCCCACAGGTAGGCCAGGGTATTGGACAGGCCCTCGCCCTTGAACTGGCCGTCGCTGACCACTCGGTGCAGGTTCTTCTGGCGCTTGAGAAAGTCCAGCGGCTGGTCGATCCGGTACACCCGGATGTCCGCGCCGCCATAAGGCTCCATGCGAAAGCGCCGGTAGTCACGGCCCGGGGCTTCGAGGCGCACCATGGCCTGTTCGTCGCTGGCGAAACTGCTATCGGCCAGGAGGAAGAAACTCTCGCCGGAGACCGCCGCATAGTCGCTGGACGGCACCGAGTCTTCGGCGTTGACCAGGGCCACGGGGGTGAGCAGGGTCAAGGCCAGTGTCAGGCGAAACAGAAAACGGGACATACGGGATTCGCTCATTGGGTGAGGAAGTTCAGTCGATAGATGCCGATGAAGTTGGGGTTGGCTGAGTCGGGTATCCATCGAGTGTCCTTCCATGTCATCAGTTGCTGCACGCTAGCCGAGCGCATGCCGTTGTCGGTGGGAGTGGTGGTGCCGGTGTGATAGGCGATGTTGCGGCCCATCCAGATCATCAGGTGCTGGTCGTCGCCCTGGTCGAAGAACAACAGGTCACCGGGGCGCGCCTGCCCCAGGTCACGGCTCACCAGATGGCTGTTGAACTGGATCAGCTTGATGGCATTGACGTAGGGCCCGGTCTGGCCGCCGCCCTGCTGCCACTGCTGGGCCAGGCCGCGCTGGCCTTCGCTCAGTTGCAGCTCCGGCGGCAGGTAGCGATTGGACATGCCGTTGGCCCGCAGCCACTTGTTGTCGTGGACCTTGAGCGCTTCGTTGGCGGCAAAGCGCACCAGGCCCGCGCAGTCCTGCTGGTACCAGCGCGGGCTCGGGCCCTGGCTCAACTGCTCCTGGGCGATGCGCACGAACCAGGCACGAAACACCTGGGACTGTTGCACGTCCAGGGGCGGCGCCTGGGTCGCGCCCACGGCGCTGCTCAGCAACAAGGCCAACAGGCCAAGGCTGCTCAGACCTTTGCGCAGTGCACTCACAGGGCACGCCATTGCAGAGGCAGCCATTGCCAGTGACCGTCGGGCTCGCTGCCTTCGGGCAGGGTCAGGGCGTACTTGCCATAACCGCCGAGGGTGCGCAGCTTGGGCACCAGGTAGGTTTGCGCAGCGTTGTTGAACACCGGTTCCATGTCCTGGGGCAGGCTGTCGAAGGTTTCCTGCTGGATCAACTGCGCCAGGGACTGCGGGCCCAGGTACACCGGCATCAGTGCATCCTTGGGCACCACGTCCGCCAGCGGCGGGAAGCGCTTGTCCAGGGTGCCCAGGGCCTTGTTCACCAGCTTGTCATCCAGGGAAAACACCAGGGTCGAGCCATGGCGGGCCAGGCTGACCTGCATGAAGGCGCGACCGGTGATGGTTTGCGGGTCCTTGGCTTCCTTGGCCGGGTACTGGCCGAAGTTGGAACTGACCTGGCGCTGCCACTGGTGCACGTCGCCGTTCTGCTGCTCGACCACCGGGAAGATGCGCTCCGCCACCTTGCTTTCCCGGGTGCCGACCATGGAGCCGAACAACTTGCCCAGCTCCGCATCGAGCTTGGCGTTGTCCTTGTCCTTGAGGCTGGCCACCAGCAGCGGCGTGTACAGCCGCGAGTCGGCGTACCAGCACAGGCCGGCGGTCCCGGCCATGTGTTCGGTCAGGGTGGTGGCCACCGCTTCTTCGGCGCCCAGCTTGACCAGCAACGGTTTCTGCTGCTCCGCCGCCAGGGGCAAGGCTACGCAGGCGCTGGCGCCCATGGGCATGGCCTGCCAGATCGGCTTGAAGTCGAACGCCGGCTGGTTGTCCTGCTCTTGCATGGCCAGGTAGCTGTGCCAGCCCTTGTCGTCCATGTCGAAGCGCAGGCCGGCGAAGTTGGGGATAAAGCGCTGGTAACCCATGGCCAAAACACTGGAGTTGACTGCCAGCCGCTGCTGCACTTCAGGCTTGCGCGCTTCCAGGCCAAAGGCCTCGGGGAACAGTTTGTCGCCGTTGAGCAGGGCCTCCAGGGCGGTGGTGGACACCGCACCATGCTCGTCGTCGGCGCCGGTGGCGGGGTCATACAGCTTGGCGGGGTTGGACAGCACCACCAGCTTGTCGCCGTGGGAGGCGAATGCCAGGGACCGGCTGGCGTTGTAATTCAACTGGTACAGGGTCACCGCATCGCCACCGACCTTCAGGTCCGCCAGCTTGCTCAACTGGGTGTCATCCAGGGCCACCTTGGCCAGGGGCTCCAGCAGCTTGGCCAGGCCGCCGCGGTCCATCACCAGCAGGAAGTCCTTGAGACGCCCATCGGCGCCGCGCCACAGCGCCACGTCGGCCGGCTGGTCGAACAATTGCTCGATCAGGTTGTCCTGCAGCTTCAGGTCATGCTCGTAGATGATCCGCCGCAGGCTGCCGATCAGGCCCAGGCGGTCGGCGTGGGTCTGGTAATAGAAGACGAAATCCTCGGTCAGGGTTTCCTTGAGGAAAGGCACCGCCAGCAGGTCCTTGGGCAACTGCGCCAGGGAATGGGTTTCCAGCAGCCCGTCGGGGCGGCTCAGGCCCAGCTTGTCGCCGGCCAATTCCGCCACCGGAGTCTTGGGCTTGCAGCCCACGCCGGTGACCGCGGCCGCCACCAGGCACAGGCCCATGACCAGGACCGGCCAGCGCCGCTTGCTGGCGGGTTGTTCAGTACCGGGCACGCCGGCTGCCGGGGATGCTGTGTTTTCGCTCATGATTCACAAAGCCCAATTCATCCGTGGTGCGGGATGTTCAATAGTTGAAAGACTTGACCAGCAACAGGTCGCCGATGGCCCGCATGGGCACGATAAAGGTCTCGCGTTTCTCATCGACGGTGTTTTCGTTAAGGATCAGGTTGATCTGCGAGGTGATCACCTCGTTCTGATTGCTGCCTTCGTCGAAGTTGTACCCGCCGCTGCCGAAGTTGCCCCAGTAGTTCACGTAGATCAGGTAGGTGCCCCGCAGCGGTGCGGTCATGGTGAACATTTCCGGGCCCGGGCCATCGACGCCGTCCGGGTCCAGGCCGCCGCCATTGGTCAGGCCGGGGTGGCCGAAGAAAGCGTGCTGACCGTCCGGGGTAATGATGTGCATGTCCAGCTCGGCCTTGGGGTCGTCCCAGCCCAGCACTACGCGAATGCGCGGTGGAGTCTTGTTCAGGTTGGCTTCATAGAACTGCACGCGCTTGAGGGACTTGCCCTCGGAACTGCGCACTTCGACGCTGTTGGAGCCGGCACCGAACGCATAGGGCCGGGCAAAACGACCCTGCTCGTCGGTGTAGAGATTCAACGGATTGCCGTTGACCGACAGGCTGTGGGGCTGGCGCAAATGGCCAATGGCCTTGAGCTGGCCTTCGATCAGGGTCCGGTTGCGCTGGATGCCGCGGTCGATGGGCGGCGTCGGATAGGCCACGCGATCCTGCTCGGTGCGGTCCAGCAGGCCGGAATAACGCCAGCCGGCCAGGGGTTCCTGCAGCTCGGCAGAAGGCTCGGCGAATGCCGGCCCGGCCAGCAGCAAGGTCAGCAGAAGGGAGGATAGAGCGCGCATGTAATGCGTCCTGCCATGCATGGGGAAACCCTGGCGCCAGATCCTCGGCGCGGCTGCAAATATTCAGAAAGAGTGCCCGGCAACAAAGGGCGTTGGAAAGGCCGCAGATTAGCGATTTGGCGCCTGTTGCACAATTGCCGAAAAAGGAATTTGCGAGGGAATCGGCAATGCCCTGAAACCCCCGCAGCAAGTGCCATTACCGCGCCATTACTCCCTTCACTTCCAGGAGCAACGCGCGTCGGGCAAACCCCAGGATCCCTACCCGAACGCCCCCCGCCCGAAGCCCGCCAGCGGGCGCTTCTCATTTGCCCGAAACCCCGCTGTCTGCTAGTGTCGCGCCGGTTTAACGTCAACCGGGATAGCCGCCATGGCCCGCAAAAAAGCTGCCTTAGATTTCGAACAATCCCTCGCCGACCTGCAAACCCTGGTCGAGCGTCTGGAGAACGGCGAGCTGTCGCTGGAAGACTCGTTGACCGCCTTCGAGCAAGGCATCGGCCTGACCCGCGATTGCCAGGCAGCCCTGGCCCAGGCCGAGCAAAAGGTGCAGATTCTCCTGGAGCGCGATGGCGAGCTGGCGGAACAGCCCTTCGATGCGGAACAGCCGGAATGATTACCGCCTATCAGGCCTCCAGCCAGGCCCGCGTCGACGCTGCAATGCACACCCTGTTCACCGCCCCCAGCCCCGAACTTGCCCGCCTTTATGAAGCCATGCGCTACAGCGTGATGAATGGCGGCAAGCGCGTACGCCCGCTGCTGGCCTACGCCGCCTGCGAGGCCCTGGGCGGCAAGCCCGAGCAAGCCAACGGCGCCGCCTGCGCGGTGGAGCTGATCCACGCCTATTCCCTGGTGCACGACGACCTGCCGGCCATGGACGATGACGACCTGCGCCGCGGCCAGCCCACCACCCACAAGGCTTTCGATGAAGCCTGCGCGATCCTCGCCGGCGACGGCCTGCAGAGCCTGGCCTTCAGCGCCCTGCTGGACCCGGCCCTGAGCGACGCCAGTGCCGAGATCCGCCTGCGCATGGTCACCACCCTGGCCCAGGCCGCGGGCCCGGCGGGCATGGTCGGCGGCCAGGCCATCGACCTCGGTTCCGTGGGGCTCAAGCTGGACCAGCCGGCCCTGGAATACATGCATCGGCACAAGACCGGGGCACTGATCGAAGCCAGTGTGATCCTTGGCGCCCTGGCCAGCGGCCGGGCCGAAAAGGACGAGCTCAAGGCCCTGCAAACCTACGCTCAGGCCATTGGCCTGGCGTTCCAGGTGCAGGACGACATTCTCGATGTCGAAAGCGATACCGCCACCCTGGGCAAGCGCCAGGGCGCCGATATCGCCCGGGACAAGCCGACCTACCCGGCCTTGCTGGGCCTGGCCGCGGCCAAGGAGTACGCCCTGGAACTGCGCGACCAGGCGCTGCATGCCCTGCGTCCGTTTGACGCAGCGGCCGAGCCGCTGCGCGAGCTGGCGCGCTATATCGTCGAACGCCGCAGCTGATCGGCGGTCCGTAACAGGACCGCATATCGGCCAAGTTCGGCGCTCTGCGTGGGCAGCTTGCGATGCATAAGGTAAACTGCCGCCTCTTTCTATACCTATAACGATTCGCCTGATGCCCACGACGTTTCATGAGATTCCCCGCAAACGCCCGACCACGCCGCTGCTCGACCGCGCCCAGACGCCGGACGGCCTGCGCCGGTTAGGCGAAGCCGAGCTGGAAACCCTGGCCGATGAGTTGCGCCTGGAATTGCTCTACACGGTCGGCCAGACCGGCGGGCACTTCGGTGCCGGCCTCGGGGTCATCGAGCTGACCATCGCGTTGCATTACGTGTTCGACACCCCGGACGACCGGCTGGTGTGGGACGTGGGTCACCAGGCGTATCCGCACAAGATCCTCACCGGACGCCGGGAGCAGATGGCCAGCCTGCGCCAGAAAGACGGCCTGGCCGCCTTCCCGCGGCGCTCCGAGAGCGAATACGACACCTTCGGCGTCGGCCACTCCAGCACCTCCATCAGCGCAGCCCTGGGCATGGCCATCGCCGCCCGCCTGCAGAACAGCGAGCGCAAGGCCATCGCCGTGATCGGCGACGGTGCCCTGACCGCGGGCATGGCCTTCGAAGCCCTGAACCACGCGCCGGAAGTGGACGCCAACATGCTGGTGATCCTCAACGACAACGACATGTCGATCTCGCGCAATGTCGGCGGGCTGTCCAACTACCTGGCCAAGATTCTCTCCAGCCGCACCTACGCCAGCATGCGCGAAGGCAGCAAGAAAGTGCTGTCGCGCCTGCCCGGGGCCTGGGAAATCGCCCGCCGCACCGAAGAATATGCCAAAGGCATGCTGGTCCCCGGCACCCTGTTCGAAGAACTGGGCTGGAACTACATCGGCCCCATCGACGGCCATGACCTGCCGACCCTGATCGCCACCCTGCGCAACATGCGCGACCTCAAGGGCCCACAGTTCCTGCATGTGGTGACCAAGAAGGGCAAGGGCTTCGCCCCGGCGGAAGTCGACCCGATCGGCTACCACGCCATCACCAAGCTGGAACCCCTGGACGCCCCGGCGGCCGTACCGAAAAAGGCCGGCGGGCCGAAGTATTCCGGCGTGTTCGGCGAATGGCTGTGCGACATGGCCGCCGCCGACCCGCGCCTGGTGGGCATCACCCCGGCGATGAAGGAAGGTTCGGACCTGGTGGCCTTCAGCGAGCGTTTCCCGCTGCGCTACTTCGACGTGGCAATTGCCGAGCAGCACGCCGTGACCCTGGCGGCCGGCATGGCCTGCGAGGGCGCCAAGCCGGTGGTGGCGATCTATTCGACCTTCCTCCAGCGCGGCTATGACCAGTTGATCCACGATGTGGCGGTACAGAACCTCGACGTGCTGTTCGCCATCGACCGCGCCGGCCTGGTGGGCGAAGACGGCCCGACCCACGCCGGCAGCTTCGACCTCTCCTACCTGCGCTGCATCCCCGGCATGCTGGTGATGACCCCAAGCGACGAGAACGAACTGCGCAAGATGCTCAGCACCGGGCACCTGTACAACGGCCCTGCGGCCGTGCGCTACCCGCGCGGCACCGGCCCCAACGCGCCGATCGACAAGAGCCTGGAACCGATCGAGATCGGCAAGGGCGTGATCCGCCGCCAGGGCAAGCAAGTGGCCTTGCTGGTGTTCGGCGTGCAACTGGCCGAAGCCCTGCAAGTGGCCGAGAAGCTCGACGCCACCGTGGTCGACATGCGCTTC
This sequence comes from Pseudomonas sp. MWU349, assembly GCF_017947325.1. Classification (NCBI taxonomy): domain Bacteria; kingdom Pseudomonadati; phylum Pseudomonadota; class Gammaproteobacteria; order Pseudomonadales; family Pseudomonadaceae; genus Pseudomonas; species Pseudomonas sp. MWU349. The sequence goes on along the minus strand of NZ_JAFEVP010000009.1, from coordinate 66,337 downwards.
GTCAAACCCCTGGATGAAGCCCTGGTGCGCGAGATCGCCGGCAGCCATGAACTGCTGGTAACCATCGAAGAGAACGCCATCATGGGCGGCGCCGGTGGTGCGGTCAGCGAGTTTTTGGCCCGCGAGAGCATCCTCAAGCCGATCCTGCACTTGGGCCTGCCCGACGCCTACGTCGAGCACGCCAAACCGGCGCAGATGCTTGCCGAATGCGGCCTCGACGAAGCCGGCATCGAAGCTTCGGTGCGCCAGCGCCTGGCGCTGCTGGGCCTGGCTTGACCCACAGCGGCTACCTTTAGCCGCTGCTGCACGCCCGCCATGCGGGCGTCGCTTTTGCTCCCTTCCTTATCCGGCTTCACACACTGCGGCGAAGGCTGAGCCGCGCTAACGGAATAGCCATGAAACTCTCTCGCCTGGCCCTGCCACTTTGCCTTCTGCCCTGCGCCGAACTCTTTGCCGACACCCCCGACCGCGATCAGGCCCTGAAACTGCCGGAGATGCTGATCAGCGCCAACCGCCAGGTGGAAGCTCGCAACGACAGCAGCGCCGCCAACACCGTGTTCACCCGGGAAGATATCGACCGCCTGCAACCCACCAGCCTGACCGACCTGTTGCAACGGGTGCCCGGGGTCCAGGTTGCCCAGAGCGGCGGCCGCGGCAACCTGCCGAACATTTTTATTCGCGGCACCAACTCGGCCCAGAGCCTGGTGCTGGTGGATGGCCAGCGCATCAGCAGTTCATCCTCCGGCGACAGCAACCTGCAGTTCATCAGCTTCGAGCAGATTGAACGGGTGGAAGTGCTGCGTGGCTCGCGCTCGGTGATCTATGGCAGCGACGCCATTGGCGGGGTGATCCAGATCTTCACCCGGCGCGGCGCCGACTCGGGGCTGCATGGGCGCATGCGTGTCGCCGCTGGTAGCAACCAGACCTGGGAGCGCAGCCTGGGCCTTTCCGGTGGCGACGCCCAGACCCGCTTCAGCCTCGGCGCCAACCTGGATGAAACCGCCGGGATCGACTGGACCCACGAATCGTTCCCCAGCGATGCCGACCATGATGGTTACCGCAACAAGTCGTTGAGCTTCACCCTCAGCCATGCGCTGAACGATGACCTGGAGGTAGGCCTCAACCTGCTGGATAACCGTGGTCGCACGCGCTATGACAACCCCTTCGGGCGCTACGACTCAAGCTACGACATCTTCGCCCAGGATCCTTACACCGATTTCAGTGTCAGCAGCGTCAGCAGCTATCTCGATGCGCACATCAATGATTACTGGACGTCGCGAGTAGAGCTGGGGCATAGCGAGAACCGCGACCTCAAGCGCGACAAACTCAGTGACGAACGAAACGTATTCAATACCTACCGGGACTCGCTGAACTGGCAGAACGATCTGCGCCTAGACGAGCACAACAGCCTGATCCTCGGCGCTGACTGGTACGAAGACCGGCTCAATACCAGCCCGGCGCGATTTGCCGAAGACAGCCGCTGGAGCCGGGCGGCCTTCATTCAGCACCGCTTTCGCGGTGACAGTTTCTCCACCGAGCTGGGTCTGCGCCGCGACCAGAACCAGCAATATGGCAGCCAGAACACCTGGAGCGGCACCTTTACCCTGCCGCTCAACCCGGACAATGACTTGCTGCTCTCCTATAGCGAAGGTTTCCGAGCGCCCAACTTCAGCGACCTGTATTACCCCGGCTTCAGCAACCCCGACCTCAAGCCGGAACACTCCAAGAGCTATGAATTGCAGTGGCGTAACCAACTGACGCAAAGCACTCGCCTGGAGACCTCGCTCTTCCGCACCGATATCAAGGACGCAATCATTTATGACCGCATAGCCCAACGCCCGGAAAACGTTGGCGCAGCGAGAATCAACGGTTTCGAAGCGGCCCTGAAACAGGAACTGTTCGGCTGGCAGACCAGCATCGGCACCGCGATCATTGATCCGCGCAATCGCAAGGATGGCCATCAACTGCCGCGCCGTGCCCGCCGCACCTTGAATCTGGATCTAGACCGGCAGTTCGACCAATTGGCGCTAGGTGCCAGTTGGCAACTGGTGAGCAAGAGCCGTGAGGACTTGAGCACGAAAAAGCAGGTTCCGATTGGCGGCTACGGCCTGCTCGGACTGCGAAGCAGTTGGGCGATCAATCAGGAAGTGAAGCTGGACCTGAAACTCGACAACATCTTCGACAAGTCCTATAGCCGCACGCTCTACGAGTACAACGGCAACGACTATGGCTACCGCAGCGAAGGCCGTACCTGGATGTTCGGCGTGACCTGGACACCTGAGCTGTAAGGTCCGCCGCCTTCGCCGGCAAGCCGGCTCCTACAGGCCCCCTAGGGCAAGGTCTGCCGGCGAAGGGGCTCAGCGCTCAGGTGCGATCAAGGCACAGAGCCTGGCCGTCGCGGCAATCATCTGCCCGCTGGGCCGCTCCAAGCCCTTGTCCCTTACCAGCAGCAACCGCCCCTGCTGCACCGCCGCGATCTGCGGCCAGGCCTTCCAGGCATCCAACTGCCCCTGGGCGGTGGCCAGGATCGCCTGCGGATTGCGCTGCAACACCGATTCGATACTGACCTGGGGCGCCGGCAGGTGCTGGTCGGCAAACACGTTGCGCGCGCCGCAGACGCTCAAGGCGTCGCTGATGATCTGCCCACCGCCCACGGTGTACAGCGGCTGGTCCCAGACCTGATAGAACACCGGCAACGGCGGTTCGCGGTGATAGCGGACGCGCAATGCAGCCAGTTGCCCGTTCAACTCGGCGGCCAGCTCGCGGCCGGCAGCCGGGCGACCCAGGCGCTCGCCGATCTCGGCAATCTGCGCGGTCAGTTGCGGGAAGTCATGGGGTTCGGCAACCAGGGTGGGAATCCCCAGACGCGCCAGCTGATCGCGCTGGGCCGGGCCGACACTGCCCGGCCAGAGCAACAGCAAATCAGGTTTGAGGCTCAGCAGGCGCTCGATATCCAGCTGGCCGTAGCGCCCCACCGAAGGCAGGTCCTTGAGCGGCGCGGGCCGTTCACCGGCATCCAGCACGCCCACCAGCAGCTCGGCGGCGCCTAGCTCTACAACGATTTCCGAGAGCGATGGCGCAAGACTCACCACCCGCTGCGCCGCCATCGCCGGAGCACTGGCCAGCAGGCACAGGACCGCCAGCCAGCGCAGCATCAGCCCAGTTGACGCGGAATGCGATAGAGGTAGAACAGCACCGCCGTGGACACCGCCAGAAGCATCAGCGGCACCGCTTCCAGGCCGACGAACACCGCCAGGGTGCCGATCCAGGCCGGCAGCGACGCCGCCAGGAACGCCACCCGCCGGCTGGCCGCAAGGTTGATCCAGGCCGCCGGTTCCTCGGGAGTGTCCAGGGCTTTCTGGGTGGCGATCAGGGCGTGCTTGTAGCCGCCGAAGAAGCGCAGGCTGACGAACATCGATGCCACCCCGGCAATGAAGAACGGCATCGCCAGCACCGGCAGGATGGGCTCGCCCTGGCCGAACAGCGCGTTGATCACGAACAACGGCAACAGGCCCAGGGCCAGGTATTGCCACCAACTGACGGTCAGGCGCCGCTTGACTTGGCCCCGGGTCACGCGCGGTCAACCTCGCCCTGGTGCTCGTTGCCCATCATGTGGTCGAGCTTGCTGGCCTTGGTCGCCAGGTAGAGTTTGTTGTGCGGGTTGTGGCCGGTGTGCAGCGGTACGCGCTCGGCGACCTGAATCCCCATCTCGGTCAAGGCCTTGACCTTGCGCGGGTTGTTGGTCATCAGGCGCAGGGACTTGACCCCCAGGTGCTCCAGCATCGGCAGGCACATGGCGTAGTCGCGCTGGTCGGCGGCAAAGCCCAGGCGTTCGTTGGCTTCCACGGTGTCGGCCCCGCCGTCCTGCAGTTCATAGGCGCGGATCTTGTTCAAGAGGCCGATACCCCGGCCTTCCTGGCGCAAGTACAGCAACACCCCACGACCTTCGCGGGCAATGGCCTGCAGGGCGGCTTCCAGTTGCGAGCCGCAGTCGCAACGCTGGCTGAACAACGCATCGCCGGTCAGGCACTCGGAGTGCAAGCGGCCGAGAACCGGCGCGCCGTCGGCGATATCGCCCAGGCTGAGCACCACATGCTCGCGGCCGGTAGCTTCATCGAGAAAACCATGCATGGTGAATTGCGCAAAAGGCGTAGGCAGCTTGCAAGCAGCAACAAAAACGACGGGCACTGTTGTGCTCCTGATCTGTATGAGGACTGGAGATTCGCAGAGGCGGCATTGTAACAGCAGCCTCCACTGGACGCTTAGGCTGAATTATCGGAGATAAAGATCGATAAGTTTGATCAACGCACCGCCGGCTAGGGGCTCCCGTCAAAGGGATAAGGCTGTTTCCAGCGCTCGAAAATCGGCCGCAAACGCCCGGTGCTCACCAGTTGCGCCATGCGCTGGTCGTACAGTTCGCGCATTTCCCGCCCGCGCGGGTTGCTGGCGAACCCCAGGTAAAGCGGCAGCTCGGTCAGGTGGGTACGCTTGAACTGGCTCGGATCGGAGGCCTGCCCCAGCACGTAGTCGATCTCGGTCTGGGCATCGATGTAATAGTCGGCACGGCTGTACAGCAGCATCGGCAGGATGCCGATGCGCCGGCGGATCTCGTTGTAACGGCGGACATTGGGCAGGTAATCCTGGTACTTGTAGCCGCGCACCCAGACCAGTCGATAACTGGCGATAGTCGCCAGGCTCAACTCGGGGTTGCTGGCCAGCCCCAGGGCGTAGATGTGATCGGTGTCGTAGTTCCAGTGAGGGTAAAGCACACCCGGCGACTCATCGCGGTAGGCCCCCATGTGGGCGTCCACTTCACCGCGCTGTACCAGCCCGACCGAACGGGTATAAGGCACGCTGCAACGTTCGATGGTCACACCCAGCGGCTCGAAGACTTCCCGCAGAATGTCCCAGCCCAGCCCCTCGCCGTTGGCTTCGGTGTAATCGCTCCAGACCTCGCTGGCGATGCGAATGTGCCTGGGCTGCGCCTGCGGCTCCGCGGCCCGGACGCAACAACAGCTCAAGGCAACCAGTAATACCAGCAGCGCGCGGCACACACCCATGCCTATTTCCTCAGCTGAAGCACCACACCAGCCCTTGCATCGCCAGCCAGGCGAACACCCCGGCGAGGATGTCGTCGAGCATGATGCCAACGCCGCCATGCACATGCCGGTCGATCCAGCGAATCGGCCAGGGCTTGAGAATGTCGAAGAAGCGGAACATCAGGAAACCTGCCAGCAGCCAGTACCAGCCTTCGGGCACCAGCCACAGGGTGATCCACATGCCGACCATTTCATCCCAGACGATGCCTTCGTGGTCATGCACCCGCAGATCGTCGGCCACCTTGCCGCACAGCCAGAAGCCGAACAGCATGGTGATGCCGAGCATCAGCCAGTAGCCCCAGTCCGGCAACATCTGCCACAGCGGGATAAAGGGTAGCGCAACCAGCGAACCCCAGGTGCCCGGGGCCTTGGGCAAGGTGCCGGAACCAAAGCCGAAGGCCAGGAAATGCCAGGGGTTGCGCCACACCGACGGCGGTACGAACTCCGCCGGGACCTGTTTGGGATGATCTGTCACTGTGTCTCCGGAAAGTGTTGATAACCCCGGGTGCCGGGGGTGATGTCCTGCCCATCGGCGTCCAGCAGCGTCACTCCCTGCCCGGCTACCACTCGCCCGACCACCCGCACTGGCCAGCCGGCCGTCAGTAGCGGCGCCAGTTCGGCCGGTGGCAGGGTGAAGGCCAGGACGTAGTCGTCACCGCCACTCAGGGCCGCGGCGCGAGCACCCTGCTGGCCGAGAAAGCCCAGCAGCGCCGGCGACAGCGGCAGTTTCTGAACCTCGACCTGCAAACCAACCGCCGAGGCCGTGGCGATATGGCCGCAATCGGCCAGCAAGCCATCGGAGATGTCCAGCGCCGCCGTGGCCTTGCCCCGCAGCGCCTGGCCAAGGGCCAGTTGCGGTTGCGGCGACCAGTAATGGGCCAGCAGTGGCTCAGCCAGCGCCGGCTCGGTGCTGCGCTGGCCCAGGACCAGCGGCAAGGCGCCGGCGGCGTTGCCCAGGTCACCGCCGACGCATAGCAGATCGCCTACCCGAGCACCGCTGCGGGTCAGGGCCAGGCCGGCAGGTACCCGGCCGAATACCGTCAGGGTCAGGGTCAAGGGGCCGCGGGTGGTATCGCCACCGATCAGACGCACCCCGCAGTTCTGCGCCATGGCGTTCAAGCCCTGGGCATAGGCCTGCAGCCAATCGGTGCTTACCGTCGGCAGGGTCAGGGCAAGGGTAAAGGCCAGTGGCGTGGCGCCCATGGCGGCCAGGTCGCTGACAGCCACCGCCAGGGAGCGTTGGCCAAGAAGAAAGGGCTCGCAGGGATCGGCGAAATGCACACCGGCCACCAGGGTGTCGGTGGAAATCGCCAACTGCTCGCCAGGGGCAACTGCCAGCAAGGCGCAGTCGTCGCCGATCCCCAGGGCAACACCCTCGCCGCCCTGCGCACAAGGCGCGGCAGCGAAGAAGTTACGGATCAGCTCAAACTCGCCCATGGCAGCCGCAAGCGCGATTCAGCGCTTGAACGCCTTCACTTCAGCTTCGCGCAGGCGTGGTGCCAGCTTGTCGAGAACGCCGTTGACGAACTTGTGGCCATCGGTGGAACCGAAGACTTTGGCCAGTTCGATACCTTCGTTGATCACAACGCGGTATGGCACATCGACGCGCTTGAGCAGTTCCCAGGTGGACAGGCGCAGAACCGCCAGTTCAACCGGGTCCAGCTCATCGATGGCCAGGTCCAGGCAAGGCACGAGCGCGGTGTCGATCTCGTTCTTGTTGGCCGGGACCCCGTGCAGGATCTCGCGGAAGTAGGCGCCGTCGATGTCAGTGAAATCGTTGTCGACCCGAAACTGCGCTTCGATCTCGTTCAGCGAATGCTTGGCCATGTGCCACTGGTACAGCGCCTGAGTCGCGAGTTGACGGGCTTCGCGACGCTTGGCGCTCTTGGATGGCTTGCCGGCGTTGGCAGGCTTGGGATCGCGCGGGTTGAAACGATCGCTTTCGTCGCTAATCACTTGGCCTCCAACTGCGCCAGCAGGCTGACCATTTCCAGGGCGGACAGGGCAGCTTCAGCACCTTTGTTGCCGGCCTTGGTGCCGGAACGTTCGATGGCTTGTTCGATCGAATCAACGGTCAGCACGCCGAAGGCCACTGGCACGCCGAACTCCATGGACACCTGGGCCAGGCCCTTGGTGCACTCGCCGGCCACGTATTCGAAGTGCGGAGTACCGCCACGAATGACCGCGCCCAGGGCGACGATCGCCGCATATTCACCCTTCTGTGCGACTTTCTGCGCGACCAACGGAATTTCGAAGGCGCCAGGAGCACGGATGATGGTGATGTCGCTTTCGCTCACGCCGTGGCGAACCAGGGCGTCAACCGCGCCGCTGACCAGGCTTTCGACGACGAAGCTGTTGAAACGGCCGACCACCAGGGCATAGCGGCCTTTAGGGGCGATGAAGGTACCTTCGATGGTCTTCAGGGTCATTCGACAAATCTCTTAAAGAGCCAGAGCGTGTCTAGTACACGCTCTTCAGTGATATTTGAACCGCGAATAGGCTGCCGGAAACAGGCGGCTTTTATTCGGAGGGCACGTATTCTACAACTTCCAGGTCGAAACCGGATATCGCATTAAACTTCATCGGCGCACTCATCAGGCGCATTTTGCGTACGCCCAGGTCGCGCAGGATCTGCGAACCGGCACCGACGATGCTGTAGGTGGTGGGTTTCTTCGCCGGCTGGTGCTCCGCGGTTTCACGGATATGTGCCAGCAGCACATCACCATCCAGCGGGTGCCCGAGCAACAGCACCACGCCACTGCCGGCCTCGGCCACCGTGGCCATGGCCGCCCGCAGGCTCCAGCGGCCCGGTTGCTTGACCATCAGCAGGTCGCGCAGCGGATCCATGTTATGCACCCGTACCAGGGTCGGCTCTTCAGCGCAGATCTCGCCCAGGGTCAGGGCCATGTGCACGTCGCCTTCCACGGAGTCACGATAGGTCACCAGGTTGAACTGGCCCAGTTCGCTATCCAGCGGCTGCTCGGCAATCCGCTGAACGGTACGTTCGTGGATCATCCGATAGTGGATCAGATCGGCAATGGTGCCGATCTTGATGTTGTGCTCGGCGGCGAAGGCTTCCAGTTCGGCGCGACGGGACATGGTGCCGTCGTCGTTCATCACTTCGCAGATCACCCCGCTAGGCTCGAAACCGGCCATGCGTGCCAGGTCGCAGGCGGCCTCGGTGTGGCCAGCGCGGGCCAGGGTGCCGCCGGGCTGGGCCATCAGCGGGAAGATGTGGCCCGGGCTGACGATGTCTTCGGCCTTGGCGTCCTTGGCAGCGGCGGCCTGCACGGTACGGGCGCGGTCAGCGGCGGAGATGCCGGTGGTCACACCTTCAGTGGCCTCGATGGAGACGGTGAACTTGGTGCCAAAGCCCGAACCATTGCGCGGCGCCATCAGCGGCAGCTTGAGCAGCTCGCAGCGCTCGCGGCTCATGGGCATGCAGATCAGGCCGCGGGCGTGCTTGGCCATGAAGTTGATGTGTTCGGCCTTGCAGCACTCGGCGGCCATGATCAGGTCGCCTTCGTTCTCGCGGTCTTCGTCATCCATGAGGATGACCATCTTGCCTTGGCGGATGTCTTCAACCAGTTCTTCGATGCTGTTGAGCGCCACTCGGCACCCCCTTGAGTCAGGATTTGAGATAGCCGTTAGCGGCCAGAAAACTTTCGGTAATGGTGCCGCCCGTGGCCTCGGCCGCCTTGTCGCCCAGCAGCAGGCGCTCCAGGTAGCGCGCCAGCAGGTCCACCTCAAGGTTGACCTGCCGACCCGGCCGGTAGTCGGCCATGATGGTTTCCGCCAGGGTGTGGGGAACGATGGTCAGCTCGAACTCGGCGCCATTGACCGCGTTGACCGTCAGGCTGGTGCCGTCGACGGTGATCGAGCCTTTATGGGCGATGTACTTGGCCAGTTCTTTCGGTGCGCGGATGCGGAACTGGATGGCCCGGGCATTTTCTTCCCGCGCCACCACTTCACCGACGCCGTCGACATGGCCACTGACCAGGTGACCGCCCAGGCGGGTGGTCGGGGTCAGGGCTTTCTCCAGGTTCACCCGGCTGCCGGCCTTCAACTGGTGAAAGGCGGTGCAGTCCAGGGTTTCACGGCTGACATCGGCCCAGAAACCATCGCCAGGCAGTTCAACAGCGGTCAGGCAGACGCCGTTCACCGCGATGCTGTCGCCCAGTTTGACGTCGGCCAGATCAAGCTTGCCGGTTTCTACATAGACCCGCACATCTCCGCCTTTTGGGGTCAATGCGCGAATGCTGCCGATGGATTCGATGATGCCGGTGAACATGGAGTCCTCCTCGAGAACAGGGCCGCCGGGTAGGCGAAAGTCGGGAATTATACGCTCGCTGGCGGGGCCGGGATGGCAGTGACTCGCCAGTCATCGCCCACCGCACGCATTTCGATGATCTTCAGCAAGGGCGCCTGGCCCATCTGCGCCAGCGGCCAGTCCAGCAAGGGCCGCGCAGAGGAGCCGAGGAACTTGCCGGCGACGAATATCTGGTACTCGTCCACCAGGCCCTGCTGGGCAAAGGCCCCTGCCAGGCGCGGGCCGGCTTCCACCAACACGTCATTGACCCCACGTGCCGCCAGTTCCAACAGCAGGCGACGCAGATCCACCTGGCCATCGGGGCCGGGAACAATCAGGCATTCCGGGCCGTTGGCGTATTGCTCTTCCACGGCTGCGCAAGTGGCAACCAACGCTGGGCCGGCCTTGAAGAATGGCGCATCCAGAGGCACCCGCAGGCGGCCGTCGATCAACACCCGCAGCGGCGGCCGGCTCATGGCCAGGGCGGTCTGTTCGGCATCCAGGCCCAATTCGGCGGCGCGCACGGTCAGCCGCGCGTCGTCCGCCAGCACCGTGTCTGCGCCGGTCAGCACCACACTGGACTCGGCCCGCAGGCGCTGCACCGCAGAGCGCGCCGCAGGGCCAGTGATCCACTGGCTCTCGCCACTGGCCATGGCGGTGCGGCCATCCAGGCTCATGGCCAGCTTGACCCGCACATAAGGCAAGCCGTGCTCCATGCGTTTCAGAAAGCCTTTATTGATCGCCCGCGCCTCGCCTTCCAGCACACCGCTATGGGTGTCGACACCGGCCTGGGCCAGGCGCTGCAAGCCACGGCCGGCCACTTCCGGGTTGGGGTCCTGCATGGCCGCGACCACCCGTGCCACGCCGGCATTCACCAGGGCGTCGGCGCAGGGCGGCGTACGCCCGTGATGGCTGCAGGGTTCGAGGGTCACATAGGCGGTGGCGCCACGGGCCAGTTCACCGGCCGCGCGCAGGGCATGCACCTCGGCATGGGGCTCGCCGGCCCGCACATGCCAGCCCTCGCCCACCACCTGGCCGTCGCGCACGATGACGCAGCCGACACGCGGGTTGGGATGGGTCGAGTAGCGCCCCTTGCGTGCCAGTTCCAGAGCACGGGCCATGTAGTGGGCGTCGAGGATCGCTTGCTCGGCAGGCTGGCTCATTGCTTGGCCGGCTCACGGGCAAGACGGTCGATCTCTTCGCGGAATTCGTTGAGGTCCTGGAAACGCCGATAGACCGAGGCGAAGCGGATGTAGGCGACTTCATCGAGTTTTTGCAGCTCGGTCATCACCAGCTCACCCACGACCAGGGACTTGACCTCGCGCTCGCCGGTGGCACGCAGTTTGTGCTTGATGTGCACCAGCGCCGCCTCCAGACGCTCGACACTCACCGGGCGTTTTTCCAGGGCGCGCTGCATGCCGGCGCGCAGTTTTTCTTCGTCGAAGGGCTGACGGCTGCCGTCAGTCTTGATCAGGCGCGGCATCACCAGTTCGGCGGTTTCGAAGGTGGTGAAACGTTCACCACAGGCCAGGCATTCACGCCGGCGGCGCACCTGTTCGCCCTCGGCGACCAGACGCGAGTCGATGACCTTGGTGTCGTTGGCACCGCAGAAGGGACAGTGCATGGTGGCAGGCAACAAAAAAAGGGAGGGCCATGGTAGCGCATCCCACTGGCAAGACAAGCCATAGCCTTTACGGTATACAGACCGACTATTATGTTTCGCACACGGAAATTCGCCTTGTTGGAGCTTCAGATGCCGCTCAGACCGCTCGTTCTGCTCAGTCTTGTCAGCCTGTTGGTCGCTTGCAGCAGCGATGCGCAAAAACCTGCGGCCCCCTCCACGTCACAGCAGCAGGCGGTGAAAAAAAATCAGGAACCGGCCGATCAAGGCCCCTTGCCGGCCTACCAGCGCGAGCTGAGCGGCACCCTGGAGGGCGTACCGGCCGGCGCCGACGTCGAGCTGGCACTGCTGGTGATCGATGAGCGCGGCCGTCCGCAACGCCTGCTGGCCAGCAGCAACCTGAGCGGCACCAGCCAGGCCCTGCCGTTCCGCCTGCGCTTTGCCGCCGAAGCCTTTCCGGTCGGAGCCCGGGTCGAACTGCGCGGCCGCGCCAGCCAGTCCGGCCAATTGATCCTGCACCTGCCGGCACAACGCATCGACCAGCCCACCAGCCAGGCCCTGGGCCAACTGCAATTTATCAAAGCCCCATGAATGTCCCGCTCGACCTGCAAGCTGCCCTCGGCGAACTGCTGGGTGACGCGCGACTGGTAGCCTGCGAGCTGCCCGATACCACGCTGAAACTCTGGCTGATCGACGCCGACAATATGGACCGCGCCTTCACCCCGGAAGAAACCCGGCGCATCCTCCACGAGCCGCCCTACTGGAGCTTCTGCTGGGCCAGCGGCCTGGCCCTGGCGCGCTACCTGGCCGAGCAGCCGCATTGGGTCGCGGGCAAGCGGGTGCTGGATTTCGGTGCCGGTTCCGGCGTGGCGGCGATTGCCGCGGCAAAGGCCGGGGCCCGGGAAGTGGTGGCCTGTGACCTTGACCCGCTGGCCATTGCCGCCTGCCGGGCGAATGCCCAACTCAATGGCGTCGAGCTGAGCTATTCCATGGATTTCTTCGCCGAGGCCGACCGCTTCGACCTGATCCTGGTGGCAGACGTGCTCTACGACCGGGCCAACCTACCGCTACTGGACCAATTCCTCAGCCGTGGCCGCCAGGCCCTGGTGGCGGACTCCCGCGTACGGGACTTCCAGCACCCGCTCTATCAGCGCCTGGAAATGCTCAATGCCCTCACCCTGCCCGACCTGGCCGAACCCTGGGAATTTCGCAACGTGAGCCTCTATCACGCACAGCGGCGATAGCGATTTTCAGCCTCCCGGCCAGCCTTTATAGTGCTTCCATTCCCGCTTATTCGAGATCCCCCATGAGTCAGGAAACGCCCTACATCTTCGACGCCCGCACCGCTGACTTCGACCAGTCGGTGATCGAGAACTCCTTTCACAAGCCGGTCCTGGTGGACTTCTGGGCCGAGTGGTGCGCGCCCTGCAAGGCGCTGATGCCGATGCTGCAGCAAATTGCTGAGAGCTATCAGGGCGAACTGCTGCTGGCCAAGGTCAACTGCGATATCGAGCAGGACATCGTCGCCCGCTTCGGCATCCGCAGCCTGCCAACCGTAGTGCTGTTCAAGGACGGCCAGCCAGTAGACGGCTTTGCCGGTGCGCAACCGGAGTCCGCGGTGCGGGCCATGCTCGAACCCCATGTGCAGATGCCGCCACCGCCGGCCGCCGACCCGCTGGAACAGGCCGAAGCCCTGTTTGCCGAAGGCCGTATCGGCGATGCCGAGGCCCTGCTCAAGGTGCTGCTGGGCGAAGACAACAGCAACGCCAAGGCGCTGATCCTCTATGCCCGCTGCCTGGCCGAGCGTGGCGAGCTGGGTGAAGCCCAGACCGTGCTCGACGCGGTCAAGAGCGATGAGCACAAAGCGGCCCTGGCCGGGGCCAAGGCGCAGATCACCTTCCTCAAGCAGGCCGCGGACCTGCCGGATGCCGCCGAGTTGAAGGCGCGCCTGGCCAAGGACCCGCAGGACGATGAAGCGCTGTATCAACTGGCGATCCAGCAACTGGCGCGCCAGCAATATGAAGCGGCGCTCGAAGCCCTGCTCAAGCTGTTCATGCGCAACCGCAGCTACAACGAAGGCATCGCCCACAAGACCCTTCTGCAAGTCTTCGACCTGTTGGGCAACGACCACCCGCTGGTGACCGCCTACCGCCGCAAGCTGTTCGCCGCCCTGTACTGAGCCGCAGGAGCTGGCTTGTGTAGGAGCTGGCTTGCCAGCGAAAGCGTTCACAGGTCGAACGCGCTCGCCAGCAAGCTGGCTCCTACAGGGTCATTGCACCCAGCTGTAGAGCGGAGTATCCGCGCCGCTCACCACCTTGACCTCAGCGCAGTGGCGCAAGCGCACCAACAAGCGCTTGCCCGCCGCCGCGCTGCCGGCCAGCCCTTCCAGTTGCTCCAGCAACTCCGGCCCACTGAGCTGCCCGGCCTTGCGCAGCAACTCCTTGGTGGCCTGCCACAAGGCATCGTCCTGGCTGGCCGGCTTCGCCGCCACCGCGACGCTCTCGGGCTTGGCCGCCTGCAACTGCGCCCCCAGTTGCGCCCAGTCGCCTTCGTCCAGTTCCAGGGTCAAATCCACCGGCCAGTCGCCGATGCTTCCACGAATCCGCAACATTGCTGTGCTCCTGAATTTTTCTGACGAGCATGCTCCCACGCGTCTTGCGCAACGCCAAGCGGACGGTCAAACTCAGCGACCGATTGTTATAAGATCACATAACATTTATTTCATCTTCGCTCCGGAGACTTGCTATGCGCCGTCTGCTACTCGCCCTGCCGTTCGCCCTGTTGCCGCTGGCCGCCTCCCAGGCCGCGCAAGCCCATGATCACGAGCATGAACATGGCAGCCTCGGCGCCCACGAACATGGAGTCGGCCGTTTGAACGCAGTGCTCGATGGCCAGACCCTGGAACTGGAACTGGAAAGCCCGGCAATGAACCTGGTGGGCTTCGAACATGCTCCGAGCACCGATGCCGACAAGGCCAAGGTGGCTGCCGCCCGCACCCAGCTGGAACAGCCGCTGGTGCTGTTCAGCCTGCCCAAGGCAGCGGCGTGCGTGGTGGCCAAGCAGGAGCTGGAGAGCCCGCTGTTCGGCGACAAGCCCGATGCCGATGATCACGATGACGACGACCACGATGAAGATGCCAAGGACGCCGCTGGCCACGAGCATCACCATGAGCACAGCGAGATCCACGCCCACTACCAGTTCACCTGCGCCAAGCCGGATGCCCTGAAGAGCCTCGATCTGGGGCAGATCTTCAAGACCTTCCCCGCCACCCAGAAAATTCAGGTACAACTCATTTCGCCGAATGGCCAGCAGGGCGTCGAAGCCAGCGCCACGGCCGCCACCCTGAAGTTCTGAGCGCCAACCCTGTAGCCGCTGCCTTCGGCGGCTACAACACTCATCCGATGATCGACCCGACATGACCCAAGCACTTATCGAACTGTCCAACCTGGGCTTCAACTGGCCCGGTCATCCACCATTACTGGACATCCCGGACTTTCGCCTGGAAGTCGGCGAAACCCTGTTCCTCAAGGGCCCCAGCGGCAGCGGCAAGACCACCCTGCTGGGCCTGCTGGGCGGCGTGCAGAAACCCAACCAGGGCAGCATCCGCCTGCTGGGCCAGGAGCTGACCGAGCTTTCGGCCGGCGCCCGCGACCGCTTTCGCGTCGATCACACCGGCTACATCTTCCAGCAGTTCAACCTGCTGCCGTTTCTCTCGGTGCGCGAGAACGTCGAGCTGCCCTGCCACTTCTCCAAGCTACGGGCCGGCCGCGCCGCACAGCGCCACGGCAGCGTCGACCAGGCCGCAGCCACCCTGCTGGCCCACCTGGGGCTGAAGGATCCGGAACTGCTCGGTCGCCGCGCCGATTCGCTATCCATCGGCCAGCAGCAACGGGTCGCCGCAGCCCGGGCGTTGATCGGCCAGCCGGAACTGGTGATTGCCGACGAGCCGACCTCGGCGCTGGACCACGACGCCCGGGAAGCCTTCCTCCAGTTGCTGTTCGCCGAATGCCGCGAAGCCGGGGCCAGCCTGCTGTTCGTCAGCCACGACCAGAGCCTGGCAGCGCTGTTCGATCGCAACCTGTCGCTGGCCGAACTCAATCGCGCCGCCAAGCCCGCAGAGGTCTGAGATGTATCTGTTCCGTCTAGCCATGGCCAGCCTGGCTAACCGTCGCTTTACCGCAATCCTCACCGCCTTCGCCATTGCCCTCTCGGTCTGCCTGCTGCTGGCGGTGGAGCGGGTGCGCACCGAAACCCGGGCCAGCTTCGCCAGCACCATCAGTGGCACCGACCTGATCGTCGGCGCCCGCTCCGGTTCGGTGAACCTGCTGCTGTACTCGGTATTCCGCATCGGCAACGCCACCAACAACATTCGCTGGGACAGCTTCGAGCATTTCGCCAGCAACCCGAAGGTGAAGTGGGCGATCCCGATTTCCCTGGGCGACTCCCACCGCGGCTACCGGGTGATGGGCACCACTGACGCCTACTTCCAGCACTACCAGTACGGTCACCAGCAGAACCTGCAACTGGCGGTGGGCCGGGCCTTCGCCAGCGACCCCTTCGAGGTGGTGCTGGGGGCCGAAGTCGCCGAAGCCTTGCACTACAAGCTGGGGGACAAGCTGGTACTGGCCCACGGCGTGGCGGCCATCAGCCTGGTCAAGCACGACGACAAGCCCTTCACCGTGGTCGGCATCCTCAAGCGCACCGGCACTCCGGTGGACCGCACCCTGCACATCAGCCTGGGCGGCATGGAGGCGATTCATATCGACTGGCACAACGGCGTGCCGGCCCGTGGCGAGGGGCGCATCAGCGCCGACCAGGCGCGCAACATGGACCTGACGCCCCAGGCCATCACCGCCTTCATGCTGGGCCTCAACAGCAAGATCTCGACCTTCGCCCTGCAACGGGAGATCAACGAATTCCGCGGCGAGCCGATGCTGGCGATCCTGCCCGGCGTGGCCCTGCAGGAGCTCTGGAGCCTGATGGGCACCGCCGAGAAAGCCTTGTTCGTGGTGTCGCTGTTCGTGGTCCTGACCGGCCTGATCGGCATGCTCACGGCGATCCTCACCAGCCTCAATGAGCGCCGGCGGGAGATGGCCATCCTGCGCTCGGTGGGCGCGCGCCCCTGGCACATTGCGACCCTGCTGATCTTCGAAGCCTTCGCCCTGGCGCTGTTCGGGGTGCTGGCCGGGCTCGGCCTGCTGTACCTGGGCATCGCCCTGGCCCAGGGCTACGTGCAGTCCAATTACGGCCTGTACCTGCCACTGTCCTGGCCCAGCCAGTATGAGTGGACGCTGCTGGGCGGTATTCTGATTGCCGCGCTGCTGATGGGCAGCGTGCCGGCCTGGCGCGCCTACCGGCAATCCCTGGCCGATGGCCTGTCGATTCGTTTATGAGCCCTGGTTTATGAAGACCCAACGCTTGCTGCGCTCTGTGCTTGCCCTGTCGCTGCTGTTCAGCTCGCCGCTGTGGGCGGCGGGCGCTCCGAAGGACCTGACCTGGTCGGAAATGATCCCGCCGGACGCGCCGCCGGAAGTGCCGAACATGAAGCCGCTGCACGACCTGTCGCAGATGAGCGATGCGCTGGCCGCCGAATCGGCCCCGGCCGCCAAGCAGGACCTGCCCAATGCACCGGTGGTGAAGAGCCTCGATGGTCAATCGGTACGCCTGCCCGGCTACATCGTGCCCCTGGAAGTGAACGAGGAAGGGCGCACCACCGACTTCCTGCTGGTGCCCTACTTCGGCGCCTGCATCCACGTACCGCCACCGCCGTCGAACCAGATCGTCCACGTCACCAGCGAAGTCGGGGTGAAGCTCGATGAGCTGTACCAACCGTACTGGATCGAAGGCGACATGCAGGTCAAACCCTCCACCAGCGAGCTGGCGGATGCCGGCTACCAGATGGCGGCGCAGAAGATCTACGTCTACGAGTTGCCGGAGTAAAAGAGTGCGCGCGAGCGACGCCCGGGGAACGTCAAAAGAGTGCGGGGCAAAAGAATAGTTCACCCCGCCAACCGGGGTTTGCCATTTCATTGAGCTGAGTCAAGGTGGTCAACTTGACGATCCTTACCATTGGACATAGCCAATTTGAATCGTCCTTTGGAGCTCCCATGCACAAGTCTCTGCTTAGCGCCTCCCTGA
The DNA here is from genome assembly GCF_017947325.1 of Pseudomonas sp. MWU349. Lineage (NCBI taxonomy): Bacteria > Pseudomonadati > Pseudomonadota > Gammaproteobacteria > Pseudomonadales > Pseudomonadaceae > Pseudomonas > Pseudomonas sp. MWU349. The sequence goes on along the minus strand of NZ_JAFEVP010000009.1, from coordinate 49,170 downwards.
TCGCGCTCGCACTCGCCGCCCCGATTGCCAACGCCCACGAAGCCGGTGACATCATCGTTCGTGCTGGTGCGATTACCGTCAAACCCAAAGCCAACAGCTCCGACGTCAAGGTCGACAGCGGCCCACTGGCTGGCGCCAACCTGGGCGGCAAGGCGACCATGGACAGCGACACTCAGTTGGGCTTGAACTTCGCCTACATGCTGACCAACAACATCGGTATCGAGTTGCTGGCCGCCACCCCGTTCGAACACGACGTGAAGATCCGCAATACGTCCCTGGCTCCGGCCAACGGCAAGCTCGGTACTCTCAAGCACCTGCCACCGACCCTGAGCGTGGTGTACTACCCACTGGACCACAAGTCGGTGTTCCAACCCTACGTCGGTGCCGGTATCAACTACACCTGGATCTACGACGAGCACGTCGGCAGCCGCGCCCAGTCCGAAGGTTTCGACAACTTCCGCGCCAAGAACTCCTGGGGCCTGGCCTGGCAGATCGGTGCCGACTACATGCTGACCGACAACATCATGATCAACGCCCAGGCACGCTACATCGACATCGATACCCGCGCCTACGTGGACAACAACGCCCTGGCCGCCGGCACTCGTGCCAAGGTCAATGTGGACGTCGACCCATGGGTCTACATGGTGGGCCTGGGTTACAAGTTCTAAACCCGCCAGCAATAAAAAAGGCGCCTTGCGAGGCGCCTTTTTCATGTGCGTGTTTTCCCTCAGCGCCCCATCAGGCGGGCGAGGCCGACGCTCATCGGGGTCGGCTCGGGGAACTTGAAGCGCTGCAGCAAGCGCTGGTTGGCAGCCCGCGAATGACGGATATCGCCCGCCCGGGCCGGGCCATAGCTGATGGGTGGCAAGGCACCCACCACCTCGGCCAGGGCCGCGAGCATCTGCTTGAGGGTCGTGGCCTGGTTCAAGCCAACGTTGACCGCCCCCACTTCCAACTGCGGTGCCTCGATGGCCTGCACCAGCACCTGCACCAGATCGCCGACGTAGACGAAATCCCGGGTCTGCTCGCCATCGCCGAACACGGTGATCGGCAAGCCTTGCTGGGCCCGTTCGCTGAAGATGCTGATCACCCCGGAATAGGGCGAAGACGGATCCTGGCGCGGACCGAAGATGTTGAAGAAGCGGAAGATCGCCGGTTCCAGCCCGTGCTGGCGCCGGTAGAAATCCAGGTAATACTCGCTGGCCAGTTTGTCCGAGGCATAAGGGGTCAGCGGGGCCTTGGCCGTGTCCTCGTCGATGGACTGGCCTTCACCGTTGTTGCCATAGACCGCGGCGCTGGAAGCGAACAGCACTCGCTTGACGCCGTGCTCACGCATGGCCTCGCAGACATTCAGGGTGCCGATGAAATTGCTCTGGTGGGTCTGTACCGGGTCGTCCACCGAGGCCTGCACCGAAGCCACCGCTGCCAGGTGCGCCACAGCGCAGCAGCCTTGCATGGCCTGGCTGACCAGCGACGCATCGGCCACATTGCCCTCGATCAGTTCGACCCGCGGATCAGCCAACGGCAGGTTGCTCGGTTTGCCGGTGGACAAGTCGTCCAGCACCCGCACCGCGTAGCCCTTGGCGAGCAGGGCATCGGCCAGGTGCGAGCCAATGAAACCGGCACCGCCGGTGATCAATACGAGGCCTTCAGCCATGACGATAAAACCTATCCAGTAAAGCCGGGAGCGCGGCACGCCAGGCGCGCGGCTTGATCCCGAAGGTATGAAGGATTTTCTTGCAGGCCAGTACTGCGTGCTGCGGTTCTTCGGCGGCATCGGCGCTGGCGGCATGGGCCTGGGCGGTGGGCGCCTCGATGGCCAGCGGGTGCAATTGCCGGGCTTCGGTCAGCACCGCCTGCCCCAGGGCCAGGGGCGTGGTCGCTTCCTGGCCGGCGTAGTGGTAAGTGCCCCAAAGCGGCGCGGCGCAATCGAGCTGCTTGAGCACCGAGATGATCACCCGCGCGGCATCGTCCACCGGGGTCGGATTACCCCGCCGGTCGTCGGCCATCAACAGTTCGTCCGGGGATTCGGCCCGGGCCAGGAAACGCCCGAGAATGCCGTCCGGGCTGTCATCCAGCAGCCAGCCGAAACGCAGCAGCACGTGCTGCGGGCAGGTGGCACGAACGCTTTGCTCGATCCGCCACAGGGCCTGGCCGCGCAGGCCCAGGGGCACCGGCTCGTCCTTTTCGCTGTAGGCAGTCGCCCGGGAGCCGTCGAACACCCGGTAGCTCGAAGGTTGCAGGAGAATGATGTTGTGATGCCGGCACAGCTCTGCCAGGCGCTCGACCGCCCGCTCCTGGCCGCTCAAGCGCCCCTCGCTCACACTCTCCGCCTGAAACCAGTCGAAGTAGTAAGCCAGGTTGATCAAGGCATCCGGGCGGGTGTCGTCGAGCAGTTGCGTAAGGCTCGCGGCATCCCAGCCGTCTTGCGGCGGACGGGGGGCGAGGAAACCGATGTCTTCCTCCGCACCCAGGCGAATCAGCGCCTGCCCAAGGGCATTTCCGCCGCCCAGTAACATAAGGCGCATTCGCATAGAGTCAGCAGGCCCAGTCTGTTCAGAACGATGGTTGGAGTCGGCCAGCCCCTCGGGGCTGGCCGCCGATAATTGCCGGAATCGTTGCATTTTGCGGGTTTGTGGCGCAAGCGTCACTCAGAAAGTGTCGAGGCCCCATGGAATCAACGGTGCTTGCAAGTTGCCGGGAGCGGCCGCATAAATCCATCCATGAACCTTGCCCAATCCGTGAATCCGGTGCTGGACGGCTTCCACCCCGCTGTCAGCACTTGGTTCAAGCATACCTTTGCCGCTGTGACCCCGGCCCAGGCCCGCGCCTGGCCGCTGATCGCCCAGCGCCGTTCGACCCTGATCGCCGCGCCCACCGGCTCCGGCAAGACCCTGACCGCCTTTCTCGCGGTGATCGATGACCTGGTGCGCCAGGGGCTGGCCGGCGGTGGCCAGCTGCCGGACGCCACCCTGGTGGTGTATGTGTCGCCACTCAAGGCCTTGAGCAATGACATTCAGATCAACCTGCAGCAGCCACTGGCAGGCATCACCGAGCAATTGCGCCGCATGGGCTTGCCGGAACTGTCCATCAGCACCGCGGTGCGCACCGGCGATACCCCGCAGAAAGACCGCAACGCCATGCGCAAGAGCGCGCCGCAGATCCTCGTCACCACCCCGGAATCCCTCTACGTGCTGCTGGGTTCGGATTCCGGGCGCAGGATGCTGGCTAGCACCCGCAGCGTGATCGTCGACGAAATCCACGCCCTGGCCGGCAGCAAGCGCGGCAGCCACCTGGCCTTGAGCCTGGAACGCCTGCAGGCTTTGTGCGCCGAACCCTTGCTGCGCATCGGTCTGTCCGCCACGCAGAAGCCCATCGAAGCCGTGTCGCGCTTTCTGGTGGGCCACGGCCGCCCCTGCGAAATCGTCGATATCGGCCACGCCCGGCCCCGGGACCTGGACATCGAAGTGCCGCCGGTGCCGCTGTCGGCGGTCATGGCCAATGACGTCTGGGAGCTGGTGTACGAACGCCTCGCCAACCTGGCCCGGGAACACCGCACCACGCTGATATTCGTCAACACCCGGCGCCTGGCCGAACGCCTGGCCCGCCACCTCAGCGAGCGCCTGGGCAAGCAGGCGGTGGCCGCGCACCACGGCAGCCTGGCCAAGGAGCAGCGCCTGGAAGCCGAGCAGCGGCTCAAGGCCGGCGACCTGCAAGTGCTGATCGCCACCGCTTCCCTGGAGCTGGGGATCGATATCGGTGATGTCGACCTGGTGTGCCAGATCGGCTCGCCGCGCTCGATCTCGGCCTTCCTGCAGCGGGTCGGCCGCTCCGGTCACCAGGTGGGCGGCACGCCCAAGGGCCGGTTGTTCGCCCTGACCCGCGACGATCTGATCGAATGCGCCGCCCTGCTCGACTGCGTGCGCCGGGGCGAACTGGACAGGCTACTGATACCCCATGCCCCCCTGGATGTGCTGGCCCAGCAGATCGTCGCTGAAGTCAGCTGCCAGGAGTGGTCGGAAGCCGCGCTGCTGGACATGCTGCGCAAGGCCACGCCCTACGCCGACCTGGATCAGGCCCACTACCAGGCGCTGTTGCAGATGCTCGCCGAGGGCTTCAATGGACGCCAGGGCCTGCGCAGCGCCTACCTGCACCGCGACGCCCTGGCCCGCACCCTGCGCGGCCGTCGAGGCGCCCAACTGACCGCGCTGACCAGCGGCGGGACCATCCCCGACAACGCCGACTACAGCGTGCTTCTAGAGCCCCAGGGGCTGAACATTGGCAGCGTCAACGAAGACTTCGCCGTGGAAAGCATCGCCGGCGACGTGTTCCAGCTGGGCAACACCTCCTACCGCATCCTGCGGGTGGAAACCGGCAAGGTGCGGGTCGAGGATGCCCAGGGCCAGCCGCCGAACATTCCCTTCTGGCTCGGCGAAGCCCCCGGGCGCAGCGCCGAACTCTCCAGTGCCGTGGCGCGCCTGCTGGCCCAGCTCGACGAATTGCTCGGCGCCACGCCCGGCCAGTTGCAAGCGGCCATCCACTGGTTGCACCACGAACTGGGACTGAACCTGGCCAGCGCCGAGCAACTGGTGGATTACCTGGCACCGGCGCGCCTGGCCCTGGGCGCCCTGCCGTCCCAGGACACGCTGATCATGGAGCGCTTCTTCGACGAGTCCGGCGGCACCCAACTGGTGATCCACAGCCCCTTCGGCAGCCGCATCAACCGCGCCTGGGGCCTGGCCCTGCGCAAGCGTTTCTGCCGCACCTTCAATTTCGAACTGCAGGCCGCCGCCAGCGAGGACGCGATCGTCCTTTCCCTGTCCACCAGCCACAGCTTCGCCCTGGACGAGGTCTGGCGTTACCTGCACAGCAACAGCGCCGAACACATCCTGGTCCAGGCGCTGCTGGACGCACCGCTGTTCGGCGTACGCTGGCGCTGGAACGCGGGGGTGGCCCTGGCCCTGCCGCGCTACAGCGGCGGGCGCAAAGTGCCGCCGCAGATCCAGCGCATGAAAAGCGAAGACCTGATCGCCAGCGTGTTTCCCGACCAGATCGCCTGCCTGGAAAACCTGGCCGGCGAGCGCGAGATTCCCGACCATCCACTGGTGGAGCAGACCCTCGACGACTGCCTGCACGAAGCCATGGACAGCGAAGGCTGGTTGAACCTGCTGCGGCGCATGGAACAGGGCCAGGTGCGCCTGCTCAGCCGCGAACTGCCGGCGCCCTCGCCCCTGGCGGCGGAAATCCTCAGCGCCAAGCCCTACACCTTTCTCGATGACGCGCCCCTGGAGGAACGCCGTACCCAGGCGGTGCTGGCCCGACGCTGGAGCGACCCGCAAGCCACCGACGACCTGGGCGCCCTGGATGCCGAAGCGATTGCCGCGGTGGCCGCCGAAGCCTGGCCAGCCCCGGCCAGTGCCGATGAAATGCACGAAGCGCTGATGAGCCTGGCCTGTATCAGCGAAGCCGAGGCCCAAGCCAACCTCCACTGGCCCGAGTGGCTGCAAGCCCTTTCCAGCCAGGGCCGCGCCTGCCGCTTGCAGGCCGGCCCGGGCGGCGGCTTGTGGCTGGCCCTGGAGCGCATCTGCTGTCTGCGGGCGCTGTACCCTCAGGCCGCCTTGCACCCCGCGCTACAACCGGTGCCCGGTTTCGACCAGGCCTGGGAGGAACAGCCGGCCCTGGTGGAGCTGATTCGCGCCCGCCTCAGCGGCTTCGCCCCCCTGACCCTGGCGCAGATCGCCGCGCCCCTGGGCCTGCCCGCTTCCAGCATCCACCAGGCGCTGATCCAGCTGGAGAGCGAAGGTTATGTGCTGCGGGGGCGCTTCAGCCCCGGCGGCGATGAAGAACAATGGTGCGAACGTCACCTGCTGGCGCGGATCCACCGCTATACGGTGAAGCGCCTGCGCCGGGAAATCGAACCGGTGGCCTTGCAGGATTTCATGCGCTTTCTGTTCGACTGGCAGCACCTGTCGCCGGGTACCCAGGGCCAGGGCAGCGCCATGCTGGCCGAGGTGGTCGCGCAATTCGAAGGCTACCCCGCAGCGGCCTCGGCCTGGGACAGCGACCTGCTGCCGGCGCGCCTGAAGGATTACTCCGCCACTTGGCTGGATGACCTGTGCCGCAGCGGCAAGGTGGTCTGGAGCCGGATCAACAGCAGCGGCAAGATCGCCGGCAGCGCCCTGCGCAGCACCCCCATCGTGTTGCTGCCCCGGGCCCGCGTGGCGCTCTGGAACGCCCTGACCTGCCCCATCGACAGCAGTGACTTGTCACCCAAGGCGCAGAAGGTTCACGCCGTACTGAGCCAGCTGGGCGCACTGTTTTTCGATGAACTGCTGCAGGAAGCCCACCTGCTGCGCAGCGAACTGGAAACCGTGCTGCAGGAACTGGTGGGCGCCGGATGGGTGAATGCCGACAGCTTCGCCGGGCTGCGGGCCCTGATCACCCCGGCCAGCAAGCGCCAGAACCGCAGCAGCCGACGGGGTCGCGGCGCCTTCGTCGGAGGAATGGACGACGCGGGGCGTTGGGCCTTGTTGCGCCGCGCCGCCAGCGAGGATAGCGCCGCCACCCTGGAGCACGTGGCCATGACCCTGCTACGCCGCTATGGCGTGGTGTTCTGGCGCCTGCTGGAGCGCGAGGCCGACTGGCTGCCCAGCTGGCGCGATCTGCTGCGTACCTTCCATCGCCTGGAAGCCCGCGGAGACATTCGCGGCGGGCGCTTCGTCAGCGGCCTGGCCGGCGAGCAGTTCGCCCTGCCGGAAGCCATCCCGCTGCTGCGCGAAGTGCGCCGCCGGCCCCATGACGGCAGCCTGATCGCGGTGTGCGGCGTGGACCCGCTGAACCTTGCCGGGACCCTGCTGCCCGGGCCCAAGGTCCCGGCCCTGAGCGGCAACCGCCTGGTGTTCCGCGACGGCCTGCCGGCGGCTGCCGACATCGGCGGCACCCAGCACCTGTGGCTGGAGCTGGACCCCCAGGCCGCCCAGGCCCTGCGCAACAAGCTCATCCGGCACTGACCTCCCCCCGTAGGAGCCGGCTTGCCGGCGAAAAGGCCCGTAAGCCCTGCGCCAGATCCAGCGGCCTCTTCGCTGGCAAGCCAGCTCCTACACAGGCAGCAGGTGCCCTTCCAGACAATCCACCCCCCCTCATAGGAGTCGGCTTGCCGGCGAAAGGGCCCGTGAGCCCTGCGCCATATCCAGCGGCCTCTTCGCTGGCAAGCCAGCTCCTAAACAGGCAGCAGGCGCCCTTCCAGACAATCCACGCCCACCCTCGTAGGAGCCGGCTTGCCGGCGAAAGGGCCCGTGAGCCCTGCGCCATATCCGCCGGCCCTTACGCTGGCCGTCGTTGCACACTCATTGCGGGCGGGGGGATTCGGGGAGCAGCAGCGCCGAGTCGTCCTGTTCCGGTTCGTCTTCAGGAACCCGCCGCGCCGGCAACACCACCGGTTGTGGGTAAGTCTGGGCGAAGTGCACCCAGGGGCAGTTATCCACAAGCTTTTTCAAGCGCTGGTTGAAGGCCCGGCTCACCGCGTACTGGCCGCCGGACACCGTGCGGAACTGGGCCGTCAGCACCACGCCATTGAGGTCCATCTTGTCCACCCCGAACACGTCCAGGCCGCCTTGCAGGTTGTAGCGCAGGAAGCTGTCCTCGCTGATGGAGCGCCCGGCTTCGCGAATCAGTTCGATGGCCTTGTCGACATCGGTGTCGTAGGTGAACTGCACCGAGAAGAAGGCATAGGCGAACTGCCGCGACTGGTTGGTGACCGCCTTGATCTGGCCGAACGGCACCGAGTGCACGAAACCCTTGCCGTCGCGCAGGCGCAGGGTGCGGATGGTCAGGCCCTCGACGGTGCCGGCATGGCCGGAGTCGAGCACCACCCAGTCACCAATGGACAGGGTGTCTTCGATGATGATGAACAGGCCGGTGATCACGTCCTGCACCAGTTGCTGGGAACCGAAGCCGATGGCCAGGCCCACTACCCCGGCACCGGCCAGCAGCGGCGCGACGTTGATCCCCAGGTTGGCCATGGTGGTGATCGCGCAGATCACCACCAGGATGATTTTGATCGCATTGCGCAGCAGCGGCAGGATGGTCTTGACCCGGGTACTGGGCTGACGCGCCGAACGCTTGTTGGCCGGTGGCTTGAGGGCCTCCTGGATCGCCGTGTCGAGCACCACCCACAGCAGCCAGGTCACCAGGAAGATCAGGCCGATGCTGCTCAGGGAGTCGCTGATGGCCCGGCCCACGGTATTGCGCTGGGCGAACTCGAACAGCGAGATCCCCCAGATGCGCCCGAGGATCTCGATGAAGGCGATGGCCATGACGATCCGCAGCAGGGCGTGCAACAGACTCAGAAAACGCTCCTTGTAGGCGCTGCTGCGTTGAATCGTCTGGGCGCTACGGGACTTGAACAGGTGCTGCAGCACGGTGCTGAGGAACACTGTGGCGATCAGCAGCACGGTGGTCAGCAAGGCGCAGCGCAGGGCCTGCTGGCTGTCTTCGCCGGCACCGATCAGGCTCACCGCCGAGACCAGCACCATCAGCAGGATCGGCCAGTACCAGAGCCCGGAAAAGATCCGCAGCGACTCCTGCAACGCCGGCTGTTTCAGACGCTGGACCAGGGAGCGGTTGCGGATCAGGTGCGCCACCGGCCGGCGCAGGCGGATCACCAGCACCGCGAAGATCAGCGAGGCCAGCAGGCCGGTGAACACCGCCACGCTGCTGGTGATATTGCCCCCCAGCTGGCGGGCGATCTGCGGGCTGGTCAGGGCATCGCTGAGGGCCGCAAGGAAACCGATCAGAAACAGCGGTTTCGGGCAGTAGCCACGGATGATCCGCACCGCGGGCCGCTTGTGCCCGACGTTGAACATCACGATCAGGCATAACAGCACCGAGGTCGAGACGATGCCGCTGCTGGTGGCGTAGGCCAGGCACAGGGCCAGCGCCCGCCCTACCGAACCGTTCAGGGAATGGCTGGCGTAAAGCGTCAACGGCAGGCAGACCAAGGCCGGCAAGGTGTAAGGCAGCAGGTATTCCAACAGGCCCTGGCCTCGGGGCCGGGCTTGCAGCCAGGGCCGCTGGCTCAGCCGCCGTACCAGCAGCCCACCCAGCACCGTGAGCAGGGCGAAGCTGCCCAGCCAGGTGCCGGACAAGGTGAGGAAATCCCCGGCCACGCTCCAGCCCGAACGGTCCGAGGGCTGGTTCACCAGGCGCCCCACTTCGTCCGCCGCGCGGTCGGCCCGCAGGCGCCAGGCGTCGATCAGGTTTTCATTGAGGTCGAGCTTGTCCTGGACATCGTCGATGCTCGAACTGATGGCGCCCAGCAGGCCGCCTTCCACCAGCAGTTCGGGCTTGGCCGGGGCCGGGGGTGTTGTAGCGGTGGTAGCGGCGCTCAGCTCGCTGCTGCCCAGAACGAGCAGCACCCCGAGCAAGATCGCGGTCTTGAAATTCAACACAACGCAGGGCTCCTTCAGCAGGGTCTGTAAGGAACTGATCAGCAAACGTCCGGCAAGTTCGCTTCAACTGCCCCATGGGTCACACGCGCTGACCCAAAGCGTCTTCGCTATCGATGCGCCCGGACAGTGGCCGGCCACTGGACTGGCCGCAGCCGGGTTACGGCAACCGGCCCGCAGCAGCTGAGGTGGCACCGAAGCGATTGCGGTATTCGCTGGGCGCCAGCCCGGTGATTTTCCGGAACAGACTGCGAAAGGTGGCAGGGTCCTGATAACCCACGGTCCAGGCGATGTGGTCGATGCTGCCGTTGGTGAACTCCAGCAGTTCCCGGGCCTTGCCCACCCGCAGATGCTGGCAGTACTGGGTGGGCTTGAGGCCGGTGGCCGCCCGGAAGCGTCGCAGCAAGGTGCGCGGCTCAAGCCCCGCCTGCTGAGCCATTACCGGCAGCGAAACATCCACCGCGCCATTGGCCTGCAGCCAGTGCTGGAGCTTGAGAATCGCCCCGTCGCCATGGCTGAGGATCGGCGCGAAATTGCTGCCGCACTGGCTCGCGCTGGCACTGTGCTCCATCACCAGAAAACGCGCCGTGGCACTGGCGATGCTCGGCCCCAGCAAGCGGTTCACCAGGCGCAGACCAAGCTCTGCCCAGGCCATCAGCCCGGCGCTGGTGATCAGGTCGCCGTCATCGACGATGGGTTTTTCCGCTTCCAGGCGCACCTGTGGATAACGCTCGGCGAAGGCCTGGGCCGAGGTCCAGTGGGTGGTGGCGCTGCGGCCATCGAGCAGGCCGCTTTCGGCCAGCAGGATCGAGCCCACGCAGACCCCGCCCAGGGTGGCTCCGGCGGCGTGCTGCTGGCGTAGCCAGTTCATCAGGGCGGGAGATGACTGATGGCTTGAGAAGCCCGCCAGAGAAGGCGGGATCAATACCGCCAGCAAGGCCCCGGGGGCTTCGGCCAGGCTGTCGTGGACCCGCACCGGAGGCCGTTCGCCGGTGGCCTGCCAGTGGCTGACGCGCAACCGCGGCAACTGCGCCTGGGGCTGTTCGCCGGCAATCCGATTGGCCACCTCGAACAAGTCGCTCAGGCCATGTACCGCCGCCATCTGCACGCCGGGATAGAGCAATACCCCCAATTCGGCGTGCGTGCCTTGAATGCCCACTGTCAGTTTTCCCCCGGTTAATGTCGGTGCGGCCAATCCTCGAAGGAACGACCGGCAGAGATACTGACCACGTCAATCACTCACCCGCAGGTATGACCCATGGCCAGACAGGCACTCATCGTAATCGATATCCAGAACGACTACTTCGCCGACGGCAAGTGGCCCCTGATCGGCGTCGACGCCGCGGCGGACAACGCCGCCCGGCTGATCCAGGCATTTCGCCAGAACGCCGAACCCGTGGTGCACATCCGCCACGAATTCACCTCCGACGACGCCCCCTTCTTCACCCCCGGTTCCCCAGGAGCGCAGTTGCACCCCAAGGTACAGAACCACGCCGATGAGCCGGTGGTGCTCAAGCACTTCGTCAACGCGTTCCGCGACACCGACCTGCAATCGCTGCTTACGCAGCAGGGCATCGAGGAACTGGTGATCGTCGGCAACATGAGCCACATGTGTGTGGAAGGCACGGCCCGGGCCGCTGCCGACCTGGGCTACCCGGTCAAGGTGATCCATGACGCCTGCGCCACTCTCGACCTGGAGTTCGCGGGCCAGCGCGTGCCCGCCGCCCAGGTGCAAAGTGCGGTGATGGCGGCACTGGCGTTCGCCTATGCCAGCGTGCTGTCCACCGAGCAATTTCTGGCGGCTGGGCAGCCCCCTGCGGCTTGATCACCGCACCTGCATGGCACAGGGCATTTCCCGGATTTAAGTTCTCCGCTGTTTGCCGAGAGTTTAATAGCGGGAAATGCCAATAGTTGCAGGATCGACAAGTTAACCGCCAAATGTACGAATGATTCTTGTTACCAAAAAAGCAAGCCCCAGCAATCGACTCGAACAACTCTTATAGAGCAACTAAAAAACCTCCAGATTAATAAGCAAGCCATTAAATAGCTGACTAATAGTAATCAAGGTTTAATTCGTTATTTCAAAACCTGATTTGAAAAAAAATTCAAAACCCCACAAGAGCCGACAACGCACATTACTTAGTACGCTTTTGAAACGGATTTTTCTATATATCCAAATTTCATAATATTTATAACAAAGCAAAAAACTGCCCGCCGCCTATGCCACCTCCCCGCATTCATTGAGCAAAAACAAGCTGCGCCAAACTTCTTGCAAGGCTTTCAGCAGAGCCTCCCCGGATTAAATACGCACTTGCCCCGGCGCCTGAAGAAATACCGTGCTAGCCCGTTCGTTCAACTTACTTGCAAAACCCTCGGCCTTGACTAAGTTGATAGCTACTCGCCACTGAAGTGTTCTTCAGTCGCCAGAAGACCAATAAAAACCGTCGAGGAATTCAATAACCAGACGCCCTCCTGCCCTACCCAGCTGACACTGACACGGAATCCAGTCATATCAATCAAGAGGGACGCTTGATGAAGCGCAGCTCGTTGTCTCGTGCCTTTTCACTCAAGGGTGCGGCCGAAAATTACTGGCTCTCGTTATTACTATTCTCGATCCTGGTTATCGCCAGTTTCCTGTTGTTTGAACAGCAGATCCAACAGCTGCTGAGTCACCTGGGCACCTTCCTTCCTACCGATCCCGTACAACGCCTGAGCCTGGCCCTGCTGCTGGTAACCCTGTTGGCCCTGGACGTGCTGCTGCCCGTGCCCTCCAGCCTGGTGGCACTGCTGGCCGTGGCGGCCCTGGGTGCCATTGGCGGCTACCTGGTGATCTTCATCGGCCTGTGCCTGGGGGCCAGCCTCGGCTACTGGCTGGGGGCCGGCTACTTCCGCCTACTGTCCAACTGGCTGGGGCTCAGGACCTGGCAACCGGGGCAACTGGCCTATCGCCTCAGCACCCTGTCCCTGGTGTGCCTGCGTGGCGTGCCGGTGCTGGCAGAGACCTCGGTGCTGGCCGCCGGCATGCAACGTTATCCGCTGCGCCAGTTTCTCCTGGTCACCACCCTGGCCAACGCCGGGCTGGCCCTGGCCTATGCCGCCATCGGCAGCCTACTGGTGGAACAGAACGCCCTGCTGGCGACCATTCTCGCCAGCATGGTGCTGCCCGGGCTGTTCCTCGGCACCCGCAGCCTGCTCAAGAGCCGCCTGGCCCAGCCCCGGCACGATCAGGCGCTGCCTCTGGAGGGCCGCTTCCAGGTGAGCTACCACTACCCGGTGCTGTTCACCGATCACATCTTCCGGGCCGACAACCCCTGCCTGCACCAGCAATTGACCCGGCAGAACCCGGGGCGCACCACGGTGCTGGTGTTTGTCGATGAACAGCTGCTGCTCTGCTCGCCCCAGTTGCCGCAGCAGATCGACCACTACTTCAGCGCCCACGCCGCCGACCTGCATCTGCAGGCCGCACCGATCGCGGTGCCGGCGGGCGAATTGAGCAAGACCCCGGACGTGCTCCAACTGCTGTACGCGCAGATGCTGGAACACGGCCTGGATCGCCACTGCTATGTGCTGGCCCTGGGCGGCGGCGCAGTGCTGGACGCCGTGGGCTATGCCTGCGCCACCTTCCACCGGGGCATGCGCCTGATCCGCATCCCGTCCACCGTGCTGGCGCAGAACGATGCCGGCATCGGGGTGAAGAATGGCATCAACGCCTTCGCCCAGAAAAACCTGCTGGGGGCCTTCTACCCGGCCACAGCGGTGATCAACGACTTCCAGCTGCTGCTCAGCCTTTCCCACCGGGACCAGATTGCCGGCCTGGCCGAAGCGGTCAAGGTTGCGGTGATCAAGGATGCCGCGTTCTTCCAGTGGATGGAGCAGCAGGCCGAAGCCCTGGCCGGTTTCGAGCACAACGCCAGCCGCTACGCCATTCGCCGCTGCGCCGAACTGCACCTGGGCCATATCACCGGTGCCGGCGATCCGTTCGAACGGGGCAATGGCCGCCCTCTGGACTACGGGCACTGGGCCGCCCACAAGCTGGAGAACCTCAGCCAGCATCGCTTGCGCCACGGTGAAGCGGTGGCCGTGGGCATGGCCCTGGATGCGCTGTATGCCAACGCCATTGGCCTGCTCTGCGACGCCGACTGCCAGCGCCTGTTGCGACTGCTGGACAGGCTCGGCTTCAACCTGTGCCCGCCGGAACTGAGCCAGCGGGACAGCCAGGGGCGTTCGCCGATCCTGGTGGGCCTGGAGGAGTTCCGCCAGCACCTGGGGGGCCAGCTGTCGATCCCGATGCTCAACCGCCTGGGCCAGTCGGTGGATGTGCACCAGATCGACATGCCCCTGATGGAACAGGCCCTGCTGCGCCTGGCAGGTTTCGGCGGGCCGGACTTCGCCTGGGGCCCGGGGTGCGCGCAATGACCCAGTCGTCGCTGACCACCTGGCTGACCCTGGGTCGGGTGTCCAACCTGCCAACGGTCTGGACCAACGCCCTGGCCGCCGCACTGCTGGCCAGCAGCGCTACCACCCTGGCGCCGCCCTCGCCGCTGGTCTGGACACTGCTGCTGGTGGCGCTCTCGGCGCTCTACCTGGCGGGCATGCTGCTCAACGACCTGATGGACGCCGACTGGGACCAGCAGCACCACAACCCGCGGCCGATCGTTCTCGGCCTGGTCAGCCGCGCCCAGGTCCGCCTGGCCACTGCCGCGTTGCTGCTGCTGGCGGCGCTGGCGGTCCTCGGCCTGAGCCGGATGATTGCCCAGCCACACTGGCTGCTGGCCAGCGCCGGATTGCTGCTGCTGTTTATCCTTGGCTACAACCTTCTGCACAAGAAATATCCCCACAGCGTCTGGCTGATGGGCGGCTGCCGCTCGGCGCTGTACCTGACCGCCGCCGCCAGCCTGGCCATGCCGCCCCAGCCATTGTGGCTGTGCGCCGCGCTGCTGGGCACCTACATCGCCGGCTTGACCTACCTGGCCCGCCTGGAGCATCGCAACCAGTTGCTCAGCCGCCTGCCGCTGCTGCTCATGCTCAGCCCTCTGCTCCTGGCCGCCTATGCCGGCAACAGCGTGTTCTGGCTGGTCCTGCTGCTATGGCTGGGCTGGTTGGGCTGGCACTACCGGCGCCACCTGGCCAACCCGCAACAACGGCAGATCCGCGCGTTCATCGGTGCCGGGCTGGCCGCCCTGCCGCTGTTCGACGCCCTGGTGCTGGCGGTGGCCAACCAGCCCTTGGGCAGCCTGCTGTGTGTGCTGGTGTTCTTTCTGCTTCCCCACCTTCAACGCTGGATCAAGCCGACATGAACATGGACCCCATCGCCCCTGCGCCGCCGGCGCTTGTCATTCGCCATAGCGCCTTCGCCGAGCGCCAGCAATTGCTGGAGCGGCATCTGGACAACGACAGCCGAAGCTGGTGGCAGCAAGCCCGGGAACAACTGGCCCGGCAGCCCTCGGCCAACACCCTGATGCTGCTCAGCAGTCAGTGTCGGCGCCGCTTGGCGAGCGCACCGCTGGCCCCCAGCCCGGACTGCAACCGCACTCAACTGGCCCGGGCGCTGCTGCTTGCGCAGTTGCTGGAGCAGCAGGCCGGCGCCGGGCAACTGGCCCTGTTGCGCCAGCTGTTTCTCTGGGGCGACGACCAGGAAAAGGCTGCCCTGCTCAAAGCCCTGGATGACCTCGACAGCCAGGGCGCCAGCCTCGACCTGGCGCTCCAGGCCGGGCGCACCAACAACCGCGAGGTGTTCGCCGCCATCGCCCTGGACAACCCCTTTGCCGCGCGCCACTACCCGGACCGGGCCTTCCACCAACTGGTGCTCAAGACCCTGGGCATGGGCCTGGACAGCCGCCGCATCCACGGCCTGGCAGAACGGCGCAGCGTCGACCTCAACCAGTTGGCCCTGGACCTGATGGAAGAACAGCTGGCCGCCGAACGCGAGGTCGCCGACGGCCTGCCCCAGGCCATTGCCTTCGAGCTGTTGAGCCCGGCCCAGTTGCAGCGCCTGCGAGGCCTGTACCAGCAGGGACGATTGCCTGCGCAATGGCGCGACCACTTCCCGGCAGGCGGTTGAACTCCGCCAACTGAGCCCACGATTTTTCCCGCACTCAAGCAAGGAGCCACCATGGCGAAGTACTTCGACCCGCACATTCATATGGTCAGCCGCACCACCGACGACTACCAGAACATGGCCGCCGCCGGCATCACCGGGGTCATCGAGCCTGCGTTCTGGCAAGGCCAGGCGCGCACCAGCGTCGGCAGCTTCATCGACTACTTCGACACGCTGCTGGGCTGGGAGCGCTTTCGCGCCAGCATGTTCGGCATCCACCATTTCTGCACCATCGGCCTCAACCCCAAGGAAGCCAACGACCTGTCGGTGGCCAACGAAGTGCTGGAGATCCTGCCGCGCTACCTGGTCAAGGACGGCGTGGTAGCGGTAGGGGAAATCGGCTACGACGACATCACCCCGGAAGAAGATCGCTTTCTCGCCGCGCAACTGGAACTGGCCAGACAGTTCAACCTGCCGGTGCTGGTGCACACCCCGCACCGCGACAAGATCGGCGGCACCAAGCGCACCCTGGCGGTGATCCGCGACGTGGGCATCGCCGAAAACCTGGTGATCATCGACCACCTCAACGAACTGACCCTGCCCCTGGTGCTGGACAGCGACTGCTGGCGCGGGCATTCGATCTACCCCAACACCAAGATGTCGGAACAGCGCATGGTGGCCCTGCTGCAGCAATACGGCAGCGAAAAAATGGTGGTCAACAGCGCTGCCGACTGGGGCATCAGCGACCCGCTCAAGGTGCCCAAGACCGGCCAGGCCATGCTCGCCGCCGGCTTCAGCGAAGCCCAGGTGGAGCAGGTGCTGTTCCACAACCCGGTGGATTTCTTCGCCCAGAGCGGGCAGTTGGACAAGCAACTGGTGAGCACCCCGCTACCGATCGACCAGCGCCGCCAGTGGCAGGACAACTCGGCCCTGAGGGGCCAGGAACCGGTGGTCAAATGAGTACCCGGGCCGGCTGGAACGCCGCGCAGATCGGCTATTGCAGCAACGTGCACCCGGCCCGTGACGTGGCCGGCCTGCGGGCGTCGATCCAGGAGCATTTCCAGGGCGTGCGGCGTCAACGTGGGCTGGCGGTGCAGGACAGCGGCCTGTGGATCAGCGCCCAGGCCGCCGCCGAACTTCAGGTGCCAGAGGTGCGCGAGGCCTTCATCGAACTGCTGCACGATTGTGGCCTGCGGCTGACCTCGCTCAACGGCTTCCCCTATGGCCAGTTCCATGAAGGCGCGGTGAAGGCCGAGGTCTACCGGCCTACCTGGGCCGAACCCCAGCGCCTGGAATACAGCCTGCAACTGGCGCATCTGCTGGCCGCCGCTCTGCCCCTGGATTGCCAGCAGGGGGTGATTTCCAGCGTGCCCTTCGGTTATGCCGCCACCTGGGACGAGGCCCAGCAGCAACAGGCCGAAACCCACCTGCGGCGACTGACCGCCGAGCTGGCCAGCCTGCATCGCAGCAGCGGCAGGAAGATCCTGGTGTGCCTGGAGATGGAGCCGGATTGCGTGCTGGAAAACACCGATCAGGCCCTGGCCTTTTTCAAGCACTGGCAGGCCACCGATCCCCATCATGGCTACCTGGCGCTGTGCTTCGACGTCTGCCATCAGGCGGTGGTCTTCGAAGACTGCTACCAATCCCTGCAACGGCTGCTGGATGCACGGGTTCCGGTGGGCAAGATCCAGCTGTCCAACGCCCTGATCTGCCAGTTGCCGTTTGCCGATCGCCCACGCCGCCAGCAGATACTGCAGGCCCTGGGCAACTTCGCCGAAGCCACCTACCTGCATCAGGTCAAGGCCCGGAATGTGGCCGGGCAGCTACTGGCCTGGGCCGACCTGAGCGGGGCCCTGGACGCCGCCGAACCGGCCCTGGGGCAATGCCCCGAGTTGCGCATTCACTTTCATGTGCCGCTGTTCAGCGAACAGTTTCTACTGGCCGAGCTCAGCGGCAGCCAGCAGGCCTTGCTGCGCACCTTCGACTTTCTCGCCGCGCACACGGACTTCCAGCCGGTGCTGGAGGTGGAAACCTACAGCTGGAACGTGCTGCCCGGTGCGCTGCGCCCGGATAGCGAGCAGGCCTTGCTGCAAGGCATCGCCGCTGAACTGCAATGGGTCGAGGGCCAACTGCGCCAGCGGCATCTGTTGCGTGCCCACTCGTCTGCCCTGGAGGCGCCGGCCCATGCCTTCTGAACGCCCACGCCAGCCCTTGCTGCTGATCAATGTGGTGGGCCTGACACCCAGCCTGCTGGGGCCGGCCACACCGCGGATCAACAACCTGCTGCAGCGGGCGCGGATGGCCCGGCTGCGCCCGGTGTTCCCCGCCGTGACCTCCACCGTGCAGGCCTCGATCCTCACCGGGCTGCCGCCTTCGGAACACGGCATCGTCGGCAACGGCTGGTATTTCCGCGATCAGGCCGAGGTGCGTTTCTGGCTGCAGCCCAACGCGCTGATTCAGGGTGAAAAGGTCTGGCAGGCGCTGCAACGGGAGATCCCCGGCCTGCGCTGCAGCCAGCTGTTCTGGTGGTTCAACATGTACGCCCAGGTGGAGGCGGCCATCACCCCGCGCCCCCACTACCCGGCCGATGGGCGCAAGATGTTCGGCCTCTATTCGTCGCCGCCAGGGCTGCACGAGCGCATCGAGCAGCAGATCGGCGAGTTCCCCTTTCCGAGCTTCTGGGGCCCGGCCGCGGGGATCGCCTCCAGCCGTTGGATCGTCGACTGTGCCATCGCCGAGTTCCAGATCAGCCGCCCCGACCTGCAACTGATCTACCTGCCGCACCTGGACTACAGCCTGCAACGCCTGGGGCCGGAGCATCCGTCCATCAGCGACGAAGTGCGGGCCATCGACCATGAAGTCGGGCGCCTGCTGGATTTTGCCCAGCAGCAAGGCGCGGCCGTGATGCTGGTCTCCGAATACGGGATCGAGGCGGTGCAGCAGTCCATCTCGATCAACCGCGTGCTGCGCGAGCAAGGTCTGCTGCAAATACGTCGGTCACTGAGCTGGGAACTGCTGGACCCCGGCGCCAGCGCGGCCTTCGCCGTGGTCGACCACCAGATCGCCCACGTCTATGTGCGCCAGCCCGAGGACATCGCCCGGGTCAAGGCCCTGCTGCTGCGCCAGCCTGGTATCGAGCAGGTGCTGGACAGGAGCGAGCAGCAGGCCTGCCAGCTCGATCACCCACGCAGCGGCGAACTGGTGGCGGTGGCCGCCCCGGGCTTCTGGTTCGATTACTACTACTGGTTCGACGACCGCCTGGCCCCGGATTTCGCCCGCACTGTGGATATCCACCGCAAGCCGGGCTACGACCCACTGGAGCTGTTCATCGACCCGGCGATCCGCTTTCCCAAGCTGCGGGTCGCTCGCCGGCTGCTGCAGAAGAAGCTCGGCTTTCGCTACTACATGGACCTGATTCCCCTGGACACCTCACTGATTCGCGGCAGCCACGGACGCTTGCCCAGCAGTGCCGAGGTAGGGCCCCTGCTCATCACCGATTGCGATTTACCCCTGCCGGCGCACCTGCCGGCCACCGCGGTAAAGCACCTGCTCCTAGAGCATTTCCTAGGGCGCCCCTATGACGATACGGCTCAGGCCAAGGAGATTCCATGCGGCGAACCATCCCTATAGTCGTGCTCGGTGTGTTGAGCGGCCTCGCTCACGCACAGACCACGCCCACCTTCAATTGCAGCAACTTCCTGACGTTCAATGGTGACCAGGCCGGCACCCTGAGCACCTTCAAGCAGAGCCCGGAAACCATGGCGTGGAACTGGTTTGTGTGCCTCAACCAGCCGGCTGCCAACCAGAGCAATCTGGTCTGGGAGACATTCAAGCCTTCCGATCAGGTCTATCTGTTGAAGGGGGCCCCCCCCCTGCCCTACTCGGACCACGAGAACCTGCCGAGCGAAGTGCCGGAGCTGGCAAAAAAACAAAACATGGACCCCAAAGGGCTGTTTCAGTTTCTCGGCAACGACATGGCAGGCAGCCCGCAGAACGGCATCCAGCAGGTGGATGGCCTGGCCTTGAAGATGCGCAGTGATCCGCCGGTCCCACCGTCGAAACACGAACAGTTGGTACGCTTTCACCTGTTGATGGGCGAGGACACCTTCAACTACATCGTCACCAACAAGATCTACAACCGGGATGGCCTGGCCAAACTCACCAGCAACCTGGACTTCCCAAGCACGGCCTGGGAACTGAAGACCTCCTGGTTCTGGATTGGCACCGACCAGAACTTCAAGACCCTGTTGACCCAGGACGGGTACTACATCTCCCAGGCCTATTACGTGGACAGCACCGGCCAGTATCAGGTGGGCTATGCCGCCCTGAGCGGCATGCACGTGATCAACAAGCTGACCCCGGACTGGGTCTGGACCACCTTCGAGAACCGCAACAACCCCAAGTACACCGTCACCAACGACACGCCGCCCAAGCCCATGACCAACACCACCGGCCCCACCGAGGCAGCCAAGCCGGTGAACAGCAGCTACCAGCAGCAGTACCCGAATCTGGCGCAGTACGAACTGATCGGCGTGCAGTACGACCGCCACCAGGCCGAGCCCAAGCTGCTGGCCAACTCCCAGCTGGAGTCGGCATTCCAGGGCACCTCATCGTGCCTGGCCTGCCACAGCACTGCGGCCTATTCGACGAAGAAGAACAGCTTCTTCTCGTTCAACATCGACCACACAGGCGGAATCCTCTACCCCACCAGCGTACTGCCGGACAACGACTTCATCGGTTATCAAAAGCTGGATTATGTCTGGTCGCTCAAACGCGCCCAGTGGAAACGCTAAGGAGAGCAGCCCATGAGCGTCTTGAACTTTCCACGGATCTACCTCAACGGTTTCATGTTCTGGAACCCGCCGACCTTCAACAACAACGATGTACTGCCGCTGTATGACGCGGTGAAGATGCAGATGAACTGGCGCTTCTTGAACAAATACGAGATCAACGACAAGAATGCCCCGCAAACGCTGATGCCATGGGCCATCGCCCCGCTGGCCTACCAGAACGTTCCGGACTACGTGCTGCAGGTGCCCACCAATGGCGATCCCAACAGCTACCCGATGATTCCCGCCGAATGGGATCTGTTCGGTGACAACGCCTGCGGCACCGTGAACTACCAGCAGTTGCGCTCGGTGATCATCGGCGGGGAATCCAAGGTCGACAGCTACATCGACAGCGACCCGCTGATCAACAAGTCCTACCAACTGCTGGGCAATCCCTTCGGCAACCCGAGCCCGACCGCCGCACGCTTTGTCGATGTCAGCCCCTGGCAGAACACCTTCACCGCCCTGTACTTCGACAAGCTGGTGCTCGGCGACGCCACCTGTGGCCTGACCCTGAAACACACCTACCGCATGCTCAACCGCTTTCTCGACTTCAACTGGGGCGCCTTTGGCGGCCTGGTCTACGTCACGGCCACCTGGCAGACCTGCTTTCCCAAGGACCAGCTGGAATGGGTCATCGGCGACTCAAAACTGCTGAAAAACCTGCAGGATGAAATGCTCAGCCAGAACGCCCAGGGCCTGATGATCAGGTTCACCACCTACCTGACGGTCTATGACCAGAACGGCCTGTTCAACGACTTCAAGAACGTCGACAGCCATTCCAAGGCGCCCTGGGACATGTCCAGGCTGCAGATGCTCTATCAAATGGGCCTGGACAACCCGACCGAAACCTTCTTCAACCCGGCCTACAGCCGCACTGCTGGCACCCTGGGCCTGTGGTTCGCCAACGAGTTCCCCACCGCGCCGGGCGGCCAGCGCCTGGCGCCCAAGGATCCGGTGCCCTTCTACAAGAAGGTTCCGGGCGATACGGTGATCCACCAAAAAGACCAGCGGGTCAACCTGGGCGTGCTCAGTGCCCAGCTCAACGGCAGTACGCTATCGCTGGACCTGGGCAATACCTTTCCGATCTACCCGGCCGTCCATGACGGCCCGGCCGCCCCCGATCTCGATGGCCGCAATAATGCTATTCCGGTCGCCGCCAAGTTCCATGTCGGCGACTACGAGCTGGGGGTCCAGCAGGGCAGCAACTTCGAACCCCTGACCAGCATCGGCTTCGACCAGTATCAGCAATCGGCCTTCGACAAGCGCTCCGGCCTCTTGGACCTGCCCCTGGACGCCGGCGCCCAGGCACTGCTGAAAAAAGGCAACCTGGCGCTGCGGCTCAAGGGCACCGACACCATCGCCGCCCAACAGCAGATGTGGACCGCGGAAGTGATCGAGAGCGGCAGCTTCATCGACGTCGGTGACAGACGGACGCTGAACATCATGGTGCAGAGCAACGGCCAACCGGCACCGGCCGGCACCACCTTGTGGGTCGCCGAGTACAACAACGCCTTCATGCTGACCACCAGCAACTACTACCTGGCGTTCAGCAATCCGGCGGATTTCGTGCTGATCACCGACTATCCCGATGCGCGAGCGAATAACCAGCCGGGCATGCCCCAGTTCAGCGACGGCTCGCAGCATCCGAGCCTGCTCAGGGAGGGCAGCGGCAGGCGCCTGAGCGCCATGATGGTGAGGGATAGCAGCGCGTGCGATGAGCCGGTCAGCAACGCCATCACCTATCAGGAGTTCCTGAAAACACCGGCCGCTGTCGATCTGAGGCCCTGCCTGAAATTCGACAACCCGCAACCGATGACCGGGACACTGGACAATGACGCCGGCCTGGGCGCCACCGTGAACTACAGCCTGACCAGCATCACGACCAATGCCGACGGCATTGCCCAATTGACGGTGCAGGCCGTGGCGCCGGGCTTCCCCACCCTGCGCTTTTTCATTCAGGACGATCCGGCGGGCATTCCGTTCAGCTTCTCCTACACCGACGCCTTCACCGACTTCCTCTCGCCGTTACGGGTGCTGCCGCAAGAGCCGCAGATGCTCAAGGACTTCATCACCTACTGGAACGGTGTCTGCAAGTTCGACGACGCCAACGTGCGGATCTGGAACGGCTTCATCTTTCCGCAAATCCTCCAGCCCTTCTATTACCTCTACCCGATCATGAACAAGTACATGCCGCTCAACTCCCTGCAACGCATCGAGGGCGCGATCGAGCAGTTCATCACCCTGATCAGCAAGGAGTACCAGGAGGCCAGCACCCTGGCCATGCCCATCACCCGGGACCTGCCCCAGAGCCGACGCCAGGTGCTGGAGATCTGGGCCAAGGACCTGGTGAGCACCGGCTACCCGCCGATCCAACTGAACCTCGACGACTATCAGCAAGGCTGAGCCGCAACGGCCCTGCAATGGAACCCCGGGCGCTCAACGGCGCCCGGCTTTTGCAAAGGAGAGTCAGATGAATACCAGCTTCCTCAAGCGCCTGCTGTTGGCGGCCCTGCTGTTGGGTGCCGGCCAGACACTGTGGGCCCAGGAATACCCCGACAACGTCTACTTCAACATGGGCGTGCACAACGACAAGGGCTGCGACGCCAAGACCAACAACTGCATCGCCAAGCGCAAACCCGGCGAGCCGGCCGATCCGCTCTACCCGACAACCTGGGTCAGCGACTGGATCATGTATCGGGTCACCGCCAACTACGTGAAGAGCCCACCGCCCTACAGCAGCCCGCCCAGCACTCTGAAACCCGCCGACTACACCGTGTCCCGGGGCACCAGCTACTACGACAACGACTATGTGCCCGCCGACAAGGATGGCACCGGGGCGATGATGGAGCACTACGAGAAGTACTGCCTGCCGATCTTCCCGATCAAGGACAACAACTACACCTGCTCCTTCGTTTCCCTGGGCAACAAGGCCTACTTCCTCACCTACCCCGAGGACAGGCCAAAGGACATGCCGGCCTGCTGCATGTTCTCGCCCATGAACCATCCGCCGCGCCGGGACTTCATCAAGCACCTGCCCTACAGCGCCGCCCGCAGCCAGCATCTGGATGGCAGCGTGCAGGCCTACGCACTGGAGATCCCGGTCAAGCCGAGCCCGATTCTGTTCGGCTATGCGTTCTACAAGAAGGCCAGCAGCGACGGCCCGGGCCAGCCGGCCTATCAGCATCCGCAGTCGTTCTACTTTTCCGGCGATGCCAGCGTCGCCAACGCGCCAATCGTCAGCCAGAACTACCTCAACTGGCGCACCGAGAAACCGGATCCGGCCAAGACCTGGGACCAGGTGGCGAAGATGTGCCCGGCCAACCCGCCGGACTGCCAGCTCTTCACGCCACCGCCATCGCTGAAGAACGGTGCGCGGCCGCAGTGGAACCAACTTTCGCCTCCCTCGCCATGACAGGAGCCGCCTCATGAACACTTGGAGCCGTTTCACCGCCCTGTTGTTGCTTGGCCTGGGCAGCCAGCAAGCCAGCGCCCTGCAGCCCAGCACGCCGGAAGCGCAGACCACTTGCCCGCCCAATGCCGTGGTGCCTGCTGCCGGCGCCTCCCAACAGGCTTTCGATCAGTACAGCTGGCAGATGTTCATCAACCTGAACTGGCCGGCCAAGGCGGGCCAGCGCGGGGTTGCCGATTGCAGCAAGCCTCTGGGCAGCCCTGGCGATACCGTGTGGCAGAGCTACAAAGGCGTGAATGAGGTTTTCCTGCCCCAGGGGCAAGACCCGGGGCCGTGGGACTCGGCACCCATGGCCAAGGTCCTCAAGCTGATCAATATCGCAGGGCGCAAGAACACCGCAACGGCCAACGACAACCAGGCCGTGGGCGGTTGGCTGATCGACCAGAACGGCAATCCGACCTATTACCAGATTGCCGCCAACCAGGTCTCCTACGACTACATCGTCAGCAACCAGTTCTACAACGCCGATGTCGTGGCCAAGGCCAGCAACATCAACTTCCCCAACGCGACCAACGAGATCAAATCCAGCTGGCGGATACTCACCGCCAAGGATGACCCCAGCCGCTACCTGCACATGCAGGCCCAGATCACCACGTTCGACGCCCAAGGCGTGGCCAACGGTACGGCTCAAGCGACGCTAGGCCTAGTGGGGCTGCACATCATCAACAAGGTCGAGGGGTTTCCACAGTGGATCTGGTCGACCTTCGAGCAGGTCGACAACGTGCCGCCCAAGGTCAAGCAGGGGAACCAGTGGGTCAATCAGCCGCAACAAGGGGTCGCGTACTCCTACTTCGACGCGAAGGCGCCTGCCGACAAGGTCAATCAGACCCCCTGCAACTGGACCCTGCAAAATGGCCACATGACTTGCACGCCAAAACCGGGGATGAGCTTCACCACCCCCAACCCCCTGGATCGCTTCACGCCCTTGACCGAAGCCACCAACAAGCTCAACAGCGAGTACCAGGCGCTGCCGCAGGTACAGGCCTCCGTATTCAAGTACTACCAGTTGATCACCACCCAATGGAGTACCCCGTCCAACCCTGGCGCGCCCATGGGTCAGACGACCCCAGAACTGTCGGCCAACGTGACCATGGAAAGCTACATCCAACCCAACAGCAGCTGCACCAACTGCCACTCCATGGCAACGCCGATCAACAGCCTGCAAAAGGCCGATTTTTCCTACCTGTTCAAGTTCGCCCGGTCCCCCAGCAGCCCAACCACCAAGAGCAAGGAGTGAATCATGAGTATTCTCAATGGCCCACGGCTGAACTTCTGGGGCGGGATCGAGGCCAACGTCAGCCTGCCCAACAACTCGCCCACCATTCCCAGCGACCCCACAAATCCCCACAGCAAAGAGACACTTTCACTCTTCGACCTGACCACCTCGACCCTGTACCCCGAGGCCGAGGTCTACAGCGACGAGCAACTGACCGAGATGATCAATGCGCCGACAGGCCACTACTACACCGCCGGTGGCTGGAACCACTACGGGCAGCATGTCGTCACCCTGGACAGCGTCGCCATCAGTTCCCAGGGCACGCCCGGCAACATCAGCACCCAGGGCGATCTCGTCGGCGAACCTTTCTACCTGCTGGGTTCGACGGACCCGATCACCGGCGCCCCGCCAGTGACCGGGCCGATGATGGTCGACCTGGACCCCACCGGCAGTATCAGTTCGCAGATTTTTCTCGGTGGCCTGCAGATCGGCAATAGCACGCCCCCGCAGTTGCTGGTCAAGGGCAATACGGTGTGCAGCAGTTATGACGTGACCATCCGGATTCTCGACCCGGAGCTGGATGCACCGGGGTCCAACCGTATCAGCGGCAGCTTCCAGGTCACTTTTCCTCGCGAGCAGATCGTCAGCTACAACAAGGACAATCCGCTCCTGCGCTCCATCATCGAGGCCCCCGGTGCGACCGGCATCGTCGTGCGCTTCGTCATGTTCGAGATGTGCCCGAAAATGACCACGGCGCAACTGGACGCCGACTACGCCGCCCACCAGTACACCTCCAACCCAAGCATTGGCCGCGTGGTCGGCACCCTGGCTCCGGCCTTTGCCGGAGAACCACTGATCGTCACCGGCGGGCGCCAGCTCATCAATCCATCGTCACGTAGCGCAGGCTACGCGAGTGTGCTCGAGAACAATCTGTTGAGCATCGACATGCTCAATATCATTCCCAAGCAGGCGTTTCGCAGCGTTCGAACCGACAACACCTCGCCCATCGGCCCCAATGCGAACTTCGGCGATGTCTCGATCAACCTTGGCTCGACGACACTGACGACCCTGGATCCGCTCAAGACTCCGCTGTCGGACTACTACGTGTATGGCGGCATCCTTGACCTGCCGCTGACGCCCACACAACGCCAGTTGGCCAATCAGGAGCCAATTGCCATCAAGGCACCGCTGACGCGCTACTACCCCTCCGACCCCGAGCCCAAACCGATCAATATCAACGCCATTGAACAGACCTATCGCCTGACGTCCGATCAACGCAATTTGTATCTGGAGGATTACCCCAAGGGCCTCGAGATCACCCTGAACTTGAGCCAGCATGGACAACCCGTCACCGAAGACACCGTGATCACCATCAGCTCCGGCCCCTCAAACGGCAGCACGGATGCCCCTTACAAAGATCCTCAGTTCTGGGACTTCCTGGAGTTCGAGCCCAGACAAACAGTCAAGGCCGGCCAATCCAGCGTGAGCTTCAAGGTCAGCCTCAAGCCCGGCTCGGCAGCACAGGCTGGATTTGTCACCTTGACCTGCGCAGTCGAGCACGGAAAATCCAACGGTTTTTTCATCAACCTGCGCAAATACGCCATCACCGATTTCGGGATCGCGCCGGGCAGCACCGTCACCTGGGACCAGGTGTACAAGAACGTGCTGCGTTTTCACTACCTGGCCTTCCCCGCCATGTCCCGCTACATCGCACTCAATCAGCAGGACGCGGTCTGGGGGGCTCGCCAGATGATCCTGGCCCGCACCTCCTCGCAATACCTCGGCACGACCTTGTACATGCCGGTGGTGCGCTCGATGTCCGCCAGCCAGAGAGCCTTGCTCAAGTGCTGGTTCACCAATGAGCCCTGGCAGCCACTGCAGTGATGGGTTCGCGCCAATCGCGAGGGAGAATCCGTATGCCAATTGCATTTCTCATCCCCGGCCAAGCGCAGGAAAACCTGCGCCCCAGCCAGGTGGTCGCCGAAGGCTTGCTGAACCCCCGCGGCCTCTGCCTGCAAGTCGATGGCAGCCTGCTGCTGGCGGAAGCCGGCTCAGGCCTGCCGGACCAGCCATTCAGTGGCCGCATCAGCCGCCTGCGCCCGGACCCGGAACAGCCGGGCGCTTATCTGCCACCGCAGGTCCTGGCCCAGGGTTTTCGTTCGATGAACATGCAATCGCGCATGCTTCGCGACGAAATCATGGGCCTGTCGGACATCGCCCTGGGCGGCGGGCTCTGCCTGGCCAGCCAAACCGACTACGTCGCCGGTTCCAAGCTCTTGGACCTGCAATACAGCCCACCCGAGCCCCTGTTTCACAGTCGCGGCAACCTCAACTCGCTGTGCTATCACCCGTCGCGCCGCAGCTGGCTGGCGGTCAAGCCCGATAGCAACCAACTGGTGGAATTCACCGAAGGCGGCGAACAGGTCCTGGCGCAACTGCCTGATCTGGATCAGGGCCAGGAAGCCGTGCCGGTGACCCTGGTGCACGAGCCGCAGACCGATGCCGTGCTGATCAGCCTGTTCTCCGGCGAGCTGCGCCGCGACCCGGCGCGGATGGGTATCGACTTCGCCGACAAGGCGGGCCAGGTGATCCGGGTCTGGCCCGAGAGCGGCAGGATCGAGGTGCTGATTCGCGGGCTGCAACTGCCCACCGGGCTCGCGATCACGGCCCAGGGCCAGATCCTGGTGCTGGAGCTGTGCGACCGGCTATTGCAGCCCTTGCCGCCCGAGTGGTCCGGCGAAGTGCTGCACGGCGGCTTCGCCCGCTTCAGCGGCCGCCTGCTGCGCTGTGATTTGCCGCAACGCAGTGTGCAGGTGCTGGCCAAGGGGCTGGATACCCCTTCCAACCTGTGCTGCGTCGGAGACGCGGTGCTGGTGAGTGAAGGCATGGGCCTGAGTGGGCGGCCGATTCCCACTGCGGATCAGCAGGTGGTTGCCCTGAGCGGACGATTGCGCCGGGTCGAGCTGTAAGTCTACCGGCATAAAAAAGGGGCCCCATACGGGGCCCCTTTTTCATCGATGCTGAACGCGAAACAACGCGATCAGAACGGAATATCGTCATCGAAGCTGTCGAAGTCCGGAGCCGGCTGCGGAGCGGCCTGCTGTGGCGCTGGACGCGACTCACGCTGCGGCTGCGGAGCAGGACGGGACTGCTGAGGACGCGGTGCGGAATTGGACATGCCGCCCTGGCCCTGCTGGTCGCCCTGTGGACGGCCACCCAGCAGCTGCATGGTGCCCTGCATGTCGACGATGATTTCGGTGGTGTAGCGCTTGATACCGTCTTTTTCCCACTCGCGGGTCTGCAGCTTGCCCTCGATGTAGACCTGCGAACCTTTGCGCAGGTATTCACCGGCGATCTCCGCGACCTTGCCGAACATCGACACGCGGTGCCACTCGGTGCGCTCGACCTTCTGACCGGTCTGCTTGTCGGTCCACTGCTCGCTGGTGGCCAGACTCAGGTTGGTCACGGCGTTACCGTTAGGCAGGTAGCGAACTTCGGGATCCTGGCCGCAAGTGCCGACCAATATGACTTTGTTAACCCCACGGGCCATAACGTTCTCCTAGGCTTCGCTCGCCGACGGCGCTGGATTGACCAGTTGCTCGAGGGTCGTGCGATCCAATAATTCGGTGTCCAATTTGATGTAAATGGCGGCCTCTTCGGCCACCACTACGGCATCTGTTACCCCAACAACGGCCTTCAGGCGCTCGACCAGGCCGGCTTCGCGGATCGCTTCGGGCGATAACGGCAAGCGCAGGCTCGTCACATACGGGGGCTCGCGCATGGTAACAGCAAAGGCCAGCCAGAGTGCAGCCAGGACTGCGCATCCAAGGAACACAGCCGACAAACCGCCATGCTGGAACAACCAGCCGCCTAGGATGCCGCCCAGTGCCGAACCAAGGAACTGGCTGGTGGAATACACCCCCATCGCCGTTCCTTTACCACCTGCCGGCGAAACCTTGCTGATCAGCGACGGCAAGGACGCTTCCAGCAGGTTGAACGCGGTGAAAAACACCACGGTACCAATCACCAGCGCCCGCAGGCTGTCGCCGAACTCCCAGAAGAATAGCTCGGTGAGCAGCAGCGTACTGACCGCGCCCAACAGAACTCGTTTCATTTTGCGTTTCTTCTCGCCGTAGATGATGAACGGAATCATGGCGAAGAACGAAATCAGCAGTGCGGTGAGGTAGACCCACCAGTGCTGCTCCTTGGGCAGGCCGGCTTTTTCCACCAGCGCCAGGGGCAAGGCCACGAAGCTCGACATGAGCATCGCGTGCAACACGAAGATACCAAGATCCAGGCGCAGCAGATCGGGGTGCTTGAGGGTCGGGATCAGCGCCTGGCGCGCCACTCCGGATTCCCGGTGCTGCAGCGGCCCGGTTGAACGCGGCACCATGAAGGCGATGATCAGAATGCCCACCAGAGCCATGGCCCCGGTGGCCAGGAACAGCCCCGAAAGACCGAAACTGCGGGTCAGCAGCGGGCCCACCACCATGGCCACAGCAAAGGACAGGCCGATGGTCATGCCAATCATGGCCATGGCCTTGGTCCGGTGCTGTTCGCGGGTCAGGTCGGAAAGCAGCGCCATCACCGCCGCGGAAATTGCGCCGGCGCCCTGCAGGATACGCCCAGCGATCACCCCCCAGATCGAATCGGCGTTGGCCGCCAGCACACTGCCCAGGGCGAACACGATCAACCCCAGGTAGATAACCGGACGACGACCGATACGGTCGGAAATGATCCCGAAGGGAATCTGGAACACTGCCTGGGTCAGGCCATAGGCACCAATCGCCAGCCCGATCAGGGTCGGGGTCGCTCCTGCGAGATCCATTCCATAGGTCGCCAGGACCGGCAGTACCATGAACATGCCAAGCATACGGAAGGCGAACACCAGGGCCAGCCCGCTTGCCGCGCGGGTCTCGCTGCCACTCATGCGTTCGTTGTGGGGATCGTGCATGGATAAACCTCATGTGAACCGGCGGCGATTCTACCAGTCGGATCGATTGAGGGGGTATATGGCGACGCTTTGCCGCGCAGCCCATGCCAGCGATCAAAAAAGCGCCGAACGATAGTGTGCATCCATCCAGTGTTTGGTTTTATACTCCTGCCTTTACGCCCGCCGATCGAGGCCACTTTTGGACAAGATTCTGATTCGTGGGGCCCGCACCCACAACCTGAAGAACATCGACCTGACCCTGCCGCGGGACAAGTTGATCGTCATCACCGGGCTGTCTGGGTCCGGCAAGTCGTCACTGGCTTTCGACACGCTGTATGCCGAAGGCCAGCGCCGCTATGTCGAGTCGCTCTCGGCCTATGCCCGACAGTTCCTGTCGATGATGGAAAAGCCCGATGTCGACACCATCGAAGGCCTCTCGCCGGCGATTTCCATCGAACAGAAATCCACCTCCCACAACCCGCGCTCCACCGTCGGCACCATCACCGAGATCTACGACTACCTGCGCCTGCTCTATGCCCGCGTCGGTACTCCACGCTGCCCGGACCACGACATCCCGCTGGAAGCCCAGACCGTCAGCCAGATGGTCGACCTGGTGCTGGCCCAGCCCGAAGGCAGCAAGCTGATGCTGCTGGCCCCGGTGATCCGCGAGCGCAAGGGCGAACATCTGTCGGTCTTCGAAGAGTTGCGAGCCCAGGGCTTCGTTCGCGCCCGGGTCAACGGCAAGCTGTTCGAGCTGGACGAGCTGCCCAAGCTGGATAAACAGAAGAAGCACTCCATCGATGTGGTGGTCGACCGCTTCAAGGTCCGCGCCGACCTGCAGCAGCGCCTGGCCGAATCCTTTGAAACCGCCTTGAAGCTGGCGGACGGGATTGCCCTGGTGGCGCCGATGGACGACGAGCCGGGAGAGGAGATGATCTTCTCCGCGCGCTTCGCCTGCCCGATCTGCGGCCATGCCATCAGCGAACTGGAACCCAAGCTGTTCTCCTTCAACAACCCGGCCGGTGCCTGCCCGACCTGCGACGGTCTGGGGGTCAAGCAGTTCTTCGACATCAAGCGCCTGGTCAATGGCGAACTGACCCTGGCCGAAGGGGCGATACGCGGCTGGGACCGGCGCAACGTCTATTACTTCCAGATGCTCGGTTCGCTGGCCTCTCATTACGGCTTCAGCCTGGAAGTACCGTTCAACCAACTGCCGGCGGATCAGCAGAAGGTCATCCTGCACGGCAGCGGCACCCAGAACGTCGATTTCAAGTACCTCAACGACCGGGGCGACATCGTCAAGCGCTCCCACCCGTTCGAAGGGATAGTGCCGAATCTGGAACGCCGCTACCGGGAAACCGAGTCGGCCACCGTGCGTGAAGAGCTGGCCAAGTTCCTCAGCACCCAGCCCTGCCCGGATTGCCGTGGCACCCGCCTGCGTCGCGAAGCGCGGCACGTGTGGGTGGGCGAGAAAACCCTGCCGGCAGTCACCAGCCTGCCCATCGGCGACGCCACCGATTATTTCGGCACCCTGAAACTCACCGGGCGCCGTGGCGAAATCGCCGACAAGATCCTCAAGGAAATCCGCGAGCGCCTGCAGTTCCTGGTCAACGTCGGGCTCGACTACCTGACCCTGGACCGCAGCGCGGACACCCTGTCCGGCGGCGAAGCCCAGCGTATCCGCCTGGCCAGCCAGATCGGCGCCGGCCTGGTGGGGGTGATGTACATCCTCGACGAGCCGTCCATCGGCCTGCATCAACGGGACAACGATCGCCTGCTGGGAACCCTGAAACATCTGCGCGACATCGGCAACACCGTGATAGTGGTAGAACACGATGAAGACGCCATTCGCCTGGCCGACTATGTCGTCGATATCGGCCCAGGGGCCGGTGTGCACGGCGGGCGAATCGTTGCCGAAGGCACCGCCGCAGAGGTCATGGCCCATCCGGACTCCCTGACCGGCAAATACCTCTCGGGCCGGGTGAAGATCGTGGTGCCGGCCAAGCGTACGCCGCGCAACAAGAAGCTCTCCCTGACCCTCAAGGGCGCTCGGGGCAACAACCTGCGCAATGTCGACCTGGAGATCCCCATCGGCCTGCTGACCTGCGTCACTGGGGTATCGGGCTCGGGCAAGTCGACCCTGATCAACAACACCCTGTTCCCCTTGAGCGCCACTGCGCTGAATGGCGCCACCACCCTGGAAGCCGCGCCACACGACAGCATCAACGGCCTGCAGCACCTGGACAAGGTAGTGGATATCGACCAGAGCCCGATCGGCCGTACTCCGCGCTCCAACCCGGCGACCTACACCGGGCTGTTCACCCCGATCCGCGAGCTGTTCGCCGGGGTACCCGAGTCACGCTCCCGGGGCTACGGGCCCGGGCGCTTTTCCTTCAACGTCAAGGGTGGGCGCTGCGAGGCTTGCCAGGGCGATGGGCTGATCAAGGTGGAAATGCACTTCCTGCCGGACATCTACGTGCCCTGCGACGTGTGCAAGAGCAAGCGCTACAACCGCGAAACCCTGGAAATCAAGTACAAGGGCAAGAGCATCCACGAGGTGCTGGAGATGACCATCGAGGAAGCCCGGGAGTTCTTCGACCCGGTGCCTGCCCTGGCGCGCAAGCTACAGACCCTGATGGATGTAGGCCTGTCCTACATCAAGCTGGGGCAGTCGGCGACGACCCTGTCCGGCGGCGAAGCGCAGCGGGTCAAGTTGTCTCGCGAGCTGTCCAAGCGGGACACCGGCAAGACCCTGTATATCCTTGATGAGCCGACCACGGGCCTGCACTTTGCGGATATCCAGCAGTTGCTGGACGTACTGCACCGCCTGCGCGACCACGGCAACACCGTGGTGGTGATCGAACACAACCTGGATGTGATCAAAACCGCCGACTGGCTGGTGGACCTGGGGCCGGAAGGCGGCTCCAAGGGCGGCCAGATCATTGCCGTGGGCACCCCGGAGCAGGTTGCGGACATGCCGCAATCCCACACTGGGCACTACCTCAAGCCGTTGCTGACCCGCGACCGCGCCTGAGGCCGATGAAAAAGCCCCTGTCACCGTGAGGTGACAGGGGCTTTTTTACATCTCAGATTTGACGCATCTACCGTAGGAGCAAGCTTGCTCGCGAACCGGCATCACCGCCCTTCTGCAGTCAGAACTGCGACTGTAGGTAGTTTTCCAACCCGATGGATTTGATCAGGCCCAACTGCTTCTCCAGCCAGTAGGTGTGATCCTCTTCGGTGTCTGCCAGCTGAATACGCAGAATGTCACGGCTGACATAGTCATTGTGCAGCTCGCACAGCTCGATGCCTTTGCACAGCGCGGCGCGGACCTTGTATTCCAGGCGCAGGTCGCTGGCCAGCATCTCCGGCACGGTGGTCCCAGTGTCGAGATCATCGGGGCGCATGCGCGGTGTGCCTTCGAGCATCAGGATGCGGCGTATCAGGGCATCGGCGTGTTGCGCCTCTTCTTCCATTTCATGGTTGATACGCTCGTAGAGCTTGGTAAAGCCCCAGTCTTCGTACATCCGCGAATGAATGAAATATTGGTCGCGTGCTGCCAGTTCGCCCGTCAGCAACGTGTTGAGGTAATCGATTACGTCCGGGTGACCTTGCATCGCCCTACATCTCCCTGCTTGAAAGCCGATAGTTTGAACCAAGCTGACTTCCAGGTCACTTATAAAAAGCCAGAAAAGTGAAGAATATCTGAGAAAACCAGTAGAAATAACGCAAAAACCGCCCTAATGAGGGCGGTTCTGCTTCTTATTTAGACTTACTTGAGCGATACGCCCAAAGCTTTGGCGATACCTTCGCCGTAAGCCGGGTCAGCCTTGTAGAAATGTTGCAGCTGACGATCAACCACATCAGCCGTCACCCCAGCCATGGCGCCCGCGATGTTGTTGATCAGTAATGCCTTCTGCTCATCGCTCATCAGACGGAACAACGCTCCAGCGTGGCTGTAGTAGTCGGTGTCTTCTCGATGATCGTAGCGGTCCGCAGCACCGCTGAGTGCCAGGGCCGGCTCGGCATAACGTGGAGCCTGCTTCGGCGCATCGCCATAGCTGTTGGGCTCGTAGTTAGGCGCCGCACCACCATTGGTACCGAAAGCCATGGAGCCGTCGCGCTGATAGCTGTTCACCGGGCTCAATGGAGCGTTCACCGGCAGCTGTTGGTGGTTGGTGCCCACACGGTAGCGATGCGCATCGGCGTATGCGAATACCCGGCCCTGCAGCATGCGGTCCGGCGAGAGGCCTACCCCAGGTACCATGTTGCTAGGCCCGAATGCAGCCTGTTCGACCTCTGCAAAGTAATTCAGCGGGTTGCGGTTCAACTCCAGCTCCCCCACTTCGATCAGCGGGAACTCTTTCTGCGACCAGGTCTTGGTCACATCGAAGGGGTTCTCGTAATGCGCGGCGGCTTGAGCTTCGGTCATGACCTGGATGCACACGCTCCATTTCGGAAAATCGCCGCGCTCGATCGCATTGAACAGGTCGCGCTGGGCGTAATCAGGATCGGTACCGGCCAGGCGCGCTGCGTCAGCCGGTGCCAAGTTCTTGATGCCCTGCTTGGTCTTGTAGTGCCACTTGACCCAGTGCCGCTCACCCTTGGCGTTGATCAGGCTGTAGGTGTGGCTGCCAAAGCCATGCATGTGGCGGTAGCCATCTGGAATGCCCCGATCGGAAAACAGAATGGTCACCTGGTGCAGCGCCTCGGGCGAATGGGACCAGAAATCCCACATCATCTGGGCACTTTTCAGATTGCTCTGGGGCAGGCGCTTCTGGGTGTGGATAAAGTCGGGAAACTTCAGCGGGTCGCGAATGAAGAACACCGGGGTGTTGTTCCCTACGATGTCCCAGTTGCCCTCTTCGGTGTAGAACTTGAGGGCAAAGCCGCGTGGGTCACGCTCGGTGTCCGCCGAACCACGCTCGCCGCCGACCGTGGAAAAACGCAGGAAGGTCGGGGTCTTCTTGCCTACCGCCTCGAACAGCTTGGCGCTGGTGTATTCGGTGATATCGCGAGAAACGGTGAAAGTGCCATACGCACCCGAACCTTTGGCGTGCACGCGACGCTCGGGAATATTCTCGCGGTTGAAATGGGCG
Source organism: Pseudomonas sp. MWU349 (assembly GCF_017947325.1). Classification (NCBI taxonomy): domain Bacteria; kingdom Pseudomonadati; phylum Pseudomonadota; class Gammaproteobacteria; order Pseudomonadales; family Pseudomonadaceae; genus Pseudomonas; species Pseudomonas sp. MWU349. The sequence continues at coordinate 14,138 of NZ_JAFEVP010000009.1, read as the reverse complement.
AGCTTTTCGATCAGGTGAAAATCGTCGAGAAGCAGAGGGCCCCGAGGGCCGGCGGAACGAGAGTTCTGGTTATCAGCGACAGGAGCGCCACTTGCGGTAGTAAGAGTTTTGGTCTGGCTCATGCTCAATCTTCCTCTGTCAGTCTGTGAAACTGCCGGCTAATCGGCTGACAAAGAGTATTGACCACCAGTGTTACAAGATCCAATGCATTACACATTAGCTAACGATAGAAATATCCAATATATGCAGGCACAAAAAACCGGGCACTAGGCCCGGTTCCTTGTTTCAGACTGACGTCTTACTCAGCGGATACAGCTTCACCGCCGACAGCACGATCAACCAGTTCAACGTACGCCATAGGAGCGTTGTCGCCAGCGCGGAAACCGCACTTGAGGATGCGCAGGTAGCCACCCTCACGGGTAGCGTAGCGCTTGCCCAGGTCGTTGAAGAGCTTACCAACGATAGCTTTCGAACGAGTACGGTCGAAAGCCAGACGGCGGTTAGCCAGGCTGTCTGTCTTGGCCAAAGTGATCAGCGGCTCGGCAACGCGGCGCAGTTCTTTAGCTTTCGGCAGTGTAGTTTTGATCAGCTCGTGCTCGAACAGCGACACCGCCATGTTCTGGAACATGGCCTTGCGGTGCGAGCTGGTGCGGCTCAGGTGACGCCCACTTTTACGATGACGCATGGTTCATTCCTTACCAAACACAACGTTCGGTGATTACGACGATCAGGCAGTCGCCTTGTCGTCCTTCTTAAGACTTGCAGGCGGCCAGTTGTCGAGGCGCATGCCGAGGGACAGACCGCGGGAGGCCAGAACGTCCTTGATTTCAGTCAAGGATTTCTTGCCCAGGTTCGGAGTCTTCAACAGTTCTACTTCGGTACGCTGAATCAGGTCGCCGATGTAGTAAATGTTTTCCGCCTTAAGGCAGTTAGCCGAACGTACAGTCAGTTCCAGATCGTCAACCGGGCGAAGCAGGATCGGATCGATCTCGTCTTCCTGCTCGACTACCACTGGCTCACTGTCACCCTTGAGGTCGACGAACGCAGCCAACTGCTGTTGCAGGATGGTTGCAGCACGACGGATAGCCTCTTCAGGATCCAGAGTACCGTTGGTTTCCAGATCAATAACCAGCTTGTCCAGGTTAGTACGCTGCTCGACACGGGCGTTTTCCACCACGTATGCGATACGGCGAACCGGGCTGAACGAAGAGTCGAGCTGCAAGCGACCAATGCTGCGGCTTTCGTCTTCATCGCTCTGACGCGAGTCGGCCGGTTCATAACCACGACCACGAGCTACTACGAGCTTCATGTTCAGGGCGCCGTTAGACGCCAGGTTAGCGATTACGTGATCGGGATTAACGATCTCGACATCATGATCCAGCTGAATATCGGCAGCGGTAACCACCCCCGAACCCTTCTTCGACAAGGTCAGCGTAACTTCGTCACGGCCGTGCAGCTTGATAGCCAGACCTTTAAGGTTCAACAGGATTTCAATTACGTCTTCCTGTACACCTTCGATGGCGCTGTACTCGTGGAGCACACCGTCAATCTCGGCCTCGACTACTGCACAGCCGGGCATTGAGGACAACAGGATGCGGCGCAGCGCGTTGCCCAGGGTGTGGCCAAAACCACGCTCGAGAGGCTCGAGGGTGATCTTGGCGCGGGTTGGACTGACAACCTGCACATCAATGTGGCGGGGTGTCAGGAACTCATTTACCGAAATCTGCATGGATGCACCTATTTTCTAGCCCTTACTTGGAGTAGAGCTCGACAATCAGGCTTTCGTTGATGTCGGCGGACAGATCACTGCGAGCTGGAACGTTCTTGAAAACGCCCGACTTCTTCTCAGTGTCTACTTCTACCCATTCTACGCGGCCACGTTGAGCACACAGATCGAGAGCTTGGACAATGCGAAGTTGGTTTTTTGCTTTCTCGCGAACAGAGACCACGTCACCAGCACGAACCTGGTAGGACGGAACGTTAACGGTCTGACCGTTTACGCTGATCGACTTATGCGATACCAGCTGACGGGATTCGGCACGAGTAGAACCGAAGCCCATGCGGTACACAACGTTGTCCAGACGGCATTCGAGCAGTTGCAACAGGTTTTCGCCGGTTGCGCCCTTCTTGCCAGCTGCTTGTTTGTAGTAGCCGCTGAATTGACGCTCGAGTACGCCGTAGATACGACGAACTTTTTGCTTTTCACGCAGCTGGGTGCCGTAGTCGGATTGACGACCGCGACGCTGGCCGTGGATGCCAGGAGCTGCTTCGATGTTGCACTTGGATTCGATAGCGCGCACGCCGCTCTTCAGGAAGAGATCGGTGCCTTCGCGACGAGCCAGTTTGCATTTTGGACCAATGTAACGAGCCATTCTTTACAATCTCCTGGATTACACGCGGCGCTTCTTCGGCGGACGGCACCCGTTGTGCGGGATTGGCGTCACGTCGGTGATGCTGGCGATCTTGTAGCCACAGCCGTTCAAAGCGCGGACTGCGGATTCACGACCTGGACCTGGACCCTTGACGTTGACGTCGAGGTTTTTCAGGCCATATTCCAGCGCAGCTTGACCAGCACGCTCAGCAGCTACTTGAGCAGCGAACGGGGTGGACTTGCGAGAACCGCGGAAACCCGAACCACCGGAGGTTGCCCAGGAAAGAGCGTTACCTTGACGGTCGGTGATGGTCACGATGGTGTTGTTGAAAGACGCGTGGATGTGGGCGATGCCATCAACCACTGTCTTTTTAATCTTTTTACGAGGACGAGCAGCAGGTTTTGCCATGACTAAATTCCTGTCGATTCGCTGGTGCGATTACTTGCGGATCGGCTTACGCGGACCTTTGCGAGTACGCGCGTTGGTCTTGGTACGCTGACCGCGCACTGGAAGACCACGACGATGGCGCAGACCGCGGTAGCAGCCCAGATCCATCAAGCGTTTGATTTTCATGTTGATTTCGCGACGCAGGTCACCTTCAGTGGTGAACTTCGCCACTTCGCCACGCAGCTGTTCAATTTGCTCGTCGCTCAGATCCTTGATCTTCGCAGCTGGGTTGACCCCAGTCACCGCGCAGATTTTCTGCGCAGTAGTGCGACCAACACCATAGATGTAGGTCAGCGAGATAACAGTATGCTTGTTATCTGGAATGTTAACGCCTGCAATACGGGCCATTCAGTGGGACTCCAATTGACAGCTACCTACGCCCCGGAAGCCAAGAAATAGGGCGCGAGATAATATCGCTGTAATAACAAATAATCAACCCGGCAGCGCACTAGCTGCCGGGCTTGAAGCACAATCACACTCAGCCTTGGCGCTGTTTGTGACGCGGTTCCGCGCTGCAAATTACTCGAACAACACCTTCGCGGCGAATAATCTTGCAGTTACGGCACAGCTTTTTCACCGATGCACGAACTTTCATCACCAACTCCTCGAACCTTATGGATTAGCGCAGCATGCCGCTGCCGTAACCCTTCAGGTTGGCTTTCTTCATCAGGGATTCGTACTGGTGGGAAACGAGGTGCGATTGTACTTGCGACATAAAGTCCATAACAACCACGACCACGATCAGCAACGAGGTCCCGCCAAGGTAGAACGGAACGTTTGCAGCAACCACCAGGAACTGGGGCAACAGGCAGACGGCCGTCATATATAGAGCACCGAACATGGTCAAACGAGTCAGAACGCCATCAATGTAGCGCGCCGACTGCTCACCTGGACGGATGCCCGGAATAAAGGCACCGGACTTCTTCAGGTTTTCCGCTACGTCTTTCGGATTGAACATCAACGCCGTATAGAAGAAGCAGAAGAAAATAATCCCTGCACTAAACAGCAGAATATTCAACGGCTGACCAGGAGCGATCGACTGCGAGATGTCCTGCAACCAGCCCATACCTTCAGACTGACCGAACCAGGCACCCAACGAAGCCGGAAACAGCAAAATGCTGCTCGCGAAGATAGCAGGAATAACACCGGCCATATTCACTTTCAGCGGCAAGTGGCTGGTCTGCGCAGCAAATACCTTGCGGCCCTGCTGACGCTTGGCGTAATGAACAGCAATACGACGCTGACCACGCTCAATGAACACCACAAAACCGATAATCGCTACTGCCAGCAAACCGATCGCAACCAGGGCAAAAATGTTGATATCACCCTGACGCGCAGACTCGAAAGACTGCCCGATCGCTCTCGGAAGACCGGCGACGATACCTGCGAAAATCAACATCGAGATACCGTTGCCAACACCACGCTCAGTAATCTGCTCACCCAGCCACATCATGAACATCGCACCAGCCACAAAAGTGGATACCGCGACGAAATGGAAGCCAAAGTCACCAGTGAACGCAACACCCTGACCTGCCAAGCCAACGGACATGCCGATAGCTTGAACCAGGGCCAGGATGACAGTGCCGTAGCGGGTGTACTGGCTGATCTTGCGACGGCCAGCTTCACCTTCCTTCTTCAACTGCTCCAACTGCGGGCTGACGGCTGTCATCAGCTGCATGATGATCGATGCCGAGATATACGGCATGATCCCCAGTGCAAAGATGCTCATCCGTTCCAGCGCGCCGCCGGAAAACATGTTGAACAAGCTAAGAATGGTCCCCTCATTCTGTCGAAACAGGTCTGCGAGTCGGTCAGGGTTAATACCTGGAACCGGGATGTGTGCGCCTATTCGGTAGACGATAATCGCCAAGAACAGAAAACGCAGACGAGCCCAAAGTTCAGACATACCGCCTTTGCCGAGCGCAGAGAGAGCACCTTGCTTAGCCATTTATTCCTCGAACTTGCCGCCAGCTGCTTCGATAGCCGCACGCGCACCTTTGGTGGCGGCGATACCCTTGATGGTCACAGCGCGAGTAACTTCGCCGGACAGCATGATTTTCACACGCTGAACGTTTTGGTTAATCACGTTGGCATCTTTCAGGGACTGCACGGTGACGATGTCGCCTTCCACTTTAGCCAGCTCGGACAGACGCACTTCTGCGCGATCCATGGCCTTCAGGGAAACGAAACCGAACTTCGGCAGGCGACGATGCAGCGGCTGTTGACCGCCTTCAAAGCCTGGAGCAATGGTGCCACCGGAGCGGGAAGTCTGACCTTTGTGACCACGGCCACCAGTCTTACCCAAACCACTACCGATACCACGGCCCGGACGATGCTTTTCGCGACGGGAACCCGGCGCTGGACTCAGATCATTGAGTTTCATCGATTAACCCTCGACACGCAGCATGTAGTAAGCCTTGTTGATCATCCCGCGATTCTCGGGAGTATCCTGGACTTCTACAGTGTGACCGATGCGACGCAGACCCAGACCCTTAACGCACAGTTTGTGGTTAGGGATACGGCCGGTCATGCTTTTGATCAGCGTTACTTTTACGGTAGCCATGATCAGATGATCTCCTGGACGCTTTTGCCACGCTTGGCGGCAATGGATTCAGGGGACTGCATTGCTTTCAAACCCTTGAAAGTGGCGTGAACCACGTTTACTGGGTTAGTCGAGCCGTAGCACTTGGCCAGAACGTTCTGAACGCCAGCTACCTCGAGGACAGCACGCATAGCGCCGCCAGCGATGATACCGGTACCTTCAGAAGCAGGCTGCATGTACACCTTGGAAGCGCCGTGGGCGGACTTCATTGCGTACTGCAGAGTGGTGCCGTTCAGGTCAACTTGGATCATGTTGCGGCGAGCAGCTTCCATTGCCTTCTGGATCGCAGCAGGCACTTCACGCGACTTGCCACGGCCGAAGCCAACACGGCCCTTACCATCACCAACCACGGTCAACGCGGTGAAAGTGAAGATACGGCCGCCTTTTACGGTTTTGGCTACGCGGTTAACTTGAACCAGCTTCTCGATGTAGCCTTCGTCGCGCTTTTGGTCGTTATTTGACATAACTTAGAACTCCAGCCCAGCTTCACGAGCAGCATCAGCCAGCGCCTTGACGCGGCCGTGGTACTTGAAGCCAGAGCGGTCGAAAGCCACCTGCGAGACGCCAGCGGCTTTAGCACGCGTAGCGACCAGCTGGCCAACCTTAGTGGCCGCGTCGATGTTGCCAGTGGCGCCATCACGCAGTTCTTTATCCAAAGTCGAGGCACTTGCCAGGACTTTGTTGCCGTCGGCCGAAATGACCTGGGCGTAGATGTGCTGCGAAGAGCGGAACACGCAGAGACGCACGACTTCGAGTTCGTGCATTTTCAGGCGTGCTTTGCGAGCGCGACGCAGTCGAGTAACTTTTTTGTCGGTCATTTGCTATGCCCTACTTCTTCTTGGCTTCTTTACGACGGACGACTTCGTCCGCGTAGCGCACACCTTTGCCTTTGTAAGGCTCTGGTGGACGGAAGTCGCGGATCTCAGCGGCCACTTGACCTACCAGCTGCTTATCGATGCCCTTGATCAGGATATCGGTCTGGCTAGGAGTCTCAGCGGTGATGCCTTCCGGCAGTTCGTAATCCACTGGATGCGAGAAGCCGAGGGCCAGGTTCAGCACTGTGCCTTTTGCCTGTGCCTTGTAACCAACACCGACCAGCTGGAGCTTGCGCTCGAAGCCTTGGCTTACGCCTTGGACCATGTTGTTTACCAGAGCACGAGTGGTACCGGCCATTGCGCGAGTTTGTTGGTCGCCGTTGCGAGCAGCGAAACGCAGCTCACCAGCTTCCTGAACAATTTCAACGGACGAGTGTACGTTCAGTTCGAGAGTGCCCTTGGCACCCTTCACCGAAAGCTGTTGGCCGGCGAATTTAACTTCGACACCAGCTGGCAGCTTAACGGGGTTCTTAGCGACGCGAGACATGCTTATCCCCCCTTAGAACACAGTGCAAAGAACTTCGCCGCCGACACCGGCAGCGCGCGCAGCACGATCAGTCATCACACCTTTGTTGGTGGAGACGATAGACACGCCAAGACCGCCACGTACTTTCGGCAGTTCTTCAACGGACTTGTACTGACGCAGGCCTGGACGGCTAACGCGCTTCACTTCTTCGATAACCGGACGGCCTTCGAAGTACTTCAGCTCGATGGACAGCAGAGGTTTGATTTCGCTGCTGATCTGATAACCCGCGATGTAACCTTCGTCCTTCAGGACTTTTGCTACAGCCACCTTCAGCGTGGAAGACGGCATGCTTACGACGGACTTTTCAGCCATCTGGGCATTACGGATTCGAGTTAGCATGTCCGCTAACGGGTCCTGCATACTCATGGGCTAGATGCTCCTGATACAAAAAGAATTAGCCTTGCGGCTACAACTGTCGCCGAGAAATTCCGGGCAAAAAACACGGGCTCAGGCGAGCCGGTCATTCTAGACACACCCCAGAAATGAATCAAGCCCCAAAAGGGGCTTGATTCACGTTCAAGGCCACCGGTGATCGGGATCTTGCGAGCCCGAACACCGAGACTTTGATAGCTATTACCAGCTGGCTTTAACCAGACCTGGTACGTCACCACGCATTGCAGCTTCACGCAGCTTGTTACGGCCCAGGCCGAACTTGCGGTAAACGCCGTGCGGACGACCAGTCAGGCGGCAGCGGTTACGCATGCGCGAAGCGCTTGCATCACGTGGCTGCTTCTGCAGAGCTACGGTAGCTTCCCAACGAGCTTCTGGACTTGCGTTCAGATCCACGATGATAGCTTTCAGCGCTGCACGCTTGGTGGCGTACTTGGCAACGGTGAGCTGACGCTTCAGCTCACGGTTTTTCATGCTCTTCTTGGCCATTTTCCTACTCCAATCAGTTGCGGAACGGGAATTTGAAAGCACGCAGCAGAGCGCGGCCTTCGTCATCGTTCTTAGCAGTGGTGGTCAGGGTAATGTCCAGACCGCGGAGAGCATCGATCTTGTCGTAATCGATTTCCGGGAAAATGATCTGCTCTTTAACGCCCATGCTGTAGTTGCCACGACCATCGAAGGACTTGGCATTCAGGCCGCGGAAGTCGCGAACCCGAGGCAGGGAGATCGACAGCAGACGATCCAGGAACTCGTACATACGCTCACGGCGCAGGGTCACTTTGACGCCGATCGGCCATCCTTCGCGGACTTTGAAGCCAGCGATGGATTTACGAGCGTAGGTCACAACGACTTTCTGGCCGGTGATCTTTTCCAGGTCAGCAACAGCATGCTCGATGACTTTTTTGTCGCCGATTGCTTCGCCCAGACCCATGTTCAGGGTGATTTTGGTAACGCGCGGAACTTCCATCACGTTCGAAAGCTTAAGCTCTTCCTTAAGTTTCGGAGCGATTTCCTTCCGGTAAATCTCTTTTAGTCGTGCCATGGTCTTCTACCTAGCAGTGTTCAAGCATCAACCGCTTTTTGGGTCGACTTGAAGACACGAATTTTTTTGCCATCTTCTACTTTGAAACCAACGCGGTCAGCCTTGTTGGTTTCGCTGTTGAAAATGGCGACGTTGGAAGCGTGCAGTGGCGCTTCTTTCTCGACGATACCGCCCTGTACGCCCGACATCGGGTTAGGCTTGGTATGACGCTTGACCAGGTTCAGGCCACCGACGACCAGACGGTCGTCAGCCAGAACCTTAAGCACCTTACCGCGCTTACCTTTGTCTTTGCCGGCGATCACGATGATCTCGTCGTCACGACGAATCTTTTGCATGTCGGATCTCCTTACAGCACTTCTGGGGCGAGCGAGACGATCTTCATGAACTTCTCGTTGCGAAGTTCACGGGTCACTGGCCCAAAGATACGGGTGCCGATCGGCTCTTGCTTGTTGTTCAACAGAACAGCAGCGTTGCCATCAAAGCGGATGATGGAGCCGTCTGCGCGACGAACACCATGGCGAGTGCGGACTACAACAGCAGTCATCACTTGGCCTTTTTTCACCTTGCCGCGAGGAATTGCTTCCTTGACGGTAACTTTGATGATGTCACCGATACCAGCGTAACGACGATGGGAGCCACCCAGCACCTTGATGCACATAACGCGGCGAGCGCCGCTGTTATCGGCCACATCGAGCATGGATTGAGTCTGAATCATATAATTTCTCCGACCCCTAGCCCTTAGACTTCCACAGCGCGTTCGAGAACATCAACCAGGGCCCAAGACTTGGTCTTGGCCATCGGACGAGTTTCACGAATAGTGACTTTGTCGCCGATGTGGCACTGATTGGTTTCGTCGTGCGCGTGCAGCTTAGTCGAACGCTTAACGTATTTACCGTAGATAGGGTGCTTAACGCGACGCTCGATCAGAACGGTGATGGTCTTGTCCATCTTGTCGCTGACAACACGGCCAGTCAGCGTACGGACAGTTTTTTCGGCTTCAGCCATGATTACTTACCTGCCTGCTGGTTGAGCACAGTCTTCACGCGAGCGATGTCACGCTTAACTTGCGAGAGCAGATGAGACTGCCCCAACTGGCCAGTTGCTTTCTGCATACGCAGATTGAACTGGTCGCGCAGCAGGCCGAGCAGTTGCTCGTTCAGCTGCTGTGCGGATTTTTCACGAAGTTCATTCGCTTTCATCACATCACCGTCCGTTTAACAAAGGAGGTGGCGAGCGGCAGCTTTGCAGCAGCCAGGGCGAAAGCCTCACGCGCCAGCTCTTCAGAAACACCCTCGATTTCATACAGGACTTTGCCTGGCTGAATCTGGGCTACCCAGTATTCGACGTTACCCTTACCTTTACCCATCCGAACTTCGAGAGGCTTTTTGGAAATAGGCTTGTCCGGGAATACACGGATCCAGATCTTGCCACCACGTTTTACGTGACGGGTCAGAGCACGACGCGCTGACTCGATCTGACGAGCGGTGAGACGACCACGAGCAACAGACTTCAGCGCGAACTCGCCGAAGCTGACTTTGCTACCGCGCAATGCCAGACCACGGTTGTGGCCGGTCATTTGCTTGCGGAACTTCGTACGCTTTGGTTGCAACATTTGGCGTACCCCTTACTTAGCAGCTTTTTTACGAGGCGCAGGTGCTTGCGGCTTCAGCTCTTCTTGGCGACCACCAATTACTTCGCCTTTGAAGATCCAAACCTTCACACCGATCACACCGTAAGTGGTGTGAGCTTCGTAGGTGGCATAGTCGATATCGGCACGCAGGGTGTGCAGTGGCACACGACCTTCGCGATACCATTCAGTACGTGCGATTTCAGCACCGCCGAGACGACCGCTCACTTGGATTTTGATGCCTTTGGCACCAATGCGCATGGCGTTCTGTACGGCGCGCTTCATAGCACGACGGAACATTACGCGACGCTCCAGCTGCTGAGCTACGCTCTGCGCAACCAGCATACCGTCGAGCTCCGGCTTGCGGATCTCTTCGATATTGATGTGCACAGGCACACCCATTTGCTTGGTCAGGTCCTGACGCAGCTTCTCAACATCTTCACCTTTCTTGCCGATCACGATGCCGGGACGAGCGGTGTGGATGGTGATGCGTGCAGTTTGAGCCGGACGATGGATATCGATACGGCTTACGGACGCGCTTTTTAGTTTGTCTTGGAGATACTCACGCACATTCAGATCTGCGAGCAAATAGTCCGCATAAGTCCGACCGTCTGCGTACCAGACGGAGGTGTGCTCCTTGACGATTCCCAGGCGAATGCCAATGGGATGTACTTTCTGACCCATCTCTTCGACTCCGTTACTTGTCAGCAACCTTGACAGTGATATGGCAAGACCGCTTGACGATGCGATCAGCACGGCCTTTGGCACGTGGCATGATGCGCTTCAGCGAACGCCCTTCGTTGACGAAAACGGTGGAGACCTTCAGGTCATCAACGTCTGCGCCTTCGTTATGCTCGGCGTTGGCTACGGCCGACTCCAGCACTTTCTTCATGATCTCGGCGGCTTTCTTACTGCTGAAAGCCAACAGGTTGAGCGCTTCGCCCACCTTCTTCCCGCGGATCTGGTCGGCGACCAAGCGGGCTTTCTGGGCGGAGATTCGAGCGCCCGACAACTTAGCGGCTACTTCCATCATTCCTTACCCCTTAACGCTTGGCTTTCTTGTCAGCCACGTGCCCGCGATATGTACGGGTACCGGCGAACTCGCCCAGTTTGTGGCCGACCATGTCTTCGTTCACGAGAACTGGAACATGCTGACGACCGTTATGCACAGCAATGGTCAGACCGACCATTTGTGGCAGGATCATGGAACGGCGCGACCAGGTCTTAACTGGTTTGCGATCGTTCTTTTCCGCCGCCACTTCGATCTTCTTCAGTAGGTGAAGATCAATAAAAGGACCTTTTTTCAGAGAACGTGGCACTGTCGTATCCCTCTATTTACTTGCGACGACGGACGATCATTTTGTCGGTACGCTTATTACCACGAGTCTTCGCGCCCTTAGTCGGGAAGCCCCATGGCGATACCGGATGACGACCACCAGAGGTACGACCTTCACCACCACCATGTGGGTGGTCAACCGGGTTCATGGCAACACCACGAACGGTTGGGCGAACGCCACGCCAGCGTTTGGCACCAGCTTTACCCAGCGAACGCAGGCTGTGCTCGGAGTTCGAGACTTCGCCCAGGGTCGCACGGCATTCAGCCAGCACTTTACGCATCTCACCAGAACGCAGACGCAGGGTCACGTAGACACCTTCACGAGCGACCAGCTGAGCCGAAGCACCAGCCGAACGAGCGATTTGCGCGCCTTTACCTGGCTTCAGTTCGATGCCGTGTACGGTGCTACCAACTGGAATGTTGCGCAGTTGCAGAGCGTTGCCCGGCTTGATCGGCGCCAGAGCACCTGCGATCAGCTGGTCGCCAGCGCTCACGCCTTTAGGGGCGATGATGTAGCGACGCTCGCCATCTGCGTACAGCAGCAGAGCGATGTGAGCAGTACGGTTTGGATCGTATTCGATACGCTCGACAGTGGCAGCGATGCCATCTTTGTCGTTGCGACGGAAGTCGACCAGACGGTAATGCTGCTTATGACCACCACCAACGTGACGAGTGGTAATGCGGCCATTGTTGTTACGACCACCAGACTTCGATTTCTTCTCGAGCAGCGGTGCGTGAGGAGCGCCTTTATGCAGCTCCTGGTTGACCACCTTGACCACAAAACGGCGGCCAGGGGAAGTCGGTTTGCATTTAACGATTGCCATGATGCACCCCTTCCTTACTCAGCACTGCTGCTGAAATCGAGATCTTGGCCTGGCTGAAGGGAGATAACTGCCTTCTTCCAGTCATTACGCTTGCCCAGACCGCGAGCGGTACGCTTGCTCTTACCCAGAACGTTCAGGGTAGTAACGCGTTCCACTTTCACGCTGAACAGGCTTTCGACGGCCTTCTTGATTTCCAGCTTGGTTGCGTCAGTAGCAACCTTGAAAACGAACTGGCCTTTCTTGTCTGCCAGAACCGTAGCCTTCTCGGAAACGTGCGGGCCAAGCAGAACTTTAAATACGCGTTCCTGGTTCATCCCAGCAGCTCCTCGAATTTCTTCACGGCCGACACAGTGATCAACACTTTGTCGTATGCGATCAGACTAACTGGATCGGAACCTTGCACGTCACGAACATCAACGTGTGGCAGGTTACGAGCAGCCAGGTACAGGTTCTGATCAACAGCGTCCGACACGATCAGAACGTCGGTCAGGCTCATGTTGTTCAGTTTGCCCAGCAGATCTTTGGTTTTCGGAGTTTCAACAGCGAAATCCTGAACCACGACCAGACGATCAGTACGCACCAGCTCAGCAAGGATGGAACGCATTGCTGCGCGGTACATCTTCTTGTTCAGCTTCTGGGAGTGATCCTGAGGACGAGCTGCGAAAGTGGTACCGCCGCCACGCCAGATTGGGCTACGGATAGTACCGGCACGAGCACGGCCAGTACCTTTCTGACGCCATGGGCGCTTGCCGCCACCGGAAACGTCGGAACGGGTCTTTTGCTGCTTGCTACCTTGACGGCCGCCGGCCATGTAGGCCACGACTGCTTGGTGAACCAGCGTCTCGTTGAATTCGCCGCCAAATGTCAGTTCGGAAACTTCGATCGCTTGAGCGTCATTTACATTTAATTGCATGTCAGCTTCCCCTTAACCGCGAGCCTTGGCCGCCGGACGTACAACCAGGTTGCCGCCAGTAGCGCCAGGAACAGCACCCTTGACCAACAACAGATTGCGTTCAGCGTCGACGCGCACTACTTCCAGGGACTGCACGGTCACGCGCTCAGCGCCCATATGACCGGACATTTTTTTGCCCTTGAATACACGACCAGGAGTCTGGCACTGGCCAATAGAGCCCGGGACGCGGTGGGAAACGGAGTTACCGTGGGTGTTATCTTGACCGCGGAAATTCCAACGCTTGATGGTACCGGCGAAGCCTTTACCTTTCGACTGACCGGTAACGTCTACCAGCTGGCCAGCAGCGAAGATTTCTGCATTGATCAGATCGCCAGCTTGGTACTCGCCTTCTTCAAGACGGAATTCCCAAACACCACGACCGGCAGCAACGTTCGCTTTAGCGAAGTGACCTGCTTGAGCAGCAGTCACGCGCGAAGCACGACGCTCACCTACAGTGACTTGCACTGCACGATAGCCATCGGTTTCTTCAGTTTTGAACTGGGTGACGCGATTCGGCTCGATCTCAATGACCGTGACCGGAATGGAGACACCTTCTTCGGTGAAAATACGGGTCATACCGCATTTACGACCGACTACACCAATAGTCATGTTGTAAACCTCATGAGTGTACGGGGCTTTCACCCGCTATGGCCGCCCATTTCAGAGCGTTACACGACTAAGACCGAGTCTTAGCCGAGGCTGATCTGCACTTCCACACCTGCCGCAAGATCAAGCTTCATAAGAGCATCAACGGTTTTATCCGTTGGCTGGACGATGTCCAGTACGCGCTTATGAGTACGGATCTCGTACTGGTCACGCGCGTCCTTGTTGACGTGCGGGGAGACCAGAACGGTGAACCGCTCTTTACGGGTAGGCAGTGGAATTGGACCACGCACTTGAGCACCAGTACGTTTCGCGGTTTCCACGATTTCCTGGGTGGATTGGTCGATCAGGCGATGGTCGAAAGCCTTCAACCTGATACGGATTTGCTGATTTTGCATTGGATTTCAGACTCCAGGCTGCTATTCCCACCGGGCGCAATACGCCCGTTAAAAGGAGGCGCAATTCTATAGACGGCCCCACAGAGTGTCAACCCAATAAAAAAGCCCCCGCAAGCGGGGGCTTCTTCATGAGTCGTCGATTAC
>NZ_JAFEVP010000008.1:0-304401 GCF_017947325.1 Pseudomonas sp. MWU349 | reverse complement strand
GCCCCCTACCCGCTCCATCGGGCCATTTTTCAGACGCCAAAAACCACAAACCCCCGACTTTCTTTAGGAAAGTCGGGGGTTTGTGTTTGTAGAATGTGGCGGTGAAGGAGAGATTCGAACTCTCGATACAGTTTCCTGTATACACACTTTCCAGGCGTGCTCCTTAAGCCACTCGGACACTTCACCGTATCTCTTCAAACCGATTCAGTCTGTCGAGGCGCGCTAATGTAGTCGATAGCTTTTCAGATGGCAAACTTTTTTTTCAGAATTTTCATGCGCTTAAGCTCGATCCCCAACCAAGGGCAATGCTGCCCCCATGCAATAAGGCAAACCGGCCATTCTTCAGCCTTGCCCACAACCCTATAGAAGAAACCATGCGTTACCCGCTGTGTGATGCAGGGCCCTAACCGGCCTCGTGGCTGACTCACCAGTCAGTCATGGCGCTTTACCGCAGCTACCGTGGTGGGTAACGTCTGCAGCACTTCAATACAAGGAATTGCGTCATGAGTGAGTTGATTTCCTACCATCTCGAAGACGGTATCGCGACCCTGACCTTGAGCAATGGCAAGGTCAATGCCATCTCCCCGGACGTGATTGCCGCCTTTAATGCGGCGCTGGATCAGGCTACTGCCGATCGCGCGGTGGTGATCATCACCGGCCAGCCGGGGATTCTCTCCGGCGGCTACGACCTCAAGGTCATGACAACCGGCCCCAAGGAGGCCGTGGCTCTGGTAACCCTGGGTTCGACCCTGGCCCGCCGCCTGCTGTCCCACCCCTACCCGGTGATCGTCGCTTGCCCGGGGCATGCAGTGGCCAAGGGCGCGTTCCTGCTGCTGTCGGCGGATTATCGCATCGGTGTCCAAGGCCCCTTCAGCATCGGCCTCAATGAAGTGCAGATCGGCATGACCATGCACCACGCGGGCATTGAGCTGGCCCGTGACCGCCTGCGTCGCTCGGCATTCCATCGCTCGGTGATCAATGGCGAGATGTTCGACCCGCAAAGCGCGGTAGATGCCGGCTTCCTAGACAAGGTGGTAGCGCCCGATGAACTGCAAGGCGCCGCCCTGGCCGCTGCACGCCAGTTGAAGAAGATCAACATGGTGGCGCACAAGAACACCAAGCTGAAAGTGCGCAAGGCGCTGCTGGATGCTCTGGAGAACGCGATCATCCAGGACCAGGCGCACCTGGGCTGAAACCCGCGGATTAGCTACCTGAACCAGCCCGGCCTTCGCGCCGGGCTTTTTACTGCGTGCCTTGCCACCCCGCCGCGACCGCTCTAGATCACCATCGCCAGCATTGCTGGAAACATGCACTTAAACATCGCCCATCTCCCGGCTGAGAACGGTAATTGCCGAAAACAGTGCACATCCGTACACTGCGCCACCCTTTGTCCCCGGGTGGGCCGTTTAGATGCTGTATCTGCTTCGTATGTCGTTGATGGGCTTGCACTTTATCCTGGCAGGCAGCCTGGGCCTGCTGCTCGGCCTGTGTCGCCCGTTCAACCCGGACAACAGCCGCCTGTGCGCCCGTCTCTACGCCTGGCCGGCGATGTGCATCCTGCGCCTGCGAGTCAAGGCCGAGGTCGGCCCGCTGATGGACAAGCCCCAGGGCTGCGTGATCATCGCCAACCACCAGTCCAACTACGACCTGTTCGTGTTTGGCAACGTGGTGCCACGACGCACCGTGTGCATTGGCAAGAAGAGCCTGAAATGGGTGCCGCTGTTCGGCCAGCTGTTCTGGCTGGCAGGCAACGTACTGATCGACCGTGGCAACCCGCACAAGGCCCGGCGCTCGATGCTCACCACCACCCACACCTTGCAGCACAAGGACACTTCGATCTGGGTCTTCCCGGAAGGCACCCGCAACCTCGGGGAAGAGCTGCTGCCCTTCAAGAAAGGTGCATTCCAGATGGCCATCGCCGCCGGCGTGCCCATAGTCCCGGTGTGCGTCAGCAGCTACATCAAGCACATGCGCCTGGATCGCTGGAACAGCGGCAAAATCCTGATCCGCTCGCTGCCCGCCATTCCCACGGCCGGGCTGACCCTGGACGACATGCCACTGCTGATCGCACAGTGTCGCGAACAGATGCGCGAGTGCATCGCCAGCATGGACCGCCAGCTGCAGGCCGCCTGAACCCCGGCCCCACAAAAAGCCCGCCTTGCGCGGGCTTTTATTTGTCCGCGAACTCCCTCGCGGCCAGTGACTCTGATGGAGCATTGCAGGCTAAGCTGCACCTGATCTGTCACCGCCTCCCTTGATAAGAAGAAGTGAACCGGAACCATGGGTAGAGTTGTTGCTGCCGCCGTCTACAGCGGCGGAAAGAAAGTCACGGATATCAGCCTCGACGAAGGGGCCGCCTGGGCCGCCAAGCCCGGCCACTTTGTCTGGATCGGCCTGGAAGAACCCAACGCCCACGAGCTGGCCAACCTGCAGCGCCAGTTCAACCTGCATGAGCTGGCCATCGAGGATGCCCTGGAAAAGCACAGCCGGCCGAAGTTGGAAACCTTCGGCGATGCGCTGTTCATCGTCACCTATTCGCCGGTGCGCGATCAGGGCAAGCTGGAGTTCATCGAAACCCACATCTTTGCCGGCAACGGCTACATCATCACCGCGCGCAACGGCCACTCGGCCTCCTATGGCTACGTGCGCCAGCGCTGCGAGGCGCGCCCGCTGCTGCTGGAGCACGGTGAAGACTTCGTGCTCTATGCCCTGCTGGACTTCGTTACCGAGAACTACCAGCCGGTCAGCGAAGCCATCCATGCGGAAATCGACGAGCTGGAGCGCAACGTCCTCTGCGACTCGCTGAACGAACGGGACATCCAGCACCTGCACGGCCTGCGCCGCGACGTGCTGCGCCTGCGCCGGCACGTCGCGCCCATGGTGGAGATCAGCGAAGAACTGCAGAAGCTCAGCTTTCCCTTTATCGACAAGAACATGCGGCCGTACTTCCGGGATGTGCAGATTCACGTCACCCGGCAGATGGAAGACCTCTCGACCCTGCGCGATATCGCCAGCCAGACCATCGAGATCGGCGTACTGCTGGAGGCTTCACGGCAAAGCATCGTGCAACGCAAGTTCGCCGCCTGGGCCGCGATCCTGGCGTTTCCGACGGCGGTGGCGGGGATCTACGGGATGAACTTCCAGAACATGCCGGAGCTGAGTTGGCACTACGGCTACTTTGGCGTCCTGGGTTTTATCAGCGTGGGTTGTGTCGGCCTCTGGGCCAGCTTCAAGCGTTCCGGCTGGCTCTGAAGGAGCAACGGCCCTGCCCCTTGCAGCAGGGCCATGGCCGGGTTCAGGCAGCCTCGGGCTTGTGAGCGACGAAGCGCATCATCCACTCCGCCACAGTGGTGCCGTGATGGTCGCGCTCAAGGCTGGCCACGCCCTTCTGGTAGATCTGCTCGCCGAGAAACTCCTGGCGCAGGTCCAGCAAGGCGCGGGAATAGTCATGGATGAACTCGGGGTGGCCCTGGAAGCACAGCACCTGATCATTGATGTGGTAGGCCGCGAACGGGCAGAAATCACTGGAGGCGATCACCGTGGCGTTCTCCGGCAAGGCGGTAACCTGGTCCTGATGGCTGATCAACAACGTCAGCTCCTCCACCACCGGGCTCATCCACGGCGCCTTGGCCGCCAGCTTGTAGCTGTGGGTACCGACACCCCAGCCCTGGCTCGCGCGCTCGCTCTTGCCCCCCAGCAGCAAGGCCAGCAACTGATGGCCGAAGCAGATGCCCAACAGCTTGTCGCCACGCTCGTAGCGCCCCAGCAGGTAGGTCTTGAGGGTCTGGATCCAGGGATCGGTACCGAACGAGTCGGCCTTGCTGCCCGTCACCAGATAGGCGTCGAATTCCAGGTCATCGCTGGGGTACTCCCCCTGGACCACGTTGTAGACGCTGAATTGGGCAGCGATGGGCTGCTGGGAAAACAGGCGCTGGAACATCTGCCCGTAACCCTGATATTGATCGACCAGTTCGGGACGCAGGATATCGGTTTCAAGAATGCAGATGCGTAGCGACATAAAAAATTCCTGACAAGGCGATGGCAATAATGAACAGTCCAGAGCCTGCCTTGAAATACCACGGCAAGGCAAGCCCCGGATCAGCTCATTGAGCGCCTGTCGGTGTCAGAACAACTGGCCCAGGCGAGCCTTTTCCAGAAGCAGCGTCGGCGGCCGGAAACGCTCGCCATATTGCTCGGCCAGGTACTGCGCCCGGGCGACGAAATCCTGCACCCCGTACTGATTGATGAACTGCAGGGCGCCCCCGCTCCAGGCGGCAAAGCCGATGCCGAAGATCGAGCCGATGTTGGCGTCCGCCGTGGAGTGCAACACTCCCTCCTCCACACAACGCACGGTCTCGATAGCCTGGACGAACAGCAGGCGATCCCGCACATCCTGGGGCGAGATCTGCCCATCGGCCTTGTAGAAGCGCGTGCGCAGTTGCGGCCACAAATGCTTCTGGGCACCGGCCGGATAATCGTAGAAACCACCACCGGCCGCCTTGCCCGGGCGCTTGTATTCGTTGAGCAGCAGATCAATCACGGCAAATGCCGGATGTTCGATGGCCGGCTTGCCCTCGGCCTGCAGGTCCTTGGCGGTCTGCTGGCGGATATGGCTCATCAGGCTCAGGGAAACCTCGTCGGAAATTGCCAGCGGCCCCACCGGCATCCCGGCCTTGCGCGCTTCGGTCTCGATCATCGGCGCCGCGATGCCCTCGCCGAGCATGGCGATGCCTTCGTTGGTGAAAGTGCCGAACACCCGGGAGGTGAAGAAGCCGCGGCTGTCATTGACCACGATCGGTGTCTTCTTGATCTGCAAGACAAAGTCGAAGCCGCGGGCCAGGGTTTCATCGCTGGTTTTCGCACCCTTGATGATTTCCACCAGAGGCATTTTTTCCACCGGGCTGAAGAAATGCAGGCCGATGAACTTGTCCGGGTTCGGCACTGCCGTAGCCAGGCCGGTGATGGGCAGGGTCGAAGTGTTGGAGGCGATCACCGCGTCACCGCCGACCACCTGCTGCGCAGCCCGGGAGACCTTGGCCTTGAGCTCGCGATCCTCGAACACCGCCTCGATGATCAGGTCGCAACCGGCCAGGTCGGCATCCTCGGCGGTGGTGCGGATCCGCGCCAGGGTGGCGTCCCGCTGCTCACGGCTCAACTGCCCGCGAGCCACCTTTTTCTCCAGCAGCGCCGCCGAGTGGGCCTTGCCCTTCTCGGCCGCCTCGGGGCTGATGTCCTTGAGCACCACCTCGATACCCGCCACCGCACTGACATAGGCAATGCCCGCGCCCATCATGCCGGCGCCAAGCACCCCGAGCTTTTTCGTGACTTGCGGCGGCACGCCCTTTGGCCGTGAGCTGCCGGCATTGATCTGGTTGAGCTGGAACCAGAAGGTGCCGATCATGTTCTTCGCCACCTGGCCTGTGGTCAGCTCGGTGAAGTAACGGGTCTCGATCAGTTGCGCGGTGTCGAAATCCACCTGGGCGCCTTCGACCGCAGCGCAGAGGATCTTTTCCGGCGCGGGGAAGCAACCCTGGGTCTTGGTCCGCAGAATCGAGGGGGCGATGGCCAGCATCTGCGCAACCTTGGGGTTCGACGGTGTGCCACCAGGGATCTGGTAGCCGCGCACATCCCAGGGCTGTTGCGCGCCCGGGTTGGCGAGGATCCAGGCCCGAGCCTTGGCCAGCAGGTCGTCGCGGTCCGTCGCCAGGGCATCGATCAGGCCAGCTTGCAACGCCTGCTGCGGGCGCACTTTCTTGCCTTCCAGCAGATAGGGCAAAGCCTTTTCCAGGCCTAGCATGCGCACCATGCGCACCACCCCGCCGCCGCCAGGCAACAGGCCCAGGGTGACTTCCGGCAGGCCGAGCTGTACCGATTTATCGTCCAGGGCAACGCGATGATGGCAGGCCAGGCAGATTTCCCAGCCGCCGCCCAGGGCCGCACCATTGATTGCAGCGACCACCGGCTTGCCCAGGGTTTCCAGGGCCCGCAATTGGCCCTTGAGGGCCAGCACCATGTCGTAGAAAGCCTTGGCCTCGGGCCTGCCGACCTTGATCAGCTCATTGAGGTCGCCGCCGGCGAAGAAGGTCTTTTTCGCCGAGGTGATGATCACTCCGGCAATCGATTCCTGCTCGGCCTGCAAGCGCGCCACGGCACCGGCCATGGCGTCGCGGTACAGGGCATTCATGGTGTTGGCGCTCTGGCCCGGCATATCGATGGTCAGGACGACGATCTGGTCCTGGCCTTTTTCGTAACGGATGGCATCGGTCATGAAAGGGACTCCTTGAAGTCGGGGCTCAGAGGCGTTCGATGATGGTGGCGATACCCATGCCGCCGCCGACACAGAGGGTCGCCAGGCCATAGCGCTGGCGCCGGGTTTCCAGCTCATCGAGCAAGGTGCCGAGGATCGCGCAGCCGGTGGCCCCCAGCGGGTGGCCCATGGCGATGGAGCCGCCGTTGACATTGACCTTGGCCGGGTCGATGGCCATGTCCTTGATGAACTTGAGCACCACCGAGGCGAAGGCTTCATTGACCTCGAACAGGTCGATGTCCTCGACCCGCAGCCCGGCCTTGGCCAGGGCCTTGCGGGTGGCCGGCGCCGGGCCGGTGAGCATGATGGTGGGGTCGGTGCTGGTGACCGCTGTGGCCACGATGCGCGCCCGGGGCTTGAGCCCCAGCTCGCGGCCCTTGGCTTCGGAGCCGATCAGCATCAGCGCCGCGCCGTCGACGATGCCCGAGCTGTTGCCGGGGGTGTGCACATGGTCGATCCGCTCCACATGGCTGTAGACCCGTAGCGCCGTGGCATCGAAGCCCATCTGCCCCATCATCTCGAAACTCGGCTTGAGCTTGCCCAGGCCCTCCAGGGTCGAATCGGCGCGAATGAACTCGTCATGGTCCAGCAAAACGATGCCGTTCTGGTCCTGCACCGGCACCAGGGATTTGGCAAAGGCCCCGCCAGCCCGGGCGCGGGCGGCCTTCTGCTGGGAGTGCAGGGCGAAGCGGTCGACGTCCTCCCGGGAGAAGCCTTCCAGGGTCGCGATCAGGTCGGCGCCAATCCCCTGGGGGGTGAAATGACTGTGCAGGTTGGTCTCCGGGTCCAGCACCCAGGCCCCGCCGTCGCTGCCCATGGGCACCCGCGACATGGACTCGACGCCGCCAACCACCACCAGTTCCTCGAACCCGGAACGCACCTTCATCGCCCCCAGGTTGACCGCCTCCAACCCGGAAGCGCAGAAGCGATTGATCTGCACCCCCGCCACGCTTATATCCCAATCCGCAGCCTGGACCACGGTCTTGGCGATATCGGCGCCCTGATCACCGATGGGCGTCACACAGCCCAGGACCACGTCGTCCACCTGGCTGGTGTCCAGTTCGCAGCGCTGCTGCAGGGCCCGCAACAGGCCCGCGGTCAGGTTCACCGGTTTCACGCTGTGCAAGGCGCCATCGGCCTTGCCTTTGCCACGGGGCGTGCGTAACGCATCGAATATCAAAGCTTGGGTCATGACGTCCTCGAACCGCTGTGCAGGGGAAAATGTCGAGCTCCCACCTTAGGCGCGGCAGCGTCGGATTCAATGACCGATGCGCTCAGCCGCCTTGACGCCGACGCTCAGACGAACGGTAGGCGGCTAAGGGCTCTGCCGATGAAGGGTCGCGAGCTGTCTAGCCAGAGGGCGACCAAGGCACGCCCGGGCCGATATATAGCCTTTTAATAAATCAAAAATATAAATTCATATGAATTGGATCTAAGCCAGAGGATTCAAGGCCCCTAAGGTAGAAACTGTAGGAAGCTCCAGACGGATTCTGCACTGGAGCAAGTAAGAAAAAGGACACATAGCCGGTTCATAGTGACGAGTAATGGAGTTCATCCACCGGCATGCATTGACGCTCAGGAATAACAACAAAAGGCATTCAGCCATGTTCAAGCATTCGAAAGTACGTCAGGCGGGGCTCATTCTTTTCGCAACCACACTGCTGTTGATCTTGCCCAATCTCACCAAAGTGATCGGCTGATCTGTGGCTGCTCGATCAACGAGACGGAAAATTGTCCCCCGGTTCCTACCGGGGCACGGACTTGTGTGCCAGTCTTCCTGAGGAACACCAAGGGGAAGACTCATGCGCCACTGGATTGCACTCGCCACACTCCTGAGCGCCTTTCACGCTCACGCCGGAATCATCGACGTCAACCGCGCGGTGGACGAAATCAATGATGGGGCGCTGATTCTCGATCTGCGCAACGAGAGCGACTTTGCCGCCGGCAACGTGCACAACTCGCTGCAGGTCAATCTCGAACTGGAGGACGGCACCGGCATCAGCGCCGAGGGCCTGGCCTATCAGTTGCGCAAAGTGGTGCTGGACCCAAACGCCACCGTGGTGATCTACAGCGACACCAACCAGCACGCCCTTGAAGCCGAAGACACGCTGGTCAAGCACGGCTATTTCGGTATCGTGAACGGCGGCAACTACGAAGAGCTCCGGGACGCCCTGTTCGACCATGTGTCGCGACCGGACGACGTGCTTCCCGGCGACGAACCCACTGACGACGACCCGACGGCCATCAATTGAAAGTACTCCTCCTTGGCGCTGCCCTGCTGCTGAGCAGCCCGCTGCACGCCGCGCAACTGCTGATCGACCTGGGTTCCGCCAGCCACACCTGGCAGACCGAAGAACTGCTCAAGCACCCCCAGGCCCAGACCATCACCATCAAGAACGACGTGTCCTACCAGCGCGACATGCAGTACCGCGCCGTGCCCATGGCGACCCTGCTCAAGGGCCTGAAGGCCGAAGACCATCTTCAAGCCGTGGCCCTGGACGGCTTTGCCGCAGAGCTCAGCGCCGCGCCGCTGCTTGAACGCCAGGGCGCCCAGGCCTGGCTGGCCGTGGAGGACCCGAGCCGGCCCTGGCCTGCGCTGGCTGCCGACAAACCCAGCGCCGGGCCTTTCTATCTGGTGTGGACCAATCCTGCCGCCGGGCATATCAGCCCGGAGCAATGGCCGTTCCAAGTGGCGCGCATCCAGCGCCTGGAGCCAGTGGCGCAGCGCTTCCCGGCCCTGCTTCCGGATCCGCAGTTGGTGGCCACTGATCCGATCAACCAGGGCTTTGCCCTGTTCCAGAAAAACTGCCTGGCCTGCCACCGCCTCAACGGTGCCGGCGATTCACAGTTCGGTCCGGACCTGAACATCCCCTACAGCCCCACCGAGTATTTCAGCGGCGATTTCCTCAAGCGCTATATCCGAGATCCACAAAGCATGAGGCGCTGGCCGCAGGCGAAGATGCCCGGGTTCAACAACAACGTCCTGCCGGATCAGGAGCTGGACCTGCTGCTGGGGTATCTCAGGCACATGGCAGGGCGCAAGCAGGTTCCCTGAACCTTGCGACACCCTCTGTGCCACCTTCGGCGCCTTCGCCGGCAAGCCGGCTCCTGGCGAAAACGCGGGTTACTGCTGGAGCACCCTGGCGTGCATCTGCTCACCGGCGGCGCCCCGGCGCATGCCGCGTACCGGGCAGGCATCCAGGTAGTCCAGGCCCACCGCCAGCTTGAGGTGGCGCTCGGGCCGCGCCAGTTGGTGGGTCACATCGAAGCTGTACCAGGCGCCTTCCAGCCAGGCTTCGGCCCAGGCGTGGCCCAGTAATTGCCCGCTGTCCTCGCGGTACAGATACCCGGAAACAAAGCGTGCCGGAACGCCCAGGCTACGGGCACAGGCAAGGAAGGCGTGGGTGTGGTCCTGGCAGACTCCGGCGCGCCCGGCGAATGCCTGCGCCGCGCTGGTGGTCACGTCCGTTGCCCCAGGCGTATAGACCATGAGCTGGTGCAGCCCATGCATCAGGTCGATCAACCCTGTGCGATCACGCCGCCTTGCGCATTGCCGGCCGGCGAACTCGCGCAGCTGGACATCGGCCTCGGTCAGACGGGTGAAACGCAGGAACGGCAAGGGCGACTGGCATTCATGCTCGGCCTCGCGCAGCTCATCGATATCCACCTGGCCACGGGCGCCAATGATCACTGCTTCGTGGGGCTCGTCCAGGGTCAGTACGTGGAGGATGTTGCCGAAGGGGTCCCGTTGCGCACGCACCGGTCGTGGCAGATCCAACTGCCAGCAGAGCACCTGCTGGCGCTCGCTGTCGTGGGGTGTCAGGCGCAGGTACTGGATGCTGGTGCCTACCGGATCGGCGTAGCGATAAGTGGTTTCATGGCTCACGGACAGTCTCATGCCGCCTCCAGGTAAGAGCGGTGAATCGCGTTGCCCAACTGGCGCACCAGGGGGATGAAGTCGGTCAGCCAGGCGTGCAGGCCTTCGTCGAGAATCTCATCGATACCGATGTAGCGCAGGCGTGCATCCATCTCCGCCGCCAGGCGCTGGGCCGGGCGACCATTGTCCCCAGGCAGGCTGGCGAGGATCTGGTCGATCTCCTCGGTACAGGCCCGCAGCGAGCGCGGCACGTCGGCGCGCAACAACAGCAGCTCGGCCACATGCCGGGCGCCGGGGGCCTCGCGATAGACCTCGGTGTAGGCCTCGAAGGATGACAAGGCCCGTAGCAACGCACTCCACTGGTAATAGGCATGGGCGGTGCCGTCGCAGACCGCATCGGCCTGGTCGCCGGCCATCTCGTAGCGTGCGTCCAGCAGGCGCAGGGTGTTGTCGGCACGTTCGATGAAGGTTCCCAGGCGGATAAAGCGAAAGGCATCGTTGCGCATGATGGTGCCGTAGGAGGCGCCACGAAACAGATGGGAGCGCTCCTTGATCCATTCGCAGAAGCGGTTCATGCCATAGGCACTGAGGCCCTGGCTGGCGATCTGGTGGATGTCCAGCCAGGTGGCATTGACGTTTTCCCACATGTCGGCGGTGATCCGCCCGCGCACGGCATGGGCACAGGCGCGGGCCGATCCCAGGCAACTGTAGATACTGGCGGGGTTGGCCGGGTCCAGGGCGAAGAACTGCAGTAGCTGCTCGGCGTGCAAGGCCTGGTGGCGGGCGTGGTAATCCTCCAGGGTGCCGGTGATCAGCAGTGGCATGGCCAGCTCGTGAAGGCCATCGCCGCGCCCGTCCTGGGGCATCAGCGACAGGGAATAGCTGACATCGAGCATCCGCGCGAGGTTTTCCGCGCGCTCCAGGTAGCGTGACATCCAGTACAGGTCCGAAGCGGTTCGACTCAACATGGCAGGCTTCCTTAGTCCTCGACCACCCAAGTGTCCTTGGTCCCGCCGCCCTGTGAGGAATTCACCACCAGCGAACCGTCACGCAGGGCCACACGGGTAAGACCACCGGGCACCACACGGGTTTCACCGCCACAAAGGACAAAGGGCCGCAGATCGATATGCCGCGGGGCGATGCCGCTTTCGACAAAGGTCGGGCAGGTGGACAGCGCCAGGGTCGGTTGGGCGATGTACGCCTCGGGCCGGGCCTTGATCCGTGCGCGGAACTCCTCGATCTGCGCCGCCGTGGCCGCCGGCCCCACCAGCATGCCGTAGCCGCCGGAACCCTGGGTTTCCTTGACCACCAGTTGCGCCAGGTTGGCCAGCACGTGGGACAACTCGGCGGGCCGGCGGCACTGCCAGGTCGGTACGTTCTGCAGAATCGGCTCTTCGTCCAGGTAGAAGCGGATCATCTCGGTGACATAGGGGTACACCGACTTGTCATCGGCCACCCCGGTGCCGATGGCGTTGGCCAATACCACAGTGCCCAAGCGGTAGGCTGCCAACAGGCCAGGCACGCCGAGCAGGGAATCGGGGTTGAACGCCAGGGGGTCGAGGAAGGCATCGTCGAGGCGACGGTAGATCACATCCACCGCCTGCGGCCCGGCGGTGGTGCGCATGAACACCCGGTCGTCGCGGACGAACAGGTCGGCACCTTCCACCAGCTCTACCCCCATTTCCCGAGCCAGGAACGCATGCTCGAAATAGGCACTGTTGAAACGCCCCGGGGTCAATACCACCACAGTCGGATTATCCAGGGGGCTGGCGCTTTTCAGGGTGTCCAGCAACAGGTTCGGGTAATGGTCGATGGGCGCGATGCGCTGGGCAGCGAACAGCTCGGGGAACAGGCGCATCATCATCTTGCGGTCTTCGAGCATGTAGCTGACGCCGCTGGGGGTGCGCAGGTTGTCCTCGAGCACGCAGTAGCGGCCGTCGCCGTCGCGTACCAGATCTACTCCGCAGACATGGGCATAGACATCCCCGTGCAGGTCCAGGCCTTGCATGGCCAGCTGGTACTGCTGATTGGCCAGGACCTGCTCGGCGGGAATGATCCCGGCGCGGATGATGCGTTGCTGGTGGTAGAGATCGGCCAGAAACAGGTTCAGCGCCCGTACCCGCTGGATGCACCCTTGTTCGATGATCCGCCATTCCCGGGCCGGGATGATGCGGGGAATGGTGTCGAAGGGGATCAGCCGCTCGGTGCCCTGCTCGTCGCCGTACAGGGTGAACGTGATGCCGGCACGGTGGAACAGCAGGTCGGCCTCGCGACGGCGGCGGGCCAGGAGCTCGTCGGGGGTATTGGCCAGCCAGCGGGCGAACTCGCGGTAATGTTCGCGAACCTGGCCGTCGGCCCCATGCATTTCATCAACAGCGCTGCGGTTCATGCCGTACTCCCTGTCACCTGCACACCCGAGCTTCGCCAGCCCTGTGCCTTCGGCATAAGCGCCCCAAAATCAGTCCATTGCAGCCCAAGGCCGATACCCGCATAACCGGTGCATGCGCGCCGCCCGTGCCATGGCTGGCACCGGTCTTGGCTATCACCAGCATAGTCAGAGTTGATTTCACTGCCCGCTGGCCGCTGGGGATAATCGCGTCCATCGAGCAAACACTTCGCCAAGCCTGATGAAGTCGCTGCTGCAACCTTGATGACGCCGATGACAACCGGGTCCGGGCTCTCCCGACCGGTTCCCTCTCCTGACCGGTCTTCCCTTTTAGCCACCCTCTCGGGTGGCTTTTTTTTACCTTTTGCGGGCCCCGATAACGCAATTGGCCGGCCCAGGGGCCAGCCAATTGCCTGTCTCGGTTTATCAAACGCGGGCTATACCAGCCGTCCACGGATCTCCTGTTTCACTCCCCAGCCCTCAATGATGCCGCCCAGGGGCTCGACCACCGCCTCGAAGTCCTGTTCAAAATCCCCGATGCCGCCATAGGTGGCGTACATCACCTTGCTCAGTTCCAGGTACCAGGCGCCGTCGTCACGCACGCTGACCTGGGCATTCAAGGATTCACCGCGAAAATGTCCTGCCGCCCTGCGTGCCCGCTCCTCATCCGGAAAAATGGCGTAGAACTCGATGGGATGGAATCGTGAAAAGTCGAAACCGCCTTCTTTCATGCGGCGCAGCACACTGCTGCTGATGTCTTCTTGAACGGCTGTGCTCATGAAACGTCCTCCTCAAACCGATGGATAGACTTTCCGTGTTTCCCGAACCACCGGCCAAAGGGACCGGCATCACGACCCGGGGCGGGTCGTCAGGAAACAAGCATGGAGCTGACAAGATCAGAGCCTAGCGAAGAATTCGCTGATCTCGTTTGCAGATTAGCGCCTTGCTCTGGACGTCGCCAGAAATTGCTGCGAAGCGCGCTCTACCCTCTCTAGATCGGCGTGATGCTGAGAATCTGAATGCTGTTCTGCTCTTTCAGGCTCTTGAGGGTCGGGTCCGCGATGCGCCCGTCCAGATCGTTCAGGTCCAGTTCGGCACTCACTGGCAACAACTTGGCCCGCACCAGTTGTGCGGCGCGTTCCATCGTCGGTTGCTGATCGCAATCGAAATGCTCGACGGACTGGACACCATGATCGTCAACGAAAGTGACTTGCCACTTTTGCATCAGTGCCTCCTCGATAGCCCCATGAGTGGGCTGACAACATCTGGACCCTGAGCCACGGGCAATCGTTCCACTGCGCTGGCGGAGCACATCAATGACAAGGCCGCCCGAAGGCGGCCCTGGTAATGCTGGCAAAACTCAGCCGATCAAGGCTTTTCGGCGCGAGCCTTGAGTGCCTTCAGGGTGTTGAACGGCGCATCCACCACGAACTTGTTGGCCAGCCAGGACGGCACGCTGCCACCTGGCTCGGTGTGCACCTGGTAGGTCACTTCCACCTGGTCGGCGCCTTTGGGTACGAACTTCCAGTAACCCTCGACCTGGGCCACCCGCACGAAGCCTTTCTCTTCAGGAATATAGGTGGGCACGCCCTCCAGTTTGCGGGTCAGGCTGCCGTCGGCCGCTTCGCTGGTAGTGATGTGCAGCACCGAATCACGGGCAGTGACCGGCCACGGGGTATTGAACTGGGTGTAGGTCCAGCTTTGATCGCCCTCGTGCTTGAGCAGTTTCTGGGTCTTGCACTCGTGGATCCAGGAGCAGGCGCCCGCCACGTCTTCCTGCAGCGCGCGGAGCTTGGCGATGGAGGTCTTCATGGTGGTCACACCACGGTAGGCCTTGTATTTGGAGCCGGCCACTTCACTCAAGGAGACCTTGATGCCGTCTTCATCCTTGGCGGTTTGCCAGTCTTCGGCGTGGGCCGTTGCCGACAACAGCACGGTTAAACCACAGAGCACAGCCATTCGTTGCAGCGAACCCATTGTCTTATTCCTTATTGTTGAAGTTCCGTTCATTGAGAACACTCTATGCCGCAGTCACTTGTTCCCACCATCCGAGCAAGCGGATGGCTTCTTCTCGGCTTTCGCCACACACCTCGGGATCCGCCTGGAACGCCCCACAAACCGCCGGCCGCTCCGGCAGGCCGAACAGCCCGCACAGGTGTTCGACAGAAAGATGCAGGCAACGTTCTCCCGCCGGCTTGCCATTGGGCATTCCGGGAATCGGGGTGCTGATGGAAGGGGCGATGCAGCAGGCGCCACAACCTTCACGGCAGTTCATGTGAAAAAGCTCCTTGCGACAAGCAGAGTGTTGAATGACGCCCGCCAAGAGTAACCGCTAAAACAGCCGTTTAAAATTACTCAAAGAACGGATTTGACGCACAACCGTGCGTGACTGATCAGTCTCCGACAAAGTGTCGAACCAACCCGTCACAGAAGAGGATGAAGAATTTACTGCTTGAACTCGAAATCCAGGGCCGCGCCTTCGATATCCCGACGTTCCTCGTTGCGCAGCTGCAATTGCATTTCATTGCTGAGCAAGCGGCCGTTGAGCTGGAACGGGCTGCTTTCCTTGGGCTTCTCGCCAAACATCTGAGGCAGCAGCGGCTCGCGCTTGGGTAGCGGCACACTGCCCACCGGCTGCAGGTGCTTGACCATTTCCGGCGGCAGGCTCAAGTCCACCTTGGCACTGGGCAACGGCGTCTTGATGTCCTGATAGGCCCATTTGGACTTGGGCTTGGCGGGCGCCTTCTTGGCCGCGGACTTGCTCTTGCTGGCACTGGCCGAAGGCTTGGCCTTGCTGGCCGGAGCCTTCTTGGCAGGGGCCGCCTTGGTGGCGTGGGCCGCCCCGGCAGCCGGCTTGTCCTGGGAGGAAGCCGCCTGGACAGGGGCCACGAAGGCGGCTCCCAACAGACAGACACTTAACCAGAGGGCAGGTAGAAAGGCTTTCATGAAAGACAGGTAGATCGACAAAAGGTCCTCTATGCTCGCTTGTTGCAGGCCCCATGACAAGCACAGGGCCACACTGATTAAAATCCGCCCGCCGCCTCCTGGCACAACTGGCTGGCAAGCATTCCCAAAGTCATCAGGGCCCGCTCGGCCTCGCGATTCCAGGGCGTACCGCAGTTGAGCCGCACACAGTGGTTGAACTGCTCGGTGTTGCTGAAGATCAGCCCCGGGGCGATGCTGATGCCCTGCTGCAAGGCACGCACATGCAGCTCCTGGGTGTTGACCCGCCCCGGCAGGCTGACCCAGAGGATGAAGCCGCCGTTGGGCCGGGTGATCTGCGTGCCCTCCGGGAAGTACTGCTGCACCGCCAGCTGAAAGGCGCTGAGATTCTTCCGGTATTCTTGGCGGATATACCGCAAGTGCCGGTCATACCCGCCGTTTTCCAGGTAGGCCGCAACCCCCATCTGGGTCACGCTGCACGCAGAATGGGTGCTGAAGGTCTGCAGACGCTGGATTTCCTGCTGGTACTTGCCGGCAATCATCCAGCCGATGCGCACACCGGGAGACAGGGTCTTGGAGAAGCTCGAACAGTAGATCACCCGGTCCAGGCGGTCATAGGCCTTGAGGGCCTTGGTACGCCCCACCTCGAACATCAGCTCGCCATAGATATCGTCCTCGACCACCTGGATATCGAAATCCGATGCCAGGCGCAGCAACTGCTTCTGCCGCTCCTCGGGCATGGTGCCGCCCAGGGGATTGCTCAGGCGCGTGGTCAACACCAGGGCCTTGATCGACCATTGGTTGGCCGCCAGTTGCAGGGCTTCCAGGCTCATGCCGGTGGACGGGTCACTGGGAATCTCGATGACCTTGAGCCCCAGCAAGTCCGCCAGTTGCAGCAGGCCGTAATAGGTCGGCGACTCCGCAGCAATCAGGTCCCCGGGCCGGGTCAGCACCCGCAATGACATCTGCAGGGCATCGACGCAGCCGTGGGTGATCACCACTTCCGAGGGATCGACCACCACCCCGGCGTCGCGCATGCGAATCGCCACCTGACGCCGCAGAGGCTCGAAGCCCGGGCTGAACATGTAACTGAATGCCCGGGGGCTGTGAAACCGGGTGACCTTGGCCAACTGCTGGTGCAGCGCCCGCACTGGCAGATAGTCAACGCTGGGCACCGCGGCCCCCAACGGAAACACACCTTCGCGACGGGACTCCACCAGCACCTGCTGAATGATGCTGCTGCGGGTCACCAGCCCAGGGCGCTCGACCCGGGCGATATCCGGCGTGGGCGCGGTCAGCGCCGGCGTCTGGTGCACGTAGTAGCCCGACTGCGGGCGCGCGCGAATCAGCCCCTGGTCTTCGAGGTTGGCGTAGGCCTGGAGTACCGTGGCGTGGCTGACATTGAGCTGCGAGCTCATCTTGCGTACCGACGGTACGCGCTCCCCCGGCTGGTAGACACCACGGCGAATATCCTCAGCCAGTTGCTGAGCGATACGTTGATAGAGCAAGAGATTGGTCATGGCGCAGCACTCGATTTCACGGCGTTTTATTCTTGTGTGAAACAATACCGGCACAGTTTAGAAGTGTACTGGGACAGTTTCTACAATAGTCGAGGACACAGGGCAGTGAAAAGCATAACTGTAGGGTTTTTGTGAACCTCTTGGCAGGCATAAAAAAACCCGACGCGGGCAAGGCGTCGGGTTTTTCCGTGGCACGGGCGCAGCTTCAGCGAGAAGCGCCCAACTGGCCTTTTTCGTCGGAGAACACAATCTCCACCCGGCGATTCTGCGCCCTTCCCCGCTCGGACGCATTGGCCTCCACCGGGTAGTCGTCGCCATAGCCTTCGACCTGGATGCGTTTTTCATCGATACCCAGGTCCACCAGCACATCCGCCACGGCTTGGGCGCGGTCCTTGGACAGTTGCAGATTGCTCTGGCGCTCGCCAGTGTTGTCGGTGTAACCCTCGATGCGCACCACGCGCTTGGGGTTCAACTGGAGGAACTGCACCACCTTGAGCACGGTGCGGTTCGCCGAGCTCTTCAGTTCCGCTTCGCCGGTATCGAACAGTACGTCCCCCAGAGTCATCACCAGACCGCGATCGGTCTGGGTCGTGGCCAGGCTGATGATCTGCTCTTCCAGCCATTTGCCCTGCTGCTGCACGCTGAGCAACTTGGCTTCGCGCAGGGCCAGCTGCAGGCGCTGGCGCTCCAGCTCGAGCTTGGCCACACGCTCGTTATTGAGTGCCTGTTCGGTATGCTCACGGGCGATTTCGCTGTAGCGCCGACTCAGGTAGGCGTAATGCTCCACATCGCCACCACTGCCCCAATAGGTGGACAGGCGATCGGCGCGGGCCAGGGATTCTCCGGCACGGATCACGTCCTTGGGCGCGATACGCAGAACGTTGGAGTCTTCCTTGACCTTCTGGAAGTCGTTGCTGGCCTGTTGCAGGGCCTCTTCGCTGTGCTGGCCGGCGCAACCATAGAGACCGGCGCACGCCAGGAGCACTGCACTGCCGATGATCCGGGTAGACAGACTCATTGGGCATCTCCCAGTTGCTTGCGCAGGCGAGTGATGCGGGTATTGAGCGCATTGACCTGCTCCTGGCTCTTCTGGGTCAGGACCTTGGCTTCGGCCAGGCGCGCATCCAGTTCGGCCTGCTCGGCGCGCATCCGCGCTTTCTTGTAGGACTCATCCTGCATGTTGCCCTGCGCCCGGGAGAACTTGTCTTCGGCCAGTTTCAACTCGGGCATGTCCTCGGCAGAAGCCCCCACGGCCTTGGCCTGCTCCAGCGTCTGCGCGGTGAGGCGCATCTGCTCGATGGGCGCCGGATCGGTTGCACAACCCGCCATGGCGAGAACAGCCATGGCGGCGAAAAGAGGTCGAATAGTCACACAAGATTCCTACTGTTTTGGGCTGCTGACGGGTTGCTGCAACTGGGCCTTCCAGCGCTCCAGATTGCGTTGCAGCAAGGTCTCCGTCAGACCGGACGCGGGCAATTCTGTCATCTTTTTGGCCAACTGTCCGCGCAACCATGGGTCATTGCAGGCGGAGTTATGGGACAGCGCAAGGAACAGCCCCGGTTTGTCGATGGGCTGGGGAAACGCCGCCAGATCCGCCGTCATGCCCAGGGTCTGGGCCATGGCCATGCCTGCGTAGCGAGGCGCCAGCACATAGTCCACCTCCCCCAAGAGCAAGGTCTGGAAGACCTGGGTCAGATTCGGCAGGTGCTTGAGTTGCAGATGCTCCTTGGCCATGGCGACAAAGGGCTGAGTCAGCCGGGCCTTTTCCGACACGGCGCCAGGATGGCCTGCCAGGTCTCCCGGCTGGGTGTAGCTGAGGGTCGAATCCTTGCGGGTCCAGACGAGATAGTCGTTCTGCACCAGCGCGGGGTGGATGTAGTCCAGCGACTCCAGCTCATTGAGGGTCAGCGGTGCATCGGCGAGCAGGTCCATGCGCCCGGTGCGTACCTCGTCCAGCGCATCGGAGCGCTTGCCGGCATACAACACTTCGACCTTGAGCCCCAGTTCCCCGGCCACCTGCTGCAGCAGGTCGGCGCTGGCGCCCATCAGGTGCTTGGGGTCCTGAGGGTCACGCCACAGGTAAGGCGGTGCATCGGGGCTGCCAGTGACCACCAGACGCTCGCACTTGCCCGCCGCCATCGACAGCGACGGCAACAACGTCAGGCCCAACAGCACTGACCAGCCACTCATGCGGCGCAGATCCATGGCGAAACCCTCCCCCGACAAAAAACACACATAAAAAAACCCGGCCAAAAGGCCGGGCTCTTTATAAGTGAAGACGCCGGATTAGACCAGCTTCTCCAACTCAGGTACGGCTTCGAACAAGTCCGCTACCAGGCCGTAGTCGGCTACCTGGAAGATTGGCGCTTCTTCGTCCTTGTTGATCGCGACGATCACTTTGGAGTCCTTCATGCCCGCCAGGTGCTGGATCGCGCCAGAGATACCGACGGCGATGTACAGCTGCGGCGCAACGATCTTGCCGGTCTGGCCGACCTGCATGTCATTGGGCACAAAGCCTGCGTCCACCGCAGCGCGGGACGCGCCGACAGCAGCGCCCAGCTTGTCGGCCAGGGCGTACAGGTGCTTGAAGTTGTCGCCGTTCTGCATGCCGCGGCCGCCGGAAACGACGATCTTGGCTGCGGTCAGTTCAGGACGATCGGACTTGGCCAGCTCTTCGCCAACGAAGCTCGACTTGCCGGCATCGTGAGCGGCGCCCACGGTTTCGACTGCAGCCGAACCCCCTTCAGCGGCAACGGCGTCGAAGCCGGTGGCACGCACGGTGATGACTTTTACGGCAGCCGAGGACTGCACGGTAGCGATGGCGTTACCGGCATAGATCGGACGCTTGAAGGTATCAGCGCTTTCTACCGAAATGATTTCGGAGATCTGGTCAACGTCCAGCTGAGCGGCAACCCGCGGCAGGATGTTTTTGCCGTTGGAAGTGGCGGCAGCCAGGATGTGGCTGTAGCCAGCGCCCAGTTCGGCCACCAGCGGCGCTACGTTTTCCGGCAGTTGGTGAGCGTAGGCGGCGTTGTCGGCCACCAGCACTTTGGCCACGCCAGCGATCTTGGCCGCGGCTTCAGCCACGGCGCCAACGCCCTGGCCAGCTACCAGTACATGCACGTCACCACCGATTTTGGCGGCGGCGGCAACGGTGTTCAGGGTGGCCGGAGCCAGCGCCTTGTTATCGTGTTCGGCGATTACCAAGATAGTCATGATCAGATTACCTTCGCTTCGTTTTTCAGTTTCTCGACCAGTTCAGCCACCGACTTGACCTTGATGCCCGCGCTGCGTGCAGCCGGCGCTTCGACTTTCAGGGTCTTGTTGGTGGAGGCGGTGGAAACGCCCAAAGCATCAGGAGTCAGCGTTTCAAGCGGCTTCTTCTTGGCTTTCATGATGTTTGGCAGAGACGCGTAGCGCGGCTCGTTCAAACGCAGGTCGGTGGTGACGATGGCTGGCAGGTTCAGCGCAACGGTCTGCAGGCCGCCGTCGATTTCACGGGTGACGTTGACCTTGTCGCCAGACACTTCGACCTTGGAGGCGAAGGTGCCTTGAGCGTAGCCGCTCAGGGCCGCCAGCATCTGGCCGGTCTGGTTGTTGTCGCTATCGATGGCCTGTTTGCCGAGGATCACCAGCTGTGGCTGCTCCTTGTCGACCACAGCCTTGAGCAGCTTGGCCACGGCCAGGGAGTTCAACTCTTCAGCGGACTCGACGAG
The DNA here is from genome assembly GCF_017947325.1 of Pseudomonas sp. MWU349. Lineage (NCBI taxonomy): Bacteria > Pseudomonadati > Pseudomonadota > Gammaproteobacteria > Pseudomonadales > Pseudomonadaceae > Pseudomonas > Pseudomonas sp. MWU349. The sequence goes on along the minus strand of NZ_JAFEVP010000008.1, from coordinate 283,652 downwards.
GATCGCGCGATCGGCACCCAGTGCCAGGGCGGTACGCAGTTGCTCTTGAGCAGTAGCAGGACCGATGGAGACGACGACGATTTCAGTCGCAACACCTTTCTCTTTCAGGCGTACGGCTTCTTCCACTGCGATTTCGCAGAAAGGGTTCATCGACATCTTGACGTTGGCGAGGTCGACGCCGGAGTTGTCCGCTTTGACGCGAACCTTGACGTTATAGTCGACCACTCGTTTGACAGCTACAAGAACCTTCATGGATTCCTCGTTACTCTCCGGTGAAAAGAAAGTCGCCTAGGCGAGAACCTGGCGGTTGATGCTCATCGGCACAAGGGCACCTCCAAAAACGCTGGCGCATAAAAAGGTTGACCTTGCTCACGGGGTGATGACCGTTCGTCAGTGGTGACCGACGAGTCATTCATTATCGCGGCGTGTAGACTGCGCACTTTCAAGCTGCGCGCGCGTCACCTTTACTGCCTTTGCCCTGTCTTTAGAGGTGCTCTTGAAACCAACAGTCAGCCTACGGCGAGCGCAAAACCGACCGTATCTTGACCGGAACGCCTTTTCCGGTCAATACGGCAAAATAGCCGTTTATAAGCCGCGCTTCTTTGATTTATCTGGGCTGCGGCAAATTCAAACAAACGTTTGTATTGGACGCTGAGAGTGGTGTAGATATAATGCGCCGCCCAGAGAGAAAGGTCGGCCGTCCTCCCCTTCTCCCCCCATGCGCGATGGGAGAAAGTGGGGATGCAACGCCAAACCTCCAATTAGAAAAAACCGTTGAGCCTTGAGTAGGAGATAGCCTAGTGGAACGCGAATACATGGAATTCGACGTGGTCATCGTCGGTGCCGGCCCCGCAGGCTTGTCCGCCGCTTGCCGCCTTAAGCAGAAGGCCGCTGAAGCCGGGAAGGAAATCAGCGTCTGCGTGGTTGAAAAAGGCTCCGAAGTCGGTGCTCACATCCTTTCCGGTGCCGTGTTCGAACCACGGGCCCTGAATGAACTGTTCCCGGACTGGAAGGAACTGGGCGCCCCGCTCAACACCCCGGTCACCCGCGACGACATCTATGTCCTGCGCAGCGGCGAAACCTCCACCAAGGTTCCAGACTTCTTTGTGCCCAAGACCATGCACAACGAAGGCAACTACATCATTTCCCTGGGCAATCTGTGCCGCTGGCTGGCCCAGCAGGCCGAGAACCTGGGCGTGGAAATCTACCCGGGCTTTGCCGCCCAGGAAGCCCTGATCGACGAAAACGGCGTAGTGCGCGGGATTCTTACCGGCGACATGGGTGTCGACCGTGAAGGCCAGCCGAAAGACGGCATGTATACCCCCGGCATGGAACTGCGCGGCAAATACACCCTGTTCGCCGAAGGCTGCCGTGGCCATATCGGCAAGCAACTGATCAAGCAGTTCAAGCTGGACAGCGACGCCGACGCCCAGCACTACGGCATCGGCCTCAAGGAAATCTGGGAAATCGACCCAGCCAAGCACCAGCCTGGCCTGGTGGTGCACACCGCCGGCTGGCCGCTGGACGTCATGAGCAACGAGAACACCGGCGGCTCCTTCCTCTATCACCTGGAAAACAACCAGGTAGTAGTGGGCCTGATCGTCGACCTGTCCTACGCCAACACTTACCTGTCGCCGTTCGACGAGTTCCAGCGCCTCAAGCATCACCCGGTGCTCAAGCAGTACCTGGAAGGCGGCAAGCGCATCAGCTACGGCGCCCGCGCCATCTGCAAGGGCGGCCTGAACTCGCTGCCCAAGATGGTGTTCAAGGGTGGCGCGCTGATCGGCTGCGACCTTGGCACCCTGAACTTCGCCAAGATCAAGGGCAGCCACACCGCCATGAAGTCCGGCATGCTGGCCGCCGATGCGGTAGCCGACTCGCTGTTCGCCGGTTCCGAAGGCGCCGACGAACTCAAGAGCTACGTCGATTCGTTCAAGGGCAGCTGGCTGTATGAAGAGCTGTTCGCCAGCCGCAACTTCGGCCCGGCCATGCACAAGTTCGGCCCGATCATCGGCGCTGGCTTCAACTGGATGGACCAGAATATCTTCGGCGGCAAACTGCCGTTTACCCTGCACGACACCAAGCCGGACTACGCCTGCCTGAAGCTGGCCAAGGACTGCGTGAAGATCGACTATCCGAAACCCGACGGCAAACTCAGCTTCGACAAGTTGAGCTCGGTGTTCATCTCCGGCACCAACCACGAAGAAGAACAGCCTTGCCACCTGAAGCTGACCGACCCGAGCATCCCGCTGAGCCGCAACCTGCCGCTGTACGACGAACCTGCCCAGCGTTACTGCCCGGCCGGCGTGTATGAGGTGATCACCCAGGAAGATGGCGAGAAGCGCTTCCAGATCAACGCGCAGAACTGCGTGCACTGCAAGACTTGCGACATCAAGGACCCGGCCCAGAACATTACCTGGGTCACTCCGGAAGGCGCCGGCGGCCCGACTTACCCGAACATGTAAGCCGCTGCAATAAAAGAAGGCCCCCTTTATGGGGGCCTTTTTCATGCCCGGGATTCGGCGACACCGCCCCCTGTAGGGGCCGGTTTGCCGGCGAAGAGCCCCCCAAGCCTTGTTCCGGCCCTAGGGCGCATTCGCTGGCAAGCCTGCTCCTACAAGGGGCGCGGTGTTTTCAGGCGGCGCGCTCGTCCCCGGGATTACGCTGGAAGTAGCGCTTGTACTCGCGGCTGAACTGCGAAGTGCTCTGGTAGCCCACCCGATGCGCTACCTGGGCCACGCCCAGCCCCTCTCCCAGCAGCAACTGCTGGGCCTTGAGCAGGCGCAGGCGCTTGAGGTACTGCACCGGCGACAGCAGGGTGCTGCGCTTGAAATGCTCGTGGAAAGTCGAGGTGCTCATGTTGGCGCAGCGGGCCAGGGTCTCGACGTTCAACGGCTCGGTGTAGTGCTCGTGCAGGTGATTGAGCGAAACCGCAACCCGGGCGAACTGCCCCTGCTGCTCCACCAGCGCCCGCAGCGCATCGGCCTGGGGCCCGCGCAAAGCGGCAAAGAGCAACTCGCGCACCCGTGAAGGGCCCATGACCTTGCACTCCAGAGGATCGTGCAGGCAGCGCAGCAGGCGTTCCACGCAACCGCGCATGGTGTCGTCGAGCACCGCCGAAGTCATCGACTCCAGGGTCTGCGCCGAAGCCGCCCGGCCTTCGGTGACGCCCATGGCCAGCACCAGCTCGCTCAACACCGCCCGGTCGATGGCGATGGAAACCCCCAGCAGCGGCGCATCGGGCAAGGCGAAGGTTTCGCACTCGAAGGGCACCGACAGGGCCTGGATCAGGTAATGCCCGGCACCGTATTCCAGGGTTCGCGTGCCCAGGTAGGCCAGCTTGCTGCCCTGGGCAATGATCATCAGGCTCGGCTCGTAGATCTGCGGGCCCCGCGCCACGTCGCAACTGGCCCGCAGCAACTGGACCCCAGGCAAGGCGGTGGCAACGAAACCGTCACGGCTGGCAAGGGGCTGGATCAGCGAGACCAGGGTGGCGTTGGCGTCCAGATGGCGGGTCAGCAGCATGGGGAAAACTTCACGGAAAAAGGGACGAAAACATCATCGCAGGTCTGTACGCCAATGCCGCGTGAAAACCGCCAATGCCGGAGGAATAGGCATGACATGCCGAGGAATCGCCATGGTTGGCCCAGGGCCCGACTCCGAGAATGCCACGCCTCAATCGTCAATGCTTTTGCGAGGTCCACCATGTACACCGCCATCGGTTATGCCGCCCAATCGGCCACCACTCCCCTCGCCCCCATGAGCTTCCAGCGCCGCAGCCCACGTGCGGACGACGTCGCCATCGAGATCCTCTACTGCGGCGTCTGCCACTCCGACATCCACCAGGCCCGCAACGAATGGGGCATCGCCGTGTACCCGCTGATGCCGGGCCACGAGATCGTCGGCAAGGTCACAGCCGTCGGCGCCAACGTCAGCAAGCACAAGGTCGGCGACCTGGTGGGCGTCGGTTGCATGGTGGATTCCTGCCGCCACTGCGAGGCTTGCGCCGCCGACCTGGAGCAATACTGCCTGCAAGGCCCGACCATGACCTACGCCACCCCGGACCGGGTCGATGGCAGCAACACCATGGGCGGCTACTCCGACAGCATCGTGGTCAGCGAGCACTTTGTGGTGCGCATCCCCGAGAAACTCGACTTGGCCAGCGCCGCGCCAATCCTCTGCGCCGGCATCACCACCTACTCGCCACTCAAGCATTACGGGGTCAAGCCCGGTGACAAGGTGGGGATTCTCGGCATGGGCGGCCTGGGCCACATGGGCATCAAGTTCGCCAAGGCCCTGGGCGCCGAAGTGACCCTGTTCACCCGCTCCGCGAGCAAGGCCGAAGAAGCCCGCCGCCAGGGTGCGGACCATGTGATCGTATCCACCGACGCGGCGCAGATGCAGTCGGCGGCCGGGCACTTCGACTTTCTCCTGGACACCATCCCGGTGCCCCACGACCTCAACCCCTACCTCGACACCCTGCGCTTCGATGGCGTGCATATCCTGGTGGGCCTGATCGAACCGGTGGACCCGGCGCTGCATGCCGGCAAGCTGGTGATGAGCCGCCGGGTGCTGGCCGGTTCGCTGATCGGCGGCATTGCCGAGACCCAGGAAGTACTGGACTTCTGCGCCGAGCACGGCATCACCTGCGATATCGAAATGCTCGACATCCGCCAGATCAATCAAGCCTACGAGCGCATGATCAAGGGTGATGTGAAGTACCGCTTCGTGATCGACATGGCGACCTTGAAAGGCTGATTCTCGACACCGTCAAAGCATGGCTTGTCGCCGGGGGCGCCGATGGCGTGCGCATTCGCCGACACGCCGGCTCCTCCACGAACAAGCCGGCGTCAGCCGCGAGCAAAGGCGCGCAGCACTTCGCCATCCATGCGGTACTTGACCCATTCCTCCTGAGGCTGGGCGCCCAGGGACTTGTAGAACTGGATCGCCGGCTCGTTCCACTCCAGCACGCTCCATTCGAAGCGCCCGCAATCATTGTCACAAGCGATCTGCGCCAGATGCCGCAGCAGTTGCTTGCCCGCCCCGCCTCCCCGTTGTTCCGGAGTGATGTAAAGGTCCTCCAGGTACAGGCAATTGCTGCCCAGCCAAGTGGAATAACTGAAGAAGAACACGGCAAAGCCGATCGGCACGCCTTCGCGCAGGCAGATCAGGCCATGGGCCGTGGCCCCCTCGCTGAACAGGCTGCGTTCGATATCGGCGACGCTGGCGATCACTTCATGGCGGGCCCGCTCGTAATCGGCAAGTTCGGTGATGAACGCAAGAATCTGCGGGGCATCGCTGGGCAGTGCAGGACGGATTTCTACGGTCATCGACGGCTCTCTTGTTGGAATCAGGCGGCCATATTAGAACGGCAGCAGAAATACATGCACGACCATTTATGCCAATCCCCCCCGGCCCAGTTTCTTGCGCACGGCACTTACTCCGCTGCCGACTAACCCTGAGGCCTGCAGGAACACAACAAACACCGGGAGGCGCCATGTTAGAAAGCCCGGCATAACTTCAAGCATAAAGAGGCACTTTCATGTCGGCGTGCACCCCGCAGCAGTCCCGGGTCTCGGCCCCGTTATTCGGCCTGTTCTGCCTGGGCAGCTACCTGCTATCGCTGTCCTACGGCTCGACCTTTCTCCTGTCGCTGCTGATCGGCAGCCGTGGCGGCAATGAACACGATGCCGGCACGGTGATTTCCACAGCCATGCTCAGCACCTTTGTTGCGGTGATCGGCTCCGGGCACCTCTCGGACCGCCTCGGCGCCGCGCGCTCGGTGGCAGTGTTCGGCTGCCTGCTGGCGGTGGCCAGCCTGGGCTTTGCCCTGACCCCAGGGGTCGGCCCCGGCCTGCTGTTCTTCGGCCTGACCCTGGGCCTGGGCTGGGGGGTGTTCTATACCCTGGGGCCGATCATCGTGGCGATGCTGGTGGAGCCCGCGCAACGGGCCCGCTATTTCGCCCTGCTGTCGGGCAGCATGATGACCGGCATCGGCTCCGGCCCCTTGCTGGGGCGCCTGGCCAGTGCCCTGGGCTACCCACTGACCAGCGCCTTTCTGATCGCCGCCGGTGCCAGCCTGTTGGGTGTGCTGATCTTCTGGCGGCTGGGCGGCCGGCTGCGCCAGCAGGCCAACCACCTGGGCACCGCGGCGGCTAGCATCACCTGGACTGGCACCGCGCAGGTGCTGTCCTCCCGCGCCGCCTGGCCGATTCTCATGGTGGGCCTGGGAGGTTGCGTATTCGGCGGCCTGTCGAGTTTCCAGACCAGCTACGGCCCCTCCCGCGGCGTCGACTACTCGCTGTTCTTCCTCGGTTTCATGAGCGCCGCCATCGCCAGCCGCCTGCTGATCGCCGGGATCGTGGTCAAGCGCGATCCCTATCGTGCCGCCTGCCTGCTCTCGGGGCTGATGCTGGTGTCGATCCTGCTCTTTTTATTTGCTGTCGACAGCAGCACCAGCTACTTGCTGGCTGCCGTGACCCTGGGGGTGGGCTATGGCCTGACCTACTCGGTGATCAATGGCCTGGCGGCCAACGAAGCGCCAGCGGGCTGCACTTCCCAGGCGTTGCTGCTGTTCAGCCTGTCGTATTTCATCGGGGTCTTCGGCTTTCCCTGGCTGGCCGGGCGGATCATCGTCGAAGCCGGCATCCAGGCGCTGCTGTTCACGGTGCTCGGCGTGGCCTTGCTGAACTGGCTGATCAGCCTTGGCCGCCTGGGCTGGCGGCGTCTGGGCCACTGGCGTATGGCAGCCGGCGCATAACACCGTTCGTCGATCATCAGGCACCAACCGGCCCCGGCAGCGGACCAATATCAGGTAACGACTCTAACGAATGGAGGCGACACCATGATCAAGGTCCAACTCTGCGCCCTGGCCCTGGCCGGGCTGCTATCCACTGCCGCCCTGGCCGGCGCCACCGGCCCGACCAACCCGGTGGAAGGCCCGAAATCCCCGGCCACCCAGGGCACGCCGAAGATCAACATCAACCCACCGGCCATGGACGAAGGCTCATTGCCACCGGCGACCGGGACCGACCCACGCATTCAGGGCAACGACAACGGCCGCCAGGGCGGTGTCGGCACCATGGATTCCAGCACACCCGACAGTGGCAAGACCGGTACCGGCTCGAAAACCACCACCGGCGGCTCAGGTTCTGAAGGCAGCAGCCAGTAACCGCCGGTTCAATCCAGCAGGCCCAGTGCACCAGGGCCTTGAGGAGAGATGTCATGACTCGAGGAAGCAAAGCCAAATACACCCTGGCCCAGCGCCGCAAGGCCGCGGCCATCGAAGCCAGCTACGAAGAACGCGGGCTCTCGCCGGAGCAGGCCGAAGCACGGGCCTGGGCCACGGTGAACAAGCAGTCTGGCGGCGGTGAACGGGCGGGGGGCTCCGGTCGGGACAAAAGCCCGGCAGACAAGGCCCGGGCCCGCAGCGAGTCCGCCCGGCGCGCGGTGGCCACGCGCCACGGGCATGCCCGCAACAGCGCGGCGTCCCTGGGCACCCAGAGCAAGGACAGCCTGATGCGCGAAGCTCGGGCGAAGAACATTCCGGGACGCTCGCGCATGCGCAAGCAAGAGCTGATCGAAGCCTTGAGCAGGGCCGGCTGACCGGCGACCAGCAGGTCGCCCCTGACTCAGCCCCGCTCCAGCAAGGCATCCACTTCGGCACTGCCCGGAGCGGTGGCCGGGCCACGCCGGGTGACGGCAATCGCCGCCGCGGCGTTGGCCCGACGAGCCGCCGTCAGCGGCTCAAGGCCCGCTGCGAGCCCGGCGACCAAGACCCCGGCGTGGGCATCACCGGCACCGTTGCTGTCCAGCGCCTCCACCTCGAACCCCGGCACCTGCACCGCCTGCCCCTGGCGGCTGACCCAACAGCCGCGGGGGCCATCACGCAGCACCAGCAACGCCGCAGGTGACAACCAGCTTTCGAGCTGCGCCAGCGCCTGGGCAATCTGCGAAGTACCGGTCAATTGCAATGCTTCGGCGCGGTTGCTGCTCCAGATGTCGATCCGCGGCAACAGCGCCGCCATCAAGGGTGAATCTGCCGAACCGGCCAACGGCCCCGGGTCGAACATCAATGGGATCGAACGAGGCAGCGCCAGCAACCAGTCCAGCAGGGCCCGTGCCTTGCACTCCTGCAACAGGCTGTAGCCGCTGACATAGAGGTAATCCCCCGCCTCCACCCGGACCCGGGCCAGGTCCTCGGCCGACAATTCACCCTCGGCGCCGATATGGGAAATGAAGGTGCGTTCAGCAGAGGCTTCGGTCAGGGCCACACACAGGCCAGTATCAGCCCCCCTGCCGGGCTCCAGGCTCATCTGTATGCCTTCGCCCTGCATCGCCGCCCGCACCAGGTCGCCAAAGCGCCCCTGTCCGTGGCGCCCTAGGTAGACCACCGGCAACCCGTTGCGCGCCGCTGCGGCCATCACGTTGAAGCCTCCACCGGCCTCAAAGCCCGCAGATTGCGCAAGCACATCGCCTCCGGAGGCCGGCAGGCGCTCTACCGCCATCACCAGGTCGACTATCACCTGGCCGGTGTGCAGCAACCTAGGCATTGGCGTTCTCGATAAAAGCCGCACGCCGATCCCGAGCGCCGCCCAGTAGAGCGTAACCGCCGCCGGCCACCAGGAAGGTGACGATCCAGCCCAGGCCGTTATGCCCCAGCCAGGAGTCTGCCAGGGGCCCGGTGAACCAGACGTCTTCGGCGGTGGTGCCGATGGTGGTGAAACAGAAGCCCAGCACGATCGCCAGCACCCAGGCGCCAAAGGCTCGCCATTCGATGCCGCCCCTGTACCAGTAGGCGCTGCTCGGGCCGACGTTGAGCAGATCATCGGCGCTGTAGTGATGACGATGGATCAGGTCCACCACGAAGATCCCCACCCAGGCGGTGATCGGCACCGCCAGCAGGGAGATGAAGCTGATGAAAGGGCCGTAGAAGCTGTCGGCAATCAGCATGAAATAGATCGAGCCTAGGAAGATCGCCACGATATCCACCAGCACTGCATAGACCCGCTTGACCTTGAGGCCCAGGGTCAGCGCGGTGAGGCCGGCGGAATACACAGAGAGGTTGTTGGACAGCAGCAGGCCGCCAAAGGCCGCGACCAGGTAGGGCACCGCCATCCAGGTCGGCAGCATGTCGCGGATCGCGATGATCGGGTCCACCGCCGAGGCCAGGTGGTCGTTGCCCACCGACAGCAACCCGCCCAGGGTAATCAGCAACACCAGCGGAATGCCGGCGCCAAACGCCGCCGAAGCCACCAGGCGCCCGGCCGTTACCGAACGGTGCTGATAACGCGACATATCGGCCCCGGAACTGGCCCAGCCAATCCCGGTACCGGCGGCCATGGTGCCGACGCCGATGATCATTGCGCTCATGGGGGCCGGCGCGGCATTGAAGACCGCCGCCCAGTCGATGGTGGCGCAGAGGAAACCGCCCACCAGCACGTTCAGGGCACCAAAGCCGTAGGTGGCCCACTTCTGGATGACCAGCAAGGTGGCGTGGCCCAGGCCGGAGACACTCAGGGTCATCAGCACGAAGATGCCGATGAACAGCAGGGTCAACAGCGGCGCATCCTTGGCCGAGGCCGGGGTCTGGAACAGGATCGAGCTCAGAGACAGCAGGACAAAGGCCGCCGTGGTGGTATTGACCGTCTCCCAGCCAACCCGCGAAAGCATCGACACCAGGGTCGGGCCGATATTGCCCCGCACCCCGAAGATTGCCCGGGACAGGGTCAGGCTCGGCGCCCGCCCGCGCCGGCCGGCTACCGAGATCAGGCCGACCACGGCGAACGACCCCACCGACCCCAGGATGGCCACCAGCAGCACCTGCCAGATAGACAAACCGCGAAACGCCACCAGAGTCGCCCCCAGGGGCAGGCCGAGAATACTGATGTTGGCGGCGAACCAGACCCAGAACAGCTGCAGCGGGTGCCCGTCGCACTCTGCCTCGGGAACCGGTTCGATACCGCGGGTTTCCAGTTGCCCGGCACCTGATCCTGCCGTGGATGAACTCATGATAAAACTCCTGTTGCCGTTGTTAGGGTATTGGGCAATTTCGGAAGTCACAGAACATCCCGGCATTCCTGGCCGTGTCATAGCTTCCATAGCGATCGGCAACATGGCCGCACATGGCGGCCTGTCCCTTAAAGGCGTCTCAGCGCAGCGCCAGCAGTTGTTCCACCAGAGGTTGCAGGTCCAGCTCATTGACCTTTCGCACCTGCCCGATCAGTTCGCCAGGCCAGATTTCCATCCCCAGGCAAGCGCCGAGCATGGCGCCGAGAATCGCCGCGATAGTGTCGGTGTCGCCCCCCAGGCCCGCGGCCATGCACAGCGCCTCGAAGGCCGGCAATTGCCCCAGGGCCACTTGTCTGGCCAGGGCGAAACTCACCACCACCGACTCCTGGGAAGCCACCGAGGTGCCGATCAGCTCGTAGAGCATTCGCGCAAAGCCCTCTCGGTCGCCGTCCACACGCAGGGTACTGGTCCATTCCAAGCGAGCACCGATGGTGGCACCCGCTACCCAGTGCCCCTGGGCCTGGGCTTGCCAGGCGACCTGCACACCGAGCGCCAAGGCTTCGGCCAGAGGCAGGCCGTTGATTCCGGCGGACACCACCGCCGCCACCGCCGCCGCACTGGAAATGCCCAGGCTAGTGTTGTGCGTCACCTGGCAGGCCTCGACCACCGCCTGCAGAAACGTCTCGAGCCGGGCCACATCGGCGGCGATGCCCACCGGCGTGATGCGCATGGCGGCGCCATTGGTGGTGCCATAGCGGCCCGCCTCTTCCACAGACTCCCCGGCGAGAATCATTTCAATGGCGCGTTTGGTGGAAGGCCCCAGCAGATCCTGGGAACCCTTGGCCTGCATCTGCGCCTCCCACTCGATCAGGCTCTGGGCCAGGGCCGCGGGAGCGATCCGGCCCTGCCCCCGGACCAACAGGCGAGCCACCAGGATCGCCTGCTCGGTATCGTCGGTAATGGAGCCCCGGGGCATGTTCGCGGCAATCGGCTGGTCCGGGCCGGCGTCCTCCAGGGTGCGGATGACGCCGAAGCGCTGCTGGATCTGTTCCCGGCTCAAGGATTGGGTCGGCATGCCCAGCGCATCGCCCAGGGCCAGCCCGTAGAAGGCGCCCAGGGCGCGCTGCAATGCATTCACCGCGGCTCTCCGAACTGCAGGTGCATGCGAAAATGCTGAGGGTCCAGCAGGCTTTCGACCTGCTCCATAAAGCGCCCCTGGCGGTCGTAGGTGGTACGCAGGGCCTTGAGGAAGACTTCGCCCGGCGCACGTCCGAGCAATTGGGCATCTTCAGCATTCAGGGGCTCGGCGCCGATCCACTGATCGCCGCGCTCACCGATATAGCCGTAGGCGGCCAGGGTAATGGTCAGGGAATCATCGATCAGGCCGACCCGAGGCAGGCCTTCCAGCTCGCCGGAGGCCGGGATCAGCGAGCGCTCCAGGGACAGCACCCGGCCATCGGTGCTGCGGCGCCGGCGATCGAGGGCGATGAACTGGTCGGTGCCCAGGCGATGCTTGAGGTCCGGGCGCTGGATCGCCTCCAGGCGCAGCACCTCGGTGTTGACCAGCGCACCGCTGTCGGCCAGGGCCTGGGCCCAGCCATGATGCTGATCCAGGGCAACGCCGTCGAAGGTGACGATGGAGCCTACGCCGCTTTGCGTGGCGATGTAGTTGCGCCGCTTGAGCTCGGCCAGGGCCTCGCGCAAGGTGCCACGGCTGACACCGAATTCTTCGGCCAACTGATGCTCGCCCGGCAGCTGAAAGCCGTCCTCCAACAGGCCGCTTTCAATACGCCGGATCAACTCGTCGACCACCCTTGTTTTCTTATCGAATCGGACATGTTTGATCATGTCCGGCTTGATACATGAAAGGCCCGAGCCAGAGCAAGAAATATCTTCTTACAGCCGTCTGAAACGCCCGTCAGGGTTCAAGACCAATGGGAAAGAACACCCCGCAACTCCACACCCCCAGCCAATTCTGGCCGTCGATCTGGCGGGTCTGCGCCAGCTCCACCAGCTGGTAGAAGACGTTGCGATGGATCAGCGCTTCAAGATTGTGTCGAACCAGGAGGTAAGGCGCCGGTTCCTGGGTCAGCGGGTCGATCACCACCCGCAGCGGGTGCTCGTCATTGGCGACCACCTGCTCCTCGACGTTGGTAGAAAAGCGCAGTACCTGAGCCTCGCCCTGCCCTTCGACCTCCAGGGTCACGGCGACGAAGGGTGCGTCGTCGACCTTGATGCCGACCTTCTCCACCGGAGTGATGAGGAAATAGTCATCGCCATCGCGACGGATGATGGTGGAGAACAGCTTGACCATGGGTTTGCGGCCGATCGGCGTACCCAGGTAATACCAGGTGCCGTCACGGGCGATGCGCATGTCGATATCGCCGCAGAAGTCGGGGTTCCACAGGTGGACCGGCGGCAGGCCTTTTTCAGCCTTGGGAATCTGCGCCAACAGGTCGTTGGCCTTGCCTGGACCACTCATACCGCTCTCCTTCCTCAATCAATCAGTCGCTCAGGCCCAGCAGGCCGCGCGCGTATTGCTGCAACGGCGGACCAAGCAGGTCCTGTGGCTTGTTGTCGTGGAACGTCAGTAAACCGCCACGGCTGCGAATGCGCGCGGAATCGATCAGGTACTGGGTACTGGTTTCGATCAACATGATCTGGATGGTACTGGTATCCACCCCCAGGCGGTCCACGGCTTCCTGATCCAGCCACTCGTCAGAGTTGCCGATACGGTCATCGGCCTTGGCGAAACGGGCGTAAAGCAGATAGTGCGCCCCCGCTTCCCGGGCTTCGGCCATGGCTTCATTCAGGCCCTCGGGCGCCTTGGCCCGACGCACCATGGGGAAATACTCGACAAAACCATTGAAGGCTTCCTCGGCTACCACGTTGGGCCGCGGATAAGCGCCACCCGGCGGTACGAAATGCCCCTGGGCAATGAAAATGAACGAATCCGGCTGAATGCGGAACGAACTGGTGCGGCGTGTATCACTGTGATCGAGCATCCCCGCATCACTCAGGTGATAGCGCACCCCTTCGCCCATATCACTGACATTCATGCAGCCGCCGAGTGCCAAAAAGGCCAGCAGCAAAACCAGGCTACGCATCCTACCCTCCAAAATCCGGTGACGGAAAACCGGCGAATGGCCACGGGATGCAGCTTCCGCGCCAGCTCCGCCACGCAAGGGAGTTCGTCGGCAAAGCGCCTCAGCCACCAATGATCTTCATCACCGTGGCACCACCGGAAAAGGCCAGTTCCTGCTTGTCCCCCAAGGCCTTGACCAGCAGCCGCTGCAAGGCCGGCAGAGCCTGATGGCGCGGCTTGTCCAGCAGGTCGCCGACATAGTGACGATTGCTCGAAGAAAGGCAGCCGTGCAGCCATCCCGTGGAGGAAAGCCGCAAACGCGAGCAGGTGCGACAGAACGGCACGCTTTCGTTGGCGATCACGCCGAAATGACCGTACCCGGGAATGGCGTAGCGCACCGCAGTGGCATCCACCGGCGCATCGGCCTGAAGGTATTCGTAGCGCTGGCCGATCAGGTCCAGCAACTGCTGCAGGCTGACAAACTGCTGCAGGAAAGCGTTGCCATCATTGGCCAGGTGGCCCATGCGCATCAGCTCGATGAAGCGCAGCTCGTAACCCCGCTCCAGGCAGTAATCCAGCAACGGCATCACCTGGTCCAGGTTCTGCCCGCGCAACGGCACCATGTTGACCTTGATCTTCAAACCGGCACTGCGGGCTTGCTGCATGCCATCGAGCACCGTGGCCAGGTCGCCACCACGGGCAATGCTGCGAAAAGCCGTCGCATCCAGGGTATCGAGGGAAACGTTGATCCGGCGGATCCCGGCCTCCACCAGCAACGGCAGCTTGCGCGCAAGCAATTGGCCATTAGTGGTCAGGCTGATGTCATCCAGCCCCATGCGCCCCACCGCACCCATGAAGGCTTCCAGCTTGGGACTGACCAGGGGTTCGCCACCGGTGATGCGCAAGCGCTCGATGCCCGCCGCTTCCATCAGGTACGCCACGCCGCGAGCCATTGCCTCGGCCGACAACTCGTCCTGGGCAGCCACCAGCCGCTTGCCGTTGGGCACGCAGTAGGTACAGGCGTAGTTGCAGGCAGACGTCAGACTGATCCGCAAGTTGCGAAAGCGCCTGCCTTGACGATCAACGATCATGGATGACTCCGGCGTAGGAAGGGAGAACCGGGCAAAACCTGACCCAAAAATCAGGTTTTGGCAAGTCCCATGCCTGAGTATATTCCTCGGACACTGCGCCATACAGATGGTCGATGGCGCAATACAGCGGCTGAATGCCTTAGCTGTTCGAGGTGTCGGGGTCGCGCTTGCGCTTGTTGCCCATGCGCACACCGATGTCCATCAGGAACTGGAAGAAGCCCTCCTGATCTTCCAGCACATTGCTCCAGAACGGCGAGTGGTACAGCGCCACCGCACCATGCACCAGCGCCCACGAGGCACAGTAGTGGAAGTACGGCGGCACGTCTTCGAGCTTGCCTTCACTGATACGACCCTTGATCAGCAGGGTCAGGCGCTCGAAGTTGGACGCGCGGATCTTGTGCAGCTCCTCGACCATCTCCGGCACCTGGTTGCCCTTGACCACCTTCTCTTCCAGGCGGTCGAACAACCGATAGCGCTGCGGGTCACGCATGCGGAATTCGAAGTAGGCCCGGGACAGGGCTTCCTTGTCCTTGTCGACGTCGGCCGAGTGCAGCAGCTCGTTCAGGTCGCGCTCGTAGTCGAGCATCAGGCGCAGGTAGATCTCCGCCTTGGACTTGAAATGCTTATAGATGGTCCCTTTGCCGATACCCACGGCATCCGCAATCATCTCGACGGTGACACTGTCTTCACCTTGTTCGAGGAACAGCTTGAGCGCGGTATCGAGAATTTCTTGCTCGCGGCGACGAAACTCACGGACCTTACGAGGTTCTTTCTGCATAAGAAAAGGTCTGTTCGGGGTCAAAATCGAAGCCGCGTATTATGCCTAACTTGCGCCAAAATGCACGGATCATCCATCGTTGCTGGTGTTTCTGACGCAAAAGCCGCCCCGACAAAACCTTCCGGACAGGCGCCAAAAGCCAGGAAAATCCCGTGAATACGGGGCCGGGCCGGGGTTCAAATAACAAACTTCCACAGCCGCCAAGCTCCGGATCAGACCGCAAAGTCTGGTTTTTCCTGCAACCAGCACCCTGGATCGCCCCACGCCCTGCGCGCGACGCGAAGACCTCGATAAGTCGCAATTCCATCATTACCCGTCTGATTCGTCGCTCCGCAAGCCTAGGCAATTGCCGGCCTACAACATCAGAGAAGCCCTATAAGAGCGCAAGAATAATCCGAACGTATCGATGGCATTGATAACTGCCAGCCTGGTTGGTACAGCAAACTGCAACAGATTATGTAGGCAATTTTCAGGAAAACGCGGCATTTTCTAGACTTATCGGCTAGAAATCAGCTGATATTCAGCGATCACGTCGAAAACTGCGATGCAGGCAACCCAAATGAGAACTCAAGCGAAGCGCGCGTATTCCAAATTTGTTTAAAAAACGAGCAGGGGCAACTGGACTGAATGCAATAGTGATCAATACTTCAACTGTCGGCGGGACATCTCCCCCAAGTGAAACGCCGATCAAGGTACCGAAGGACCGCGTGCCTTAGTTTTACTCCTAATGGTCTTAACCCGGATTCACCCCCCAGAACCCGGGTTTTTTTTGCCCGCCATTCAGCACCAGTGCACCGTGCGCCCCAGACTCAGCCCTTGACCCGCGCCAAGGGGAACAGGCGCTTGAAGTTGGCCGTGGTCTGCTGGGCAAAGGCTTCATAACTGTCGCCCCGCAGCATCGCCAGAAACTCCGCCACCTCGCGCACGTACTGCGGCAGGTTGGGCTTGCCGCGATAGGGGATCGGCGCCAGGTAAGGCGAATCGGTCTCCACCAGCAGCCGGTCGGCCGGTACCTGTCGGGCCACGTCCCGCAGGGCATCGGCATTGCGGAAGGTGACAATCCCCGAGAGGGAAATATAGAAACCCAGGTCCAGGGCCGCCTTGGCCATTTCCCAGTCTTCGGTGAAGCAATGCAGCACACCGGCATTGGGCAATGCCGCCTCGCGCAGCAGTGCCAGGGTGTCGGCGCGGGCGCCGCGGGTGTGCACCACCACCGGCTTGCCGGTCTGCTGGGCGGCCTGCAGGTGCAGGCGGAAGGATTCCTGCTGCAGCTCGGCGGCTTCCGGCTCGTAGTGATAGTCCAGGCCAGTCTCGCCAATGGCCACTACCCGGGGGTGATTCAGTTCATCCAGCAGCCAGTCCAGGGCCGGCGCTGCGCCGGGCTGCACATCCAGCGGATGCACGCCCACCGAGCAGTCGACATCGTCATAGCGATCGGCCAGGGCCTTGACGTCCGCCGCGTTGTCGGCACTGACACCGATGCACAGAAAGTGCCCTACCCCCCGCTGGCGGGCAGCAGCCAGCGCGGCATCCAGGGAGCCGTCATGAGCGGCGAGATCGAGGCGGTCAAGGTGGCAATGGGAATCTACGAGCATAGGAGGCTACAACTACATCCGATCAATGAAAGGCCCGGGTTATGGCGCCCGGGCGGAAACAACGCTGAGTCTAGGCGCTGCGGGTCAATTCTGGGTAGGCAGGGCCGCCCACTGCACCAGCAAGGCTTCCAGCAACAGTACGCGGTTGAGGTTGGCCTTGCTCAGGACCTTCTGACGCTGGGCCAGGATCCAGTCCTGGATGTTCAGCACCTTGGCCTGGGCGGACTTCTGCGCCAGGTATTGCAGCACCTTGCGCATGTCTTGCAGGCCCAGTCCCTGCTCATCCTGGGTCAGTTGATAGCGCAGGACCAGGTTCGACCAGTCGCAGAACCAGTCGAACAGCAGCAACAAGGGAATGGCACTCCAGGATTCGGCCAGTTGCGTGGGCGACTGCTGCTGTTTCAGCAGCTTCTTCACCCCTTCCACCACTTGCGCCCGCTGCTCGCGAACACCCTGGGCCTGCAGGCTGACCGCTGCCAGCGGCGAACCGGCAGCCAGGGTCAAGAGCTCCACCCGCTCCTCCTCGGAGCAATCAGGCAGGGCCTGGGCCAGCCACTCAAGGCTCATGGCCTCGCTGGGCAACGGGCAGGCCTGCTGCACGCAACGGCTCTTGATAGTGGGCAACAACCGGCTGGGCTGGTGACTTACCAGCAACAGCACAGTGTTGCCGGAAGGCTCCTCAAGACTCTTGAGCAGGGCGTTGGCGGCGTTGATATTCATCGACTCCACTGGCTCGATCAGCACCACCTTGCGCCCCCCCAACTGGGCGGTCTGGACCACGAAGCTCACCAGTTCGCGGACCTGGTCGACCTTGATCGCCTTGTCCGCTTCCTCCGGCTCCAGCACGTAGTTGTCCGGGTGGCTACCGGCCAGCAGCAACAGGCAGGACTTGCATTGACCACAGGCGTCCAGGCCTTCCGGGCGCAGGCACAGCAAGCGCGCCATCAGCCGCTCGGCCAGGGCCCGCTTGCCGATTCCCGCCGGGCCATGCAACAGGTAGGCATGGGCATGCTGGGTACGCCCCGCCAATTGCTGCCAGAGGCTGTCCTGCCAGGGGAAGACTTCAGCCACGGGCGCGCTCCAGCAACTGCGGCAACAAGCTGTCCAGGGACTGCTGGACCTGGGCCAGGGGCTGCGCCGCATCCACCAGCACATAACGCTGCGGCGCCGCTGCGGCGCGGGCCAGGAAGGCTTCGCGAACCTTCTGGAAGAAGGCCTGGCCTTCCTGCTCGAAGCGATCCAGCCGGCCACGGGCACTGGCTCGCGCCAGACCCACATCCACCGGCAGGTCGAAGACCAGGGTCAGGTCGGGGCGCAACTCGCCCTGGACGAAATCCTCCAGCGCAGCAATGCGCGCAAGGCTCAGGCCGCGGCCCGCGCCCTGGTAGGCGTAAGTGGAGTCGGTGAAGCGGTCGCACAGCACCACCGCACCGCGCTCCAGGGCCGGACGAATCACCGTTGCCAGGTGCTGGGCACGCGCGGCGAACACCAGCAACAGCTCGGTATCGGCATTCATGACCTCTTCCACCGGGGTCAGCAGCACATCGCGAATCCGCTCGGCCAGCGGTGTGCCGCCGGGTTCACGGGTCAACAGCACCTCGATCCCCGCAGCGCGCAGGCGCTCGGCGAGGTACTCGCGATTGGTGCTTTTGCCCGCGCCTTCCGGGCCTTCCAGGGTAATAAACAAGCCAGTCACGGGCAGTCCTTAATCAATGTCATTGCGGGCTTTTCGCCGCGGGCTCGGGCACAGGCTCGGCAGGAGCCGGAGTCGCAGCCGGCTCGGGCGCAGCTTGCGGGGTGCTTGCCGGAGCCGTCTGCGGGTCAGGGGCTGCAGGCGTCGCCGGTGCCGGAGCTGCAGCTTCGGGAACCGCTGGCGTGGCGGCTGGGGCCGGGCTGGAACGGTAGTCGGCGCGACGCTTGAGCTGAAACTCGCGCACCGCACTGTTATGGGCATCCAGGTCATCGGAGAACACATGGCTGCCGTCGCCCCGCGCGACAAAATACAGGCTCTTGCCGGGCACCGGGTTGAGGGCGGCGTGGATCGCCTCGCGTCCGACCATGGCGATCGGCGTCGGCGGCAGGCCGGCAATCACGTAGGTGTTATAAGGCGTGGCTTCCTTGAGATGAGCCCGGGTCAACTTGCCGGTGTAACGCTCACCGAGGCCGTAGATCACCGTAGGATCGGTCTGCAGCAGCATGCCAATCTGCATGCGACGCACGAACACGCCTGCGATCTGCCCGCGCTCCTGGGGTACGCCGGTTTCCTTCTCCACCAGCGAGGCCATGATCAGCGCCTGATAGGGATCGCTGTAAGGCGCATCGTCGGCACGCTTGCTCCACTCCTTGGCCAGTACATCGTCCAGGCGGTCGTAGGCTTTTTCCAGGAGCTCGGCGTCGGTCATGCCCCGAACGAAACGATAGGTATCAGGGAAGAAACGCCCTTCAGGGAAAACCCCGGGATGCCCGAGCTTTTCCATCACCTGGCTGTCGCTGAGCCCCGTCAGGGTCTGCTGCAGTTTTTCGCTCTTGGCCAGGGCGCTGCGTACCTGGCGGAAGTTCCAGCCTTCCACCAGGGTCAGGCTGTACTGCACCACCTCACCGCGCTGCCAGAGGCCGATCAGGCCTTCGGCGGTCATGCCCGGGGTCATGCGGTACTCGCCGCTGTGCAGAGGCTGGCCCGCCATATTGAAGCGCCAGTAAAGGCGCAGCCAGAAGGCATCATCGAGCACACCCTCGGCTTGCAGACGATTGAAGGTGCCGGTGGGCGTCGAGCCGGCGGGAACATCGAGCAACTGTTCCTGGCTCAGGTTCAGCGGTTGTTCCAGGGCCGAGTGCAGTTTCCAGGCACTCGCACCCAACAGCAGTCCTGCCAGGACCAGTCCGGTTTCCAGCAGGAGCAGTAATTTACGTCTCACGAATCAAGCATCCAGTAGTGCGCGGGTAATGCCCTGCAGTTTACGGGTGAGCGCACCCGCCGACCAGCTCATCCCGGCACAGCCAAGCACTGGCCAGACGCCATAGACACTGTTGCAGACAAAGACTTCATCAGCCTGTTGCAGTTGCTCGAGACTGATATCCGCGACTTGCGCGGGGATACCCAATGACTCGGCCTGAAACAATATTTCAGCGCGCATCACCCCGGCCACGCCGCAGCGACTCAGGTCAGCCGTCAGCAGCCGCCCCTGGCTGACCAGGAACAGGTTGCTGAACACGCCTTCGATCACTCGCCCAGAGGTATCTCGCATCAAGCCTTCGGCATGCTCGGCATCACGCCATTCGGCACGAGCCAGAACCTGCTCCAGACGATTGAGGTGCTTGAGGCCGGCCAGCAGCGGCTGCTCGGCCAAGCGTGTGGTACAGGGAAACAGACGAATGCCTTGCTCGGCATGGGCCAGGGGATACACCGGCAATGGGGAGCCTTGGAGAATACGCCGTGCAGCGGTTGCAGGATCGGCGGCATAGCCGCGCTGGCTGTCGCCCCGGGTCAGGATCAGCTTGAGCACACCCTCCCCCAAAGCCGCCGCATAAGCCTGCAGCTCACTGCGGATCAGGGCCTGATCCGCCGTCAGCGCCAGGCGCCGACATCCTTCGGCCAGACGCTGCAGATGCCGCTCCAGCAACTGCGGGCGCCCGGATTTGACGGCAATGGTCTCGAACAGACCATCACCGTAAGCCAGGCCGCGGTCCTTGAGCGACAGTGCGTCAGCCGGCTGACCGTCGACCCAGCTGTGCATCACTCGGAGAACCGGCGGAACACCAGGGAGCCGTTGGTGCCACCAAAACCGAAGGAGTTGGACAGCACTACGTCGATGTCCATGCTACGCGCGGTGTGCGGCACGAAATCAAGGTCGCAGCCTTCATCCGGCTCATCCAGGTTGATGGTGGGCGGCGCGGCCTGGCTGTTGATGGCCAGCACACTGAAGATCGCCTCGATCGCCCCTGCGGCACCCAGCAGGTGACCCGTCATGGACTTGGTGGAACTGACCGCCAGCTTGTAGGCGTGATCGCCGAACACGCTCTTGATCGCTTCGGCCTCGGCCAGGTCGCCGGCCGGGGTCGAAGTGCCATGGGCGTTGATGTACTGCACCTGGTCCACGTTGAGCTTGGCGTCGCGCAGGGCATTGGCGATGCAGCGCGCAGCACCGGCACCATCGGCGGGAGGCGACGTCATGTGATAGGCGTCACCGCTCATGCCGAAGCCGATCAGCTCGGCATAGATGGTGGCCCCACGAGCCTTGGCGTGCTCCAGTTCTTCCAGAACCAGGGCACCGGCGCCGTCGGACAGGACGAAGCCATCACGCCCCTTGTCCCAGGGACGGCTGGCGCGGGTCGGCTCGTCGTTGCGGGTCGACAGTGCACGGGACGCGCCGAAGCCGCCCATGCCCAGGCCACAGGCAGCCATTTCGGCACCGCCGGCGATCATCACGTCGGCTTCGCCGTAGGCAATGTTGCGCGCAGCCATGCCGATGCAGTGGGTACCGGTGGTGCACGCAGTGGATATGGCGTAGTTGGGCCCCTGGGCACCCAAGTGGATGGACAGGAAACCGGAAATCATATTGATGATCGAACCAGGCACGAAGAACGGAGAAATCCGTCGTGGGCCGGAATCGTGCAGGATGCGGCTGGTTTCCTCGATATTGGTCAAACCGCCAATACCCGAGCCCATGGCCACGCCGATGCGTTCACGGTTGGCATCGGTGACTTCCAGACCGGCGTTGCGTACCGCCTGGAAACCGGCTGCCAGGCCGTATTGAATGAACAGGTCGAGTTTGCGGGCCTCTTTGACCGACAGGTATTCCTCGACATTGAAGCCCTTTACCGAGCCGCCAAAACGGGTGGAATAGGCAGAAAGGTCGGTGTGTTCGATCAGACCGATGCCACTTTGGCCAGCCAGAATGCCCTGCCAGCTGCTTGGCACATCCGTACCCAGTGGCGACAACATACCCATACCGGTGACTACGACGCGTCTACGCGACACAGCACTCTCCTTTTTCTAATGACGACACTTTGTATCAGGCCTAAAGAAAAAACCGCACGCCGTAACGGCAGTGCGGTTTTTCCATGACAGCAAAAGACGACTACAAACGATTAAGCCTGGTGGCTGGTAACGTAGTCGATAGCTGCTTGAACGGTAGTGATCTTTTCAGCTTCTTCGTCAGGGATTTCGGTCTCGAATTCCTCTTCCAGAGCCATCACCAGCTCAACGGTGTCAAGGGAGTCGGCACCCAGGTCTTCAACGAAGGAAGCGGTGTTAACAACTTCTTCTTCTTTAACGCCCAGTTGCTCAGCAACGATTTTCTTGACGCGCTCTTCGATGGTGCTCATACCTTGTTTTCACTCCTAATGGACAAATTCAGGCAGCTGGCCAGTGGGTAAGTGTATAGAAAGGCTTTTCAGCTTTTCAACTGAAAGCTTTGTCCCTCAAACCCTTTGGCCATCTGCCTATAAATTGATTGCAGCTTTATAACGGATTTTAGACAGCTCGTATGACATTTTTTTGAAGCAATCCGTCACATTTGACTCACATATACATCCCGCCGTTGACCGGGATTGTAGCCCCAGTAACGTATGCCGCACCGTCGGATGCCAGAAAAGCGACCACTTGCGCGATCTCTTGAGCCTGGCCCAGACGACCCAGCGGAATTTGCGTCAGCAGCGCTTCACGCTGCGCTTCCGGCAGTTCGCGGGTCATATCGGTGTCGATAAAACCTGGAGCAACCGAGTTCACCGTGATCGACCGCGAACCCACTTCACGGGCCAGGGCACGGCTGAAACCTTCGAGACCGGCCTTGGCGGCCGCGTAGTTTACTTGGCCTGCGTTGCCCATGGCACCCACAACCGAGCCAATACTGATAATTCGACCCCAACGAGCCTTGGTCATGCCACGCAGAACGCCCTTGGACAGGCGATACAGGCTGTTCAGGTTGGTATCGACCACGTCGTACCACTCGTCATCTTTCATGCGCATCATCAGGTTGTCGCGAGTGATGCCGGCGTTGTTCACCAGGATCGCCGGCGCACCGAACTGCTCGGTGATGCTGGCCAGGACTGCAGCCACGGACTCGTCACTGGTAACGTTCAGCTCAAGGCCGGTGCCCTGGATGCCATTTTCCTTGAGGGTGGCAGCAATGCGCTCGGCACCCGAAGCAGACGTGGCGGTCCCCACCACGATGGCGCCCATACGCCCCAGCTCAAGCGCGATGGCCTGGCCGATACCACGGCTGGCGCCGGTCACCAGTGCAACTTTACCTTGCAGACTCATGCAAGCTTCTCCTAGTTCAGGCCAACGCTGCACGGGCGGCAGCGAAAGCATCTGGGGTGTTCAGGTTAGAGGTCGACACGCCTTCGGCGCAGCGCTTGTTGAGGCCGGCCAGGACCTTGCCCGGGCCGCACTCGACCAGCTCGGTGGCGCCATTGGCTGCCAGAGTCTGGACCGACTCAACCCAACGCACCGGCTTGTACAACTGTTCCAGAAGGTCGCGCTTGAGGGTGTCCAGGTCGGCGGCCACAGCGGCGCTCACGTTCTGTACCAATGGAATCTGCGGTGCCTGCCAGTTGATCGCAGCGATCGACTCGGCAAAGCGCTCGGCGGCCGGGCGCATCAGCTCACAGTGGGAAGGCACGCTGACCGGCAGCGGCATGGCGCGCTTGGCGCCCCGCGCCTTGCAGCCCTCGATGGCGCGATCCACAGCCGCCTTGGCGCCGGCGATCACCACCTGGCCAGGGGAGTTGTAGTTCACGGCGCTGACCACCTCGCCCTGCGCGGCTTCAGCACAGGCGGCGACCACATCGGCATCTTCCAGGCCGAGAATTGCAGCCATGCCGCCCTGCCCTGCCGGCACGGCTTCCTGCATCAACTGGCCACGACGCTCGACCAGCTTGACCGCTTCACCCAGGGTCAGGCTGCCAGCGGCGACCAGGGCGCTGTATTCACCCAGGCTGTGACCGGCGACGAAAGCCGGGCGCGCGCCACCTTCGGCCAGCCATACACGCCACAGGGCGATGGACGCGATGAGGATGGCCGGCTGGGTCTTGTCGGTTTGATTGAGCAGCTCTGCAGGACCTTCCTGGGTCAGCGCCCAGAGGTCGTAGCCCAGAGCATCGGAGGCTTCTTTGAACGTATCGAGGATCAGCGGGTACTGCGCGCCCAGCTCGGCCAACATGCCGAGGGACTGCGAGCCCTGTCCTGGAAAGACGAATGCGAGGGATGCAGACATGTAACAAGCCCCTAATGATCTTGTCGTCGGAGAATTGACGTCACACCGTGGTGGACGCAAGAAACTGACAGTTGGATGGCCAATTGAACTGAGCGGTCACATTTAAGCACTCCACAGGGAAAACGCCTAAAGCAACAAGTCTTCAAGACGCCCATGCAAGCGGCGCGGCAGGTCTTCCTGGATCTCGATCAACGCCCGCTGAATGGCACTCTGGAAACCTTGAACGCCTGCAGAACCATGGCTTTTCACCACGATCCCCTGCAAGCCGAGGAAACTCGCACCATTGTGCCGCGCCGGCGCCAGATCCGCCTGCAGCCTGCTCATCAGTGGCAAGGCCAGCGCCCCAACAGCCCGGGACAGCAGATTCTGCCTGAACAAGGCTTCTATACGCGCGGCGATCATGGTCGCCAGCCCCTCGCTGGACTTGAGCAGGATGTTGCCGACAAAACCATCGCACACCACCACATCCGCCTCGCCCCGATACAACCCATCGCCCTCGACGAAACCGATGTAGTTGAGACCGCGGGCCTGCTGCAGCAAGCTCGCCGCCAGCTTGACCTGCTGGTTGCCCTTGATGTCCTCGGTGCCGATATTCAGCAAGGCCACCCGGGGCCGCACGATGCCCAGGGTTTCCGCCGCAACCGAGCCCATGACGGCGAACTGCAACAGGTGCTCGGCACTGCAATCGACGTTGGCTCCCAGATCCAGCAATTGGCAATAGCCACGCTGAGTCGGAATGGCAGCCACCATCGCCGGACGATCGATTCCGGGCAGGGTTTTGAGCACATAACGCGACAGCGCCATCAGCGCCCCGGTATTACCGGCACTGACGCAAGCCTGGACCTTCTCATCGCGCAACAGCTCAAGGGCCACCCGCATCGAAGAGTCCGGCTTGCCCCGCAGGGCCTGGGAAGGCTTTTCGTCCATGGTGACTACCTCGCTTGCAGGGGTAATCGTCAGGCGCGCGCGATCCACAGCCGTTTGACCGGAAATCAGTTCTTCAAGAAGGGAGGGTTGACCCACCAGGGTCAGGTGCAGCGAGGGGGTAGCAGACAGACAAGCAATACTGGCCTGAACAATGCTGCGGGGACCGAAGTCCCCGCCCATTGCGTCAATCGCGATGACTTGAGCGGACAAGGATTACTCGTCAGCGCCCTTGTCGATCACTTTACGACCACGATATACGCCTTCTGGCGATACGTGGTGACGCAGGTGAACTTCACCGGTGGTCTTTTCTACGGACAGGGTGCTAGCCTCGAGAGCATCGTGGGAACGACGCATGTCACGGGCAGAGCGGGATTTTTTGTTCTGCTGAACAGCCATAATTGATTAACTCCTAAACGTTTGGGTCACGCTTTAACTGCGCCAATACACTGAACGGGTTGGACCGCGTTACCTCGTCCTCGCTCGGTTCGGGCTCATCGAGCCCCGCCGGCTGCTGGCATTCTTCCGGATGATGAGCAGGCACGATTGGCAAGGCAAGCAAAAGCTCCTCCTCGACCAACGCCTGCAGATCCAAAGGATCTTCGCCCAGTTCCAGCACGTCATAACCTTTCGGCAACGACTGGGTATTCGCACCCTCCTTCACCACAGCGTAACTGCACTCACTGTGGATCGGCAGGGTGACCAGCTCAAGACAACGCTGGCAAACCATTTTGACTTCGACGTCGATGGAGCTGTGGATAACTACAGCTTTACGTTCGTCACGCTCGAAAACGAATTTAGCCTGCACCGTACCGACATTGTCGGAAAGCGGGTCGCAGAGTCTCTCCAAATCGGCCAGCAGCAGTTCACCTTGAAGGGTGGTGCCACGGTCAGCCAATTTGCGCGGGTCAACGTGAGGTGGAATCGGGTCATTCAACATAGGCGCAGCATTATAGGGATGCCCCAGGCCATGTCAAAGGAAATTCAGCCCTGTCCGTCACTTGCAAGCCTCGCTAGAATTCCCGGCCTGCCTCAGGAGACGCACATGCTGCCTTTATTACTCGCCTCAAGCTCGGCCTACCGCCGGGAATTACTGTCCCGCCTACGCCTGCCCTTCACCTGCAGCTCTCCTGACATCGACGAAAGCCATCGCCCCGGAGAGTCTGCCACGGCCCTGGTGAAACGCCTGGCCGAGGAAAAGGCCCGCGCCCTGGCAAGCAGCCATCCAGCACACCTGATCATCGGCTCCGACCAGGTCGCGGTGCTCGGCGAGCGCATCATCGGCAAACCCCATACCTTCGACAAGGCCCGCCAGCAACTGCTGGACGCCAGCGGCGCCAGCGTGACCTTCCTCACCGGCCTGGCCCTGCTCAACAGCCAGACCGGCCACTGCCAGGTCGACTGCGTCCCGTTCACGGTCAACATGCGCACCCTGGACAGCACCCGCATCGAACGCTACCTGCACGCCGAACAGCCCTATGACTGCGCCGGCAGCTTCAAGGCCGAAGGCCTGGGGGTCAGCCTGTTCCAGAGCACCGCCGGCAGCGACGCCACCAGCCTTATAGGCCTGCCACTGATCCGCCTCGTGGACATGCTGCTGGCCGAGGGCGTAGAGACACCCTGAGCCGCCATAAAAACGCCGGCACTCAAGCCGGCTTTTTATTGAGCAACACCCGATCAGCGCAAGGTTGGGCCCTGAAAGCCCATCCACATGGCGATCTGCTCCGCCACGCTGGCACCGAGCTTCTTCGAGAAGCGATCAAACGGCGATTCCTGGACAGTAAAGTCCACCACCTCTTTCTCGCCAATCACATCCCGCGCCACCGAGCTGGTATTGCCCAGGCCATCGATCAACCCCAATTGCAGCGCCTGCTCGCCCGACCACACCAGGCCGGAGAACAGCTCCGGATGCTCCTTGTCCTTCAGGCGATCGCCACGACCCTGCTTGACGCTGGCGATGAACTGGCGATGAGTGGTGTCCAGCACGCCCTGCCAGAACTGGGTCTCTTCAGGCTTTTGCGGCTGGAACGGATCCAGGAACGACTTGTGCTCGCCCGAGGTATAGGTGCGACGCTCAACCCCCAGCTTCTCCATGGTGCCGACAAAGCCGTAGCCGGCCGCCGTCACACCAATGGAACCTACCAGGCTCGCCTTATCGGCATAGATTTCGTCGGCAGCGCTGGCGATGTAGTAAGCACCCGACGCCCCGAGATCCGAGATCACCGCGTAGACCTTGGTGTCCTTGTGCAAAGCCCGCAGACGACGAATCTCGTCATAGACGTAGCCGGACTGCACCGGGCTGCCGCCAGGGCTGTTGATACGCAGCACAATGCCCTTGACCTTGGGATCATCGAACGCAGTACGCAGGCTGCCGACAATATTGTCAGCACTGGCCGATTCCTTGTCGGCAATCACCCCCGTGACATCGATCACCGCGGTGTAGCTACCGCCACGAGTGGCATTCTTCTCCATGGTCATCAGCGGCGTGAACAACGCCAGCGCCGCAAACAGGTAAACAAAGGTCAACAGCTTGAAGAAAATGCCCCAACGCCGCGAACGACGCTGCTCCTGGACACTGGCCAGCAGCGTCTTCTCCAGCAGTTTCCAGCTTTTATCATCACCACCTTCAGCGCCCGCCTTGCTCGGCGCCTTCCATTCGTCGGTCATGCCTGCTACCCCAGCAAAAACTTAATCGGCACCCTGGCTCAGCCAGGCGTGCAATTGAGGAAAACGGTCGATGGACAAGCGCGGTTCGAATGCCTGCAAGGCCTCGATGGACTGAGCACCATAGCTCACGGCCACCGAATCCATTCCGGCATTGCGCGCCATCAACAGATCAAAGGACGAATCGCCAACCATCAAAGCCTGCCGCGGCCCAACCCCGCAATGAGCAAGGATTTCCTCCAGCATCAAAGGGTGAGGCTTGCTGGCAGTTTCGTCGGCCGCCCGAGTGATATCGAAATACCCTTCCCAGCCATGGACCTTCAACACTCGATCCAGCCCTCGCCGGGCCTTGCCGGTGGCGACAGCCAACTGATACCCCTCATCCCGAAAGGCGTCGAGAGACTGCACCACACCAGCAAACAGAGGCGAAGGCTCAGCCTCGAGGGCAATGTAGTGATCCGCATAATGCTGACGAAAGGCTACCAACTGCCCATCATCTATTTCCGGATACAGTGTGCGAATCGCCTCTGGCAATCCCAGACCGATAATGCCCTTGACGGCGTAGTCATCGCGGCGAGGAAAGCCGGAACGATCAGCAGATGCGTGCATCGACTCGACAATCCGACCAATGGAATCGGCCAGAGTGCCATCCCAGTCGAAGATCAGCAGCTTGTAATCAGGGTGCACTCAGGCGCTCCACGGTCTTGGCCCACATCTCATCCACCGGGGCCTGCAATTTCAGCTCGCCGCCATCGGGCAGCGGCACCGTCAACATATAGGCATGGAGAAACAGGCGCTTGCCGCCCAGCTCACGGATCTCGCGAGTGAAATCATCATCGCCGTACTTGCTGTCACCGGCAATGCAGTGCCCGGCATGCAGGGTGTGCACACGAATCTGGTGAGTACGCCCGGTCACCGGCTTGGCCTCGACCATGGTGGCGAAATCACCGAAGCGGCGCAGCACCTTGAACACGGTCAAGGCCTCCTTGCCCTCTTCGTTGACCTCCACCATGCGCTCGCCGGAGCGCAGGTTGCTCTTGAGCAGCGGCGCACGCACCTGCTTCACCGCCGTGGCCCAATGGCCACGGACCAGCGCCATGTAGCGCTTGTCCACGCCATCGCCCCGCAGCGCGGCATGCAGATGACGCAGCATGCTGCGTTTTTTCGCGATCATCAGCAGGCCGGAAGTGTCCCGATCGAGGCGATGCACCAGCTCCAGTTCCTTGGCGTCCGGGCGCAACTGACGAAAGGCTTCGATCACCCCGAAATTCAAGCCGCTGCCGCCATGCACGGCAATCCCGGCAGGCTTGTTGATCACAATCAGGGCCTTGTCTTCGAAGACGATCGAGGCTTCCAGGCGCTGCAGCAACCCTTGAGCCACCGGCACCGGCTCGTCGCGTTCGGGCACCCGCACGGGAGGCACGCGCACCACATCACCTGCCTGCAGTTTGTACTCGGGCTTGATCCGCCCCTTGTTCACTCGCACTTCGCCTTTACGCAAAATGCGGTAAATCAAGGTCTTGGGCACGCCTTTGAGCCGGGCGAGAAGGAAGTTATCAATACGTTGGCCGGCATATTCCGGCGAGACCTCAAGCAATTGAACGCCTGGAGTCGAGGGGGCAGTAGTCGTCATGGCGCGAATGATAACAATTTTTTATGGATTTGAAGCACTTAATGATTGCTGCTATAGTCGCGAACGCCGCCAAAAGCGGCTGGGCAGAGGAACAGCGGCAAACAGCCGGCCCTGACCAACGCAATTCATAAGGACGCAAGGCCGTCCTACGCAGTTTTCACTATCTAACGGAAGAGTTCGGCGTTGTAACAAGCGCAGGTGACATGAGGCCTGAAACCCGTAGAAAGCAGAGTGACTACTCGCCTTTTACGCAGCGATTAACGGCCAGTTCACAAAGTGCAGTCAGCGACAAACGATCCCGAGCGAAAGTTGCGGAAACAACGCCTTTAGCCATGATGCGTGACCTCCCCTTTCGGAGTTCACGGTAAATGCCAACCCGCTGCGGATTCTGCGCGCGGCAGCACCCGAATTATCAGGGATACGTGTAGGGTGGAGATGCACAACCGTCGGACTGTGTAGCATTAGGCTTTATCAAGACGCTTCATCTCGTCCACAGTCGCCGGTTGATTCCTCCTCCTGACAGACTTTTGCTTAAGCGGTGCCTTAGTCACCACAGCAAGCAGGACGCGTAAGTCGCGACTTCGTTCTTAGTTACCCGGACGAACCTCGCTAGACACTCGAGTGGTCAACCACTCCTGACGCACCTGACACCGACCGTGAGAAGTCGTGTGTGCCGAACGCCGTTTCCGGCAGCCCGGAAACCGACGGTACTACATGAAAAGAATGCTGATTAACGCAACTCAACCCGAAGAGTTGCGTGTTGCTCTGGTAGACGGCCAGCGCCTCTACGACCTGGACATCGAGTCCGGAGCCCGCGAGCAGAAAAAGGCCAACATCTATAAAGGCCGCATCACTCGCATCGAACCAAGCCTCGAGGCTGCCTTTGTCGATTTCGGCTCTGAGCGCCACGGCTTCCTGCCCCTCAAAGAAATCTCCCGCGAATACTTCAAGAAAGCCCCCGAAGGCCGCGTCAACATCAAGGACGTGCTGAGCGAAGGCCAGGAAGTCATCGTCCAGGTCGAGAAAGAAGAGCGTGGCAACAAGGGCGCCGCCCTGACCACCTTCATCAGCCTCGCCGGCCGTTACCTGGTACTGATGCCGAACAACCCGCGTGCCGGCGGTATCTCCCGCCGCATCGAAGGCGAAGAGCGCAACGAACTGCGTGAAGCGCTGAACGGCCTGGTGGCACCCGCCGACATGGGCCTGATCGTGCGCACTGCCGGCCTGGGCCGCAGCAGCGAAGAGATGCAGTGGGACCTCGACTACCTGCTGCAACTGTGGACCGCCATCAAGGAAGCGTCCCTGGATCGTTCCGCGCCATTCCTGATCTACCAGGAAAGCAACGTGATCATCCGCGCGATCCGCGACTACCTGCGCCAGGACATCGGCGAAGTGCTGATCGACAGCGTTGAAGCCCAGGACGAAGCCCTGACCTTCATCCGCCAGGTGATGCCGCAGTACGCCAGCAAGATCAAGCTGTACGAAGACAGCGTGCCGCTGTTCAACCGCTTCCAGATCGAAAGCCAGATCGAGACCGCCTTCCAGCGCGTGGTCGAACTGCCTTCCGGCGGCTCCATCGTCATCGATCCGACCGAAGCCCTGGTGTCCATCGACATCAACTCGGCCCGCGCCACCAAAGGCAGCGACATCGAAGAAACCGCCCTGCAGACCAACCTGGAAGCAGCGGAAGAAATCGCTCGCCAACTGCGCCTGCGTGACATCGGCGGCCTGATCGTCATCGACTTCATCGACATGACCCCGGCCAAGAACCAGCGCGCCGTGGAAGAAAAAGTCCGCGAATGCCTGGAAGCCGACCGCGCCCGCGTGCAGATCGGCCGCATCTCGCGCTTCGGCCTGCTGGAAATGTCCCGTCAGCGCCTGCGTCCATCCCTGGGCGAAAGCAGCGGTATCGTCTGCCCGCGCTGCAACGGCACCGGCATCATCCGTGACGTCGAGTCGCTGTCCCTGGCGATCCTGCGCCTGATCGAAGAAGAAGCCCTGAAAGACCGCACCGCCGAAGTTCGCGCCCAAGTGCCGATTCCGGTCGCCGCTTTCCTGCTCAACGAAAAACGCAACTCGATCACCAAGATCGAACTGCGCACCCGTGCCCGCATCGTCATCCTGCCGAACGATCACCTCGAAACGCCACACTTCGAAGTTCAGCGCCTGCGTGATGACAGCCCGGAAGCCAACACCAACCAGTCCAGCTACGAAATCGCAGCGGCCGCCGCCGAAGCCGAAGAAGTCCAGCCAACCGCTGCCACCCGCACCCTGGTTCGCCAGGAAGCGGCAGTGAAGACTGCCCCGGCCCGCGCCAACGCTCCGGTTCCGACCGAAGTCGTCGCTGCCCCTGTGGCTGCACCGGCTCCAGCGGCCGAACCAAGCCTGTTCAAAGGCCTGGTGAAGTCCCTGGTCAGCCTGTTCGCTACCAAGGAAGAGCCAGCCGCTCCGGTCGTGGTCGAGAAGCCAGTGACCGAGCGCCCTGCTCGCAGCAACGAAGAACAGCGTCGCAATGGCCGCCAGCAGAGCCGCAACCGTAACGGTCGCCGCGATGAAGAGCGCAAGCCGCGCGAAGAACGTGCTCCGCGTGAAGAACGCGCACCACGGGAAGAGCGTCAGCCACGCGAAGTTCGCGAAGCCCGTGAAGAAGTTCAAGCGGTAGCCCGCGAAGAACGCGCACCCCGTGCACCGCGCGAAGAACGCCAGCCACGCGCCCCGCGTGAAGAGCGCAAGCCACGTGGCGAGCGTGAAGAACGCGTGCGTGAACTGCGCGAGCCACTGGACGCCGCTCCAGCTACAGCCGCTGCTACCGCCGCCGTTGTTGCCGAAGAACGTCCGGCGCGCCAGCCTCGCGAAGAGCGCCAGCCACGTGCGCCACGTGAAGAGCGCCAACCACGTGCCGAGCAGGCTCAAGCCGCTGCCGCCAGCGAAGAAGAAGCGCTGCCGAACGAAGAGCAACTGCAGGAAGACGGCCAGGACAACGCCGAAGGCGAACGTCCACGTCGTCGCTCCCGCGGCCAGCGCCGTCGCAGCAACCGTCGCGAGCGTCAACGTGATGCCAACGGCAATGTGATCGAAGGCTCGGAAGAAAACGCCGAAGAGCCAAGCAGCGCCGATCTGGCTGCCGGCCTTGCGGTAACTGCCGCGGTTGCCAGCACCGCCATCAGCGCCAACGCTGAAGCCGAAGCTCACCAGCAAGCCGAACGTGCGACTGCCGCTGTAGAAGACAAGGCTCCGGAAGCCCCAGTGGTTGAAGCCACCACGCCGGTAGAAGCCCCAGTGGTTCCTGCAGTGGAAGTGGCTCCAGTGGCTGAAGAGCAGGCTCAGGTTGAAGTGGCTGCCGAACCGGCCGTGGTTGTCGAAGCCCAGCCCGTGGTTGCCGAACAACCGGCAGCAGAACCTGTAGCCCAGGCGCCAGTGGTTGAAGAAAAGGCCGTCGAGCCGGTTCAGCAGGCCCCTGCGCCAGCCCCGATTGCCGAGCCAGCAGTGGTGGTTGAAGAGCCTGTAGCGGCCCAGCAGCCTGCCCAGGTTGAAGAGCCGGCTCCGGTTGCAGCACCGGTGGTGGCCGAAACGCCCGCACCCGCTGTCGAAGCCGAAGCCGCGCCGGTCAGCACCCTGACCAGCAATGGCCGTGCACCGAACGACCCACGCGAAGTGCGTCGCCGCAAGCGTGAAGCCGAGCGCCTGCAGAAGGAAGCCGAGCTGGCTGCCGCTGCTGCTCCGGCTGAAGCCGTGGTGGCCGCCGAGCCTGCTCCGGTAGAAGCGCCAGTGGTGGTCGAGGCCGACCCGGCGCCAGCCGAAGAGACTGCACCGGCGCCAGTGGCCGAACCTGTGGTGGAAGAATCGGCCCCTGTGGTCGAGCAAGCACCGCGCGCTGTCGAGCACGCTGCGCATGCCGAGGAAGAACAGCACGAGCCTAAACCTCTCGTCTGATTCCAGCAGCCCATGAAAAAGCCCCGCCCGGGTAACCGGGCGGGGCTTTTTTATACCTGTAGCACCTGACGATCCGGAAACAGCAACGCCTGCGGAACGTCCACATCCCAGGTCACCCCCGGATCCGTCACCGGCACTTCCACCACCCGCCCCGAAGCGAACAGCGGCCGGGCGCCCCGATCACCGGTCAGGCCCTGCAACGCTGCGCCATAAGACCGGCCAAAGCCCACCGGATGACCCAACTCCCCACCTAGCCGCGGCACGCTGATGCCCTCCTCGGTCATGGCCTCCATCACCCGACTGGCGGTGGCGGGCAGGATAAAGGGCATGTCCCCCAGCCAGACCATCCAGCCATGGGCATCGGCGCAGGCAGCCACCGCTGCGGCCAGGCTGTGCCCCATGCCCACGGACTCCAGCACCAGTACCTGACAACCGTAGGCACGCGCCAGCTCCACCACCTGGGGTCGATCCGCCGTGGTCACCAGCACTCGCCGGGCAACGTCCACCGGCAGGTTCACCAGCACCTGCTCCAGCACCGGCCGCTGCACCCCGTCACGCCCGCGGCAGGGCGCCAGCAGCTTGTCCTGCCCGGCCCCGGCCACCTGGCGAAAACGCCTGCCCTGCCCCGCCGCCAGGATGATCGCGCAAGGCCTGCGGCTCACCTCACCGTCTCCACCACTCGCACCGCCAGCTTCTTCTGCAGCGGTTCGACACCATTTTTCAGCGCGACGATTTCCGCCAGCAACGACAAGGCAATCTCCGCCGGCGTATGGCTGCCGATGGGCAATCCGACCGGCCCGTGCAAGCGCTCGATGGCCTGCGCCGAAAGCCCCAGCAGCGCCAGATTGTCCCGGCGTTTCTGGCTGTTGGCCCGGGAACCCAGGGCGCCAACGTAAAATGCCCGGGAGTCGAGCGCCGTCAGCAGCGCCATGTCATCCAGGCGCGGATCATGGGTCAGGGCCACCACCGCCGTGCGCTCGTCGGGCTTGATGCTCAGCACCGCATCGTCGGGCATCCCGGCGACAAAACGTCCATCCTGCCCCTCCCAGCCATGCACGAACTCCTGGCGCGGATCGCAGATCAGCACCTCGAAATCCAGCAAGCGGGCCATCTGCGCCACATAGCGCGATAACTGCCCGGCGCCGATCAGCAGCAAGCGCCAGCGCGGTCCGTAGATCGCCCGCAGGGTGACCCCGTCAAACGCCAATTCATCGCCACGGTTCGCAGCCTTGAGCAGCACCTGGCCGGTGCCCAGGTTCAGCTCCCGGGCCACAATCTGGTGGGCCTCGCAGCGCTGGAGCAATTCGGCGACCCAGGCCGGGTCGCCAACCCGCTCTTCGGCTGGGGCAGCGCGCCGCGGCCACCCGGCGCCATGCTGGCCTTGCGCGACGACGGGGTGGTAATCGGCTCGGTGTCCGGAGGCTGTATCGAGGATGACCTGATCAGCCGCCAGGGCGATGGGCGCCTGTCTCGCCACGGGCCGCCGGTACAACTGGTGACCTACGGCGTGACCCTGGAGGAAGCGGCGCGATTCGGCCTGCCCTGTGGCGGCACCTTGCGCCCAGGTCTGCACCACGCTGTACAGCAGCACGCCGCGCCCGGCGCGCCGCCATTCCAGGACACTGCGCAGGACATTCAGGTCGACGCTGTCCATCAGGCGCTCGCCTGCTGCCAGCCCTGCAACTGGTAGCGCACCGGCAGGTTGCGTATGCGCTTGCCGGTGGCGGCGAAGATCGCGTTGCACAGGGCCGGCGCAATCGGCGGCACACCGGGCTCTCCCACCCCGCCCAGGGGCACGTCCCCCGGCGGCGTCACCAAGTGCACCTGCACCTGTTTCGGCGCCAGGGACATGCGCGCCACTTCGTACATATGGAAATTGTCCTGCTGGACCTTGCCCTCCTTGAAGCTGATCTCCCCCAGCACCGCATTGCCCAGGCCCATGACGCAGGCCCCTTCGAATTGCGAGCGGATGCGCTCGGGGTTGATCTGCGGGCCGCAATCCACAGCGATATCGGCCTGATGCACGATCAGCGTGCCATCGTCCTTCACCTCCACCTCGATCACCGCCGCCACATAGGTCACGAAGCTGTAGTGCACGGCCAGCCCCAGACCGCGCCCCTTGGGCAGCGAGCGCCCCCAGCCTGCCGCCTTGGCCGCGGTTTCCAGCACCGTGCGCAAGCGCCCGGTATCAATGGGGTAACGCTCGGGGGATTCGCCGTAGTTCCACTCTTCGCTCAGGGTTCGGGGGTCGATCTGACGATCCGGCCCCAGCAGCTTGAGCTGGTACTGCAGCGGATCCTGGCCGGCCTTGTGGGCCAGTTCATCGACAAAACTCTGGATCGCGAAGCCATGGGGAATGTTCGACACCGAACGGTACCAGCCGACCCGGGTATGGGCCGCGGCCTCGGGGTTTTCCAGGCGCACGTTGGGAATCGCGTAGGCCATGTTGGTAAAGCCCATGCCCAGCTCGAAGGCGCCTTCGTGATTCATCCCCGGCGCAAACAGCGCGGTGATGCTGGGCGCCACGGTGCGGTGCAGCCAGGCCGCCGGCAGGCCGTCCTTGTTCAGCCCGGCCTTGAGGTATTCCGCCGACACGGTATGGAAGTAGGAGTTGTGGATATCGTCCTCGCGGGTCCACTGCACCCGCACCGCCTTGCCGGGAAAGGCCTTGGCCAGGATCGCCGCCTCCAGGATGAAGTCGGGCTTGGACTTGCGCCCGAAGCCGCCGCCCAGCAGCGTGACGTTCACCGTGACCTGGTCGAAGCCGATCCCCAGGCGTTCGGCGATTCGCTCGCGGGTCACCTGTGGCGCCTGGCTAGGTGCCCATGCCTCGCAGCGACCGTCCTGGAAACGCGCCACGGCCACCATCGGCTCCATCGGCGCCTGGGCCAGGTGCGGCAGGTAATAGCTGGCTTCCAGGCTGCTCTCGGCACCCTTGAGGGCCTCATCCAGGTTGCCGGTGCTGCGCACCACCTTGCCCGGTTGCCGCGCCGCCGCCTCCAGTTGCTTGCGGTATTGGATGGAGTCGTAGCCAGCGTTGGCGCCATCCTCCCACTCGATCCTCAAGGCATCGCGGCCCTTGATCGCCGCCCAGGTGTTGCTCGCCACCACAGCCACGCCGCCCAGGGGCTGGAACTCCGAAGGCAAGGGGCGGCTGTCGATGGGCATGACCTTGATCACCCCCGGCACCTTCAAGGCTGCGCTGTCATCCACCGACTTGACCTTGCCGCCATACACCCGGGGCCGCGCCACCGCCGCGAACAGCATGCCGTCGAAATGCACATCGGCGCCGTACACCGCACGGCCGTTGACGATGTCCTGGCCGTCGATGGCCCGGGTGGCCTCCTTGCCGATGTAGCGGAACTCCCCGGGCTGCTTCAGGCGCAGGCTATCCCGGGCGGGCACCGCCAGGGCGCCCGCCGCAGCGGCCAGGGCGCCATAGCCCAGCTCACGCCCGGTGGGCTGGTGAACCACCTTGTGCAACTGCGCCCGACACTGGGCCAATGGCACCTGCCACTGCGCAGCGGCGGCCTGTTCCAGCATGGTCCGCGCAGCCGCTCCACAGCGGCGCATGGGCTCGTACCAATGGCGCATGCTGCGCGAACCGTCGGTGTCCTGGTTGCCGAAACGTGCCTCGTCGCCCGGTGCCTGGCGCACCTTGACCTGCGCCCAGTCGGCGTCCAGTTCGTCGGCCACCACCATGCTCAGGCTGGTGCGCACGCCCTGGCCCATCTCCGAGCGATTGCAGATCACCGTGACACTGCCGTCGCTGGCAATGCTCACGTAGACCTTGGGGTCATCGACCCAGCCGTGGGGCATGCCGTCGGCACCGAATTTCTTGTCCTCGGCAAAGGCCTCCTGCCAGCCCCAGCTCGCAGCCAGCACCAGGGCCCCGGTGGCCCCCACACCTTTGAGAAAGCCCCGGCGGCTGAGGTTGCTCAGGGCAAAATCCTGCGGTAGACGGTTCATGCCTTGGCCTCCTGCAGATGGCTGGAAGCCTGGCGGATCGCGGTCTTGATCCGGTTGTAGGTGCCGCAGCGGCAGATGTTGCCGAGCATCGCCTCTTCGATCTGCTCGTCACTGGGGTTGGGGTGAACCTTGAGCAAGGCAGTGGCCGACATGATCTGCCCGCCCTGGCAGTAACCGCATTGGGCCACCGCCGTATCCAGCCAGGCCTGCTGCACCACCTGCCCGACCGGGTCGGTATGCAGGTTGTCGATGGTGCTGACGTTCTTGCCTTGCACCGAGCCTATCGGTGTGATGCAACTGCGCGCCGGGTCGCCGTCGATATGAATCGTACAGGCGCCGCACAGGCCCATGCCGCAGCCGAACTTGGTACCGTTGTAGCCCGCCACGTCGCGGATAGCCCACAACAGCGGCATGTCCTCGGTGACGTCCAGTTGATGATCTTGACCGTTGAGCTTCAGGGTAATCATGGGCACGCCCGCATTTTCTGAGTGATGGGGTCGAGTCATCCGCCGTGCAGTACCGCGGCTGCGGTGCACGCAGATCGGCTCAGGCTAATCGGGCTCTCTTGTGAAGACAGGCTTCACCGGGCCTTTGGGAACAGCAAAAAGCTGATTCTTAGCCTGCTAAGTTAAGCCGCAATTAACAAAAAAGCCCTGCCCGAACGTCAGCCGGGCAAGGCTTTTTGCTATCCACCGCACGCCAGCTCTCGCTAATAGAGGTTGGGCTCCATCTCCAGCTCGACACTGAAACGCTCGGCGATATCGCGCTGGATCCGCCGCGCCAGTTCCAGCAACTGCAGGCCGCTGGCGCCGCCATAGTTGACCAGCACCAGCGATTGCAAGCGATGGACCCCGGCATCCGCCTCGCGAAAGCCCTTCCAGCCCGCCTGTTCGATCAGCCAACCGGCCGCCAGCTTGACCTGCCCATCGGCCTGGGGGTACCCCACCAGCCCCGGATGCGACTGCTTGATCTGCGCGGCCAGTGCCGCCGGCACCACCGGATTCTTGAAAAAGCTGCCGGCATTGCCCAGCACCGCAGGGTCCGGGAGCTTTTCGCTGCGGATGCTGCAGATCGCCCGGCTGACATCGCTGGCCGTCGGCTGTTCGATGCCCTGCTCGCTCAGGCGCTGGCGCACCGGGCCGTATTCCAGGTGCAGGTGATCGACACGGTTCAGGGCAAAGCGCACCCGCAGGATCAACCAGCGACCGGCCTGATGCTTGAACAGGCTGTCGCGGTACGCGAACTGGCACTGCGCCAGGTCGAATTCCCGCAGCTCGCCGGTCTGCCGATCGAGGGCGGTCAGGCCGGCGAACACGTCCTTGATCTCCACCCCATAGGCGCCGATGTTCTGCATCGGTGCGGCGCCGACGGTGCCGGGAATCAGGCTCAGGTTCTCCAGCCCGGACAGGCCTTGCTCCAGGGTCCACTGGACAAAGGGATGCCAGGTTTCCCCGGCCTCGGCCTCGACCACCACCCGCTGCCCGTCATCGCTGAGCAGGCGAATGCCACGAGTGGCCATGCGCAGCACCAGGGCCTGGATATCCGCCGTCAGCAGCAGGTTGCTGCCGCCGCCGATCACCAGCAGCGGCAACTGGTGGGTAGCGCAATAGGCCAGCGCCTCGCGTACCTCGTCGTCGCTGTGGGCCTGGGCAAACCACTTGGCCTTGACCTCGACCCCGAAGCTGTTGAACGGCTTGAGGGACACATCGGCCTGAATGTCCAGGTTCATAGCCGCCCCTTCAATTCGACCACCAGCCGGTCGCAGGCATCCTCGATCAGGTCCAGCACCTGCTCGAAACCCTGCTCGCCGTCGTAGTACGGATCCGGCACTTCATCCAGCGCCGCCTCGTAGCGACGCAGGAACAGGTCCAGCTCGGCCTTGCCCCGGGCCGGTTGCAGGGCCTTGAGGTTGCGCAGGTTGCTCTGGTCCATGGCGAAGATCAGGTCATAGGCAGCGAAATCGGCGCTGCTGACCTGCTGCGCCCGTTGCGCCGACAGGTCGTAGCCGCGCCGCAAGGCAGCCTGCTGGCTGCGCTTGTCCGGGGCCTTGCCGATGTGCCAGTCGCTGGTGCCGGCAGAGGCGACTTGCACCTGGTCACCCAGGCCGGCCTCGTGCAACTTGCGGCGCAGCACGCCTTCGGCGGTGGGCGAGCGGCAGATATTGCCCAGGCAGACGAACAGAACCCGCATCAGGCCTCCAGCAGGCGCCGAACGCGCTCAAGGTCTTCGGCGGTATCGACGCCGGTAGGCGGTGCTTCCAGGGCGTCGGCCACGTGGATCCGCACGCCATGCCACAGGGCACGCAGTTGCTCCAGGGATTCGGTGTTTTCCAGCCAGCACGGGCCCCAACTGACGAAGTCGTGAAGAAAGCCGGCGCGGTAGGCATAGATGCCGATGTGACGGCGATAAGGCACGCCTTCGGGCAGTTGCTCACGACTCTGGGCAAAGGCATCCCGGGCCCAGGGCAAGGTGGCGCGGCTGAAGGTCAGGGCCAGGCCGTTGAGGTCGCTGACCACCTTGACCACATTGGGGTTGAACAGGGTCTGCACGTCCTCGATCGGCTCGGCCAGGGTGGCCATGCGCGCTTCGGTGTGGGCTGCCAGGTTGGCCGCTACCTGATCGATCACCGACGGCGGGATCAACGGTTCGTCGCCTTGTACGTTGACCACGATCGCATCCGCGGCCAGGCCCAGCTGGGCGGCGACTTCCGCCAGCCGGTCGGTGCCGGAGTTGTGATCTTCCCGGGTCAGCAGCGCCTCGGCGCCAAAGCCCTGGCAGGCCTCGACGATGCGCTGATCATCGGTGGCCACCACGACCCGCTCGGCGCTGCTCTTGCGCGCCTGTTCCCAGACCCACTGGATCATCGGCTTGCCGGCGATCAGTTGCAGCGGCTTGCCTGGCAGGCGAGTGGAGGCGTAGCGCGCCGGGATGACAACGGTAAAGGCGCTGCTCATTTGTCCAGGCGCTCTTCGGTGGTCAGGGTGCGCGCTTCGCTTTCCAGCATCACCGGGATGCCATCGCGAATCGGATAGGCCAGGCCCGCGCCCTTGCTGATCAGCTCGGTCTTGTCGGCGCTGAGTTTGAGGGGGCCTTTGCAGATCGGGCAGGCGAGGATGTCGAGCAGTTTGGTGTCCATGAGGATTCCCTGGATAAAAGCAAATTAAGGCAGCAGACGATCAGGCATCAGGCGCATCAACTGGGTGTCGAACCAGGCGACGAAGGCCGGCGAAGGCTGGGCATCGACCGCCAGGTACCACCAGTCGTCTGCCGCGAAAGCCCGGCACTTGACCGCATCTTTCTCGGTCATGACCAGCGGCAATGACGGGGTGAAGGTCAAGGCCTGCGCACTGTATTGAGCGTGATCGGCAAATGCATGGGGAACAGGCCGCCAGTGTAGCGTTTCAAGGGTGTTGAAGAAACGCTGGGGATTGCCGATGCCCGCCACCGCATGCAGCGCCTGGCCGGGGGCGAAATGCTCCAGCGCACGGCGCTCGCCACTGCGCAGGTTGACCAGCACCGAGGGCTTGAGATGAAAGGCGAACCCCTCGTCACGGTCATCAACGGCGCCGTTGTAGAGCACCGCGTCGACGCTCTGCAAACGCTCCGCCGGCTCGCGCAGCGGCCCGGCCGGCAGGCAGCGGCGGTTGCCCAGGCCGCGGGCGGCATCGATCAGCACCAGCTCCAGGTCACGGGCCAGGCGGTAGTGCTGCAGGCCGTCGTCGGAGAGGATCAGGTCCAGCGGCTCGGCGGCCAGCAGGGCCTGTACCGCGCGGCCGCGATCGGGGTCGATCATCAGCGGCACGCCGCAGCGCTGGACGATCAGCAGCGGCTCATCACCGGCCACCGCGGCGCAATCTTCGGCGCTGACGCGCCATGGCAATTGCGCCGGCTTGGCCCCGTAGCCACGACTGACCACCCCGACCCGCAACCCGAGGCGCTGGCAGTGCTCCACCAGCCACAGGATCAACGGCGTCTTGCCGGTGCCGCCCACGGTGATGTTGCCCACCACGATCAGCGGCACAGGTGGTTGATAGATCGCCCCCTCACCGGCAAGAAAGCGCTGGCGCTTGCCCGTCACCACTCGGCGATACAGGCATTCCAGGGGGCGCAGCAGTTTCAGCGCGGGGTGGCCGTTGTACCAGGCATTGAGCAGGCGATCGGAAAGTGCCATCAGGGTGCCGGGTCCGCCTCGACGGTGGTCATGCGCAGGTGGCTGAAACCGAGCTTGCCGGCTGCATCCATGGCAGTGATCACCGCTTGATGCTGGGTCTTGCCGTCGGCGCTGATGGACAGCGGCAGGTTGGTGTCGCCCGCCGACTCCTTCTGCAAGGCCTCGATCAAGGTCTCCAGGTCATTTTTGGGCAGGAGCTGGTTGTTCACCGAAAACACGCCGTCGGCGCTGATGGCGATATCCAGTTGCTTGACCTGCTGGTCTTCGGCCGGCGAGCCGCTGACCGCTTCCGGCAGATCGACCCGCAGCTCGGTTTCCCGGGTGAAGGTGGTGGTGACAACAAAGAACAGCAGCAGGATGAACACCACGTCGATCAACGACGCCAGGTTGATGTCCACGGTTTCCCGGGGCTTGCGACGGAATTTCACGCTTTGCCCTCGGCCAGATCGACATCGCGGTCGCCCTGGATCACTTCCACCAGCTTGATCGCCTCCTGCTCCATGCCCACCACCAGTTCATCGACCCGGCGCTGCAGGAAGCGGTGGAAGAACACCGAGGGAATGCCCACCATCAGGCCGGCGGCGGTGGTGATCAGGGCTTTGGAAATACCGCCTGCGAGGATGTGCGCGTTGGTGGTCATGCCCGAGCCCATGAACGAACTGAAGATATCGATCATGCCCAACACCGTGCCCAGCAGGCCCAGCAGCGGTGCCATGGCGGCAATGGTGCCGAGGGCGTTGAGGTAGCGCTCCAGCTCATGGATGACCCGGGCGGCAGCCTCTTCGATGCATTCCTTCATGATTTCGCGGCCATGCTTGGAGTTGGCCAGGCCCGCCGCCAGAATCTCGCCCAGGGGCGAATCGGCGCGCAGTTCCTTGAGCTTTTCCTTGTTCAGCTGCTTGTCCTTGATCCAGCGCCAGACCTGCCCCAGCAGGTGGGGCGGGGTGACACGGCTGGCACGCAGGGTCCACAGACGCTCGGCAATGATGCCCACGGCAGCAATGGAACTCAGAATGATCGGCAACATCATCCAGCCGCCGGATTTGACCAATTCCCACACAGTGACAGCCCCCTCGAAAAAGTGCGCCACTCTAACATAGGGGCCGGACGCACCGAAGACCGTGATGTCGCATGCTCACAGGCTTTAATAACCCACGGTTATTTAAGGCATTGCGGGCGGCTCACGCCAGAATCGCCGCTGCTCGCGAAGGCCATGCGCCGCCCCGAAGGCCCCCAGTTGCAGTCTCAGGGCACCCTGTTCGGCACTGTCATAAATTGCCATGTCCAGGCGCCGATAGCGTGCCAGCACTTGAGGATGGGGGTGACCGAAGGTATTGCCCCGACCACGGGAAATCAGCACCGCATCGGGGGCCAGCCGCTGCAGCAAGGCCATGGATGAAGAGGTACGGCTGCCGTGATGGGGTGCCTGCAGCCAGTGGGTCCGCACCGCCAGCGGGCTGTCGAGCAAGGCTCGTTCGGCACGGGCGTCGATGTCCCCGGTGAGCAGCAGGCGCTCGCCGGCAGCCTCGACCTGGAGCACGCACGAGGCCTGATTGCCGTCGGTCGCCGCCGCCCATTGCCACTGGCGAAAGCGCACGCCATTCCACACCCAGCTCAGCCCACTGTCGCAAGGCCTTGCCTGCAGGCCCGCGGGCAAGGCGTCGGGCTGGCCACCGCGGACCTCGCCCACGGGCATTGCGCGCTGCACCGCCTGGGCGCCACCGGCATGGTCGTTGTCGGCATGGCTGAGCAGCATCAGGTCCAGCCGCCGGATGCCGAGCCTGTGCAGGGTCGGCACTACCACTCGCTCTCCCAGGTCGAACTCGGCGATCCGCGCCCCCGTGTCATACAGCAGGGCGTGATCACGGGTACGCAGGAGGAATGACAGGCCCTGCCCCACATCCAGCTGCCAGACCTCCACCTCACCTTCGGGCACGCGCGCCAGGGGTGGCCAGACCGCCAGGAGCAACAGCGGCCAGCCCAGAACCCGCATGGGCACGCCCCTGGGCAACAGCAGCAACAGGCAGCCCAGAGCATTCATGCCCCATAGCCACAGAGGGATCTGCGGCGGCATCCAGGCCGGCCACCCACCGGCAATCACTCCGAGCAAGCGGAACAACCCGTCCAGCAATCCTCCGGCCAGCCACAACAGGCCCTCACCCACATAAGGCACCGGCAGCAGCAGGCTGCCGAGCAAAGCC
Source organism: Pseudomonas sp. MWU349 (assembly GCF_017947325.1). Taxonomy (NCBI): domain Bacteria; kingdom Pseudomonadati; phylum Pseudomonadota; class Gammaproteobacteria; order Pseudomonadales; family Pseudomonadaceae; genus Pseudomonas; species Pseudomonas sp. MWU349. Next base: position 240,380 of record NZ_JAFEVP010000008.1, on the reverse strand, counting down.
GGCGGCAACACCAGAAAGCTGATCCAGGGCACCGCCAGCAAATTGGCCAGCGGCCCGCTGAGGCTGATGGGCAGCCCCAGAGCCAGCAATGGCGGCAGCAGGCCAATGGCGATCAACCATTGGGCCCGGGTCCAGCCCTGCCACCAGCGCCACGCTCCCAGGCGTCCGGCAAAGGTCAAGGTCAGGACTGCCACCGCGGCAAAGGACAGCCAGAACCCCGCCTGCAAGCTGGCCAGCGGCTCGGCCAGCAACACTGCATTCAACGCCAGCAGCAGGGGCCAGCCGGCCCGCAGATGGCGAAAGCGCATGCGCCAGAGCAGTACCAGGGCGACCATCACGCAGGCGCGTTGCACTGGCACATCGAACCCCGCCAGCAGGCCGTAGCCCAAGGCGCCGAGCCAGGCCAGGGCACAGGCCCAGGGCAACCAAGGCAAGCGCTCGGGCCAGAGGCCATGGCGGGCCAGCCCGGCCACCGCGAAATAGATCACCCCCGCCAGCAGGCTGATGTGCTGCCCGGAAATCACCATCAAGTGGACGGTGCCGGTGTCCTGCAACAACTGCCAGTCTTGCCGCGTCAGGCCGGAACCGTCACCCATCACCAGCGCCGCCAGACCCGCGCCGCGCCCCTGTGCCTCGACCTCTAGCAAGCGCTGGCGCAATCCTTGCCGCCAGGCCTGCGGGGCCGGGACCAGCAGTTGCCCGGCCTTGACCGTGCCGGTGGCGCCGATACGACGCGCCAGCAACCAGGCCTGGTAATCGAAGCCCTGGGGATTCAACAAACCCACCGGCCGGCGAAGCTTGACCGCCAGCCGCCAGCGCTCGCCACTCTTGAGCGCCGGGCCCTCACGCCAGGCCAGGCGCATGCGCCGGGGCAGCCGCTCACGGCGGGCCTGGGCATCCTCCAGCTCGAAACGCACCACGCCGCCCGCCTGCTCCGGCAGGCCGCTCACTCGCCCTTCCAGCCAGCGGGTCTGTGCCTCCAGGCGCAGCGCCAGGCGATCATCCAGGGCCGACTGCGCGGACACACAGGCCCAGGTGAAACCGAACAGGAAAAATGCCACCGGATGTGTACGAAACGGCAACAGCATCAAGGCCAGTATCGCCATACACAGCAGCAGCCAGCCTGGGGGCAAGGCCGGCATGAAACCCAGCGCCAGCAGCCCCGCAGCCAGCGCCAGCATTGCGCTACGCATTCGCCCGCCCCTCCTTGGGAGTTCATACTCTTGGCTTAGTCGAGGATGGGCTGCGCGGCTTTATCATTTGTCACAATGTCTGAATTTTCGCCGACTAGAATCCGGTCATAATCGTCGCTTGACCCGACCGAGAAGCCTTATGCCCCGGCGCTTATTCAAACGTTACATGCCAGATCCGACCAGCATCCGGGAACACAAGTCCTTACGCTTTCTTGGCACCCTGCTGCATGACGCCAACCTCTGGCACCTCAATCGACACTCGGTGGCCCGGGCGATGGCCGTGGGCCTGTTCGCCGCCTTTATTCCCATTCCGATGCAGATGTTGCTGGCTGCGGTACTGGCCATCTGGCTGCGCGGCAATATGCCCATCAGTGTCAGCCTGGTCTGGTTGACCAACCCCATCACCATGCCGCCGGTGTTCTTCTGCACCTACCAACTGGGGGCCTGGCTGATGAACGTGCCGCCGCGCACCCTGCCCGACGAGCTGACCTGGGAGTGGATCAGCAGCCAGCTGGCAACCCTGTGGCAACCCTTCCTCCTCGGCTCGGTGGTGGCCGGGCTGGTGCTGGGGGCCACTGCCTATTGCCTGACCATGCTCTATTGGCGCTGGTGGGTCGCGCGCCAATGGTCCAGGCGCAAGCAGCAACGGCAGTGACCAACGAAAACGGCCTCCCGAGGGAGGCCGTTTGCATGACGCACTAAAGGCATTTACTGACGCATGCCGCGCCCGCTCACCAGCAGCCGTGCGCAACCGATATACAGCACCAGGGTGGCCACCAGCATGAAGGTAATGGCGATGCTGATCTTGATGTCCGACACCCCGAGGATGCCGAAACGGAAGGCGTTGACCATGTGCAGCACCGGGTTGGCCAGGGACACCGTCTGCCAGAACGGCGGCAGCAGGTTGATCGAGTAGAACACCCCGCCCAGGTAGGTCAGGGGCGTCAGCACGAAGGTCGGGATGATCGAGATATCGTCGAAGTTGCGTGCAAAGACTGCGTTGATGAAGCCCAGCAGCGAGAAGATGGTCGCGGTCAGCACTACCACCAGCACCGTGATGCCCAGGTGGTGCACCTGCAGCGTGGTGAAGAACAGCGACAGCAGCGTCACGATGACCCCCACCATCAGCCCCCGCAGCACCCCGCCCAAGGTGTAGCCGATGAGAATGGTATGGGGCGACAACGGCGAGACCATCAACTCCTCGATGGAGCGCTGGAACTTGCTGCCGAAGAAGCTCGATACCACGTTGCCGTAGGAGTTGGTGATCACCGACATCATGATCAGCCCCGGGACGATGTACTCCATGTAGGTGAAACCACCCATGTCGCCGATCTGCCGGCCGATCAGGTTACCGAAGATGACGAAGTACAGGACCATGGTGATGGCCGGGGGCAGCAGGGTCTGCGGCCAGATCCGGGTGAAGCGCCGGACTTCGCGATAGACAATGGTGTTGAGCGCCACCAGGTTGGGTTTGAACTCCGAACTCATACCGCCACCTTCGACAGATTCTTCTCCACCAGGGACACGAACAACTCCTCAAGACGGTTGGTTTTGTTACGCAGACTCAGCACCTCGATGTTCTGCAGGGCCAGTTGGCCGAACAGCGCGGTGATGCCCACGGCCTTGTCCACCTGGACCTCCAGGGTATGGCTGTCCACCAGCCGGGTCGGATAGCCGGCCAGTTGCGGCGCCACGCTCAGGTCGTTCTTCAGGTCGAGGAGGAAAGTCTCCACATGCAGCTGGCTGAGCAACTGGCGCATGCTGGTGTTCTCGACGATGGTGCCGTGGTCGATGATGCCGATGTTGCGGCACAGCTGCTCAGCCTCTTCCAGGTAGTGGGTGGTGAGGATGATGGTGATGCCTTTCTGGTTGAGCTCGGTAAGAAAGCTCCACATGGAACGGCGCAGCTCGATATCGACCCCGGCGGTAGGTTCGTCAAGGATCAACAGGCGCGGTTCATGCACCAGCGCGCGGGCGATCATCAGGCGCCGCTTCATGCCACCGGACAGGGAACGCGAAGGCACATCGCGCTTGTCCCACAGGCCGAGCTGGGTTAGGTACTGCTCGGCGCGCTGCTTGGCGATCTTCGCCGGAATGCCGTAGTAGCCGGCCTGGGTCACGACGATGTCGAAGGTTTTCTCGAACTGGTTGAAGTTGAATTCCTGCGGCACCACGCCGATGCAACGCTTGAGCGCCGCCGGCTCACGATCCAGGTCGTGGCCGAAGACGCTCACCGTACCGCTGGTCTTGTTCACCAGGGTCGAGAGAATGCCGATGGTGGTGGATTTGCCGGCCCCGTTAGGGCCGAGCAGGGCGAAAAAGTCACCTTCGGCGACATCCAGATCGATACCACTCAGGGCCTGGAAACCGTTGCCGTAGGTTTTGGTTAGCTGCCGGATGGACAGAGCGGAACTCATATCGGATTCATGCACCAAGAAGGGGGAATTTTATAAGTAAGGGCGGCCCGAGCCGATTGCAACGACGCCGGACGCCCGCCATGTTGCGTGCCTGCGTCGTGCAAGTACAGTCACCCGTATCGATAGTGGGTATTAAGTCAACGCGGTCATCACGGCCTGGCGATAGGCCGGGCGCTGTTTCAAGCGCTCATACCAGGCTTGCAGATGGGGCATGGAAGGACGCTCGATGGGCATCTCGAACCAAGCGTAGATGAAACTGCCGAGGGGAATGTCGCCCACGCCGATCTCCTGCCCGGACAGGTAAGGCTGCTCGCCCAGGGCCTGATCGACCCGCGCCAGCAGCTCGGCACACGTGGCCTTGGCGGCGTTGATCTGCGCCCAGTCCTGCTGCTCGGCCGGGGTGCGCAATACGCCCCAGAACAGATGCCGGAAGGGTTCGGCGAAGGTCGAGGTGGTCCAGTCCATCCACTTCTCGGCGCTGGCCCGCAGTTGCACGTCGGCCGGGTACCAGTGGCTATCGGCGGCGTAGCGCGCAGCCAGGTAGCGCACGATGGTATTGGACTCCCAGAGCACGAAGTCGCCGTCTTCAATCAGTGGAATCCGGCCATTGGGGTTCAGCGCCCGGTACGCCGGGGTGTCCACCACCCCAAAGGCGCCGCCGGCGTCCAGGGACTCATAGGCGAGCCCCAGTTCCTGCGCGCACCAGAGTGCCTTCCTGACATTCGACGAGTTCTTGCGACCCCAGATCTTCAGCATGACCATCCCTCAGTAATGAATGCCGGGGCAGTCTACGCCTGATCAGCCGCGACTCAAATCGCCGCGCAGGTCTGCCAGCACTTGCGGCTGCTGCGCGTCGAACAGGTGCGGGTAGCATTTTTCCAGGTGGCCGAAAAACAGCTCCTGCGGCACGTCGGCAAACTGCCCGTGGTCCACCAGGTACTCCATCGACTGTTCGCCCTGGCGATTGAAAGGCTGGAAAACGCTGTCCTCCAGGCCGTCGAAGTCCAGCGGCGCCACATCGAACATCTCACACAATTGCCGGTTGAACGCCGGCGTGGCCTTGACCCAGCGGCCCTGCAGATAGAACTCGGTGTAGCCGTGCATGGCGAACACGTCGCTGCGCAGCAGCTCCAGCAGCTTGGGTGTGGACAGGTGATTGCGCACATCGGCCAGGCCGATGCGCGCCGGTATCCCGCAATGCCGGGCACAACCGGCGAGCAAGGTGGCCTTGGGCACGCAATAGCTCTCGCCGGTGGCCAGGGCATGGCTGCCGCGCAAAGTCTGGGGATCACGACTGAAACTGTAGAAGTTATAGCGTACGGCCTCGCGCACCGCGTAATAGAGGCTGACGGCTTGCTGTCGGGGATCGCGGCTGGCACCGCGATGAGTTTCGGCGAACTCCACCACCGCCGGGTGGTCACTATCGATGAAGCGGCTGGGACGCAGGTACTCGTGCATGGGCATGACCTCCGAGAGGAAGCCTGAGTCTATCGAGGCGTCCGCCCCAGTGATAACGACGTATCGGCCAAAGATCATGGCCCCCACGAACAACCGGGCCTGGCCCGCAAGATACAGACTTGCGCTGCACCCGCACTGCCCTGCTCACCCGCGCTGTCGAAGGCCGACTACGCTCTGAGGGTGATTTCACCCCTGGTTTCACGGAGGATTGAATATGCTGTTGTTGTGGATACTGGTTCTGGTGCTCGCAGTGGCCTACCTGGCCCACCGCCGTACCGCCCCCCTGCCCGCCCTGGGCGTGGTCGCCGTCTACCTCTTGGCCATGGGCGCCTTTAGCCGTGCCCCCGGCTGGCTGCTGCTGATTTTCTGGGTGCTGCTGGCAGCGGTCGCCGCCCCTCTGCTGCTGCCCGATCTGCGGCGCAAGTATTTCAGTGCGCCGCTGTTCAGTTGGTTCCAGAGAGTCCTGCCGCCGATGTCCCAGACCGAGCGCGATGCCATCGATGCCGGCACCGTCTGGTGGGACGGCGAGCTGTTCAGTGGCCGCCCCGACTGGAATACCTTGCTGGCCTACCCCAAGGCCCAGCTGACCGAAGAAGAGCAGGCGTTCATCGACGGCCCGACCGAGGAGCTGTGCGCCATGGTCAGCGACTGGCAGATCGGCCAGCACATGGACCTGCCGCCCGAAGCCTGGGCCCACATCAAGGAGCACGGTTTCTTTGCCCTGATCATTCCCAAGGAGTTCGGCGGCAAGGGCTTCTCGGCCTACGCCCACTCCCAGGTGGCCATGAAGCTGGCCACCCGCAGCGGCGACCTGGCCTCCACCGTGATGGTGCCCAACTCCCTGGGCCCGGCCGAACTGCTGCTGCACTACGGCACCGACGAACAGCGCAATCACTACCTGCCGCGGCTGGCCCGGGGCGACGACATTCCCTGCTTCGCCCTCACCGGCCCCCTGGCCGGCTCCGATGCCGGGTCCATGCCCGACACCGGGATCATCTGCAAAGGCCAATGGCAAGGTGAAGAAACCCTGGGCCTGCGCCTGAACTGGGAAAAGCGCTACATCACCCTGGGCCCGGTGGCCACCCTGCTCGGCCTGGCCTTCAAGGCCCATGACCCGGACCACCTGCTGGGCGACCAGGAAGACCTGGGCATCAGCCTGGCGCTGATCCCCACCGACACCCCCGGGGTGGACATCGGCCGCCGCCACCTGCCCCTGGGCGCGGCCTTCATGAACGGCCCGAACTCCGGCAAGGACGTGTTCATCCCCCTGGACTTCCTCATCGGCGGCCAGGAAATGCTCGGCAAGGGCTGGATGATGCTGATGAACTGCCTGTCCGTGGGCCGTTCGATCTCCCTGCCCGCGGTGGGCACCGGCGCCGCCAAATTCACCAGCCTGGTGACCGGCCAGTACGCCCAGGTGCGGGAGCAGTTCAACGTGCCCCTGGCCGCCTTCGAAGGCATCCAGGAGGCTCTGGCCCGTCTCGGCGGCAATGCCTGGCTGATGGACAGTGCGCGCATGCTCACTGCCAACGCCGTGGACCTGGGGGAAAAACCCTCGGTGCTGTCGGCGATCCTCAAGTACCACCTCACCGAGCGCGGCCGCGAGTGCATCAGCCACGCCATGGACGTGCACGGCGGCAAGGGCATCATCATGGGCCCCAACAACTACCTGGGCCGCAGCTGGCAAGGAGCGCCGATCTTCATCACCGTGGAAGGCGCCAACATCCTGTCGCGCAACCTGATGATCTTCGGCCAGGGGGCAATCCGCTGCCATCCGTTCGTGCTCAAGGAAATGGCCCTGGCCGGTCGCGAAGACCACGACCAGGCGCTGCAGGAGTTCGACGCCCTGCTGCTCAAGCACATAGGTTTCGCCGTGAGCAACGCCGCCAGCACCCTGGTGCTGAACCTCGGCCTGGGCCACTTCGAACACGTTCCGGGAGACAAGGTCAGCCAGGGCTATTTCCGTGCCCTGAACCGCCAGGCCGCGGCCTTCGCTCTGCTGGCGGACTTCTCGATGATGCTGCTGGGGGGCGAACTCAAACGCCGCGAGCGCCTTTCCGCCCGCCTGGGGGATGTGCTCAGCCACCTGTACCTGGCGTCGGCAGCGCTCAAGCGCTACCACGACCTGGACTCCCCGGAATACCTGCGCCCCCTGCTGGCCTGGGCCATGGAAGAAAGCCTCGGGCATTCCGAGCGGGCCCTGGACGAGTTGCTCAGCAACTTCCCCAACCGGGTGTTCGGTTGCCTGCTGCGGGTGCTGGTGTTCCCCTTCGGCCGTCGCCATACCGGGCCATCGGACCAGTTGGATGCCGAAGTGGCGGCGATCATCGGTCGCGCCCAGGGCGATCCGGCCCTGGAAGCGGTGCTCGCCGGTTGCTACCGCCCGCAATCCAAGGACGACCCGGTGGGCGCCCTGCAACATGCCAGCAACCTGCTGAGCGCTGCGCACCCGTTGCACAAGAAGCTCCACGAAGCGCTGAAAAGCGGCCAGGTCAAACCGGCTGCCGGCGAATCGGCCATCGACGCGGCGCTGGAAGCCGGCGTGCTGCAGGCCGCCGAGGCCCAGAGCCTGCGCGAGGCCGAAGCGGCGCGGCGCAAGGTCATCGATGTGGATGACTTTGCCAAGGAGGAGCTGACCCTGAGCGAAGGCAAGACCCGCTAGACGACCGCCCTCGGGGCAGGTCGATTATGAAACCGGGCGCGGGAGCTATATACTCCCGCGCCCGTTTTGCTCTTGAGGACCCTGTCATGTCCAACATCGTCGCCGATCATCTCGTCCTGCTGGACCACCTGCGCAGCATCCTGGTCGCCGTAGGTGAAGCCGAACAGGTGCCCGAGGAAAGCCACGCGCTGTTCCTGGAGCGCTTCGACGAACTGCGCGCCTCGCTGCCGATCGACCCGATCGAAAGCCAGTACCTGGGCCAGGACCTGCTGTGCCAGATCATGCAGCGCTACCCGCAGATCGCCCACCTGGTGCCTCGTGACCTGCTGTGGTTCTTCGCCGGTGACTGCCTGCACTACATGCCCGATGAAGAAATCGACCTGTACCAGGCCCTGGAAGAGCGCCGTTTCGAAGCCGAGCAGAACGACGAGCCCTTCGACTGGAACCAGGAAAAGCAGCTGCTGGCGCTTTCTGCCCAGGACAGCAAGCACTGATCACTGCGCCCGGCGCAGCCAAGGCCCGCACGGTTCGCCCGGCGGGCCTTTTTCATGGGTGCCTTTTAGCGACGGCTTGTCAGAGAATTCGCTGGCAAGCCAGCGCTTACAGCAGGCGTTCCGCTTTGCCCGGGCGGTGGAGGGTCGGCTCCTTGGCCAGGCATTCCACCAGGTAATCGATGAAAACCCGCAACTTGGGCGGCAGGTAACGGGTCGGTGAATGCAGCAGCCAGGCACCGCCGTGGTAGGAGGCCAGGAAGGTCCACTCCGGCAACACCTGGACGATCTGCCCCTGCTCCAGGGCATGGCGCGCGGTGAAGTACGGCAGGCTGCCGATCCCCAGGTGTTGCAGCAGCGCATCCAGGCGCACCCCGGTGTGGTTGGCCGCATAGCGCCCGCGCACCCCCACCGTGACCGCCTTGCTGCCCTGGGTAAATTTCCAGCGCGCATCGCTGGGGGTCTCGCCCAGGTAGATACAGCTGTGCTGGCGCAGGTCCTGAGGATGGGCCGGCGTGCCGTGCTCGGCCAGGTACTGCGGGGTGGCGCAGAGCAGGTGATCGATGCGCAACAGCTGGCGGCCGATCAACCCGGGCGGCGGGCGGTCGGTGATGCGGATCGCCAGGTCGACGTTGTCGTCGATCAGGTCGACATCGCGGTCCTCATGCAGCAGTTCCACATCGACCTGGGGATAGCGCCGCAGAAACTCCGGCATGTGCGGGTGCACCACGAAACGCCCCACCGCCTTGGGCACGCTGACCCGCACCACACCCTCGGCTTCGTGGGTGAACTGGCCGCTGACTTCCATCACCGAACGGGCCGCACTGACCATTTCACTGCAACGCTTGAACACCTCTTCGCCACCGTCGCTCAAGCGCAACTTGCGTGTGGTGCGCTGCAACAACCGGGTGGCCAGGGCCTTTTCCAGGCGCGAGATGCTGCGGCTGACCGCCGAAGGCGAGGAGCCCAGCTGGCGTGCCGCTTCGGAGAAGCTGCCGGTCTCCACGACCCTGACGAAAATGGCCATTTCTGCCAGCAAAGGCAGGGGTAGATTTATGCTCATGACGCAATAGTCCATTGAGTTTCGAACGGATTATCACGCAATTGCCCAGGCCGCATAATAAAAAACACTGAATTCCAGGGTTAGAGAAATGACGCGGCGCCTGTATTACGACAATGACCAGTTACTGACCTCCGTCGAGGTCCTGAGCTGCATCCCCCACGAACAGCAATTCGCGGTCACCCTCAACGCCACGCCCTTCCACCCCCAGGGTGGCGGCCAGCCCAGCGATACCGGCTGGATCGGCCAGGCCACCGTTCTGCGGGTGGCCCAGGAAGGCGAGCAGATCGTGCATTACCTGGACCAGCCGCTGGAGCCGGGCATTTTCGAGGCCCGGGTCGATGAGGCCGTGCGCCAGTTCAACAGCCGCATGCACTCCGCCGGGCACCTGATCGGCCACTTCGTGCAAAGCCAGGGCTGGATACCGATCAAGGCCCATCACTGGCCAGGTGAAGGCCGGGTGTCGTTCAAACCGGCAGAGCAGCCCCGGGAGATCGACAGCGCCAGCGTGCAGGACGCGATTGCGCAGTGGATAGAGGCCGACCTGGAACGACACAGCACAACGGCGGACGGTTCGCGCCAGATCAGCTTTGGCCAACTGCCGGCCTATGGTTGCGGCGGCACCCACGTCAGCCACCTGCAGCAGTTGGGCACGGTGCTCATCACCGCGGTCTCACTCAAGAAAGGCACCCTTTCGGTCAGCTACAGCCTCGACTGAAAACCGCCTGCCACTCAATCACCCTGCTTTGCGGAGTCCGCATGCTGTCCAACTATCTTGGCGAGTTCCTCGCCCTGGCCCTGGTTCACTTTCTCGCAGTGGTCGCTCCCGGGCCGGATTTTGCCGTGACCATCCGCCAGAGCGTGCGCTTTGGCCGCATGACCGGGGTCTGTACCGCCCTGGGCATCGGCGCCGGCATCTCGGTGCACGTGCTCTACACCCTGCTGGGGGTGGGCGCCCTGATGCACACCACGCCCTGGCTGCTGAGTGCGGCCAAACTGCTGGGCGGCGCCTACATTCTGTACTTGGGAATCAGCCTGCTGCGCAGCAAGGCCAAGACCAGCCTTCCCGGCGAGGCACCCGCCGATGAGCCCCAACAGACCTTGCTGCGAGCCTTTACCACGGGGTTTCTGACCAATGCCACCAACCCCAAGGCGACTCTGTTTTTCCTGGCGATCTTCACCACCCTGGTCAGCGCCACCACTCCACTGAGCATCCAGGCACTATATGGCGCCTGGATGTGCCTGGTGAATGCGCTGTGGTTCGTGATCGTCGCGCTGTTCTTCTCCAGCTCTCGGGTGCGCTTGCTGTTCATGCGCCTGGGGCACTGGTTCGAGCGCTGCATGGGGCTGATCCTGCTGCTGTTCGCCGGGCGGTTGCTGCTGTCGCTGTAGGCAAGGCAAACGACAAAGGCCCGCGCAGGTGTACTGGCGGGCCTTTTTTCTGGGCACTGGCTGCAGTGTTGAATCGCAGGCAAACAAAAACGCCGCTCAATGAGCGGCGTTCTTGTGAATTTGGAGCGGGAAACGAGACTCGAACTCGCGACCCCGACCTTGGCAAGGTCGTGCTCTACCAACTGAGCTATTCCCGCAAATGGCGTCCCCTAGGGGACTCGAACCCCTGTTACCGCCGTGAAAGGGCGGTGTCCTAGGCCACTAGACGAAGGGGACACGCTAACCGCAACACATGGTGTGTGTTTCGGCGCCCAGAGCCGCATCCGAAGACTTGGGTTCTGGTTTCACTCAGCCCCGCCCGAAGGCAGTGCTGCTTAAATTGGAGCGGGAAACGAGACTCGAACTCGCGACCCCGACCTTGGCAAGGTCGTGCTCTACCAACTGAGCTATTCCCGCAAATGGCGTCCCCTAGGGGACTCGAACCCCTGTTACCGCCGTGAAAGGGCGGTGTCCTAGGCCACTAGACGAAGGGGACACGCTACCCGGAACACATGGTGTGTGTTTCGGTGTCCAGAACCGCATCCGAAGATTCGGTTTCTGGTTTCACTCAGCCTCGCCCGAAAGCCAGACTGTTTAAAATTGGAGCGGGAAACGAGACTCGAACTCGCGACCCCGACCTTGGCAAGGTCGTGCTCTACCAACTGAGCTATTCCCGCAATGGCGTCCCCTAGGGGACTCGAACCCCTGTTACCGCCGTGAAAGGGCGGTGTCCTAGGCCACTAGACGAAGGGGACACGCTACAGCATTCACTTCCTTCAACGTTTTGCTATTTGCTTTCCGTTGAAAGTGGCGCGCATTCTATGGATGCTTTTGGAGGCCGTCAACCCCCATATATAATTTTATTTAAATCAATGACTTCGGAGCTGTTTTAGGCCCGCTCCAGGGTTTTCTGCCGTCCGCGCTTTGACGCCTATATTCTGGCACTCGACAAGGCGTTATAGTCCTCCACAGCCGGTGATGGCAATTTGAACCCTGGGATCCCCCAAGGCAAATGCCCCCTCTATAAGCAGCACAATCCATGCCCGGCTCGTCGAGCGGCGCTATGCGTCTAAATGCCAAGCCACTACACTCGCACGCGAATCCCATAACGAGGTTTTAACGGTGACACCACTCATGATCACCCTGCTGGTAATAGCCGGGATCGCACTATTGATCGCCATTGGCTACATGAACCATGTGGTGGAAAACAACAAACTGGAAAAAGCCCGCACCAAGGTCGAACTCAATGATCGCCTGCGTCGTTGCGGCGAGATCACCGAAACCTTCCCCGGCCAGTTCATGTCACCAGCCCTCAAGCTGCTGCTGACGCGACTGGAGCTGAACGTCGTTCAGCGCATGCTCAACCTCGATAAGACCGACAGCGCCCTCAAGGCACGCCTGGCTGAGCTCAATACCCTGGTAGGCCAGGGCGAGTCGATCCCGGTGAACAACCCGCCGGCACCGATCCAGACCGAAGCCAAGGCCAAGGACGTGCGCTTCCTGCTGGAGGCCATGCACGGCCAGGTCACTCGCGCCGCCCACGACGGTTTCCTGCAGCCCAACGAAGCCAAGCGCTGGATCAAGGAGATCCGCCACATCCTGGTGCTGCTGCATATCGAGTTCTTCAACAACCTGGGCCAGTACGCCCTGCAGCAGAACCAGCCGGGCCAGGCCCGACTGGCCTTCGAGCGTGGCGTGCAGTACCTGCGCAAGCAGCCGGACCCGGCGGTCTACAAGGAGCAGCTGGAATACCTGGACAAACTCCTGGCCCGGGCCAATGCCCTGGTGCTGTCGACCCTGGAACCTGCCCCGGACGAAGACAACCAGCTGACCCAGGGCCTCAAGACCGTGGAAGCAGACGCCGACTGGAAAAAGAAAGCCATCTACGACTGACAGAAAAAACCCTTGCCCGGAACACCCGGGCAAGGGTTTTAAAGCGCTGCGCCCTCCCCGCCGCTACAAGCGGAAATGCCCCACCATCCCCTTCAGTTCCACGCCCAACTGCGCCAGCTCGATGCTCGACGCGGCGTTGCCCTGCATCGCCAGGGAGGACTGGTCGGCACTGGCGCGAATGCTGGTGACACTGCGGTTGATTTCTTCGGCCACCGAACTCTGCTGCTCGGCCGCAGCGGCGATCTGCTGGTTCATCTGCTGGATCAATGACACCGCCGCGGCAATGCTGCCCAGGGCGCTTTCGGTCTGCAGGGCATCGCTGACCGCCAGCTTCACCAGCTCGCCACTGCTCTGGATCTGCTGCACCGAGGAGTCGGCCGCTGCGTGCAGAGCCGTCACCAACCGGGCGATCTCTTCGGTGGACTGCTGCGTGCGTTTCGCCAGGGCCCGCACTTCATCGGCCACCACCGCAAACCCCCGGCCCTGCTCCCCGGCCCTGGCGGCTTCGATGGCGGCGTTGAGGGCCAGCAGGTTGGTCTGCTCGGCCACGCTCTTGATCACATCCAGCACGCTACCGATGTTGTCGATTTCCGCACTCAGGCTCTCGATACCACTGCTGGCACGGCTGGCGGAATCCGCCAGTTGCTCGATGCGCTGCATGCTCTGGCGCACCACTTGCTGGCCACTTTCGACCTTGTCGTCCGCCGCCTGGGCGGCTTGGGCGGCCTCCTCGGCATTGCGCGCCACATCGTGCACCGTGGCGGTCATCTGATTCATGGCCGTGGCCACTTGCTCGGTTTCTTCCTTCTGGGTGCTGACTTCCAGGTTGGTCTGCTCGGTCACCGTGGACAGCGACTGAGCCGAACTGGCCAGTTGCTCGATCCCCGCCTGCAGGCCACTGACAATGCCGCTCAGGCCGCTGCCCATCTGCTGCATGGCCTGCATCAACTGACCGATCTCGTCACGTCGGGTCACCTCCACGGTCGCGGTCAGATCACCGGCTGCGATCTGCTGAGCCACGTGCATCACACTGCGCAACGGGCGCACGATCAGGCGGGTGACGCTCAAGGCCGCCAACAGCCCCACCAACAGCGCCAAGGCCGAGGAGCCGATGATCAGCAGGGAATTCTTGTCCAGCTCCCCCAGCATCGACTGCTCTTGCGCCCCGTACGCCTGATCAACCCGCGCCATCACCTGGGCGGCGCGCTCATGCAACTGCTGATAGACCTGCTTCTCCTGGGCCAGCAACCCGGTGTACTCGTTGAGCTTCTCGCTGAAGTTGCCGATATGCCCCGAGACTTCGTTGAGCACCGTCTGATAGCCCGCATCCTTGACCGTGGCCTTCAACTGCTCGGCCTGGGCCAGGGCCTGATCGGCCTGCTCGATCTTGCCCTGCTCGGCGGGCTCCTGGTCGCCGCCCTTGCGGTTCTGATCCAAGCGCACCCGGGCCTCGTTCATGGCCTGCAGCATCAGGCGTGAAACCTGGCTGATCTGATTGGCCTGCTCGATGAATTCGGCACCGTCCTTGCCCTGGGATTCCTTGAGCGTATAAGCACCGTCATCCGCCAACCCGGCCTGCAGCACGTCAAGGTTATTGGCCACGCTGGACACCGACCAACTGGCCATTTCCAGGGCCAGGTCCTTGGCCTGGGTCAGCTCGACGAACTCGTCGAAGGCCTTGCGATAGTCCGCCAGCGCCAGCTCCACATCGCCCATCGCGGTCTGGTTGGCCGCCGACCGCACCTTGAGCTGCTGGGCCAGGGCCTGCAGGCCCTCCAGGCTTTCATGCAGGCTGTCCACGGTCTTGCTGTCGCCATGCAGGGCGTAGTCCTGCTCCTGCAGCCGCACCTTGAGCACGCCGCTATTGAGCTGGGACATCTGTTTGAGACCATCGAAGCGCTGGCTGATGGTCTGCAGGGACCAGACACCGATCCCCGCCACCAGAGCCGTGAGAAGCAACACCAGGGCAAACCCGATGCCCAGTTTCTTTGCCATGCCCAGGTTGGCAAAACGTCCACTTGCGGCCGAAGTCATGGTGCGCAGTCCCCTTCCAATCCCCAATGGCAATAGGGCCATCTTGTCTTGGCGAAGGGTCGCAACGGCATGCACCGGCGCACAAGTCTCTGACGTCGGAATAATGGCAAAAAGCTACGCCGAGGTCGTTTTCAGGACACTGGAGGTCGATTCCATCGGGCCCCGGCCATCGGCATCAGATCGCGGTGGCCCCGCCGTCGACCGCCAGTGCATGGCCGGTGGTAAAGGCCGCGCCATCGCTGCACAGGTAGAGCACCGCGCTGGCGATCTCCTCGACCTTGCCGATGCGCCCCACCGGGTGCATGGCCGCGGCGAACTCGGCCTTCTTCGGGTCCGCCTCGTAGGCACGGCGGAACATGTCGGTGTCGATCACCGCCGGGCATACCGCGTTCACGCGGATTTTCTTCTTCGCATATTCGATGGCCGCCGACTTGGTCAGGCCGATCACCGCATGCTTGGAGGCCGCATAGATGCTCATCTTCGGCGCCGCGCCCAGGCCCGCCACCGAGGCGGTGTTGACGATCGCCCCACCACCCTGGGCCAGCAGCAGCGGCAACTGGTACTTCATGCACAGCCAGACCCCTTTGACGTTGACCCCCATGATGGCGTCGAACTCATCCATGGAGCCCTCCGCAAGGCGGCCCTTTTCGATCTCGATACCGGCATTGTTGAAGGCGTAATCCAGGCGCCCATAGGCTTCGATGGTGCGGGCCATGAGGCTTTGCACATCCGCCTCCAGGGTAACGTTGCACGGCACGAACAGCGCCTCGCCACCGGCCTGGCGGATCAGCGCCACGGTGCCCTCGCCCCCCGCCGTGTCCAGGTCTGCCACCACCACCTTCAAGCCTTGTGCGGCAAATGCCTGGGCAGTGGCCTGGCCGATACCATTGGCTGCGCCGGTCACCAGGGCCACCTGGCCGGAAAACGTCATGCTCATTACAGGAATCCTCGATCGAATGCGGGTCAGCTACCCGGCCCAATCTAGCCACAGCCGGGGCTGGTGGCGTCAGCACTATCAAAAGCCCGGTTGGATGCTTATGCATTCTGGTGATGAATCTGCCGGGGGCTTTATCAGGGTGATCGATTGGCCTCCATTCGCTGCAGCGGCAAACCTTGCGGCACCGAGGCCAAGGGGCTATCAACTAGGGGTTCATTCATCCCACGAGTGCCTGCCATGACCGCCCTGACCAATCGCCAGTTCCTGCTCGCCAAACGCCCCATCGGACCGGCCACCCGCGATACCTTCACCTACCAGCAAGTGGCAGTGGGCGAGCCCGCCGCCGGGCAGATTCTGGTGAAGAATGAATACCTGTCCCTGGACCCAGCCATGCGCGGCTGGATGAACGAGGGCAAGTCCTACATTGCCCCGGTGGCCATCGGCGAGGTCATGCGCGCCCTGGGCGTGGGCCAGGTGATCGCCTCCAGCCACCCCGACTTCGCGGTGGGCGACTACGTCAATGGCGCGCTCGGCGTGCAGGACTACTTCCTCGGCGAGCCCCGGGGCTTCTACAAGGTCGACCCCAAGCTGGCCCCGCTGCCGCTCTATCTGTCGGCCCTGGGCATGACCGGCATGACCGCCTACTTCGCCCTGCTGGACGTGGGCGCGCCCAAGGCCGGCGACACCGTGGTGCTGTCCGGGGCCGCCGGCGCGGTGGGCAGCATTGCCGGGCAGATCGCCAGGATCAAGGGCTGTCGCGTGGTAGGGATTGCCGGCGGCCAGGACAAGTGCCGGTTCCTCATCGACGAGCTGGGCTTTGACGGCGCCATCGACTACAAGAACGAAGACGTCCACGCCGGCCTCAAGCGCGAGTGCCCCAAAGGCGTCGATGTGTATTTCGACAACGTCGGCGGCGACATCCTCGATGCCGTGCTCAGCCGCCTGAACGTCAAGGCGCGGGTGGTGATCTGCGGCGCCATCAGCCAGTACAACAACAAGGAAGCGGTCAAGGGGCCGGCCAACTACCTGTCGCTGCTGGTCAACCGGGCGCGCATGGAGGGGTTCGTGGTGATGGACTATGCCGCGCAGTTCGCCGAAGCCGGGCAGGAAATGGCCGGCTGGATGGCCAAGGGGCAGCTCAAGAGCAAGGAGGATATTGTCGAGGGCCTGGAAACCTTCCCGGAAACCCTGGGCAAGCTGTTCAGCGGCGAGAACTTCGGCAAGCTGGTGCTGAAAGTCTGAATCCGTAGGAGCCGGTTTGTCGGCGATCCGCAACGGCGGCCGGAAAGGGCCGCCAACCGCAAAACCGCTATCGCCGGCAAGCCGGCTCCTACAAGAGGAAGCGTGTTACAGGGCCAGTTCGGCCACGACGTCGGCCAGGGCCTTGGCCGGATCGGCCGCCTGGCTGATGGGGCGACCGATCACCAGGTAATCGGAACCGGCATCCAGGGCCTGGCGCGGGGTGAGGATCCGCCGCTGGTCGTCCTGGGCGCTGCCCGCCGGGCGAATCCCCGGGGTCACCAGTTGCAGGGACGGATGGGCGCTCTTCAGGGCCTGGGCTTCCAGGGCCGAGCACACCAGGCCGTCCATGCCGGCTTTCTGCGCCAGGGCCGCCAGGCGCAGCACCTGCTCCTGGGGCTCGATGTCCAGGCCGATACCGGCCAGGTCTTCACGCTCCATGCTGGTAAGCACGGTGACGCCGATCAGCAGCGGCTTGGGGCCGCTGCGCTGGTCCAGCACCTCGCGGCAGGCAGCCATCATGCGCAGGCCGCCGGAGCAGTGCACATTGACCATCCACACGCCCATTTCCGCGGCGGCCTTGACCGCCATGGCGGTGGTGTTGGGAATGTCGTGGAACTTCAGGTCCAGGAACACTTCGAAACCCTTGTCCCGCAGGGTCCCGACAATCTCGGCGGCGCAGCTGGTGAACAGCTCCTTGCCGACCTTGACCCGGCACAGTTTGGGGTCCAGTTGATCGGCCAGTTTCAGTGCGGCGTCACGGGTGGGGAAATCCAGGGCGACGATGATAGGAGTCTGGCAGGCGGACATGAAGGGGCTCTCAGGCAAGTCGAAATCGGCGCGGATTGTAGCGCAAGCCGCGCCGCTCCGGGACCCGATCAGAGGTAAATCCTCCTCAACGGTGCGCAAGAAGGCCGACCTTCCCGGCAAACGCCCCCCACGCCACGGCATTTGTATCAATCTCGATACACTGACGACACGCCGGCAACAATCCCCGGCGCTACCCTCGCCAGCCGCAACACCTTCGAACAGCACTTCCAGCCCCCGGGCTGGACGCCTATGCTGAAGCCACAACCCCGCCGCCGCTCTCAGGCGCCGGCAGCCTACCTGGCAGACGACCGCACCCATGCAGAACACTTCAGCCCCTCTCAACGAAGACGCCAAAGCATTGGTCAGTGGCGACGACAAACGCTGGAACACCCGGGCCCTGATCGTCGACGACGACGTGCCGATCCGCGAGCTGCTGATCGACTACCTGGCGCGTTTCAACATTCACGCCAGCGGCGTCACCGACGGCGCGGCGATGCGCCAGGCCTTGCAGGCCGAGCACTTCGACGTGGTGGTGCTCGACCTGATGCTGCCCGGCGAAGACGGCCTGTCCCTGTGCCGCTGGCTGCGTACCGAATCGGACATCCCGATCCTCATGCTCACCGCCCGCTGCGAGCCCACCGATCGCATCATCGGCCTGGAGCTGGGGGCCGACGACTACATGGCCAAGCCTTTCGAGCCACGGGAACTGGTGGCCCGGATCCAGACCATCCTGCGCCGGGTGCGCGACGATCGCAGCGAGCAGCGGGCCAATATCCGCTTCGACAACTGGCGCCTGAACAGTGTGCTGCGCCAACTGATCTCCGCCGATGGCCTGGTGGTGCCGCTGTCCAACGCCGAATTCCGCCTGCTCTGGGTGTTCATCGAGCGCCCGCGCCGGGTACTGAGCCGAGAGCAACTGCTGGACGCGGCCCGCGGCCGCTCCATCGAGGCCTTTGATCGCAGCATCGACCTGCTGGTCTCGCGCCTGCGGCAAAAGCTCGGCGACGACCCGAAATCACCGCAACTGATCAAGACCGTGCGCGGTGAAGGCTACCTGTTCGACGCCCGGGATATCGGCTGATGCGCGGGCGTTTCGATACGTTGTTCGGCCGCCTGTTCGGCGTCTTGCTGATCGCGATCGTCCTCGCCCACCTGCTGGCGTTTTTCTGGTTTCACCATTACGGGCGCCCTCCTGCGCCACCGCCGCCGCCCGAACCAGGACAATTCAGCGACGCCCAACGCCCGCCCCCGCCCTATCCCAGGCGCCCGCCACGGCCCTGGTTCGGCGGCCCGCTGGTGCCCCTGACGTTCCAGTTCATTTCCCTGATCATTGCTGCCTGGTACGGCGCCAAGCTGTTGTCGCGGCCGATCCAGCGCCTGAGCGCCGCCGCCGAGCGCTTGAGCGAAAACCTCGACAGCCCGCCCCTGGAAGAGGTGGGCCCAAGGGAAGCCCGGCAAGCGGCCAGCACCTTCAACCAGATGCAAAAGCGCATCCGCGAGCAGGTGCAGCAACGCGGGCGCATGCTCGGTGCCGTCTCCCACGACCTGCGCACCCCGTTATCAAGGCTGAAACTGCGCCTGGAACAGATCGAGGACAGCAAGCTGCAAGGGCAGATGCGCCAGGACCTGGATGACATGATCAAGATGCTCGACGCTACCCTCAGCTACCTGCACGAACAACGCACCAGCGAGGCCGAGCAATGGATGGACGTGCAGGCCCTGGTGGAGTCGCTGTGCGAGAACGCCCAGGACCAGGGCGCCGACGCTCAGGCCCAAGGCCATTGCGCCCCCCTGCTGGTGCAGCCCATGGCCTTGCAGTCGTGCATCAATAACCTGCTGGACAACGCCCTGCGCTATGCCGGCCAGGCAACCCTGGCCCTGGAGGACGACCGCGGGCACCTGCTGATCCGGGTCATCGACCACGGCCCGGGGATTGCCGCCGACAAGCGTGAAGCGGTGTTCGAGCCGTTCTTTCGCCTGGAGGGCTCGCGCAACCGCAACTCCGGCGGCGTCGGCCTGGGCATGACCATCGCCCGTGAAGCGGCAGAGCGCCTGGGCGGCCAACTGATCCTCGAAGAAACCCCCGGCGGCGGCCTGACCGCGGTACTGCGTCTGCCCAGGCCTTGAGTGCCTTGTGTAGCGCCAGGTCCACAACGCCAATAGCCAGGGCAATTCCCCCCATGCCGCATGGGCCGGAGCCCCCCCCCCGGTGCTATTCATCTGCAGGAAGTGGGCCCCATGATCGGTAGCCTCAGTAGCAACGGGTAGAGCTATTGCAGCTCCAGCACCACCAGCCGTGGCCAGCCATTGCACATGGAACCGTTCGCCAAACTCAACGGCAACGATGATGGCGCGGTGGCTCAGGACAAGCTCAAAACGCCCTGTCGCAGAACAGCGACAACGGCATCCTGGTCAGTCTGGACAAGCACTTTCGCGACCTGGGCCGCGACAGCAATGGCGGCATCGACAGCGATGAACTAACGGCCGCGTTGCAGGCCGGAAGCAACCAGGACAGCGCCCCCAGGACCCGCAGGCAAACCTTGCCGAAGCCCTGGGCAAGGTGATCGCCAACTTGAGCAAGCAGTGTCAGTTGAACACCCGCAGCCTCGGTGGCAGCGTCAACGTCGCTGCCTGACGCCCCTTGCCGCTCACGGGGGAGCGGCAATCGATGGCTCAGCGCGGCTCCTGGGCCCGGGCCTGGCTGGCGCTCCAGTCCAGCAACAGGCTGTAGGCCACCGCCAGCAGGGTCGGGCCGATAAACAGGCCGATAAAACCGAAGGCGATCAGGCCTCCGAACACCCCCAGCAGCACGATCACCAGCGGCAGGTTGCCGCCGCGGCTGATCAGGTACGGTTTGAGCACGTTGTCCACGCCACTGATGATGAAGGTGCCCCAGATCCCCAGGAACACCGCCATGCCGTATTCGCCTTTCCAGGCCAGCCAGGCGGTAGCCGGGATCCATACCAGGGGCGGGCCCATGGGAATCAGGCTGAGCAGGAAGGTGACGATCCCCAACACCAGCGCCCCGGGCACTCCGGCAATCAGGAAGCCGATCAGCGCCAGCAGGCCCTGGGCCGCCGCGGTGCCGATCACCCCGTTGACTACCCGTTGCACGGTGCCAGCCACCAGGTCGATGTAGTAGCCGGCGCGCTCGCCAATCAGGCGTTCGAGCAACTTGTGCACGAACAGCGCCAGGCGCGGGCCATCGCGGTAGAAGAAAAACACGAAGACGATGCTCAGGGTCAGCTCCAGGATGCCCCCGCCGATCTGCGCGCTGCGAGCCAGCAGCCAGTTGCCCACCTGCCCCAGATAGGGTTTGACCGCCAGCATCAGGGCCGCGCCCTGCTGGTCGATGCTGTTCCACAAGCCCACCAGGCGCTCGCCCACCAATGGCAGGTTGCCGAGCCACTCTGGAGCGGCGGGCAGGCCGTCGACCTGCACGTCCTTGATGAAGGCCGTGGCATCGCGCACATGGTCCGCCAGGTTGAGGCCGAGCCAGACCAGTGGCGCGGCCACCAGCACCATCCAGCCCAGGGTCAGCAGGGCCGCCGCCAGGGATTCGCGGCCATTGAGCCAGCGGGTCAGCAGGCGCATCAGCGGCCAACTGGCAAACGCCAGCACGGCGCCCCAGAACAGTGCTGACCAGAAAGGCGCCATGACCCAGAAGCTGGCACCGAACAGCACCAGGAGCAGGATCTGCACCAGCAGGCGATCGTTATTGGGCATGAAATGTCTCGCGCAAGAAGAACCAGTGAAGAGTAGGCGAACCCGCGAGCGCGGGCTGCCTGAAACAGCTTAACGCAGTAGTTCGAAATGCAGGCCTGCTGCGTCGGTGCTACCGGTTTCCATCCGCGAGGCCAGCACGCCCTGGCCAATCAGCGCCTGGCGCCAGGCTTCGGCCTGCTTGCCGGACAGGCTGATGCGCAGGGTGGTGTCCAGGTTAAGCCCGCGGGACAGCAGGTTGAGCCAGGTGGGCTGGGGCTCGGCGAGTTTCGGCAGGTCCAGCTTGCCGGTGTCCTTGAGCTGGCGCAGCAGGGTAGCCGAAGTGGGTAGCAGGTCCCCCAGCGGCGCGCTGGCGTCGAACTGCTCCACATGCAGGTAGGCCCTGCGGTTACCCCGGGTGATGCTGTACAGGGCTACCAGGGAGTTGTCCTGGGGCGCCGCCAACCGCAGCAGCAGATAGGCCTGCTGTTCATCGGCGCCAAACAGCTTGGCGTTGCCGAATACTTCGTTGGCCCACAGGCTGCTTTCACCGCAATCGCGTGCCTGGCACCAGAACAGCAGCTCGGCGCCCTGCTTTTGCAGCGCCTCCCTGGCCAGGGTGAAGGCTTCGTTGGATGTGCGCTCGGCGGGCAACTGGTAAGTGATGGCGGTGAGCTTGCCGCGGGCATTGACCTGGCCATCGAAACGCAACTGGCCGCTGATACGGCGGATCGAACCCAAGGGGTAGACGCGCTCCTGCTCCACTTCGGGGCGGTAGTCGACGATCTGTGCATCGGCCAGACGGGGGACCAGGGGCAGGTCGTGGCTGCCCGGCAAATCGGCGGCAAGCACCAGGGTGCTTGCCAGGGACAGGCCCAGAACACTGATTGAACGCATGGAAACTCTCATCGGATAAGCATGGCCTGGGCGCCCTTGACGACGCTGGCATCGTCGCTGCGTTGTGGAACCTGCAAGCCTCGCTGCACCGCAGGACGGGCCTCCAGGGCCGCCATCCAGCGTTGCAACGCCTGCAGGCCCTGCACCGAAACCCCGGACCATTCATGGCCGCGCACCCAGGGGAAGGTGGCGATGTCGGCAATGCTGTAGTCGCCGGCCAGGTACTCGGCCTGTTGCAGGCGGCTGTCGAGCACTTCGTACAGGCGCCGGGTCTCGTGCTGATAACGGTCGATGGCGCCTTGCAGCTTCTCCGGGAAATAGCGGAAGAACACATTGGCCTGGCCCTGCATGGGCCCGACCCCGCCCATCTGGAACATCAGCCATTGCATGACCAGCGAACGGCCCTTGGGGTCGGCCGGCAACAACTGGCCAGTGCGTTCGGCCAGGTACACCAGGATCGCGCCGGATTCGAACACCGGAAAATCGCCATTGTCGCGATCGACGATGGCCGGAATACGCCCATTGGGATTGATCTTCAGGAACGCTGGGGCCTTTTGCTCCTTCTTGTCGAAACTCAAGGCGTGCACCTCATAGGGCAGGCCGAGTTCCTCAAGCAGGATGGAAACCTTGTGACCATTGGGGGTCGCAGCGGTGTACAGATCTATCATGGTTGTCTCCCATTTCAACCCGCCCAGCCTCGACAGTTGATCCCGTCAAGTCAAGGAACGGCGAAAAACCGATTGAAACAGTCTGCGACAAAGGTGGCGCCCGCCTCGTCGTTGAGGTGCAGGTGATGCCCCCCGGGCAACTGCTCAACGCTGAAGGGTAGACGCTGCAACAAAGCCTGGTGCTTGGCCAGCATGCCATCGGCCGCCACCACCAGTTGTGTCGGGCAGGCAACCCGCTGAACAAAGGACATGGCCTGCTCCTCTGTCAGGCGCAGCGGCGAAGGCAGGGTCAGGCGGCTGTCGCTGCGCCAGGTATAGCCGCCGGGCACCGGCATCAGGCCGCGCTGGGCCAGCAGTTCGGCCGCCTCGCGGCTGACCGCCACCAGGCCCTTCATGCGCGCCTCGATGGCCCGCTCCAGGGTGGCGTACACCGGCTTGTTCTTGTTCTGCAGATTCAACTGTGCCTGCAACGCCATGCCCAGGCGCTCGGCGGCGTCCTCGCCATTGGCGGTCGGCGGGATCACCCCATCGATCAGGGCCAGGTGGCTGACCCGCTCCGGCATCGCCGCCGAGAGCACCAGCGAGACGATCGCCCCCAGGGAATGGCCTATCAGGGCAAAGCGCTTCCAGCCCAGTTGTTCGGCGGCTTGCAGCACGTCATAGACGTAGTCCCACAGGGCATAGCCGGCCCCTGCCGGGCGATGCCCTGAATGACCGTGGCCCGCCAGGTCCAGGGCAACGATGCGCAGGCCTGCGAGCTTGGGCGCCAGCCGGGCGAAGCTGTTGGCGTTATCCAGCCAGCCATGCAAGGCGATGACCGGCAGACCGTCCTCGGGCCCGAACAGATGGGCCGCCAGTTCGATGTGCGGCAGGTTCAGGCGGACTTCTTCGACGGCGTGGCTCATGCAGGGCTCCGTTGCCAGCGAGTGAACAGCTCCTTGAGCAGCGCCGCGGTGTCCTGGGGGCGCTCAAGGGGAAACATGTGGCCACCGGGCATGGTCAGCGACTCGCCCAGGGGCATGCGCCCGACCGCACTGGTGTGATGGCGCATCACCACCCGGCTCTGCTGTCCGCGCACCACCGCCAGCGGTACCTTGAGCTGGCGCGCACTGCCCGGGCTGGTATGGGGCACGCCGCGGTAGATGCTGATTTCGGTGGCCGGGTCAAAACGCAGGCGCAAGCGATCCCCCACCTGCTGCAGGCCGTGCTGCAGGTAAGCATCCAGGCAATCGGGGTCGAAGGCCCGAAACAGCGTCTTGCGGGAGAAGTAACTGCGGGCGGCCTCGATGTCGGCAAACTCTTCGCGGCGCCCCAGGGTGCGCCCGGCCGGAGTCAGCCGGTCGATGAAGCCCAGGCGCTTGGCGGCGCGGATCACCCATTGGTCGGCCCGGGTCAGCACAGGCGAATCGAGCATCACCACCCCCCGATACAGTTCCGGGCAGCGCAGGGCCGCGTGCAGGTGCAGCACACCCCCCAACGAATGCCCCACGCCCCAGACCGGCTGGGCCTGCTGTTGCAGGTGGTGGATCAGTTCATCCACCAGGCTGCGCCAGTTGTCGTCCACCGGAAAGCGCGGGTCGTGGGCATGCTGCTGCAGATGAGCCACCTCGAATTCCGGCGCCAGGGCAGCAAACAACTTGCCGTACGTGCCGGAGGGAAACCCATTGGCGTGAGCGAAAAACACCTGTTGCGACATACCGACCTATCCATCCACCAAACGAACACCGATTGTCCGCAGGCCCTGGCACTAGGGCAATGACCGTAACGGACAGGAATGCTGACACCCAGGCTCAGCCTATGGCGCGTTGCCTCATTGCGCCGGCGGGTTCTGCCCGAGGGGCACCACCGCCATGGTCAGGCGCGAGACGCAACTGGCCTTGCCTTCATCACTGCTCAGGCGAATGTCCCAGACATGGGTGGTGCGCCCGATATGAATGGCCTTGGCCACCGCCGTGACCCGCCCGGTGCGCAAGCCCCGCAGGTGATTGGCATTGATCTCCAGCCCCACGCAGTAGAACTTGCTGGCGTCGATGCACAGGTAGCTGGCCATGGAGCCGACGGTTTCCGCCAGCACCACCGAGGCCCCGCCGTGCAGCAGCCCGTAGGGCTGGTGGGTGCGATGGTCGATGACCATGCTCGCGGTCAGTGACTGCTCGTCATAGGACTCGAAGCGAATATCCAGCACTTCGCCGATGGTGTTCTTCTGGATCGCGTTCAGTTGCTCGATGTTCGGAGTGGTACGCCATAGACTCATCGCCGCTTCCCTTATGGGTGGTTATTGTCGGTCAATCCTGCCACAGCACGGCTTCGCTGCGCTCGCTCCAGGCTTGAAAACTGCCGCCATAGGTGGCTTCGATCACATTGCGCTTGATCTTCAGGGTTGGGGTAAGAAAGCCGTTTTCCACCGCCCAACTGTCCTTGACCACCACCAGCCGATGCAGCCGCTCGTGCTTGTCCAGGCTGCCATTGACCTGGGCCAGCAGGCTTTCCAGGCTGCTGTGCAAGCCTTCCCGGGCACTGCCGGCGGCGGCCTGCACGCCCGCAGCCGAAAGCACGCACAGGCCCAGGGGGGCAATCAGCCCGTCGCCCACCACGCATACCTGCTCGATATGGGCATGCACCGCCAGGAGGTTCTCGATGGGCGCCGGGGCCACGTACTTGCCCTTGCTGGTCTTGAAGATCTCCTTGAGCCGGCCGGTCAGGCGCAGGTTGCCGGCGGCATCCTGCTCCCCCTTGTCGCCGGTACGCAGGAAACCATCCTCGGTGACGGTTTCGGCGGTCTTCTGCGGGTCCTTGAAATAGCCCTGCATAGTGGCTCCGCTGCGCACCTGGACCTCCCCCGCCTCGTCGATGCGCACCTCGACTTCCGGGCAGGGCCGGCCAATCCAGCCGGGCACATGCTCACCGGAGCGGCCGATATGGGAATAGCCGCAGCTCTCGGTCATGCCGTACACCTCCAGCACGTCCAGCCCCAGGCGTCGATACCAGTGCAACAGGGTCTGGGGCACCGGTGCCGCGCCCGACAGCGCCACCCGCAGCGCGTCCAGCCCGAGCCCGCTCAGCACCTTGTGGCCGACACGCTTGCCGATGAAGGGCAGGCCCAGGAGAAAATCCAGGCGCTTGGCCGGCACCTTGCTGTAGACCCCCATCTGGAACTTGGTCCAGATCCGCGGTACGCCAAACAGCGCGGTGGGCCGGGCTCGCTGCAGGTCGGCGAGGAAGGTATCCAGGCTTTCGGCAAAGAACACCGTCTGCCCGGTATAGATCGCCGCCATCTCGACAAACATGCGCTCGGCCACGTGGCACAGGGGCAGGTAGGACAGCAGCCGGTCCTCGGGGCCCAGGCCGAACATCTGCACACCATGGCTGGCGGCAAAGCCCAGGTTGCCGAAACTGTGCATTACGCCCTTGGGCAGCCCAGTGGTACCGGACGTATAAATGATGGTGGCCAGCTGATCGGCCGCAGGGCTCGGGCTATCCTCGATCGGCGGACAGCGCTGCAGGTCTTCCCAACTGAAATCGAAAGGGCCTTCGGGGGCCAGGGGCAAGCGGATGGTGGGCAGCCCGGCCTTGATCCCGAGCGCCATTTGCGGCCAGTCGTCCAGCTTGCCGATAAAGGCCAGGGCCGACTCGGAATGCTCCAGCACCTGGGCTACCGACTCGGCCGTGA
Source organism: Pseudomonas sp. MWU349 (assembly GCF_017947325.1). Classification (NCBI taxonomy): domain Bacteria; kingdom Pseudomonadati; phylum Pseudomonadota; class Gammaproteobacteria; order Pseudomonadales; family Pseudomonadaceae; genus Pseudomonas; species Pseudomonas sp. MWU349. The sequence continues at coordinate 213,818 of NZ_JAFEVP010000008.1, read as the reverse complement.
GATTGGGATACAGCGGCACCGAGACATGCCCGGCGATCCAGATCGCCAGGTCGGCGATGACCCAGTGCGCGGAGTTCTTGCCAATGATTGCAATGTGGCTGCCGGGAGGCAGCTGGCGCTCGCGCAGCCATTGGGCGGCACGCCGGGCCTGCTGGCCCACCTCGAACCAGCTCAGTTCCTGCACCTGCCCGCCGGCACTGGGCTGGACCAGAAAGCGCTGCTGGGGATGACGAGCCTCGCGCTCGTAGAACACTTGCAGGGGCAAACGAAAAGCAGCAGACATGACTCGCTCCTTTGTTCTTATTCTGTTCGTGACACCAACCAAGCACTTGCTTGGTGGACTATTCCACGCACAAAGGAGCGCTGCAAGTTAAGAAATGTAGCGGATCGCAACCGGGGATCGGTGGGTTCGAGGCAACAACGGCGGCCCGGGCATGCCCGGCCGCCGCGTCCATCAAGGGTGTGTCACGGCATTCAAGGTCATCAACCCCGCCAGGGGCCAGTCGCCTTCGAGCTCCGCCAGGCTGGCGGTGTTCATCGGCTGCGGATCACGCAGGTGGCCGTGCTGCAACAGGCCGATCAGGTTGCCCACCAGGGGTTGATGGCTGACCAGCAGCAGGTTGTCGGCACTGTCCAGTTGCTCCAGCACTTGCAGCGGGTTGGCCTCGGGGGTGAGCCAGGGCACGGTGCGGATCTCGCCTTCGAACCCCAGGGCCTCGCGCACCAGCTGTGCGGTCTGCTGGGCACGTACATAAGGGCTGACGAGGATCGCGGCGATGGGCTGGCCGATCAGGTGCGCGGCGCTGCCCAGCACTTCCTCGCGACCGTGGGCCGTGAGGTTGCGCTGGGCATCGGTCGGCGCATGGGACTCGGCCTGGCCGTGACGCAGCACCCACAGCTTCACAGCTTGGGCTCCTCGTCACGCACCGGGTGAGGCGCTGGCGGCACGCTATGGGGGGCCTCGCCTTCAGGCGCCCGGGGAGCGGGCCAATCGGCGAACGGCCAGGGTTTCTGTTCGGTATGGAAGCTGCCGAACCGACCGATCTGCGCCAGGAACTGGCTCAGGCTATCGCCGAAGTTCATCAGGCCGGCATTCGGCGCGCCGTAGATCAGGCGATAGATCAACTGCACCAGCACCAGCGCGCCCAGGAGAAATTGCGCCACCTGCCACACCAGCACGAATATCAGCATCCACAGCACCCGCAGGAGGATGGACTCGTATTTGGCTTCGGAATTCGTATCGTTCATGTCTGGCTCCTGTGCTGCTCAGTTGAATCCGCTGGTGGAGATAAAGTCGACGTCGGTTTTCGGCTCGCCGCGCATCAAGAGCTCGATTACCTGGTTCAGCGTACGCCCTTCGAACAGGATCGCGTGCAGGCCGGCCACCAGCGGCATGTAGACCCCCAGCTCCTGAGCCTTGACCTTGAGCACTTTGAGGGTGTTGACGCCCTCCGCCACCTCACCCAGGCGGGTCACCGCCTCTTCCAGGCTCAGGCCCTGGCCCAGGGCAAAGCCCACTTGGTAGTTGCGGCTCTTGGGCGAGGAACAGGTGACGATCAGGTCGCCGACCCCGGCCAGGCCGAGGAAGGTCATGGGGTTGGCGCCCTGGCTCACGGCAAAGCGGGTCATTTCCGCCAGCGCCCGGGTAATCAGCATGCTCTTGGTGTTTTCCCCCATGCCCAGGGCCACCGCCATGCCGGCGATGATCGCGTAGACGTTCTTCAGCGCCCCGCCCAGTTCCACGCCGAAGCGGTCGGCACTGGCATAGACGCGGAAGGTGCGGCCATGCAGCGCGGCCTGGACCCGCTGACAGAGCTCTTCGTCTTCACTGGCGACCACGGTGGCGGTCAGGGCGTGCTCGGCCACTTCCCGAGCCAGGTTGGGGCCGGAAAGTACGCCGATGCGCGCTTGCGGGGCGATGTCCTGGAGAATCTCGCTCATCAGCTTGAAGGTCTGGGCCTCGATGCCCTTGGTCAGGCTGACCAGCAGCTTGCCGCGGAGCAGCTCGGCGTGGGGCGCCAGCACCGAGCGCAGGGCGCTGGAGGGCAAGGCGACAAAGCACAGGTCACTGTCAGTGAGGGTGGCCAGCAGGTCGGTGACCGGCTCCACCGCCGGATGAATCTTGATGCCCTTGAGATAGCGCGGATTCTCGCGGTTGACCCGAATGGCCTCGGCCTGCTCGGGGTCGCGCATCCACTGCCGCACCCGGTGGCCGTTCTCGGCCAGCAGATTGGCCACGGCGGTACCAAAACTTCCGCCTCCCAGGACCGCAATAGGGCGCTGTTGTGTCATATGCAATCCGTTAATCCATAGCAGTGGCGATGGCGGCATTATACGGGGCGGTTTTCTCACCACCAGCCCCAGGGGCCATTCAGGCAACCTGTCGGGAACACGTGGAGTCATTCGGGGAATGTCGGGCTTATCGACTGGAAAACTCGACTTTCTCGGTTAACATGCGCGCCTTCCATCAAGATTCAAGGCTGTGTCGTGTCCGCTGGCCCCTCACCTCTTCGTCTATCGCTGCTGCTGGGCATGCTGTTCGGCCACTCGGTGCTGGCCGACGATCTGTTCCTGGACGGCACCGCCCTGCCCGAAGTCCTCACCGCCACCCGCCTGAAACAGTCCCCTGCCGCGGTTCCCGGCAGCATGACGGTGCTCGACAACGAGCTGATCAAGGCCAGCGGCGCCCGGGACATCAGCGAACTGCTGCGCCTGGTGCCGGGGATGATGGTCGGCGCCATCAGCGGCAACCAGGCCACGGTCAACTACCACGGCACCAACGCCAGCGAAGCCCGGCGCATGCAAGTGCTGATCGACGGGCGTTCGGTGTATCGCGCCGGCCTGGCGACAGTGGACTGGAGCGATATCCCGGTGGCCATGGAAGACATCGAGCGCATCGAGGTGTTTCGCGGCCCCAATACCGTCAGCTACGGCGCCAATGCGCTGATGGCAGTGGTCAACATCATCACCCGCGCCCCGGCCAACAGCCATGGCACGCGGGTCAAGCTGACCCGGGGCCAGCGCGGCATCAGCGACTGGTATGCCAGCCAGGGTACCGGCTGGGAAACCGGCGACCTGCGCCTGTCGCTGTCGGGGCAGGAAGATGATGGCTTCGACAAGAATCGCCTGGGGGCCGACTACCGCGACAGCAAGCGCTTGAACCGCTTCAGTCTCTCCGTGAGCCAGATGCTCAATGAACAGCAAAGCATCGACTGGCAGTTGAATGCCAAGGAAGGCACCAACCAGCGGCCCTATACCTATCTGCCGGTGTTCCACGGGGTAACCCAGCAAGGCAACAACTCCGATGTGGTGGCCAAGGATTACGCCGGGTCACTGCGCTGGAACCTGGAGCTCAATCCACAGCACAGCCTTTATATCCAGGGCTCGGCCCAGCACTGGGACCGCCAGCAGACCTGGCGTGCCTGCGACGCGGCAATTTCCTTCAGCCCCGAGCTGACACGCCTGTGGCAACTCAACCCGAACTACGCCGAGCGCCTGGCGCGCCACATGCCCGATTATTTAAGCGCGGCGCCCAGTGGAACCCCGACGGAACAGGCATTGGCCAACCAGGTCATCGACCAATGGAAAACCGGCGGCGGCAAGAATACCGTCTGCGGCAACATCGACCAGAGCTCTCGGGAAACCCGCTACGACCTGGAGTTGCAGGACACCCTGAGCCTCGGCGACAACCTGCGGCTGGTCAGCGGCATGAACTATCGTTACGACCGGGCCGACTCCGAAACCTACTTCAACGGCACCCTCGACGACACCACCTGGCGCCTGTTCGGCCAGCTGGAATGGCGGGCCAGCGAACATTGGCTGATCCAGGGCGGGGCTATGTACGAAGACACCCAGCTGACCGGCAACTCCCTGACCCCGAGGATCGCGGTCAACTACCTGATCAACCCGCGCCACGGCTTGCGGGCGGTGTATTCGGAAGCCATCCGCTCCCCGGACATGTTCGAGAACAACGTCAACTGGAGCTACCGGGTCACCGGCCTGAGCACCCCGGTCTACGGCCAGAACAGCGCCCAGTACTTCGTCAAGACCCGTGGCCCCGGCGACCTCGACCAGGAGCACATGCGTTCCCGGGAACTGGGCTACAACGGTTACTTCGTCGACCAGGCGCTGAACCTCGACATCAAGCTGTTCTATGACGAAATCACCGGGATGATCAGCGAGCCGCTGCGCAACAACCAGTACATCGCCAGCAACAGCAACGCCTCGCGCTTCGCCGGTACCGAGAGCCAGCTGGACTGGCAACTGAGCCGCGCCGACCGCCTGCGCCTGACCTACGCCTACGTCCATGCCCAGGCCAGCAACCGCCTGGACCAGCGCCTGACCGCCAGCAACAGCGGCTCCGCCGGCTGGCTGCGCAATTGGGGCCAGGGCTGGTCCAGCGCGCTCTTCTACTATGGCGACAGCGCCCTCAACGGCTACCGTTTCGAACGGGTCGACACCCGCATCGCCAAGCGCCTGGCCCTGGGCAGCAAGACCAGCCTGGAACTGGCCGGCACCCTGCAGCAACGGCTCGACCACCAGCCCACCACCTTCGCCGACAATCTCTACGACTCGCGCCACGTGGTCTACTTCAGCGCGGAGCTCGAGTTCTGACATGGGCCACCGTCGGCCCTGGCAGGCCCTGCGCATACATCGTCGCCTGTGCCTGTGCCTGCTGGTACTGGGCATGCTGCTGGGCAGCCCGTTGTGGGCGGCCGATGTGCTGCTCACCGCCAGCGACGACAACAGCAGCGTGCGCACTTTCACCGAAGAACTCGCCGCCCAGCGCCCCCGTGACCAGGTGCGCTTCGTCCCCCTGGCCCAACTGCCGCCGCCGGGCCAACTGCCCGGCAGCACGCGCCTGATCCTGCTGGACCCGCAAAGCCTCGACTGGCGCCTGCAAGATCCCTTGGGCCCGCCAACCCTGGTCATGCGCATCAGCCGCCTGCAGGCCCAACAGCGCCTGGCGCAAAGCCCTCATCCACGGTTGAGCCTGTTGTGGAGCGACCCGCCCCTGGAGCGCCAGTTGCGCCTGATCCGCAGTGTTGTGCCCCAGGTGCGCCGGGTGGGGGTGCTGTACAGCGCCGACAGCCGGTTCCTGCTCAAGGAACTGCACCTGGCCGCGCAAACCCTGGACATGGAGATCATCGCCGAACCCTGGGACAGCACCAGCGACAGCCGCCCGCTGCAGAACCTGCTGCGCAACAGCGAAGTGCTGCTGGGCCTGGATGATCCGAAGCTATACAACCCGAAAACCGTGAAGAACCTGCTACTGAGCAGCTACGCCCGGCAACAGGCACTGATCGGCCCCAATGCCGGCTTCGTCCGGGCCGGCAGCCTGGCCAGCACCTACAGCGACCAGCAGGACTGGCTGCAGACCCTGGACAGCCTGCTCGACCAACCGCCGGCCCGCTGGCCCCGCGCGCTATACCCGACGGCTTTCAAAGTACTGAGCAACCCACAGGTGGCACGCTCGCTGGGCATCGAGGAAATCGACCCGCAGGCCGTTGCGCGCCAGTTGAGTGAAGGAGAGAAGCACCCATGACATTGCGTCGCCGATGGGATATCCAGACCCGCACTCAGCTCATCAGCCTGGGCCCGGCCCTGCTCCTGACCCTGCTGCTGATCAGCTTCTTTACCTTCGTGCGTATCCAGGACTTGCGCCAGGAGCTCAACCACACCGGGCAACTGATCGCCAATCAACTGGCGCCAGCCACCGAGTACGGGGTGATCTCCGGCAACAACGAGGGCCTGGAGAGCCTGCTGCAGGCAACCCTGGCCACACCTCATGTGCACTTCCTGGAAGTGCAGGACAGCGCCAACAACATCCTGGTGTACGTGGAACAGCCCTCGGCCAGCCACAACCACGCGCAGCAGATCAAGGTATTCCAGGCCCCGGTACGCCTGCAGCGCATCCAGGTGCACAACGACTTTCTGCAAAACGACCCGGCCAGCGTGGCCGCCCAGGGCGATGGCTACCTGGGCCGGGTGATCGTCGGCATGTCCAACGACGCCTTCAGCCAGCGCCAGCAGGAAATCCTCCTCAAGGCCGCCATCCTCGCGCTGTTCGCCCTGCTCTTCACCTTTCTCCTGGCCCGGCGCCTGGCGGCCGGCCTGGCACAGCCGATCCGCGCCATGGGCGATGCGGTGAAGGCCATCCAGGAAGGGGATTTCAAGACCCCGCTGCCGATCGTCGACGATGGCGAGCTGGGCAACCTGGCCCGGCACATCAACAACCTCGCCGCCGGCCTGGAACTGGCCAGCCGCGAGCAGCACCAGGCCATGTCCCAGTTGATCCAGACCCGGGAAGAGGCGGAACGGGCGAACAAGGCCAAGTCGGATTTCCTGGCGATGATGAGCCACGAGCTGCGCACACCGATGAACGGTGTGCTGGGCATGCTGCAACTGCTGGAAACCACCCAGATGACCCAGGAACAGAGCGAGTACGCGGCGCTGGCGTCGGAATCCACCGAACACCTGCTGAAGGTGATCAACGACATCCTCGACTTCTCCCGCATCGAACGCTCGGCCCTGGAACTGGAGCACATCCCGTTCAACCTTGCCGAACTGATCACCAGCTCGGCCCAGGCCTTCCAGCACAGCGCCCTGCAACGCGGCCTGGACTTGCAACTGCGGCTGCCGCCGGGCATGGAGTCGCTGCAGGTCAAGGGCGACCCGACGCGAATCCGGCAGATCCTGGTCAACCTGATCGGCAACGCTCTGAAATTCACCGAACAGGGCAGCATCACCATCGAGCCCCAGTGGCAGGCCCTGGATCACGAACTGCTGTGGTTCACCTGCGCAGTGCGCGACAGCGGTATCGGCATCAGCCCGGCCAGCCTGGAGCTGATGTTCGACGCCTTCCAGCAGGCCGACAGTTCGATTTCCCGTCGCTATGGCGGCACTGGCCTGGGCCTGCCCATCGCCCGCACCCTGGCCGAGCGCATGGGTGGCACCCTGCGGGCCCAGAGCGAGGAAGGCCGAGGCTCGGTGTTCACCCTGGAAATCCCCCTGGCGCTGTTCCAGCAGAGCCTGCCGGTACTGGCCCCGCGGGTGAGCAGCAATCAGCACTCCGGTGAAGGCCGCAACGTGCTGCTGGTGGAAGACAACCCGGTGAACCAGACCGTGATCCAGGCCATGCTGCGCAGCCTGGGGTTCACCGTGAGCATCGTCACCGATGGCGCCCAGGCGGTTCGCAGTGCCGAAAGCCTGATCTTCGAGGCGATTCTGATGGATTGCCGACTGCCGCTGGTCGACGGCTATGAAGCCACCCGGCAGATCCGCCAACTGCCCGGCTGTGCCGATTTACCGATCATCGCCCTGACCGCCAACGCCTTGCAGGGCGACCGTGAGGCCTGCCTTGCAGCGGGCATGAATGACTACCTGGCCAAGCCTTTCAAGCGCGCGGATCTGCAGCAAATTCTCCAACGTTGGGTGCAATAACCGGCTATTTTCCAACAGCTACGACTGGCGTCATGGGCGAAAGTGCGGCAGTCTTAGGCACCCGACGGGGCCCTGAAAAGCCCCTCAAAAAAAATTTCAGTGCACAAGTGTACATTCATGCCCTTTGTGCTGTGACTTTCACTACAACGCAATAGTCTATGAGTAGGCTGCCGGCTCGAGGCATGAACGCTTCGATCGGCCGGGAAGATTTGCCCAACCCTGCCGCACGGGACTATTGAGGAGCTCGCATGACCAAACAAAACGCCTTTACTCGGGAAGACCTGCTGCGCTGCAGTCGCGGTGAGCTGTTCGGCCCAGGTAACGCGCAACTGCCCGCCCCCAACATGCTGATGGTGGATCGCATCACCCATATCAGCGAAGAGGGTGGCAAGTACGGTAAAGGTGAGTTGGTCGCTGAGCTGGATATCACTCCAGACCTGTGGTTCTTCGCTTGCCACTTCGAAGGCGACCCGGTGATGCCAGGTTGCCTGGGCCTGGATGCCATGTGGCAACTGGTGGGTTTCTTCCTCGGCTGGCAGGGCTTGCCGGGCCGCGGTCGCGCCCTGGGTTCGGGGGAAGTGAAATTCTTCGGCCAGGTCCTGCCGACCGCCAAGAAAGTTACCTATAACATTCACATCAAGCGCGTGCTCAAGGGCAAGCTGAACATGGCCATCGCCGATGGTTCGGTCAGCGTTGACGGCCGCGAAATCTATACCGCCGAGGGCCTCCGGGTCGGCGTGTTTACTTCAACTGACAACTTCTAAGGGTTATCCGCATGCGCCGCGTCGTTATCACAGGTCTTGGCATTGTTTCGTGCCTGGGCAATGACAAAGAGACCGTCTCCGCTAACCTGCGTGCAAGTCGCCCTGGCATCCGCTTCAACCCGGAATATGCCGAAATGGGTCTGCGTAGCCAGGTTTCCGGCTCCATTGACCTGAACCTCGAAGAGCTGATCGACCGCAAGATCTATCGCTTCGTCGGCCACGCGGCGGCTTACGCCTACCTGGCCATGAAAGACGCCATCGCCGACTCCGGCCTGAGCGAAGAACAAGTGTCCAACCCGCGCACCGGCCTGATCGCCGGCTCCGGCGGCGCCTCGACCCTGAACCAGATGGAAGCGCTGGACATCCTGCGCGAGAAAGGCGTCAAGCGCGTTGGCCCATACCGCGTTACGCGGACCATGAGCAGCACCGTTTCCGCCTGCCTGGCCACCCCGTTCAAGATCAAGGGCCTGAACTACTCCATCGCTTCTGCCTGCGCCACCAGTGCTCACTGCATCGGTACCGCCATGGAACAGATCCAGATGGGCAAGCAGGACATCGTCTTCGCCGGTGGCGGTGAAGAAGAGCATTGGACCCAGTCGTTCCTGTTCGACGCCATGGGTGCCCTGTCCACCCAGTACAACGAAACCCCGGAAAAGGCCTCCCGCGCCTACGACGCCAAGCGTGACGGTTTCGTCATCGCCGGCGGTGGCGGCATGGTAGTGGTCGAGGAGCTGGAACACGCTCAGGCCCGTGGTGCCAAGATCTACGCGGAAATCGTCGGCTACGGCGCCACTTCCGATGGCTACGACATGGTGGCTCCAAGCGGCGAAGGTGCAATCCGCTGCATGGAAATGGCCATGTCCACCGTCGACACCCCTATCGACTACCTGAACACCCACGGCACCTCAACCCCGGTCGGCGACGTCGCGGAAATGAAGGGCGTGCGTGAAGTGTTCGGCGACAAGGCCCCGGCCATCAGCTCCACCAAGAGCCTGTCGGGTCACTCCCTGGGCGCTGCCGGCGTTCATGAAGCGATCTACTGCATGCTGATGATGGAAGGCAACTTCATGGCCGGTTCGGCCAACATCGACGAGCTGGATCCGGAAGTGGCCGATATGCCGATCCTGACCAAGACCCGCGAAGACGCCACCATCAACACCGTGATGAGCAACAGCTTCGGCTTCGGTGGCACCAACGCCACCCTGGTCCTGAAGCGCTGGCAGGGCAAGTAAGCCCCGCCGCTTCGCCGAATGAAAAAGCCCCGACCGGTTCGGGGCTTTTTTTCGCCCGCCAGAAGGCTCAGACCGAGAAACGCGCCACCATGCTGTTCAGGTCCACCGCCAGGCGCGACAACTCCTGGCTGGCCGCACTGGTCTGATTGGCCCCGGCGGAGGTCTGCAAGGCCAGGTCGCGGATGTTCATCAGGTTGCGGTCCACCTCCCGCGCCACTGCCGCCTGCTGCTCCGAGGCGCTGGCAATGACGATGTTGCGCTCATTGATCTGGGTGAAGGCCGATGCGATTTCCTCCAGCGCCTGTCCTGCCGCCTTGGCCACCTCCAGGGTCGAATGGGCGCGGCTGTTGCTCTGCTGCATGGAACTGACGGCCTGGTCGGTACCCTTCTGGATACCGCCGATCATCTGCTCGATTTCCTGGGTCGACTGCTGGGTCCGATGAGCCAGGGCCCGGACTTCATCGGCCACCACTGCAAACCCGCGTCCCGCATCACCAGCCCGTGCCGCCTCGATGGCCGCGTTCAACGCCAGCAGGTTGGTCTGCTCGGCAATGGAACGGATCACCTCCAGCACCTTGCTGATGCCATAGACCTTCTGCGCCAGATCCTCCACCTGGCTGGCATTGGCCGTCACGTCCTGAGCCAGCGACTCGATCGAGAGCACCGTCTGGTGCACCTGCTCGCGCCCGTGCTGGGCGATGCGGTCGGACTCCCGCGAGGCTTCGGACGTGGCCACTGCGTTACTGGCCACCTCCTCCACCGCTGCGGTCATCTGGTTTACCGCCGTGGCCGCCTGTTCGATCTCCAGGCTCTGCTGATGCAGGCCACGGGTCGCATCCTCGGTGACACAACTGAGTTCTTCCGAGGCCGAGGCCAGCTGGCTGGATGAATCGGAGATGCGCCGGATGGTTTCCCGCAGGCTGTGCTGCATGGCCTTGAGCGCGTGCAGCAGGCGCGCCGGCTCGTCCCTGCCGGTCACCGTGATAGTGCCGGTCAGATCGCCGCCGGCCACCACTTCAGCCACATTCAACGACTGCGCCAGAGGCAGGACGATGCTACGGGTCAACAACAGGGCCAGGCCGATGGTCACCAGCGCCGACAGGGCGATCATGCCGATCACCCATACCCGCGACTTGCTGAACACCGCCTGGGCCAGATCGGTGGCATGGGTCGCGCTTTGCTTGTTCAACTCCACCAGCTCGTGCAGGGTCGCGGCCATCTCATCGGCCAGCTGGTTCATTTCGCCATTGACCACCTTGACCGCTTCCTCCAGCTGGTTCTGGCTGGAGAGCTGCATGACCCGCTCCTGGCGTTGCAGATACTGCTTCTCGATAGTCTTGAAGCGGTCGAACAGGACCCGCTCCTGAGGCAGGAGGATCAAGGATTCGTAGCGGCTCTGGGCAACCCCCAGGACACTCTTGATCTCGTTGATCTTGTTTTCGTTCTGGGTGATTGCCTGCGGGTCGCGATTAATCAACAGCCGCAGGGTCAGGGCGCGAATGCGCAGCAGGTCCTGGTTCATTTCCCCTACGGACATCACGCTGGGCAGCCAATTGCTTTCCACTTCATCGGACTGCTGGCGCATATTGCCCATCTGCATCAAGGCGAATGCCCCCAGGGCAAACACCATCAGCGCCAGCAAGCCGAAACCCAGGCTCGCCCGTAGCGCAATGTTCAGACTTCTAAGACTCATTCCTCTGGCTCCTTCCTAGAGCGCTGCAAGAACTTGCAGCAGGGTGCTCTTAGACGGTATCGGGCCATTGGAAAATTGCGTAAGACAAAAACGTGATATCAAAACGCCCTAGCACTCCAATACTTGGGCGTAAAACGATTCAGCGCACAGAAAATCGCTGTTCTGCCAACAATCGGTCGCCCTGGAAGACCATGAAACGCCACTCGCCCGGGACCACTTCATGGCTTTCGGTGAACTCGTAGGCCATTACATCCTGGGGAGCGTTGGGCACCAGTTTCTGAGTGATTTCGAACTTGTCATGGCGTACCCCGTCCGGCGTACGGATGCCCGGCGTCAGGTAAAGAAGAGTCAGGGGCTGATCTTCGGCCACCTTGCCCAGCAACTGGTAACGCATGCCGAACTTGGTCCCCAGCCTGGCGGGCACCACGGACGTCTGCTGGATCTTCTCGTTGCTGCGGCGCAGTACCCGCTCCCCCGATTGCAGCTCGGCCTTGGGCCCTTCGAACACGCCGTATTCCACCGGCCCTTCGACACGGACTTCGGCGCTGGCCAGGCCACTGAAGATCATCAGCGCCGCCAGTGCGCTTAAACGAGTGAGGTGCATATCGCGCTCCTTGATTGAGATGGCGCGAGCTTATGAAGCAGGCATGACAGGCTGATGACAGTCTGGCGCCTGCTAGGGACGATGGTTGGCGGGAAGGATGGCGAGGAAATTGTCATGGGCCACCTTGCGTGCCACCGCCTGCGGCAAGGCGTCAAGAAAGCCATCGAACCCCCGCAGCTCGCTCCCCAGTTTGTTGAAGCGCCCAACCACGTCCGAGCCCAGCATGAAGCGCTCCGGGAAGCGCTCCACCAGCTGCAGCCAGGCCGGGTCAGGGTTGCCCTGCTTATCCAGCAAATAGGGCGTGAGCAGGCTCCAGGACAGGTCGATGTACAGGTTGGGGTAGCTCTCCAGCAGCCGCGCCAGGGTCGGCAGCAAGAACTCCAGCCGGGTCTGGTGACGATGGATCTCGGCACTGGTGCCGGCATGGGCCCAGATAAAACGTGTATGGGGGTGATTGCGCAGCGGCTCTTCGATTTCCGCCAGGTACAACGGATTGCGCTCGCGCTTGGAGGTGATATTGGCGTGCAGCATGACCGGCAGGTCGTTCTCGGCCGCCAGGTGATAGACCTTGGTCATCGCCTCGTTATTGGCCCGCGGCGTGTCGCCGGCGGTCAGCGCGGTGAGATCGTCGTGCCGGGTGAAGACCTCGCCGATGCCCTGCCACAGCCCCGGGTCGAGATCGAGCATGCGCTGGATATGCGCCGCGGAATTCTTGTCGTTGGGGTTGAACCCCGAAAGGAACGGATGAAAGCGCCGGCGCTGCTCGGCCGGCAGCTTTTTCACCGCGGCGGCCACCAGCACATCGGTGGCGCTGTACCAGTAGGCCGCAGCATCGTCCCCGGCGTAATAGCGCGGGCGTTTGGGCTCATCCTCGTGCCATTTCTTGGCCACCGGAATCCCGGCAATCATCACCTGCTCGATGCGGTTGTCGTCCATGGCCTTGAGCAAGGCTTCCATGCCCTCGGTTTCCTGGAAGAAGTCCACGTAATGCAGGTGCGCGTCGCTGTACACATAGTCACGCGCCTGGGCCACCACCAGCGGCAGCATGAGCAGCGCCCACAAACAGCTTGCTTGAACGGGGTTCCAGTGCACCGGGCCGCCTCCCATGGATCGAAGCAGAATAGACCGCGACCCCGAGCCGCAGGTTCAGAAAAAGGGGAACGCCCGCGCTTCAATATGCTCTATAACTTCAGCACCCTTATAGCCTGATCCTTATTCATCACTGCCTGAGGTTTGCCATGACCATCACCGTCAATACCGAGTCCAGCGAAGGTTTCCGCCACAGCATCCAGGTCGACGATCATCAGTTGTTCACCGACCTGCCCAAGTCCGCTGGTGGCGAAGGCACCGCCCCCGAGCCCCATGACTACTTCGATGCCGCCCTGGGCGCCTGCAAGGCCCTGACCCTCAAGCTCTACGCGCAGAAGAAGAACATCCCGCTGACCGGGGTCACGGTGGAGATCAAGCACGACAACAGCGAAGAGCAGAAAGGCAAGTACGCCCTGCATGTGAAACTGACCCTCAAGGGCGTGCTCACCGATGCCCAGCGTGATGAGCTGCACCGGGTGGCCGACCGTTGCCCGATCCACAAGCTGATGACCACCAGCGAAGTCAGCATCGAAACCCACCTCTCCGAAGGCGCCTTCAGCCAGTAGCGGCAAGGCGGGCACAAGCGGGTTATGCTCCCGGGCATAACCCGATCAGCCTGGAATCCGCCATGAACTCTCCCCTCGTGATCCGTCCCCGTGCCGAGGACGTTGAAGGCCAACCCATCCTGCGCCCCCTGCCTTCGGCCCAGTGCCGCAGTGTCGGGCCTTTCGTGTTCTTCGACCACATGCTGGAAACCCGCTACCCGCCGGGCAAGGGCATGAATATCCGCCAGCATCCGCATATCGGCCTGTCCACCCTGACCTACCTGTTCGACGGGCAGATCCAGCACAAGGACAGCCTGGGCTCCGACCAGATCGTGGGCGCCGGGGACGTCAGCTGGATGACCGCCGGCAGCGCCATCGCCCATGTCGAGCGCACGCCAGCGCCCTTGCAGGCCCAGGGGTTTGCCATGCACGGCCTGCAGGTCTGGCTGGCCTCGCCCAAAGAACAGGAGCAGGGCCCGGGGCACTACAGCCATCACCCGGCCAGCAGCCTGCCAGTGAGCGACAATCTGGGGGTAAGCATTCGGATGATTGCCGGCAGCGGTTTCTGCCTGCAGTCGCCGGTGCCGGTGCTCTCCCCCACCCTGTATGCCGAGCTGCGGCTGCAGACCGCCACCAGCCTGCTGATTCCCACCGAGCATCAACAGCGCGCGCTGTATGTCCTGGACGGCGAGGCACAACTGGACGGCGAGCCATTGCCCGTGCACTCGCTGGTGGTATTGCCAGAGGGGGAGAACGCCACGCTGTTCGCCGAGAGCGATTGCCACGCGGTGCTGATCGGCGGCGCCGCCCTGGACGGCCCGCGGCGGATCAACTGGAACTTCGTCGCCAGCGATCCACTGTTGATCGATCAAGCTCGCAAACGCTGGGCCGCCGGGGACTGGCCGCAAGTGCCGGGAGAAAGCGAGCGCATCGAATTGCCGCCCTCCCGCCACTGATCGGTAGGGGCCGGTTTGCCGGCGAACAGGCCCGTGAGTCTGGCGTTGCTCTCACTGACGCCTTCGCTGGCAAGCCAGCTCCTACGGGATCAGGGTCGGTGGGTCAGCCGCTAAAGACTTCGTCCAACAGGTAATGCATGGTGGCGAAGGCACGGGCCGAGGTCTTGGCGTCGTACATCATCTTGCCCGGCAGGTTGGCGTGGGTGTCGGTGAAGGAATGCACCGCGCCACCGTAGCTGACCAGTTGCCAGTCCACTCCCGCGGCGTCCATTTCCGCTTCGAAGGCCGGCAGTTGCTCCTTGGCCACGAACGGGTCCGCCGCGCCGTGCAGCACCAGTACCGAGCCCTTGATATTGTTGGCATCGGCAGGGTTGGGGGTGTCCAGGGTGCCGTGGAACGACACCGCCGCCTTCACTGGCGCGCCACTGCGGGCCAGTTCCAGGGCGCAGCAGCCGCCAAAGCAGAAGCCGAAGGTGGCCAGCCTGGAGGTGTCCACTGCTGCTTCACCCTGGCTCTGCAAGGCCGCAAAGGCCGCCTGCATGCGCTTGCGCAATAGAGCGCGATCATCCTTGAGCGGCATCATCGCCGCACCGGCCTGGCTCGCATCGCCGGGGCGCAGCGACTGGCCATACAGATCGGCGATCAGCACCACATAACCCTTGGCCGCCACCGCCTCGGCGATCTTCTCCGCTCCGGCGCTGACACCCATCCAGTTCGGCGCCATCAGCAACCCCGGGCGCGCAGCTTTATGGGCGGCATCGAAGGCCAGGCGGCCTTCATAGGGCTGGCCATCGATCTGATAGACCACGGAACGCACTGTGATTTGACTCATGACTCATCTTCTCCAGTAGGGGGACACCAGAATGAAAAAACCCGCCGAAGCGGGTTTTTCTTGCAACGTGGTTAAACCGACAGCTCCACCAGCAGCTTGTTCAGCCGGCGCACATAGGCCGCCGGATCCTTCAAGCTGTCACCGGCCGCCAGGGCCGCCTGATCGAAGAGAATGTGCGACAGGTCGCCAAAGCGCTCTTCGCTCTGCTCGCCATCGAGTTTCTCGATCAGCGGGTGAGTCGGGTTGAACTCGAAGATCGGCTTGGAATCCGGAACCTTCTGCCCGCTGGCTTCAAGGATCTGACGCATTTGCAGCCCCAGGTCCTGCTCGCCAATGGCCAGGATCGCCGGCGAGTCGGTCAGGCGGTGGGAAACCCGCACTTCGCTGACGCTCTCGCCCAGGGCGGTCTTGATCCGCTCAACCAGGCCTTCCTTGGTCTTGGCGACTTCCTCGGCAGCCTTCTTGTCCTCTTCGGAGTCGAGGTTGCCCAGGTCCAGGTCACCGCGCGCCACGTCGACAAAGCTCTTGCCGTCGAACTCGTTGAGGTAGCTCATCAGCCACTCGTCGATACGGTCGGTGAGCAGCAGCACTTCGATGCCTTTCTTGCGGAAGACTTCCAGGTGCGGGCTGTTCTTCACCTGGGCGTAGGATTCGCCGGTGAGGAAGTAGATCTTGTCCTGGCCTTCCTTGGCGCGAGCCAGGTAGTCGGCCAAGGAGACATTCTGCTCGCCATCGTCGCCCTGGGTAGAGGCGAAGCGCAACAGGCCGGCGATCTTCTCCTTGTTGGCGAAGTCTTCGGCCGGGCCTTCCTTCATCACCTGGCCGAAGTTCTTCCAGAAGCCCTTGTATTGCTCGGGCTCGTTCTTCGCCAGTTTCTCCAGCATGTCGAGGACACGCTTGGTCAACGCCGACTTCATCGAGTCGATGATCGGGTCTTTCTGCAGGATTTCCCGCGAGACGTTCAGCGACAGGTCGTTGGAATCCACCACGCCCTTGATGAAGCGCAGGTACAGCGGCAGGAACGACTCGGCCTGGTCCATGACGAACACGCGCTGCACGTAGAGCTTGAGGCCCTTGGGCGCTTCACGCTGGTACAGGTCGAACGGCGCGCGAGCCGGGACGTAGAGCAGCGAGCTGTACTCCAGCTTGCCTTCGACCTTGTTGTGGCTCCAGCTCAGCGGGTTTTCGAAGTCATGGGCGATGTGCTTGTAGAACTCCTGGTATTCCTCGTCCTTGATCTCGGTACGCGGACGGGTCCACAGGGCACTGGCGCGGTTGACGGTTTCCCACTCCAGCGCAGGTTTCTCTTCGCCTTCAGCGGCAGCGGCTTCTTTGGGCAGCTCGATCGGCAGCGCGATGTGGTCGGAATACTTCTTGATGATGTTGCGCAGGCGCCAGCCATCGGCGAACTCGTCTTCACCGGATTTCAGGTGCAGGACGATGCGGGTACCGCGCTCGGCCTTGTCGATGGTCGCAACTTCAAACTCGCCCTCGCCCTTGGAAGACCAGTGCACGCCTTCGCTGGCAGGCAGGCCGGCACGGCGGCTGAACACTTCAACCTGGTCGGCCACGATAAAGGCGGAGTAGAAGCCGACACCGAACTGACCGATCAGGTGCGAATCCTTCTTCTGGTCGCCAGTGAGGTTCTTCATGAAATCGGCGGTGCCGGATTTGGCGATGGTCCCCAGGTGGGTGATCACATCTTCTCGGCTCATGCCGATACCGTTGTCTTCGAGGGTGACGGTTTTCGCGTCCTTGTCGAAGCTCACACGGATTTTCAGTTCGGCGCCACCTTCCAGCAACTCGGGCTTGGACAGGGCTTCGAAGCGCAATTTGTCGACGGCGTCAGAGGCGTTCGAGATCAATTCGCGAAGGAAGATTTCCTTGTTGGAATACAGCGAATGGATCATGAGGTGCAGCAGTTGCTTTACCTCGGTCTGGAAGCCCAGGGTTTCCTTTTGAGTTTCCACACTCATGGTCATCAAACTCCAATCAGATGGCATTGGCCGCGCTCCGGGAGCGGAGAGCGGCGGGATGACATGAAAGTGGGGGTCGCTCGCTGGATTTCAAGGGCCGGTGCTCTCTTCGATCTTGAAATGTGCGCGAGCGGTGGCAATCGACTCCTCGGCAGTGCTCTGCCAGGCGGTGATGGCGACATTGGCCACCCTCCTGCCCTGCCGGCACACCTGGCAGCGGGCAAAGGTGTCGCGAAACTGCCCGGCGCGCAGGTAGTCGAGGGAAAAGTCGATGATTTTCGGCACCCCGGGCGAGCCGGTGAGAATCAGCAAATGCAAGGCGGCCGCCAGTTCCATGAAACCGGCGATCACTCCACCGTGCAGGGCTGGAAGCAGAGGGTTGCCGATATTGTCCTTGTTGGCCGGCAGGCGAAACAGCAGTTCATCTCCCAGTTGCGTGCACTCGATGCCAATCAGCTTCGCGTAGGGGATCTGCTCCAGCAACGCGGTGTAATCGCCCTGCTGGCGAGCCTGCTCCAGGAGTGCTCGAAGGTCCGTGCTCATGCCCGCTCCCCCTTGATCGAGCTGGCAAGCCCGCGGCTGCCCTTGAGCCCCCGGCCCATGCGCATGAACGTGCCGACTACATGAGCCACGGGGCGCTCGGGATCATCCTGATAGGCAAAGCCGCGGGTAAAGATCACATCGGTGGTGACCCGGTAACACTGGGCAAAGCCGTGCACGTCATGATGAGGGACCGCCGGATGCATATAGTCTATGCGCAGGTCCAGGGTCGGACACACCTCGAACTCCGGCAGCACGCAAAGCGTGGCCATGCCACAGGCGCTGTCCATCAGCGTGGTCAAGGCACCGCCGTGAATGATCCCGGTTTGCGGGTCGCCGACAATCTGCGGACTGTAGGGCAAGGTCAGGGTCAGGCCCTCTTCAGAGGCGCTATGTACCCGGATGCCCAGCACCTGGCAGTGGCGCAAGGCGGAAAGAAAGCGCGCCGCACGCTCAGTAATAGGGTTTTGCGCCATGGGATTTATCTCTTTTTATTGTCGGGAATGTGCGTTGAATGAAGCAGGCAAAAGTTCCATGAAATGAGGACTTAATATATCTGTGAGTCTCAAGGAACTTAAATCACAAGGCCATGATCGAAAGGCCAGTAGATATCTTCACTAAGGAGAAACACCCCATGCGTAAGACTTTAGCTATTGCCCTGATGCTGACCGCCTCCCTCGGTCTGGCCGCCTGCGACAAAAAATCCGAGGACAAAGCTCAAGATGCCAATCAACATGCTGAGCAAGCCCAACAGAAAATGAACGAAGCTCAGGATAAAGTGAACGACGCGGCAAAAGAAAACGCCGAAGCAGCCAAAGATCAGGCTGAATCCAACAAGGCCGCTGCTGAAGAAAGCGCCAAGGAAGCAGCTCCTAAAACCAACTAAGTCGGTTTTAGCGCAACAAAGAACAAAGCCCGCCAAGTGCGGGCTTTTTCCTGCTCGTAAAACAGTCGCTCAATACAACAGTGCTTAGTTGCCGGGCAAGCAACTAAGCGTTGAAGATCAGCCGCCTGCCCCCAGGAACAATTCGTCCTGGCGGGGCTCTGCCTGCAACGGTTGCCCTGGCGCCGATTCATTGCCTGAGGGCTCCAGTGCATAGTGCAAGGGGCTGGAAATGGGCAGCAACCTGATGGGAAAGTCATAGTGGGCGGTAAACGGCGCCAGCCATTGGCGGGTCTGGTAATCCGCTGCCGCGATACTCATGAAACAAGGGTGCGGGATGTCCTGCGGCGAACGCCCGGCCAGCAGCATGACCCATTCCCAGTCAGTTGCCGCTTCGACCTTGAAGCTCCCGTCATCGGCCGTCAGGAACTGTGCACCACACAAGGCGCCCTTGGCCCCGGCGATCGGCATGCCGCTCAATGCATCTACCACCCTGCCCTGGGCTTCGCCATTCAGATACAGGGTTTGCGCCCTGCAGCCCGATAACAGGAAGACCCCCAGGCACAGGTACTTCAGGGCACGCGAACTGCTCATTGGCCAACTCCTTTCAACCGTTCAATCGATCAGCCATCACCGCTCAGGCTGCATCTTTGGGGCTATCGACCACAGGTTGTTCTGTCGGTGTATAGACCATGACCTCAAGTACATCGGAGTGGAACTCCCGCCGATACAGGACAAACACCACACCCGCGCTCATCAGCATGAATAACCAGGGGCTGACGAACCAGGCCAGCATGGTCATGCCGAAGTAATAGGAACGCAATCCGAAGTTGAACTGGTTGGCCGCCATGGAAATTACCCGCGCCGCTCGCGATGCAAAAGCCTTGCGCTCCTGCTCGGAAACATGACGCTCGCCAATCATTGGCGCCGACCCCACCAGCACTGCGGCAAAGTTGTACTGGCGCATGCACCAGCTGAAGGTAAAGAAGGCATAGACGAACACCAGTGCCAGGCACAGCAGCTTGATTTCCGACATGCCCTGGGACGCCTGCTGGACCATGGGGATGTCCGCCAACAGCGACACTGCACGCTCCGAGGCGCCCAGCACGGTGAGGATGCCCGCCAGGATGATCAAGGTGCTGGATGCGAAGAACGAGGCATTGCGCTCCAGGTTACCGATCACGCTGGCATCGGCGATGCGGTTGTCCCGCAGCAGCATGCGGCGCATCCAGTCCTCGCGATACAGGTGCAGGACACTGGCCAGGCACGCGGTGTCCCTGCCCTTCCAACTGGCGTAGCGGGTATAGCCACCCCAGCAGACGACGAACCATAGGGCGGCCAGTAAATGGATCAGGTTGGCTTGAACGAACGACATGCAAATTCCTGTAAGGCGTTGGCAGAGGACAAAAGCAAAGGGCACAGCTTCGACGCCCCGCAGGGGAAAAAGACACCGCGGTGCGGCCATAAAAAATGCCCCGCATCCATCGATGCGGGGCATTTTTTTAGCAGGCTCGGGGCCGCTTGTGGCGGCCCTGGGCCAGCAACTTCAGGTCAGGCCAGGGCTTCGCTGCGCTTGCCCAGCAGGCGATCGCAGATCACTGCCACCACCAGCACGATCACCGACGGCACCAGCCACGCCAGGCCCTGCTCGCTCAGCGGCAAGTGCGACAGCTGGGTTGGCATCCAGCCGGCCAGGCCCGCGCCCTTGAGGGCATCGATCAGGCCGAAGACGAAGGACACCAGCATCACCGGGCCGACGATACGGCGCTGATCCTGCCAGAAGTCCTTGCAGAAGCTCAGGGCCACCAGGGCGATGCACGGCGGGTAAATCGCGGTCAGCACAGGGATCGAAAATGCGATCAGCTTGGTCAGGCCCAGGTTCGATACCAGCAGCGAGAACGCCGCGAGGATCACCACCAGCGTCTTGTAGGACAGCGGCAGGACACGGCTGAAGTACTCGGCGCAGGCGCAGGTCAGGCCCACGGCGGTTACCAGGCAGGCCAGGGAAATCAGTACCGCGAGGAAGCCGCTGCCCAGGGAACCGAAGGTGTGCTGCACATAGGCGTGCAATACCGCGGCGCCGTTGCTGGCACCGGCGGCCACTTCATGGCTGCCCGAGCCCAGGCGGAACAGGCTGACGTAGACCAGCGCCAGGCCGACCCCGGCGATCAGGCCGGCGATCACGGCATAACGAGTAATGAGCCGAGGCGACTCGACCCCGCGGGAACGGATGGCATTGACGATGACGATGCCGAACACCAGCGCGCCCAGGGTATCCATGGTCAGGTAACCATTGATGAAGCCCTGGGAGAACGGCGCTGCAACGTACTCGGGAGTAGCGGTGCCGATGTCGCCGGCAGGCAAGGCAAAGGCCGCGATGCCCAGTACAGCCAGGGCGATGATCTTCAGCGGCGCCAGGAAGCGTCCGACGGTGTCCAGCAGGCGACCCGGGTACAGGGAGATGAAGAACACCAGCAGGAAGTACGCCGAACTGTAGAGGAACAGCGCCAGCGGGCTTTCGCCGGTCAGCGGCGCCAGGCCCACTTCAAAGGACACGGTAGCGGTACGTGGCGTGGCGAAAAGCGGGCCTACCGCCAGGTAGCAGACCGCTGCCAGCAAGCCACCGGCCAGCTTGCCGATAGGCGTGCTCAGCGCGTCCATGGCACCGCCGACCTTGGCCAGGGCAACCACGGTGATCACCGGCAGACCGACCGCGGTGATCAGGAAGCCCAGCGCCGCCATCCAGACATTGGGTCCGGACTGCAGGCCGACGATGGGCGGGAAAATGATGTTGCCGGCCCCGACGAACAGGGCAAAAGTCATAAAGCCGAGTGCCAGGATGTCCTGACCTTTCAACACTTTCATTAAGGAAATACCACACTACTGAATCGGAATTTAGAGAGGGATTTCCCTTATGGGTGAGGGAAATGCTGTCAGTCCGTATAAGACTGACCCGTTTAGCGCGCAGCGACCTTGTGGGCAGCAGACGCAAAAAGAGGCGGCTAGATTACAGAATCGGTAAGACAAGCGCACTGTTCCAGGGCGAACTATCCGATATGCGACAGAATGATGTCGCATTTTTGAAATTATATTTCCCCCAAGCTCTGTGCAGGATGCAGATCTCCTACGGCAGAAAGCACAAAGGCCACCCGAAGGTGGCCTTTGTGGTTGAAGCGTCAGCTAAGCGCGAGGCTTACTTGACAGCCCAACCGGTCAGCTCGGCCAGGGCCTTGCCGATGTCTGCCAGCGAACGCACGGTTTTCACGCCTGCGTCTTGCAGAGCAGCGAATTTCTCGTCTGCAGTGCCTTTGCCGCCGGAGATGATTGCGCCAGCATGGCCCATGCGCTTGCCCGGAGGAGCAGTCACACCAGCGATGTAGGAAACAACCGGCTTGGTCACGTGAGCCTTGATGTAGGCAGCCGCTTCTTCTTCAGCCGAACCGCCGATCTCACCGATCATCACGATCGCTTCGGTCTTCGGGTCTTCCTGGAACAGCTTCAGGATGTCGATGAAGTTCGAACCCGGGATCGGGTCACCACCGATGCCGACGCAGGTGGACTGACCGAAACCGGCGTCAGTAGTCTGCTTAACAGCTTCATAGGTCAGGGTGCCGGAACGGGAAACGATACCGACCTTGCCTGGCAAGTGAATGTGACCTGGCATGATGCCGATCTTGCATTCGCCTGGGGTGATCACGCCTGGGCAGTTAGGGCCGATCAGGGTAACACCCAGCTCGTCGCACTTAACCTTGGCGTCCAGCATGTCCAGGGTAGGAATGCCTTCGGTGATGCAGACGATCAGCTTGATGCCGCCGAAGGCCGCTTCCAGGATCGAGTCCTTGCAGAAAGGAGCTGGAACGTAGATCACGCTGGCGGTGGCGCCAGTGGCAGCTACAGCGTCTTTCACGGTGTTGAACACTGGCAGGCCCAGGTGCTCGGTGCCGCCTTTGCCAGGAGTTACGCCGCCAACCATCTTGGTGCCGTATTCGATGGCTTGCTGGGTGTGGAAACTACCTTGCGAACCGGTAATGCCCTGGCAGATAACTTTGGTGTCTTTATTGATCAGGACGCTCATTATTTGCCCTCCGCAGCTTTGACAACTTGTTGAGCAGCGTCGGTCAGGCTGGTAGCAGCGATGATGTTCAAGCCGCTTTCTGCCAGTACTTTAGCGCCCAGTTCAGCGTTGTTGCCTTCAAGGCGAACAACAACCGGGATTTTCACGCCGACTTCTTTCACGGCGCCGATGATGCCCTCGGCAATCATGTCGCAACGAACGATGCCGCCGAAGATGTTGACCAGTACTGCAGCGACGTTGGTGTCGGACAGGATGATCTTGAAGGCTTCGGTCACGCGCTCTTTGGTAGCACCACCACCTACGTCGAGGAAGTTGGCTGGCTTGCCGCCGTGCAGGTTGACGATGTCCATGGTACCCATGGCCAGGCCGGCACCGTTGACCATGCAGCCGATGTTGCCTTCCAGAGCTACGTAGTTCAGTTCGAACTTGGCAGCGTGGGCTTCGCGCGGATCGTCCTGGGACGGATCGTGGAAGGTTTTCAGCTTAGGCTGACGGTACATGGCGTTGGCGTCGATGTTGATCTTCGCGTCCAGGCAGTGCAGATCGCCGTCGGCCTTGATCACCAGCGGGTTCACTTCCAGCAGGGCCAGATCGTGATCCTGGAACAGTTTGGCCAGACCTACGAAGATCTTGGCGAACTGGGCAACTTGCTTGCCTTCCAGACCCAGTTGGAAAGCCAGCTCGCGACCCTGGAATGGCTGAGCGCCAACCAGTGGATCGATAGTGGCCTTGAGAATTTTTTCTGGAGTGTCGTGAGCGATTTTCTCGATGTCCACGCCACCTTCGGTGGAAGCCATGAACACGATGCGACGGCTCGAACGGTCAACGACAGCGCCCAGGTACAGCTCTTTAGCGATATCAGTGCACGATTCAACCAGGATCTTGGTGACAGGCTGACCATTGGCGTCAGTCTGATAGGTCACCAGACGCTTGCCCAACCACTGCTGAGCGAATGCCTTAGCGTCTTCTTTGCTGCGAACCAGCTTAACGCCGCCCGCTTTACCGCGACCACCGGCGTGAACCTGGGCTTTGACAACCCACTCGGAGCCGCCGATTTTGTCGCAAGCTTCTGCTGCTTCTTCCGGGGTGTCTACCGCGTAGCCTTTGGATACTGGCAGGCCGTATTCAGCGAACAGCTGCTTACCCTGATACTCGTGAAGATTCATGCTTTTTACCGTCTTCGTTAGGTACTGCGCATTCGGCGCTGCGCTCAAGATTGAGTGCCGCACCACCTGTGACCGCTACTCTCAAAACCAGCGCCACACCTGAACCCGGAGCCTGGGCCCCGGTCCAGTGTGTGGCGCTACCTCGAGAGGTCGAGTCCAGCGGATATTCCGCGGTGAGTCTTGCGCACAAGGCTCACGACGGGCCAACCGCCGTGGTTTCTTATTATTGCTTAGCGTTTCTTGCGGTTGGCAATGTGGATGGCAGTGCCATTCACAGCCAGAGCTGCTTCGTGCAGGGCTTCGGACAGGGTCGGATGGGAGAAAACCATCATGCCCAGGTCTTCGGCGCTGGTGCCGAATTCCATGCCGATCGCACCTTGCTGAACCAGTTCCGCAGCGCTTGGGCCAATCACGTGGACGCCCAATACGCGGTCAGTCTTGGCATCGGCGATGACTTTGACGAAACCACCGGTGTCGTTGGCTGCCATGGCACGGCCGCTGGCGGCGAACGGGAAGGTGCCGACGTTAACTTCAACGCCTTCAGCTTTCAAGGCCTGCTCGGTTTTACCGACCCATGCAATTTCCGGGTGAGTATAGATAACCGAAGGGATCAGGTCATAGTTCATCTGGGCTTTGTGGCCCTTGATGCGCTCGGCAACCATGATGCCCTCTTCCGAGGCCTTGTGAGCCAGCATCATGCCGCGCACCACGTCACCGATGGCGTAGACGCCCGGTACGGTGGTAGCGCAGTGATCGTCAACGTGCACGAAACCGCGCTCGTCGAGGGTCACGCCGCAATCGGCGGCCAGCAGGTCGGTGGTCACCGGGCGGCGACCAACGGCAACGATCAGCTTGTCGAAAGTGATGGTCTGCTCGCCATTGGCGTCGGTGTAGGTGACCACGACTTCTTCGCCGTTGACCTTGGAGCCGGTCACGCGAGCGCCCAGCTTGATGTCCAGGCCTTGCTTGGTCAGGGTTTTCAGCGCTTCCTTGGAAACAGCGGTGTCGGCTGCCATCAGGAAAGTGTCCAGGGCTTCCAGGACAGTCACTTGCGCACCCAGGCGCGACCATACCGAACCCAGTTCCAGGCCGATGACGCCAGCGCCGATCACGCCCAGGCGTTTTGGTACGGATTGGAATTCCAGAGCGCCGGTGGAGTCGACGATCACATTCTGGTCGACCGGAGCCGGTGGAATGTCGATCGGACGCGAGCCCGGAGCCAGGATCACGTTTTCGGCTTCGATCACTTCAACCGAACCGTCAGGCTTGGTGACTTCGACTTTCTTGCCGGCCAGCAGTTTGCCGTGGCCCTGGATCGAAGTGACGCCATTGGCTTTGAACAGGGTGGCAACACCGCTGGTCAGGCCTTTGACGATGTTGGCCTTGCGACCCACCATGGCGGGTACATCCATGGTCACGCCAGCGTGGTTGATACCGTGGATGGCAAAACCGTCCTGGGCTTCGTGGAATTTCCAGGAGCTGTCCAGCAGCGCCTTGGAAGGAATGCAACCGACGTTCAGGCAAGTACCACCGAGGGCCAGCTTGCCCTCTTTATCGGTGTACTTCTCGATGCAAGCGGTGGTGAAACCGAGTTGTGCGGCCTTGATTGCGGCGACATAACCGCCTGGGCCCGCGCCAATCACTACCACGTCGAATTTCTGAGTCATAAAAGGTTCCTTTTAACGGCAAGCTAGAAGCTGCAGCCACAAGCTTGAAGCCTCTTGCCCTGGGGCGCGACGCTTCCCGCTTGCAGCATGCAGCTGCTTTTTAGATGTCCAGGAGCAGACGAGCCGGGTCTTCCAGCAGGTTCTTGATGGTCACCAGGAACGTCACGGCTTCTTTACCGTCGATCAGGCGGTGATCGTAGGACAGCGCCAGGTACATCATCGGACGGATGACCACTTGACCGTTGATCGCCATAGGACGCTGCAGAATGTTGTGCATGCCCAGGATCGCGGCTTGTGGCGGGTTGACGATCGGGGTCGACATCATCGAACCGAAAGTACCACCGTTGGTGATGGTGAAAGTACCACCGGTCATCTCTTCCATCGACAGCTTGCCGTCACGGGCCTTCTTGCCGAAGGTGGCGATGCCGCCTTCGATTTCGGCCAGGCTCATCAGTTCGGCGTTACGCAGAACCGGAACCACCAGGCCACGGTCGCTGGAGACCGCAACACCGATGTCGGCGTAGCCGTGGTAGACGATGTCGGAACCGTCGATCGAGGCGTTGACAGCCGGGAAGCGCTTCAGGGCTTCGGTGGCGGCCTTGACGAAGAACGACATGAAGCCCAGGCGTACGCCATTGTGGGACTTCTCGAACAGGTCCTTGTACTTCGAACGCAGGGCCATGACTTCAGTCATGTCGACTTCGTTGAAGGTGGTCAGCATCGCCATGTTCGACTGGGCTTCAACCAGACGCTCGGCAACCTTGGCACGCAGGCGGGTCATAGGCACGCGCTTCTCGACGCGATCACCGGCAGCGAAGACCGGAGCAGCAGCGGCAGGAGCCGGAGCCTTGGCAGGCGCGGCAGCCGGAGCGGCTTTCTTCGCGGCAACAGCAGCGACCACGTCTTCCTTGGTCACACGGCCGCCTTTGCCGGTACCGGCAACGGAAGCGATGTTGATACCGTTTTCTTCAGCCAGCTTGCGCGCGGCAGGAGCAGCGATTGGATCGTCTTCGCCATCGGCAGCAGCCGGGGCAGCAGCGGCAGCGGCCGGAGCGGCGGCGGCAGCAGGAGCAGCGGCAGCGGCGCCGCCTTCAACGATGGAGCCCAGGACTTCGTCGGACAGAACGGTGTCGCCTTCGTTCTTGACGATAGCGCCCAGCACGCCGTCAGCGGTGGCCAGAACTTCCAGCACGACCTTGTCGGTCTCGATGTCAACGATCAGCTCGTCACGCTTGACGGCGTCGCCCGGTTGCTTGTGCCAGGTGGCAACGGTGCCATCGGCAACCGATTCCGGGAAAGTGGGGGCTTTGATCTCGATAGCCATTATCTGTGGTTCCTTAAATTCGGTTTCAGGTGCGCGAAGGCGTTAAACAGTAAAGGCATCTTGCAGCAGTTTTTCCTGCTGCTCAGCGTGCATCGATGCATAACCACAAGCTGGAGCAGCAGAAGCGTCACGGCCCGCGTACTCGAGTACGAGCGACTTGTTGTGACCGCTGATGATGCGACGCATGTGATGCTGGCTGCAGTACCAGGCACCCTGGTTCATCGGCTCTTCCTGACACCAAACGATGTGTTTGACGTTTTTGTACGGAGCCAGGACTTCGATCAGGTCGTCCTCAGGGAATGGGTACAGCTGCTCGATACGCACGATGGCGATGTCGTCACGACCTTCGGCACGGCGTTTTTCCAACAGGTCGTAGTAGACCTTGCCGCTACACAGAATGATGCGACCCACGTCTTTTGGATCCTGGGCATCGATTTCCGGGATAACGGTCTGGAACGAACCTTCCGCCAGATCTTCCAGGGTCGAGATGGCCAGTTTATGACGCAGCAGGGATTTCGGTGTCAGCACGACCAGCGGCTTGCGCAGCGGACGAATCACCTGGCGACGCAGCAAGTGGTAGATCTGAGCCGGCGTGGTCGGTACGCATACCTGGATGTTGTGCTCGGCGCACAGCTGCAGGTAACGCTCCAGACGAGCCGAGGAGTGCTCGGGACCCTGACCTTCATAACCGTGTGGCAGCAGCATGGTCAGACCGCAGAGACGGCCCCACTTGTGCTCGCCGCTGGTGATGAACTGGTCGATCACTACTTGTGCACCGTTGGCGAAGTCGCCGAACTGGGCTTCCCAGATCACCAGCGCATTAGGCGTGGTGGTCGAGTAGCCGTATTCGAATGCCAGTACCGCTTCTTCCGACAGGAACGAGTCGTACAGGTCGAAGCGCGGCTGACCGTCGAACAGATGCTGCAGCGGGATATAGGTGCTGGCATCTTTCTGGTTGTGCAACACGGCATGGCGGTGCGAGAAGGTGCCGCGGCCGATGTCCTGGCCGGTCATGCGGATCGGGTGACCTTCGAACGCCAGGGTCGCGTACGCCATGGTTTCAGCGTAACCCCAGTTGATCGGCAGGCCGCCGGCTTGCATCTTCTGACGGTCTTCGTAGATCTTCGCGACCTGACGCTGAACCACGAAGCCTTCCGGCAGCTCCAGCAGCTTGGCGGACAGTTCCTGAAGAGTCTTGAGGTCGAAGGTGGTGTCGTGACGCGCGGTCCAGGTATGGCCCAGGTACGGACGCCAGTCCACGAACAACTCTTTGTTCGGCTCCTTGACCAGGCTCTTGACCACGTGCAAACCGTTGTCCAGCGCGTTGCGGTATTCGTCGACTTTCGCCTGAACACGCTCTGCGTCGAGCACACCGCCCTGGGTCAGGCGATCGGCATACAGTTCACGGGTGGTGCGCTGCTTGGCGATCTGCTGATACATCAGTGGCTGGGTGCCGCTTGGCTCGTCGGCCTCGTTGTGGCCGCGACGACGGTAGCAGACCAGGTCGATCACCACGTCGCGCTTGTACTGCATGCGGTAGTCGATGGCCAGCTGGGTCACGAACAGCACGGCTTCCGGATCATCACCATTCACATGGAGGATCGGCGCCTGGATCATCTTCGCAACGTCGGTGGCGTACTCGGTGGAGCGCGAGTCCAGCGGGTTGCTGATGGTGAAACCGACCTGGTTGTTGATCACGATGTGCACAGTGCCGCCGGTACGGAAACCGCGGGTCTGGGACATCTGGAAGGTTTCCATCACCACGCCCTGGCCGGCGAATGCCGCGTCACCGTGGATCGAGATCGGCAGAACCTTGTCGCCGGTCTGGTCGTTGCGACGGTCCTGACGGGCGCGCACCGAACCTTCGACCACTGGAGAAACGATTTCCAGGTGGGACGGGTTGAACGCCATCGCCAGGTGAACTTCGCCACCGGTGGTCATTACGTTGGACGAGAAGCCCTGGTGGTATTTAACGTCACCGGAACCCAGCTCGACCTTCTTCTTGCCTTCGAACTCGTCGAACAGCTCGCGCGGGTTCTTGCCGAAGGTGTTGACCAGCACGTTCAGACGGCCACGGTGGGCCATGCCGATCACCACTTCCTTGGTGCCGTAGGAACCGGAACGCTGGATCAGCTCGTCGAGCATCGGAATCAGGCTCTCGCCGCCTTCCAGACCGAAACGCTTGGTGCCCGGGTATTTGGTACCCAGGTATTTTTCCAGGCCTTCAGCCGCAGTGACGCGCTCGAGCAGGTGGCTCTTGATGTCGGCGGAATAGGTCGGACGGCCGCGTACGCTTTCCAGACGCTGCTGGAACCACTGACGCTGCTCGGAATCGGTGATGTGCGTGAATTCAGCGCCAATGGTGCGGCAATATGTCTGCTGCAACGCTTCGTGAATTTCGCGTAGGCTCGCTTCCTCTTTGCCGATGAACAGGTCGCCGGCACGGAAGGTCGTATCAAGATCGGCATTGGTCAAGCCGTAATGATTGATCGACAGGTCTGCAGGTGCAGGACGCTGCCACAGCCCCAGCGGGTCCAGCTGGGCTGCCTGGTGGCCACGCATCCGATAGGCCTGGATCAATCGCAGCACTTCAACTTGCTTCTTCTCGTGCTCACTGCTCACGCTACCGGCGGATACCGGTTGGGCGCGGCGCTGGTTCTTTGCCAGCAAGACGAAATGATCGCGGATTGTCGAGTGCGAAACATCGATGGCAGTGCTGCCGTCGGTAGGCAACTTCTGAAAGTAAGTGCGCCACTCTTCTGGCACAGCGTTAGGGTCGTGCAGGTAGAGCTCGTAGAGCTCTTCCACATAGGCAGCGTTACTACCGGATAGGTAGGCGCTGTTCCACATGCGCTGCATCACGCTTTCTTGCATGCTTGGTCACCCTCGGTTAGGGGAACACCACCGGCGACGACACCGAGCAAGCTTGCAGAAGTCCGAATGCAGCGACCAAAACAAGCCACTTAGGATCACGCTGATAGTCCGGGTACCAGCCCGGATGCCCCTGCTTGTCTCATTTCTTCAAAATATAGAGCAGCCACTTTGTGAGCTGCTGCTCAGGTTAGAGCCATGACGCGGGTTGAAGCCCGCGCCGTGGCTTTTACGGGTACAGCGGTCCTACGGGTACAACAGCTGAATCACACGCCACTCTGCAGCAGCATGTTACGAATGTGACCGATGGCCTTAGTCGGGTTCAGGCCCTTCGGACAAACGTTGACGCAGTTCATGATGCCCCGGCAGCGGAATACGCTGAACGGGTCGTCCAGGGAAGCCAGACGCTCGGACGTCTTGGTGTCACGGCTGTCTGCCAGGAAGCGGTAGGCTTGCAGCAGGGCAGCTGGACCCAGGAACTTGTCCGGGTTCCACCAGAAGGACGGGCAAGAGGTCGAGCAGCAAGCGCACAGGATGCACTCGTACAGACCGTCGAGCTTCTCGCGCTCTTCCGGGGACTGCAGACGTTCGATGGCCGGAGCCGGCGTATCGTTCTGCAGGAAGGGCTTCACCTTCTCGTATTGCTTGTAGAAGATGCTCATATCGACGACCAGGTCACGGATAACCGGCAGACCTGGCAGAGGACGAATAACCAGCTTGTTCTTCTTGACCACGGCAGACAGTGGCGTGATGCACGCCAGACCATTCTTGCCGTTGATGTTCATGCCATCGGAACCGCAAACGCCTTCACGGCAGGAACGACGGTAGGAAAAACCTTCGTCCTGCTCTTTGATCAGGGCCAGCACGTCCAGCACCATCAAGTCCTTGCCACCGGTGTCAACCTGGAAAACCTGGGTTTTCGGAGCCGAGTCGGTGTCGGGGTTGTAACGATAAACTTCAACTTGCAACATATCGATCACCCTTTAGTAAGTCCGGACTTTTGGTTCGAAAGTCGGAACAGTCTTCGGCGAGAAGTTGACCGCACGCT
This sequence comes from Pseudomonas sp. MWU349, assembly GCF_017947325.1. NCBI lineage: Bacteria > Pseudomonadati > Pseudomonadota > Gammaproteobacteria > Pseudomonadales > Pseudomonadaceae > Pseudomonas > Pseudomonas sp. MWU349. The sequence continues at coordinate 183,110 of NZ_JAFEVP010000008.1, read as the reverse complement.
TGGCAACGCGCTTCTCACCCGGGAAGTACAGGGTGTGGCACAGCCAGTTTTCGTCGTCACGGTCTTCGAAGTCTTCACGGGCATGAGCGCCGCGGGACTCTTTGCGCACTTCGGCAGCGATGGCAGTGGCTTCGGCCACTTCCAGCAGGTTCTGCAGCTCAAGTGCTTCGATACGCGCAGTGTTGAAAGCTTGAGACTTGTCGTTGATCTTGACGTTGGCGATACGCTCGCGCAGGTCAGCCAGCTGGGCGATACCCTTCTGCATGTATTCGCCGGTACGGAATACACCGAAGTAGTTCTGCATGCAGTTCTGCAGCTCGCGACGCAGGGTTGCGACGTCTTCACCGGTGGTGCGCTCGTTGAGCTTGGCCAGGCGGTTCAGGGCAACATCTACGTCGGTGTCGCTGGCGTCGCGGTATTCGATACCGTCGGTCAGCGCTTTTTCCAGGTGCAGACCGGCTGCACGGCCGAACACCACCAGGTCCAGCAGCGAGTTGCCGCCCAGACGGTTGGCGCCGTGTACCGATACGCAAGCCACTTCACCCACTGCGAACAGGCCAGGGATGATGGTGTCTTCGCCAGCGGCGTTCTGGGTGATGGCCTGGCCATGAATGTTGGTGGCAACGCCGCCCATCATGTAGTGGCAGGTTGGAACGACCGGAACCGGAGCAACCACCGGGTCAACGTGCGCAAAGGTCTTGGACAGCTCGCAGATGCCTGGCAGGCGGCTGTGCAGCACTTCCTCGCCCAGGTGGTCGAGCTTGAGCATCACGTGGTCGCCGTTCGGGCCACAGCCGTTGCCGGCGATGATTTCCTTGACCATGGAGCGCGCAACAACGTCGCGGCCAGCCAGGTCTTTGGCGTTCGGAGCATAACGCTCCATGAAACGCTCGCCATGCTTGTTGATCAGGTAACCACCCTCACCACGGCAACCTTCGGTTACCAGTACACCAGCGCCGGCAATACCGGTCGGGTGGAACTGCCACATTTCGATGTCTTGCACCGGAACGCCAGCACGCAGCGCCATACCAACGCCGTCACCGGTGTTGATCAGGGCGTTGGTGGTGGAGGCGTAGATACGACCTGCACCGCCGGTGGCCAGAACGGTGGCCTTGGAGCGGATGTAGGTGGTTTCGCCGGTTTCGATGCAGATAGCGATCACGCCGACAAAGGCGCCGTCCTGGTTCTTCACCAGATCGACTGCGTACCACTCGTTGAGGAAGGTGGTGCCGGCTTTCAGGTTGCCCTGATACAGGGTGTGCAGCAGTGCGTGACCGGTACGGTCGGACGCTGCGCAAGTACGAGCAGCCTGGCCGCCCTTGCCGTAGTCCTTGGACTGACCGCCGAAAGGACGCTGGTAGATACGACCGGTTTCGGTACGGGAGAACGGCAGACCCATGTGGTCCAGTTCGAAGACCGCAGCCGGGCCTTCCTGACACATGTATTCGATAGCGTCCTGGTCACCGATGTAGTCGGAACCCTTGACGGTATCGTACATGTGCCAGCGCCAGTCATCGTTCGGGTCCGCCGAGGCGATCGCGCAAGTGATGCCGCCCTGGGCAGACACAGTGTGCGAACGGGTCGGGAACACCTTGGTGATCACCGCAGTCTTGTGGCCGCCCTGGGCCAGCTGCAGTGCGGCACGCATGCCGGCGCCGCCGCCGCCAATGATGATGGCGTCGAATGAAATGGTTGGAATGTTAGCCATGAATCAGATACCCCAGAGAATCTGCACACCCCAGACGAAGTAAGCGAACATCGCGACGCCGCATACTGCCTGGAAAAGGAAACGTACTGCTGTGGCCGACTTGCCCAGCGCCATCGGCGTCAGGTAGTCAGTCGAGATGGTCCACATGCCGACCCAGGCGTGAGCGCCCAGGGCCACCATGGCCAGCAGACTGAAGATACGCATCCAGTTGTTTGCGAACAGGCCATGCCACTGGGTGTAGTCAATGCCCGGATTCGCTACGAGGTATCCGATCAGGAAAATGAAATAAGCCGCGAGAACGACCGCAGACACACGTTGTGCCATCCAGTCATAAAGGCCCGAACGCGACAGGTTCGTAACGCTGGTTACCATATCCAAACTCCCGCCAGAACGATTACCACCACGGATACGGCGATAACGATTTTCGAGCCCAGCTTGCCGCCTTCCAGCGTCTCACCGATGCCCATGTCCATAATCAGATGGCGTACACCGGCCACCAAGTGATACAGCAAGGCGGACAGGAGGCCCCATGCAACGAATTTGGCCAGCGGACTGGTCAAGCACGCCTTCACCTCGGCATAGCCTTCCTCGGAACCCAGGGATTTGCTCAATGCATAAAGCATGATGCCGATGCCCAGGAAGAGGATGATGCCGGAAACACGGTGAAGAAACGACGTAACGCCGGTGATGGGGAGTTTGATGGTCCTTAGGTCTAGGTTTACAGGTCGTTGGCTATTCACGGCTTTTTTCACACTGAAGAGCCCCTAACAATCAGGGCAAAGTTGTTGGGGAGTGCACTGGTCAGGCAACCACTACCCAGGGAGTGCGACCCCCAGCAAAGCGGGCCCAGAAGCCTACGGAGGTCGGTGGCCGAGTATAGACAGTTAGGCTACTAATGACAACGCAAAGACCTTCCCCTAATAGCTGATTGCGTTAGCGTTATAAAAGGCGTAAATGGCGCTGAATTTCGCGAAAAAATCCCTCCCAAAGCCTTCTGGGACAAGACTTTAGGCAAATTGACATTCGGATTTATCTCACTATAGTGGTGCGGGCCCTGCGTGGGGGGTCTGTCTGATGATTTCAAGCATAAATAGGAGGCCACATGGCTGACAAAAAAGCGCAGTTGATCATCGAGGGCGCAGCCCCCGTCGAGCTGCCCATTTTAACCGGCACCGTTGGTCCCGATGTAATCGATGTTCGGGGTCTGACGGCCACGGGCCGCTTCACTTTTGACCCGGGTTTCATGTCGACCGCCTCCTGCGAGTCGAAAATCACCTACATCGACGGCGACAACGGCATTCTGCTGCATCGCGGCTACCCGATCGAACAGCTGGCCGAGAAATCGGACTACCTGGAAACCTGCTACCTGCTGCTCAACGGTGAATTGCCCACCGCCGAACAGAAGGCCCAGTTCGTCAGCACCGTGAAGAACCACACCATGGTTCACGAACAGCTCAAGAGCTTCTTCAACGGTTTCCGTCGCGACGCCCACCCGATGGCGGTGATGTGCGGCGTAGTCGGTGCCCTGTCGGCGTTCTACCACGACTCCCTGGACATCAATAACCCGCAGCACCGCGAAATCTCCGCCGTGCGCCTGGTGGCCAAGATGCCGACCCTGGCAGCGATGGTCTACAAGTACTCCATGGGCCAGCCGATGATGTACCCGCGCAACGACCTGTCGTACGCGGAAAACTTCCTGCACATGATGTTCAACACCCCGTGCGAGATCAAACCGATCAGCCCGGTACTGGCCAAGGCAATGGACCGGATCTTCATCCTCCATGCCGACCACGAACAGAACGCCTCGACGTCCACCGTGCGCCTGGCGGGCTCCTCGGGTGCCAACCCGTTCGCCTGTATCGCTGCTGGTATCGCTGCACTCTGGGGCCCGGCCCACGGCGGTGCCAACGAAGCGGTACTGACCATGCTCGACGAAATTGGCGATGTCTCGAACATCGACAAGTTCATCGCCAAGGCCAAGGACAAGAACGATCCGTTCAAGCTCATGGGCTTCGGTCACCGCGTGTACAAGAACCGCGACCCGCGCGCCACCGTCATGAAGCAGACCTGCGACGAAGTTCTCAAGGAACTGGGCATCAACAACGATCCGCAACTCGAACTGGCCATGCGCCTGGAAGAGATCGCCCTGACCGACCCGTACTTCATCGAGCGCTCGCTGTACCCGAACGTCGACTTCTACTCGGGGATTATCCTCAAGGCGATCGGCATTCCAACCAGCATGTTCACCGTGATCTTCGCCCTGGCGCGGACCGTCGGCTGGATCTCGCACTGGAAGGAAATGCTCTCCAGCCCGTACAAGATCGGCCGTCCACGCCAGCTGTACACCGGCTACGAGTCGCGTGACATCACCAAACTGGAAGACCGCAAATAAGACCTGCCTTACGCACACGTCTTAGCTGCACCGGATACGGCCTCTAACAGAGGTCGTATTTGTTTCTGCCCTGCCCTCGCCTCCCGCTGCAACTGGCCTCGCGGCGAAGCGCCCCGTAAGCCTCGCCCCTCACATACGCTTTCGCTGGCAAGCCAGCATCTATGCGCCTGCGCCTGCAGTCGGGGAAATCCGGGCAAGACGAGCGGACAGAAAAATGCCCCGGTCTCTCGATCGGGGCATTTCGCCATTACGCAGCTTCTATATAGAAGCCGATACATTCATCTGGCTTAGTGCGACACCGCCCCGCTGGCGCCCAGGCCGGTCTGCGACCGCACGAACTGCGGGAAGAACAGCGCCCGCTCGTTGACCGCCGCGGTCGACTTGTCGGTGATGGAGAAGAACCAGATACCGATGAAGGCGATGATCATCGAAAACAGCGCCGGGTACTCGTACGGGAAGATCGCCTTCTCGTGATGCAGGATCTGCACCCAGATGGTCGGGCCGAGGATCATCAGCGCCACGGCACTCACCAGGCCCATCCAGCCGCCAATCATGGCGCCACGGGTGGTGAGCTTCTTCCAGTACATGGAAAGCAGCAGTACCGGGAAGTTGCAGCTGGCGGCAATGGAGAACGCCAGGCCTACCATGAACGCGATGTTCTGGCTTTCAAAGAGAATGCCCAGGCCGATGGCCAGTACGCCCAATGCCACGGTGGTGATCTTGGAAACGCGGATCTCGTCCTTTTCGTTGGCCTTGCCCTTCTTGATCACGCTGGCATACAGGTCATGGGACACCGCCGAGGCGCCGGCCAGGGTCAGGCCTGCAACGACCGCCAGGATGGTGGCGAAGGCCACGGCCGAAATGAAGCCGAGGAACACGCTGCCGCCCACTGCGTTGGCCAGGTGCACCGCCGCCATGTTGTTGCCGCCCAGCAAGGCGCCTGCGGCATCCTTGAAGTCCGGGTTGGTGCTAACCAGCAGGATCGCGCCGAAGCCGATGATGAAGGTCAGGATGTAGAAGTAGCCGATGAAGCCTGTGGCATAGAGCACGCTCTTGCGGGCTTCCTTGGCATCGCTGACGGTAAAGAAACGCATCAGGATGTGCGGCAGGCCAGCGGTACCGAACATTAGCGCGAGGCCTAAGGAGAACGCCGAGATCGGATCTTTCACCAGGCCGCCGGGGCTCATGATCGCTTCACCCTTGGGGTGAACCTTGACCGCTTCGGAGAACAGGGTGTTGAAGTCGAAGTTGACGTGCTTCATCACCATCAGTGCCATGAAGGACGCGCCGGAGAGCAACAGCACCGCCTTGATGATCTGCACCCAGGTCGTGGCCAGCATGCCGCCGAACAGCACGTACAGGCACATCAGGATGCCCACCAGGATCACCGCCACATGGTAGTCGAGGCCGAACAGCAGCTGGATCAGCTTGCCGGCACCCACCATCTGCGCGATCAGGTAGAACGCCACCACCACCAGCGAGCCACAGGCCGACAGGGTGCGGATCTGGGTCTGCCCGAGGCGGTAGGACGCCACGTCGGCAAAGGTGTACTTGCCCAGGTTGCGCAGGCGCTCAGCGATCAGGAACAGAATGATCGGCCAGCCCACCAGGAAACCGATGGAGTAGATCAGGCCGTCATAGCCGGAAGTGAACACCAGGGCGGAAATCCCCAGGAAGGACGCCGCGGACATGTAGTCGCCAGCGATCGCCAGGCCGTTCTGGAAGCCGGTGATCTTGCCGCCCGCCGCATAATAGTCGGCAGCCGACTTGTTGCGCTTGGAGGCCCAGTAGGTGATGCACAGGGTGGCACCGACGAAGACCACGAACATCACGATCGCCGATACGTTGAGCGGTTGCTTGTGGACTTCGCCCGTCAAGGCGTCTGCAGCCCAGAGGGCGGGAGCGAAGGCGGCAAGACCGAGTGCTGCGAATAGACGTCGGATCATTGCTGAGCCTCCTTCAGGATCGCATTGTTCAACTCGTCGAATTCGCCGTTGGCGCGTCGGACATAGATGGCCGTCAGGATGAAGGCCGAGAGAATCAAGCCAACACCGATGGGAATGCCCCAGGTGATGGATGAGGTGGGACTGAGTTTGGCTCCCAGGATCTGGGGACCATAGGCGATCAACAAAATGAAAGCCGAGTAAAGCCCAAGCATGATCGCCGAGAGAATCCAGGCGAACCGCTCTCGTTTGCTGACCAGCTCCTTGAAACGCGGGCTGTTTTGAATCGAGAGGTAAATGCTGTCGTTCATTGTTTTTATCCTCGCAGCACAGATTTTAGGTGGAACCTAATCCACTCTATGCGGCTATGGAGCAGGTTCCAGACGACCTTAGTATTAGAACGACATTAGCGTTGGCGCCGGTTTTTTCTTCAATAAATGACAAGGCCGCCCACTGTTTCCAGTGCGCGGCCTCAAGACCCCTGATCTAGACGCTTTATGCTTATTTAGCAGTCCACTCGGCAACCCTTTCCGGGTGCTTGCTCACCCAATCCTTGGCCGCCACATCGGGTTTTGCACCCTCTTGAATGGCCAGCATGACCTCACCGATTTCATCTTTCGAGGCCCACTGGAATTTCTTCAGGAAGGCTGCCACTTCCGGCGCCTTCTTCTCCAGGCCCTTGCTGCCAATGCTGTTGACGGTTTCAGCAGCGCCGTACACGCCCTTGGGGTCTTCGAGAAAGCGCAGTTTCCACTTGGCGAACATCCAGTGCGGCACCCAGCCGGTTACGGCGATGGCGTCCTGTTTCTCTTCGGCGCGGGTCAGCTCGGCGATCATTGCGGCCCCGGAACTGGCCTGCAGCTTGTAGTCCAGGCCGTAGTCCTTGATCGCCTGGTCGGTCTTGAGCATTACCCCCGAGCCGGCGTCGATGCCGACGATCTTGTTCTTGAACGTGGTATCGGTCTTGAGGTCCTCGATGGACTTGGCCTTGACGTACTCCGGCACGATCAGGCCGATCTTGGCGTCCTTGAAGTTGGGGCCGTAGTCCACCACCTTGTCCTTGTTCTTGGCCCAGTACTCGCCATGGGTCACCGGCAGCCAGGCCGAAAGCATGGCGTCGAGCTTGCCGGTGGCTACGCCCTGCCACATGATCCCGGTCGCTACCGCTTGCAGCTTGACGTCATAACCGAGCTTCTGCTTGATCACTTCCGCCGCCACATAGGTCGTCGCCACGCTGTCGGACCAGCCGTCGACATAGCCGATGCTCAGGGTCTTGCTGTCGGCACTGGCCAGAGTGGAGCTGATGGCAAGTACCAGTGCGGCACCTGCGCCTAAGAGTCGTCGCATCTTCATCGTTACTTCCCCGAAAAGTGCAGTGCCGGGCGGCTGCCAGGCACGTCAACGTATGGTTATGGTGCTCAGCGCCCCCATCACGCCTCACCGCGAACACGTTCGATCATCAGCGGAGTACTGATGCCTGGATCATCAACCCGCCCTGCTCCGCGACCTGCTCTGTCTACGACCTCAAGGCAGCCAGCAGCGACATCAGATAGCCAGTAACCAACGGCCGGCCTCTCCCGAGCAGTGGGTCCGCCCGAACTTTGCATGTCAAAATCATGCAGCCCACCAAGCTGCGGACAAATGCGGGTAAGATGCCCGGCTTTGTTCCACGACGGCCCGATCATGCCCGCCACCCCTCGTTTCCCCGCCCTGCCCTATCTGTTCGCCTGCCTGCTCGGGCTGCTGGCCCTCTGCGGTTATTGGTACGGCCTTGGCCGGCCAGTGCACCTGCCGGATGTCGCCAGCGCCAGCCACAAGCTGCAATGCGCGTCCTACACCCCGTTCGACAAGGACCAGTCGCCCTTCGACCAGCCGTTCAAACTGCGCCCACAGCGCATGGACGCGGACCTGGCCCTGCTGGCGACCCGTTTCGAATGCATCCGTACCTATTCCATGACCGGCCTGGAAGCCCTGCCGGACCTGGCGCGCAAGCACGGCCTGAAGCTGATGATCGGCGCCTGGGTCAACAGCAACCCGGTGGACACCGAGAAGGAAGTCGACCTGCTGATCGCCTCGGCCAACGCCAACCCGGACGTGGTCAGTGCGGTGATCGTCGGCAACGAAGCCCTGCTGCGCAAGGAGGTCACCGGCGCGCAATTGGCGCGGCTGATCCTCAAGGTCAAGGCCGGGGTCAAGCAGCCGGTGACCTACGCCGATGTCTGGGAGTTCTGGCTCAAGCACCCGGAAATCGCCCCGGCGGTGGATTTCCTCACCATCCACCTGCTGCCGTACTGGGAAGACGATCCGTCGAACATCGACGCCGCCTTGAACCACGTGGCCGAGGTGCGCCAGGTGTTCGGCAACCGCTTCGCCCCCAAGGACGTGCTGATTGGCGAGACCGGCTGGCCCAGTGAAGGCCGGCAGCGAGAAACCGCGCTGCCCAGCCGGGTCAACGAGGCCAAGTTCATCCGCGGTTTCGTCGCCCTGGCGGAACACAATGGCTGGCACTACAACCTGATCGAAGCTTTCGACCAGCCCTGGAAGCGCGCCAGCGAAGGTGCCGTCGGTGGCTACTGGGGGCTGTTCGATGCTGATCGCCAAGACAAGGGCATCCTCGCCGGCCCGGTGTCCAACCTGCCGTACTGGCCGCTGTGGCTGGGCGTCGGCGGCCTGATACTGCTCGGCACACTGGTGCTCGGCGGCCGGCCCCGCGACCACCGCGCCGCCCTGCTGCTGCCCCTGTTGGGCGCAGTGGCCGCTTGCAGCATCGGAACCTGGGGAGAACTGGCGCGGGTAACCAGCCGTTTCGCCGGTGAATGGTGCTGGGCCGCGTTTCTGCTGGGGCTCAACCTGCTGGTGCTGGCCCACGCCGCCCTGGCCCTGAGCCCTCGCCAGGGCTGGCGCCTGGAGGCCTTCAATGCACTGGAGAAACGGGCCGGCTGGCTGCTGACGGCCGCAGGCTTCGCCGCGGCGGTGATGATGCTGGAGCTGGTGTTCGACCCGCGCTACCGCAGCTTCCCCAGCGCGGCCCTGCTACTGCCGGCACTGGTCTACCTGTGCCGGCCGGTGCGAGTGCCGCGCCGGGAGATTGCCCTGCTGACCTTTATCGTCGGTGCCGGCATTGCCCCGCAGTTGTATCAGGAAGGCCTGGCCAACCAGCAGGCCTGGGGCTGGGCCCTGGTCAGCCTGCTGATGGTAGCGGCGCTTTGGCGCAACCTGCGGGCCCCCAGGGCCTGAGGCCATAGGCCATGGCCGCTGCTGCGGCTATGGCTTGCTGGCGCGTACCAGGCGCAAGCCGGCAATCACCACGGCAAATACCGCCAGGGTGGTGTTGTACAGGGCCAGGGCCGGAATGCCGATCAGCAATGCCAGTACGCCCAGCCCCCAACCGGCACGCCCGGGCATGACAAAACCCAGGAGCGCCACGGCCACCGCGCTCCAGCCCAGCACCTTGAAGTGAATCATCCAACCCAGGCTGGAGCGCAGCCCGCACTCCCAGCGGCTCGCGGCCTCGACACAGGCACCCACCCAGCGAGCATCCTCCATGAAGCCGTAGCGCAGGCCATAACTGGCGGCCAGCCACAGCGGCAGGACCACGAGCAGCAGAATCAGGGGAAGGCGGCGGGACATGAAACACTCCGAACAGTCAAAACGGCGCCCAGCATAATCCCCCGCGAACGCTTGGCAAGCGCCAGGAGCAGATATCTGTCATGCAAATGGCGGCAAAGTGTATCGTCCGGCTACTATCACTTCCCAATAAGCCTGTCGCAGGCGTTATTTGTGCCCAACCATGGCACTTCGGCAGCAGCGCGGTGGTCATAGCCTGCGAACCTCATTCGGTACCTTCTTCTAGGGATACAGTCATGCTTCGTTCCTTGCGCTTCGCTGCCTTGTTTGGCGGCCTTATCCTGAGTGCGTCCGCGCTGGCGGTCGACGTCGACCCGGCCACCTATGGCTACCCGTTGACCAACCCCTTCGAAGCCACCATTGCCACAACGCCTCCGGAGTTGCGCCCGGAACTGCCCTCCAACGATGACATCCGCCAGTCTGACCACAGCCTGAGGCTGCGCCCGGAACGGGAATTCATCCTCCCGGACAACTTCTGGGCGGTGAAGAAACTCACCTACCGCATTGCCACCCAGGACCACGCCGCGCCACTGATCTTCCTGATCGCCGGCACCGGGGCGCGCTATGACAGTAGCCTCAACGAGTACCTGAAGAAGCTCTACTACAAAGCCGGCTACCACGTGGTGCAGCTGTCCTCGCCCACCAGCTTCGACTTCATCAGCGCCGCTTCGCGCTTTGCCACCCCGGGCGTGACCCAGGAAGACGCCGAGGACATGTACCGGGTGATGCAGGCCGTACGGGCGCAGAATCCCAAGCTGCCGATCACCGAGTTCTACCTCACCGGCTACAGCCTTGGCGCGCTGGATGCGGCCTTCGTCAGCAAGCTGGATGAAACCCGGCGCAGCTTCAATTTCAAGAAAGTCCTGCTGCTCAACCCGCCGGTCAACCTCTATACCTCGATCACCAACCTCGACAAGCTGGTGCAGACCGAGGTCAAGGGCATCAACAACAGCACCACCTTCTACGAACTGGTGCTGGGCAAGCTGACCCGCTACTTCCAGCAGAAGGGCTATATCGACCTCAACGACGCCCTGCTCTACGACTTCCAGCAATCCAAGCAGCACCTGACCAACGAGCAGATGGCGATGCTGATCGGCACCTCCTTCCGTTTCTCGGCGGCGGACATTGCCTTCACCTCGGACCTGATCAACCGCCGCGGCCTGATCACCCCGCCCAAATACCCGATCCGCGAAGGCACCAGCCTCACGCCGTTTCTCAAGCGTGCGCTGCAATGCGACTTCGACTGCTACCTGACCGAGCAGGTGATCCCCATGTGGCGCGCCCGCACCGATGGCGGCAGCCTGCTGCAACTGATCGACCAGGTCAGCCTCTACGCCCTGCAGGACTACCTCAAGGCCAGCCCGAAGATCGCCGTGATGCACAACGCCGACGACGTGATCCTGGGCCCCGGCGACCTGGGTTTCCTGCGTAAAACCTTTGGTGACCGCCTGACCGTCTACCCCCATGGCGGCCACTGCGGCAACCTCAACTACCGCGTCAACAGCGACGCCATGCTGGAGTTCTTCCGTGGCTAAACATCTCCTGCTTATCGCTGCGTTGTTCTGCGCAGGCTATGCCCAAGCCGACAACAGCAAGGCCAACACCCCGGTCACGCCCGATCCCGACGGCTTCACCGAACCGTTGAAGAAACTCAAGTTCAACCCGGGCCTGGACCAGCGCGAATTCGAGCGCTCGACCCTCAATGCGCTGAACGTCTATGACCCGCTGGAGTCGTGGAACCGTCGGGTCTACCACTTCAACTACCGCTTCGACCAGTGGGTGTTCCTGCCGGTGGTGGACGGCTACCGCTATGTGACCCCGGGGTTCCTGCGCAGCGGGGTGAGCAACTTCTTCAACAACCTGGGCGATGTGCCGAACCTGGTCAACAGCCTGCTGCAGTTCAAGGGCCAGCGCTCCATGGAAACCACCGCGCGCCTGCTGCTCAACACCACCATCGGCGTGGCCGGCCTGTGGGACCCGGCCACCAAGATGGGCCTGCCGCGCCAGAACGAAGACTTCGGCCAGACCCTGGGCTTCTACGGGGTGCCCGGCGGCGCCTACCTGGTGCTGCCGATCCTAGGTCCGTCGAACCTGCGCGATACCGCCGGGCTGGCGGTGGACTACACCGCCGAATCGGCGATCAACTTCCTCAATGTTTCGGAAGCCAGCAGCAACCACCCGGAAATCTGGGTCCTGCGCGGGGTCGACAAGCGCTACCAGACCAGCTTCCGCTATGGCCAGCTGAACTCGCCGTTCGAATACGAGAAAGTGCGCTACGTCTACACCGAGTCGCGCAAGCTGCAGATCGCCGAGTAACCCTGCCTCGCCCCGCCATCCGGCGGGGCGTGCGCTCCCCGTCAAAGCCCCTTCCTCCCCCGCTCGTTGAAAAGCCGATTGGCACACCCTGGCAAAATCGATACGATGCTAATCATTAGCTAGCTATCGATGTGTCTGAAAGATGAAACTGCCGACCTTTTTCCGCGCCGATATTTGGCAAGCCCTCTTCGCCCCCGCCCCTGCCGACCTGCTGTTCGCCGCGCGCAACCTGATTGCCGGTGGCCTGGCCCTGTACCTGGCGTTCCGCCTGGATTTCGAACAACCGCAATGGGCCCTGACCACGGTGTTCATCGTCAGCCAGTCCAGCAGCGGCATGGTCCTGGCCAAGGGCGCCTACCGCCTGCTGGGCACCCTGGTGGGGGCCGTGGTGTCGATATTGCTGATCGCTACCCTGGGCCAGGCGCCCCTGCTGTTCCTGCTGGCCATGGCCCTGTGGCTGGCCTTCTGCACCACCGGCGCCTCGCTGCTGCGCAACCACGCAGCCTACGGTTTCGTACTGGCGGGCTACACCACTGCCATCATCGCCCTGCCCGCCACCGCAGCGCCCCTGCAGGTGTTCGACCAGGCGGTGGCGCGCTGTTCGGAGATCGGCCTGGGGATCATCTGCGCCGCCGTGGCCAGCCAACTGCTCTGGCCGCGCCGGGTGGAACAGGCGCTGGCGGTCCAGGGCCGCGCCGCCTGGCTGGCCGGGCGCCGGGCCGCCGCTTCGGAGCTGCTGGGGGAAGACCAGCGCAAGGGGCTGCTGGAAGCCCTGGGGCGTATCGTCACCGTGGATGCCCAACGCGATCACGCCTGGTTCGAAGGCCCGCAGGGGCGCCGTCGCTCCCAGGCGCTGCGGGTGCTGAGCCGCGACCTGCTGGGCTTGCTCCGGTCCGCCCGCGGCGTGGCGCGGCAACGGCAGATGCTCGACGCCGCCACCGCGCAGCAACTCCAACCCTTGCTCAGCGAGACCATCCAGGCCCTGCAGGCCGAGCATGACGCCGCCCTGCCGCCCTTGCTCCAGCGCCTGCAACAGGCACTGCAGGACCCTTCGCTGTCCGCCGAAGGCCATCTGTGCCTGGTGCAACTGGCCCAGGTACTGGAGCGGGCGGAACAGAGCGCCCTGAGTGTCAGCGCCGTGGAACAGGGCCGCGTCCCGCCCGGCGCTCCCGGCGCCCTTTCCTGGCACCGGGATATCCAGCAAGGGGTGCTGGGAGGCTTGCGCAGCGCCCTGGCCTTTCTCGCCGTCGCCGGTTTCTGGCTGCTATCCGCCTGGCCCTCGGGGCTGGGGGCCGTCTCCATCTGTGGCGTGGTGCTGAGCCTGTTCGCCGGGCGTGAGAACCCTGCCGCGTCCTGCCTGAATTTCTTCAAGGGCATTGCCCTGTCCATTCCCGTGGCGGCCTTCGTCGGCCTTGGCCTGCTGCCGGGCTGGGACGGCTTTCCCCTGCTGTGCCTGGGGCTGGCAGTGCCGCTGTTCTGCGCTTCGCTGTGCATGAGCCGGCCGAAGCTCGCGCCCGTCGCCTCGGCGTTCTGCATCTTTTTCATCAACAACGTCGGCCCCAGCAACCTGATGAGCTACGACCTCGGGGCGTTCCTGAACAAGGCCATGGCCACCCTGATCGGTGTCGGCATCGCCGTGGTGGTGCTGCGCCTGGTCAGCCTCAACCCGGGCGAGCAGCACTACCGGCGGATGTTCAAGGCTTCGCTGTTCGATCTGGCGCAGCTCACCTCACGCCCGCCGGAGCAAGCCGAAAGCTGGTTCGGCGGGCGCATGGCCGATCGGCTGATCCGGGTGTCGCGGTATTGGCAGATGCAGCCCGAGAACCGCCGCAGTCACTGGGACAATGGCCTGCTTGGGCTGGACCTGGGAGATGAGCTGTTGCAATTGCGCAGTTGCCTGGACCCGGCCTGGGGCACCCTGGCCACGGAACGCGAGCATTATCTCGCGCACCTGGCAAAGCTGCTCAGGCACGGCGGCCCCAGCGCCAACCGCAGCGAACAGCTGGATGCGATCTCGGTGGCCCTGCTCAAGGCCCTGGATGGCGACCGCGACCTGCCCCTGCAAGCCCGGGAGATGGCCCGAGCGGCGATCCTGCAACTGCAGTTCACCTGGCGCCGCTGGTGCCGCCAGCAACAAGCGGTCGCGCAGCCGACCCCAGCGCCGGCAGCGGGCTGAGCGCCTGTCAGCCGCGCAGTGCGCGCCAGGCCTTGCCTGCCAGGGTGACCGCCAGCAGCACCACGGCACCGGCAATGATCCCGGCCACGGCATTGAGCAGGGTCGGCATCAACGCCGATACCGGGCCTATGACCCCGGCGCTGCGCTCGGCCAGCCCTTCGATCAGGTGGTGCACGACGGGCACACCGTGGGTCAGGATGCCGCCGCCGACCATGAACATCGCCGCCGTACCGATCACCGACAGGCTCTTCATCATCAGCGGCGCTGCCCGCAGGATCGCCCCACCGATGCGTTTGGCCAGGGCGGTGGGCTTGTGCACCAGCCACAGCCCCAGGTCATCGAGCTTGACGATGCCGGCCACCAGGCCGTAGACGCCGACGGTCATGACAATGGCGATACCCGAGAGCACCACCACCTGCTGGGTCAGGGAGGCCCCGGCCACGGTGCCCAGGGTGATCGCGATGATTTCCGCGGAAAGGATGAAATCGGTGCGCACCGCCCCCTTGATCTTGTCCCTCTCGAAAGCCACCAGATCCACCTGGGGGTCGGCCAGGGCTTGCAGGGTCTGGGTATGTTCGGCCGCCACTTCGGCGTGGTGCAGGTATTTGTGCGCCAGCTTCTCGAAGCCCTCGAAACATAGGTAGGCGCCACCCAGCATCAGCAGCGGGGTCACCAACCACGGCGCCAGGGCGCTGATGGCCAGCGCCGCCGGCACCAGGATCAGCTTGTTGCGAAACGACCCCTTGGCCACCGCCCAGACCACCGGGATTTCCCGTTCGGCGCGGACCCCGGAGACCTGCTGGGCATTGAGCGCCAGATCGTCGCCCAGCACACCGGCGGTCTTCTTCGCCGCCATCTTGGTCATCAAGGCCACGTCATCGAGTACCGCGGCGATGTCATCGATCAACACCAGCAAACTGCTTCCGGCCATGAACCTGGCTTCCCTGCATGGAAATAAGGCGCGCAGCATAGCGTGCCGGGCTTGTGCCACGCGAGATCCCGCGTGTCAGGGCGGGCTCACGCCCGGCTCGTGCCAGCCGCCACCCAGGCTCTGGAACAGGGCCACGCTGCCCAGGCTCAGTTGGCCCTGGGAATCGCGCAGGCTCTGCTCGGCCTGCAGCAGCACCAGTTGCTGGGTCAGCACGTTCTGCTCGCTGACGGTGCCGGCCCGCAGTTGGGCTTGCTGGCTGCCGAACAGTTGCTGGTTGCGCTGGTACATCTGCTGGTAGGTCTGCACCTGGCGCTGCAGGTGATTGACCGAGGACAACTGGTCCTCGACGTTCTGCAGGGCGCCCAGCACCGTGCCGCGGTAGTTGGCCACGTCCTGGTCATAGCTGGCCCGGGCCTGCTGCACCGCCGCTTCCCGGGCACCGCCGTCGAACAGGGTGGCGGCCAGCGCCGGGCCCAGGGTCCAGATCCGGTTCGGTACCGAGAACAGCCCGCCCAGGGCGCTGCCGCGAAAGCCCACTTCGGCGGTCAGGTCCAGGGTCGGGAAGAATGCCGCCTCGGCCACGCCGATCCGCGCATTGGCCGCCGCCGCGGTGCGCTCCGCCGAGACCACGTCGGGGCGGCGCAGCAGCAGGGTCGAAGGCAGGCTCAGAGGCGGCTGCGGCGCATTGAAACGGTAGTCGGCCTGCGGCGCCAGGCTGAACTGGGCCGGAGCCACGCCCAGCAGCACCGCCAGGGCATGCTCGAATTGCTCGCGGGAGATCTGCGCCGTCTGCAGGGCCGCCACCACACTGCCCAACTGATCCTGGATCAGCAGCAACTGATCGTTGGAGGCCGTGCCCTGGACATAGGCGGCCTGGGTCATGTCCTGCAGGCGCTGGGTGATCCGCTGCTGCTCCTGGAGCAGGCGGATATCCATATCCAGCTGACGCAGGCTCAAGTAGTTGCTCGCCACACTGGCGCTGATGGACAGCCGTACCCCGGCCAGCAGCGCGTCGGACGACTGGGCCAGGGCCTGGCTCGACTCGATGCCGCGGCGCACCTGGCCCCACAGATCCGGTTCCCAGCTGGCCCCCAGAGTCGCGCTGACACTCTGCTCGACGCCACCGGAACCGCTGGTGCCGGTACTCGAACCGCTGCCAGCGCTGGCACCGCCCACACCCCGCGAACCGGAAAGCCCGGCGCTAACCGTGGGAAACAGCCCCGAGCGGCTCGACGCCACCTGGGCCTGCGCCAGGCGATAGGCCGCCTCGGCGGCGACGATCGACTGGTTGGCGCTGGCCGAGCGCTGGATCAGATCGTTGAGCACCGGGTCCTGATACGCCAGCCACCACTGGCTGTTCAGGGCACCCTGGGGGTTAGCTACGGCGCGCTGCCACTGCCCGCCTTCCTTGAAGGCCATGGGCAACGGCATCTCGGGCTTCTGGTAGTCCGGCCCGACCATGCAGCCGCCGAGCAACATACACAGCAGTGCCACGGCCAGAGGCCCCGGTACAGGTTGGCCACGCATAGTCATGCCTCCTTGACCACCCGGCGCAGGCGTTGGGACGCCCGGTCGAGCCACAGGTAGATAACGGGGGTGGTGTACAGCGTCAGCACCTGGCTGAGCAGCAGGCCGCCGATGATCGAAATCCCCAGTGGGCGGCGCAGCTCCGAGCCGTAACCGCTGCCCAGCACCAATGGCAAGGCGCCGAGTATCGCCGCCAGGGTGGTCATCATGATCGGCCGGAAGCGGATCAGGCAGGCCCGGCGGA
Source organism: Pseudomonas sp. MWU349 (assembly GCF_017947325.1). Taxonomy (NCBI): domain Bacteria; kingdom Pseudomonadati; phylum Pseudomonadota; class Gammaproteobacteria; order Pseudomonadales; family Pseudomonadaceae; genus Pseudomonas; species Pseudomonas sp. MWU349. The sequence goes on along the minus strand of NZ_JAFEVP010000008.1, from coordinate 166,246 downwards.
TCGCATCCTGGGCACTGAGCCCCTGCTCCCTGGCCTCGGTGATGGCGAAGTCGATCATCATGATGGCGTTTTTCTTGACGATGCCGATCAGCAGGATCACCCCCACCAGGGCAATGATCGACAGCTCGGTGCCGGTCAGCAACAAGGCGATCAGGGCCCCTACCCCAGCCGAAGGCAGGGTCGAGAGGATGGTCAGCGGGTGCATCAGGTTCTCGTAGAGAATGCCCAGCACGAGGTACACCGAGACCAGCGCGGCAACGATCAGCAAGGGCTCGCTGGCCACCGAGGACTGGAACACCTGGGCCGTGCCGGCAAACTGCCCGACCACGCTGGCCGGCATGCGCAACTGCGCCACGGCCTGGTCCACCAGGGCCGTGGCCTGGCCGATGGACACCCCCGGCGCCAGGTTGAACGAAGCGGTCACTGCCGGAAATGTGCCCTGGTGGCTGATGGCGATGGCCGTGCGCTGCACCGACAGCTGGGCCACCGACGACAGCGGAATCAAGGTCCGTTGCGCATCGGCCGCCAGGTCCGGGCTGGCCGCGCCGCCCTTGCCGCTGGCCACCGCCCCGGTGGGCAGGTAGATCGAGTTCAGGGTCGAAGGATCGGTCCAGTACTGCGGGGCGATCTCCATCACCACATGGTATTGGTTGGCTGCCCGGTACAGGGTCGATACCTGGCGCTGGCCGAAGGCGTCGTACAGCGTCTGGTCGATGGCCGCCATGCTTACGCCCAGGCGCGCCGCGGTGTCGCGGTTGACCTGGACATTGGCCAGCAGGCTGTTGTCCTGCTGGTCGGTATTGAGATCCTTGAGCTGGGGCAGGCCGCGCAGCACCGCTACCACCTTGGGCACCCATTCATCGAGGTCGGCCTGGTCATCGGCGGTCAGGGTGTACTGGTACTGCGCGCCGCTCTGGCGCCCGCCCACGGTGATGTCCTGTACCGATTGCAGGTACAGCCGGGTGCCGGGCATGTCGCCCAGGGTCCGACGGATCTGCGCGATCACCTGGTCGGCGCCGTCGTGGCGCTGGTTCAGGGGCTTGAGGGCAATGAACAGTTGCGCACTGTTGATCGCCCCGCCACCGCCGCCCCCACCCCCGACAAAGCCGCCGACCGTGTCGATATTGGGGTTGTGCATGACCTTGCGGTTGATCTCCATGAAATCCTTCTGCATGGCGTCATAGGAAATGCTCTGGGCCGCCAGGATGCTACCGGACAAGCGCCCGGTGTCTTCCTGGGGAAAGAAGCCCTTGGGTACCAGCACGTAGAGCACACCGGCGAGCAGGATCACCAGCACCGTCACCAGGCCCATCAGCCGTGAATGGCCGATGACCCAGCTCAAGGTCCGGTCATAGAAGCGGTGCACCGGTGAATCCACGGTCTCGGCGCCTTCGGGCGCCTTCTGCCGGGGGCGCAGCAGCACGCTGGAGAGCATCGGCGTCACCGTCAGCGAGATCAGCATCGAGATGCCGATGGACACCGACAGCGACACCGAGAACTCGCGGAACAGACGCCCGACGATGCCCCCCATCAACAGCAGTGGAATGAACACCGCCACCAGCGACACGCTGATGCTGAGCACGGTGAAGCCCACTTCCCGGGCCCCGGCCAGCGCTGCCTGCAGCCGCGATTCGCCCCGCTCCAGGTGGCGCATGATGTTTTCCACCACGACGATGGCGTCGTCCACCACGAACCCGGTGGAGATGGTCAGGGCCATCAGCGACAGGTTGTTCAGGCTGTAGCCCAGAAAATACATGGCGCCAAAGGTGCCCAGCAGCGACAGCGGCACGACGATGGCCGGCACCAGGGTGCTGCGCCAGTCGCGGAAGAAAGCGAAGGTCACCAGGGTCACCAGCACGATCGAGGCAATCAGGCTCAGTTCTACGTCCCGCAGCGAGGCACGGATGGTGGTGGTGCGGTCCATCAGGATATTCAGGCGGATCGAGGCCGGGATCGACTCCTGGAGAAACGGCAGCTCGGCCTTCACCGCGTCCACGGTGTCGATGACGTTGGCCCCCGGCTGCTTGAAGATCACCAGCAGCACCGCCGGCTTGCCGTTGAACAGGCCGAAGTTGCGCAGGTCCTCGACGTCCTCGTGGACGTAGCCCAGGTCGGCGATGCGCACCAGACTGCCGTTGTTCTGCTTGACCACCAGGTCGGCGTAGTCGGCGCTCTGGTACAGCTGGTCGTTGGCACCGAGCACATGGTTCTGCTGGCCGAGGATGATCGAGCCCTTGGGCAGGTTGACGTTGGCCGCGGCGATCACCTGGCGCACCTGCTCCAGGCTGACCCCGTAGTGATTGAGCCGGTCCGGGTTGAGCTCGACCCGCACCGCCGGCAAGGCGCCTCCGCCGACGGTCACATCGCCGACGCCGGAGGTCTGCAACAGCCGCTGCTCCAGCAAGGTCGAGGCCACGTCGTACATCTGCCCCGGCGAGGCGCTGTCGGAGGTCAGGCTGATGATCAGGATCGGCGAGTCGGCCGGATTGACCTTGCGGTAAGTGGGGTTGCCGGAGAGGTCACTGGGCAGGTTGGTACGCGCAGCGTTGATCGCTGCCTGCACGTCCCGGGCGGCGCCGTCGATGTCACGGTTGAGGTCAAATTGCAGGTTGATCCGGGTCGCCCCCAGGGTGCTCGACGAGGTCATCTGGGTAACCCCGGCGATTTGCCCGAACTGCCGTTCCAGGGGCGTGGCTACCGAGCTGGCGACGGTGTGCGGGTCGGCCCCCGGCAGGGAGGCACGCACGCTGATGGTGGGAAAGTCCACCTCCGGCAGTGGCGCCACCGGCAGCAGTTTGAAGGCCAGGATGCCAAACAGCGCCAGCCCGGCGGCGAGCAACGTGGTGGCGATGGGGCGCTGGATGAACGGCGCGCTAAGGTTCATCGCCGATCCCCTGCGGCCCTTCCCCGTCGCCCTCCTTGGCAGTGCGGCGCCCAGCCAGCCGCTCGCCCAGGCCGTGCAGGGCGAGGAAGATCACCGGGGTTGAAAACAGCGTCAGCAACTGGCTGAGCAACAGGCCGCCGATGATCGCGATACCCAGCGGGTGGCGCAGTTCCGAGCCGATGCCGGTGCCCAGGGCCAGGGGCACCGCGCCGAACAGCGAGGCCATGCTGGTCATCAGGATCGGCCGAAAACGCAGCTCCGCCGCCTGGCGGATCGCCGCCAGTGGCGTCAGGCCGCCCTTGCGTGCCAGCTCAAGGGCGAAGTCCACCATCATGATGCCGTTCTTCATGACGATGCCGATCAGCAGCACGATGCCGATCAGGCCGATGATGTCGAACTGGGTTCCGGTGATCAGCAGCGCCAGCAAGGCGCCCAGGGCCGCCGAAAGCAGGGTCGAGAGAATGGTCACCGGGTGCACGAAACTCTCGTAGAGAACCCCCAGCATCAGGTACACCACCACGATCGCCGCCAGCACCAGGAACACCTGGTTCGACAGCGAAGCCTCGAAGGTCGCCGCCGCCCCTTCCAGCGACGCCTGCACCGAGGCCGGCAGGCCGACCCGGGCCTCGATCTGTTGCAGCCGGGTCACCGCCGCTCCCAGGCTCTGCCCGGGGGCCAGGTTGAACGAGACATCGGCATAGGGAAACTGCCCCAGGCGGTTGATGGTCAGCGGCGCCCGCTGCACCTGCTGGGTGGCCATGCTGGACAGCGGCGCCACCCCGCCGCCGGGGATGTTCACGTAGAGCCCGGTGAGCAGGTCCGCCAGATTACGCGGTGGCCGGTCGGTGGCCATGACCACGTGATACTGGTTGAGCTGGGTATAAATGGTCGACACCTGGCGCTGGCCAAAGGCGTCGTAGAGCACATCGTCGATAGCCTGGGGAGTGATGCCCAGGCGCGAGGCGGTGGCGCGGTCGAAGTTCAGCTGGATCTGGTTGCCGAACTGCATCGCCTGGCTCTGCACATCGGTGAACATCGGATCCTGCTTCAGCGCCGCCAGCATCTTGCCGGTCCACAGCTCCAGCAGGTCCGGGTCGGTGGCCTGCAGGCCCAGGCGGTAGCTGGTGGTGGACACCGTGGCATCCAGGGTCAGGTCCTGGACCCCGTGCAGGTACAGGCGTATCCCGGCGTCATCGGCGTTGGCATCGGCCAGCCGGCGGATCACCACCGCACTGCTATCGCGCTGCCCGTGGGGCTTGAGGTTGATCAGCAGGTTGCCCTGGTTGAGGGTGGGGTTGGTCTGGTCGATGCCGACGAAGGACGACAGGCTCTCTACCGCAGGATCCTTGAGAATACGCGCCGCCAGGCGTTGCTGCTGCTCCTGCATCTGCTGGAAGGAAATGCTCGGCGCCGCTTGGGAGATGCCCTGGATCAGCCCGGTGTCCTGCTCGGGGAAAAAGCCCTTGGGCATGATCATCAGGGTCGCCAGGGTCAGCACCGCCGTGAGCATCACCGACAGCAGGGTCAGGGTGCGGTGGGCCAGCACCCAGTCCAGGCCACGCACATAATGCCGGTTGATACGGTCGAAGAAATCCGCCCGGCGCTCCTGGTGGCGACTCTTGAGCATGCGTGCGCACATCATCGGCGTCAGGGTCAGGGAGATCAGCGCCGAGATCACGATGGTCACCGCCACGGTCATGGCGAACTCGCGAAACAGCCGGCCCACCACATCGCCCATGAACAGCAGCGGGATCATCACCGCGATCAGCGCCACCGACAGCGAGATGATGGTGAAGCCGATCTGCTCCGCGCCCTTGAGCGCTGCCTGCAACGGCGGCTCGCCCGCCTCGATGTAGCGGGTGATGTTCTCGATCATGACGATGGCATCGTCCACCACGAAACCGATGGCGATGGTCAGGGCCATCAGGGTCAGGTTGTTCAGGGAAAAGCCCAGCGCATAGGCCACCGCCAGGGTACCCACCAGGGTCAGGGGCACGGTCACCGCGGGAATCAGGGTGGCCGCGACGTTGCGCAGGAACAGGAAGATCACCAGCACCACCAGCAGCACCGCCACCGCCAGTTCGAACTGCACGTCGGTGACCGAAGCGCGGATGGTCTGGGTCCGGTCGGTGAGCACCTCGACTTTGAGGGTGCCCGGCAGGCTGGCCCGCAGCTTGGGCAAGAGTTGCTGGACCCGGTCCACCACATCGATGACGTTGGCCCCGGGCTGGCGCTGGATGTTCAGAACGATGGATGGCGTGCTGTTGGTCCAGGCGGCCTGACGCGGGTTTTCCGGGCCTTGCACGGAACTGGCGATCTGCGCCAGGCGAATCGGCGCGCCGTTCTTGTAGGCGATCACCAGGTCGCGGTATTCCTGCGCCGACTGCAACTGGTCGTTGGCACCAATGGAATAGGCCTGGTAGCGCCCGTCGATATTGCCCTTGGCCTGGTTGACGTTGGCGGTGCCCAGGGCCGTGCGCAGGTCATCCAGGGACAGGCCCAGGTTGTTCAGCGCCGAGGTATTGGCCTCGACCCGCACCGCCGGGCGCTGGCCGCCGCTGATGGTCACCAGGCCGACCCCGGAGATCTGCGAGATCTTCTGCGCCAGGCGGGTGTCGGCCAGGTCCTCGACCTTGGTCAGGGGCAGCACGTCGGAGGTCAGGGACAGGGTCAGCACCGGTGCGTCCGCCGGGTTGACCTTGCTGTACACCGGCGGGTAAGGCAGGTTGCTCGGCAGGAAGGTGCCCGCAGCGTTGATCGACGCCTGCACCTCCTGCTCGGCCACGTCCAGGGACAGCGCCAGGTCGAACTGCAAGGTGACCACCGAAGCACCGTTGGAGCTGGTGGAACTCATGGACTTGAGCCCCGGCATCTCCCCCAGCTGGCGCTCCAGAGGTGCGGTGATCGACGAACTGATCACCTCCGGGCTGGCCCCCGGGTACTGGGTATAGACCTGGATGGTGGGGTAATCGACTTCCGGCAGGGCCGAGACCGACAGCAGGTGATAGCCCAGCAGGCCCAGCAACAGCACCGCCACCATCAACAAGGTGGTGGCCACCGGCCGTTCGATAAAGGGGCGCGAGACGTTCATCGGCGCCGGCCTATTGAGCCACGACTTTGATGGCCGAGCCGTTGTCCAGCTTGTCCGCGCCCTCGGTAATCACCTGCTCGCCAGCCTTGACCCCGGCGTCCAGCACCGCCGTGACCTCGCCGCTGGCCGGCCCGCTCTTGATGTTGCGCAGGCTGGCCTTGGTACCGCCGTCAACGACGAACACGAAGTCGCCCTTGCTGCCATGCTGAATGGCCCGGGTGGGCACCACCGGCACCTGCATCAGGGTGTCGGCCCTGAGCCTGGCGTTGACGAACTGATTGGGAAACAGGGCCTTGCCCGCCCCCTCGAAGCGAGCCTTGACGTTGATGGTCCCGGTACTGGTGTTGACCTGATTGTCCAGCGCCAGCAGGCTGCCGCTGGCCAGCAGGTTGTGCTTGTTGCGGTCATAGGCGAGTACCGGCACTGCCCCCTTGGCCATGGCCTGGCTGATCGCCCCCAGGTCATCCTCGGGCACCGCGAACACCACCTCGGCCGGCTCCATCTGGGTGATCACCACGATCCCGGTGGTGCTGGCGGTGGTCACGTAGTTGCCCGGGTCCACCAGGCGCAGCCCGACCACGCCGTCCACCGGCGAGATGATGGTGCAGTAGCTCAACTGCACTTCCAGGTTCTGCACGCTGCCCTGGTCGGCAGCCACGGTGCCGGCCTGTTGCTGCACCGTGGAAACCTGGGTGTCGAGGGTCTGCTGGCTGACCGAACCGGCCTTGATCAATTCACGGTAGCGGGCCAGGTCGCGCCGGGCGTTGTCCAGCACCGCCTGATCATGGGCCAGCACGCCCCGGGCCTGGGCCAGCTGCGCCTTGAGCGCGCGATCATCGATCCGCGCAATGACCTGGCCCTTGCGCACAGGCTGGCCTTCCTTGAACTCGACGCTGGAAAGAATCCCGTCCACCTGGGTGATCACCGTCACGCTGCGGGTCGGCGTCACCGTGCCCAGGGCGTCGATGTAGACCGGCACATCCTGCAACTGCACCGCCACCGCCACCACCGGCTCACCCACGGGTGCCGGCTTGACCGGGTGCCGCGGGCCGGACAGGTAGAACCACAACCCCAGGGCCAGAGCTGCCAGTGCCAAGAGGATGAGCCACAGAGAAACTTTGCCGCGTCTGCCTTTGTCCACGAGCGAGCATCCGATTCAGGCGGGTCCGGACCCGGTTGCGCAGCGCGATGAACGCCCCACCACAGGCTGATCACAGGCCGGCGAGCCAAGCACTGTCCTGAACTCTAGCAGCCGCCCTCACGGGCGCCCGCCGATGCGTATTTTTGTTCAGCCACGGGACAGGCAAAACCGCCAAAGTGCCGGCAAACCGGGCCCGAGCCGGCATTCTTGAGCCTCGCACAAGGCCGGTGCTACCATGCGCAACCGCCCGAACAGGCAAGGAATCCCCTGGTTTATGAGCACCATCCGCGAGCGCAATAAAGAACTGATCCTGCGGGCCGCCAGTGAAGAGTTTGCCGACAAGGGCTTTGCGGCGACCAAGACCAGCGACATCGCCGCCAAGGCCGGCTTGCCCAAACCCAACGTCTACTACTACTTCAAGTCCAAGGAAAACCTCTATCGCGAGGTGCTGGAAAGCATCATCGAACCCATCCTCCAGGCCTCCACCCCGTTCAATGCCGATGGCGTGCCCAGCGAAGTGCTCAGCGGCTACATCCGCTCGAAGATCCGCATCTCCCGCGACCTGCCGTTCGCTTCCAAGGTCTTTGCCAGCGAGATCATGCATGGCGCGCCGCACCTGAGCCCGGACCAGGTGGAACAGCTCAACGCCCAGGCCAAGCACAACATCGAGTGCATCCAGACCTGGATCGATCGCGGCCTGATCGCCCCGCTCGACCCCAACCACCTGATGTTCAGCATCTGGGCCGCGACCCAGACCTACGCCGACTTCGACTGGCAGATCTCGGTGGTTACCGGCAAGACCAAGCTCGACGAAGACGACTACGAAGCTGCGGCGCAGACCATCATCCGGCTGGTGCTCAAGGGCTGTGAACTGGATCGCTGATAGCGTTTGGGTACTTTCCGGTTTGTTTCCCGGCCCGCAAGGGCGCAATAGTTCCAATCAAGATCCTGCGCGGCATTTTGCAACCTCGCGGGCTCGGCAGTGACTACAGGCCGGGCCCGCGAGGTCGAGGGCTATGCGCTGACGCCGGCGTCCGCCGCCAGGCCCTGGGCTTCGATCGCGCTGATGGCGCACTGCTCATCGATGTCCGAGGTATCGCCACTGATGCCGATCGCCCCAATCACTGCCCCCGCCTGATCCCGAATCAACACTCCGCCCGGGGCAGGCACCACGCTGCCCTGCCCCAGACCGTTCAATGCGCCGATGAAGGCCGGGCGCTGCTGCGCATCCAGGGCCAGCAGGCGCGAGCCCTTGCCCAGGGCCACCGCCCCCCAGGCCTTGCCGATGGCGATCTGCGGACGCAGCAGGCTGGCGCCGTCCTCCCGTTGCAGGGTCACCAGGTGCCCGCCGGCATCCAGCACCGCGATGGTCAGCGGGGCCGCATTGATCTTGCGCCCCGCATTGATGGCCTGGTTGGCCAGGTTGACTGCGACTTTCAAGGTTAAAGCGCTCATGGGTGCCGTCCTTATCTTGTTATTGAGAAAGCCTGGGGAAGCTTCTTGTAGGAGAAGTCCGATACAACAAATAGAACACAATGAATTTATTTTTTGTATACAATAATTCGCGAAAGGCAGCCCCTGCGACAAAAGGACGCCGGTTTATCGGGGCTTTTATGAAAGCCGCTGCCGCTCAAGAAAATGGATTGACCTGCGCCATCCGCCGTGAATACACTTTGCGCAAAACCACTTGTATACAATTACAAAACGCAAGAGGCACAAAACCATGAGCAAAATGAGAGCAATCGAAGCCGCCGTTCTGGTGATGCGCCGTGAAGGGGTCGATACCGCTTTTGGCATCCCGGGTGCCGCCATCAACCCGCTGTATTCCGCGCTGCAGAAGGTCGGTGGCATCGATCACGTGCTCGCTCGCCACGTCGAAGGCGCCTCGCACATGGCCGAGGGCTACACCCGCACCCAGGCCGGTAACATCGGCGTGTGCATCGGTACTTCGGGCCCCGCCGGCACCGACATGGTCACCGGCCTGTACAGCGCCTCGGCCGACTCCATCCCGATCCTCTGCATCACCGGTCAGGCCCCCCGCGCCCGCCTGCACAAGGAAGACTTCCAGGCCGTGGACATCACCAGCATCGTCAAGCCGGTGACCAAGTGGGCCACCACCGTGCTGGAACCGGGCCAGGTGCCCTACGCCTTCCAGAAAGCCTTTTATGAAATGCGCTCCGGCCGTCCCGGCCCGGTGCTGATCGACCTGCCGTTCGACGTGCAGATGGCGGAAATCGAATTCGACATCGATGCCTACCAGCCCCTGCCCCTGGCCAAGCCGGCGGCGACCCGCCTGCAGGCGGAAAAGGTCCTGGCCCTGCTGGACCAGGCCGAACGTCCATTGCTGGTGGCCGGTGGCGGCGTGATCAACGCCGACGCCAGCGAGCTGCTGGTGGAGTTCGCCGAACTGACCGGCATTCCGGTGATCCCGACCCTGATGGGCTGGGGCACCATCCCTGACGATCACCCACAGATGGTGGGCATGGTCGGCCTGCAGACCTCCCATCGCTACGGCAATGCCACCCTGCTCAAGTCCGACACCGTGCTGGGCATCGGCAACCGCTGGGCCAACCGCCACACCGGTTCGGTGGACGTCTACACCGAAGGCCGCAAGTTCATCCACGTGGACATCGAACCGACCCAGATCGGCCGTGTCTTCACCCCGGACCTGGGCATCGTTTCCGATGCCGGCAGCGCCCTGACCGTATTGCTGGAAGTGGCCCGCGAATGGCAGACCGCCGGCAAGCTCAAGGATCGCAGCGCCTGGCTGCATGACTGCCAGCAGCGCAAGGCCAGCCTGCACCGCAAGACCCACTTCGACAACGTGCCGGTCAAGCCGCAGCGCGTGTACGAAGAAATGAACCAGGTATTCGGCAAGGACACCTGCTACGTCAGCACCATCGGCCTGTCGCAGATTGCCGGCGCGCAGTTCCTTCACGTCTACAAGCCACGCCACTGGATCAACTGCGGCCAGGCCGGCCCGCTGGGCTGGACCATCCCCGCGGCCCTGGGCGTGGTCAAGGCCGACCCGAACCGCCAGGTGGTGGCGCTGTCCGGCGACTACGACTTCCAGTTCATGATCGAAGAACTGGCGGTGGGCGCGCAGTTCAACCTGCCGTACATCCACGTGGTGGTGAACAACTCCTACCTGGGGCTGATCCGTCAGGCACAGCGTGGTTTCGACATGGACTACTGCGTGCAGCTGTCCTTCGACAACCTCAACGCGCCGGAACTCAACGGCTATGGCGTCGACCACGTGGCCGTTGCCGAAGGCCTGGGTTGCAAGGCCCTGCGGGTGTTCGAACCCAAGGACATCCAGCCGGCCCTGCGCCAGGCCCAGGAAATGCTCCAGACCTTCAAGGTACCGGTGGTGGTGGAAATCATCCTGGAGCGCGTGACCAACATTTCCATGGGCACCGAAATCAACGCGGTCAACGAGTTCGAAGACCTGGCGCTGGTGGGCAACGACGCCCCTACCGCGATTTCCCTGCTCGACTGATCCCCCTGGCCGCTGGCACCGGCCGGGCCCCGCGCGCAACCTCCCGCCAGAGGTGGCGCCCGGGCCGCCCGCCCCCTGGCGCCAGCCCCAGGCTTGACCGAACCACAGGAGACCACCATGCCGCGTTTTGCTGCCAACCTGTCCATGCTGTTCACCGAACAGGACTTCCTCGCCCGCTTCAAGGCGGCCGCCGATGCCGGCTTCAGCGGCGTCGAATATCTGTTCCCCTACGAATTCAGCTCTGCCGAGATCAAGGCGCAACTTGACGCCCACGGCCTGAGCCAGGTGCTGTTCAACCTGCCGGCCGGCGACTGGGCCAAGGGTGAACGCGGTATCGCCTGCCTGCCCGACCGGGTCGAGGAGTTCCGCGCCGGGGTCGACCTGGCCATTGCCTACGCCCAGATCCTGGGCAATACCCAGGTCAACTGCCTGGCCGGCATCCGTCCACAAGGCGCCGATGAGGCGCTGCTGGAAAAGACCTTCGTCGCCAACCTCAAGTACGCCGCCGACAAGCTCCAGGCCGTGGGCATCAAGCTGGTGATGGAAGCCATCAACACCCGCGACATTCCCGGCTTCTACCTCAACAATACCGCCCAGGCGCTGTCGATTCGCGAGCAGGTGGGCAGCGACAACCTGTACCTGCAGTACGACATCTACCACATGCAGATCATGGAGGGAGACCTGGCGCGGACCATGGCCAACCACCTGGGCCAGATCAACCACATCCAGCTGGCGGACAACCCCGGGCGCAACGAGCCGGGCACCGGCGAGATCAACTACCGCTTCCTCTTCGAGCACCTGGACCGCATCGGCTACCAGGGCTGGGTCGGGTGCGAGTACAAGCCGCTGACCACCACTGAAGCCGGCCTTGGCTGGCTGAAAACCCACAACGCAATCTGAACCCGCACCTGCGTAGGAGCCGGCTTGCCGGCGAAGAGGTCCGCAAGACCGCCTTCGCTGGCCTGCCAGCGCCTACAAGGTCCCGTTGAATAGAGGATTTTTATCATGGCTAAAATCGGATTTATCGGCACCGGCATCATGGGCCACCCCATGGCCGCCAACCTGCAGAAGGCCGGTCACAGCCTGCTGCTCTCGGAACACCACGGCAAGGCTCCGGCCGACCTGATCGCCGCCGGCGCCATCGCCCTGGCCTCGCCCCGGGACGTCGCCCAGGAAGCCGAATTCGTCATCATCATGGTCCCCGATACCCCCCAGGTCGAAGACGTGCTGCTGCGTGCCGACGGCGTGGCCGCCGGGATCGGCAAGGGCAAGATCGTCATCGACATGAGCTCGATCTCGCCCACCGCTACCAAGGCCTTTGCCGCCAAGATCAACGAGACCGGCGCCCAGTACCTGGACGCCCCGGTGTCCGGCGGTGAAGTCGGGGCCAAGGCCGCCACCCTGAGCATCATGGTCGGTGGCGACAGCCAGGCCTTCGAACGCGCCCTGCCGCTGTTCCAGAGCATGGGCAAGAACATCACCCTGGTGGGTGGCAACGGTGACGGCCAGACTGCCAAGGTGGCCAACCAGATCATCGTCGCCCTGAACATCCAGGCCGTGGCCGAAGCCCTGCTGTTCGCCTCGAAGAACGGCGCCGACCCGGCCAAGGTGCGTGAAGCACTGATGGGTGGCTTCGCTTCCTCGAAGATCCTCGAAGTGCACGGCGAGCGGATGATCAAGGGCACCTTCGACCCGGGCTTCCGCATCAACCTGCACCAGAAGGACCTGAACCTGGCCCTGAGCGGTGCCCGCGAGCTGGGCATCAACCTGCCCAACACCGCCAACACCCAGCAAGTGTTCAGCACCTGCACCGCCATCGGTGGCGCCAACTGGGACCACTCGGCCCTGATCAAGGGCCTGGAACACATGGCCAACTTCTCGATCCGCGAGAAGAAATAAGCAGCATCCGTAGCCGCCGCCACAGGCTGCGCCAAGGTTCGCAGGAAACGCCTCACGGCGGGCCAGGGACAGGCCCTGCTGACCTTGCCGCCGCCTGAGGTGGCGGCTACACCCGTTTCAAGCCCCCCATAACAAGAAATCCGGGAGCCCGCCATGTCGGTCGATCCGCAAAAATTCCTCCGTGAGCTGTTCGCCACAGCCATCGACGCCGCCCACCCGCAACAGGTTCTGCAAGCCCATCTCCCCAGCGACCGCAGCGGCCGCGTCATCGTCATCGGCGCCGGCAAGGCCGCCGCGGCCATGGCCCAGGTGGTCGAGCGCAGCTGGCAGGGCGAAGTCTCCGGGCTGGTGGTCACCCGCTACGGCCACGGCGCCCCCTGCACCAAGATCGAAGTGGTCGAAGCCGCCCACCCGGTACCCGACGCCGCCGGCCTGGCCGTGGCCAAGCGCGTGCTGGAACTGGTCAGCAACCTGTCGGAACAGGATCGGGTGATCTTCCTGCTGTCCGGTGGCGGTTCGGCGCTGCTGGCCCTGCCCGCCGCCGGTATCACCCTGGCGGACAAGCAGGCCATCAACAAAGCCCTGCTCAAATCCGGCGCCACCATCGGCGAGATGAACTGCGTGCGCAAGCACCTCTCGGCGATCAAGGGTGGACGCCTGGCCAAGGCCTGCTGGCCGGCCACGGTCTACACCTATGCGATTTCCGATGTACCCGGCGACCTGGCCACGGTCATCGCCTCCGGCCCCACCGTGGCCGACCCCAGCACCTCGGCCGAAGCCCTGGCGATTCTCAAGCGCTATGGCATCGACGTACCGGCCGCAGTCCGCAGCTGGCTGCAGAGCCCCGAGTCGGAAACCGTCAAGCCCGGCGACCCGTGCCTGGACCGCAGCCACTTCCAGCTGATCGCCCGGCCCCAGCAGTCCCTTGAGGCGGCAGCCGTGAAGGCGCGACAGGCCGGCTTCAGCCCACTGATCCTCGGCGACCTGGAGGGCGAATCCCGGGAGGTGGCCAAGGTTCACGCCGGCATCGCCCGCCAGGTCGCCCTGCACGGCCAGCCCCTGGCGGCGCCCTGCGTGATCCTCTCCGGCGGTGAAACCACGGTCACCGTGCGCGGCAATGGCCGTGGCGGGCGCAACGCGGAGTTCCTCCTGAGCCTCACCGACAGCCTCAAGGGCTACCCGGGCATCTATGCCCTGGCCGGCGACACTGACGGCATCGACGGTTCCGAGGACAATGCCGGGGCCATCATGACCCCGGACAGCTACGCCCGCGCCGCGGCCCTGGGCCTGAGCGCCAGCGACGAGCTGGACAACAACAACGGCTATGGCTACTTCGCGGCGCTGGGGGACCTGATCGTCACCGAGCCGACCCGCACCAACGTCAACGACTTCCGCGCCATCCTCATTCTCGAGACCCCCAAACATGACGCCTGACAAGAAGGTCAAAATCCTCGCCACCCTGGGCCCGGCCATCGACGGCATCGAGGACATCCGTGAGCTGGTGCAAGCCGGGGTGAACATCTTCCGGCTCAATTTCAGCCACGGCGCCCATGCCGACCACGCCCAGCGCTACGAGTGGATCCGCCAGGTAGAGCGCGAACTGAACTACCCCCTGGGCATCCTCATGGACCTGCAAGGGCCGAAGCTGCGGGTCGGCACCTTCGCCGAAGGCAAGGTGCAACTGGTGCGCGGCCAGGCCCTGCGCCTGGACCTCGACGCGACCCCGGGCAACGCCCAGCGGGTCAGCCTGCCGCACCCGGAGATCATCGCCGCCCTGGAGCCGGGCATGGACCTGCTGCTGGACGACGGCAAGCTGCGCCTGCGGGTGATCGCCAAGCACGCCGATGCCATCGAGACCACCGTGCTCAACGGCGGCGAGCTGTCGGACCGCAAGGGCGTCAACGTGCCCCAGGCGGTGCTCGACCTCAGCCCGCTGACGGCCAAGGACCGTCGCGACCTGAGCTTCGGTCTGGAACTGGGGGTGGACTGGGTGGCCCTGTCCTTCGTGCAGCGCCCCGAAGACATCCGTGAAGCCCGTGCGCTGATCGGCGACAAGGCCTACCTGATGGCCAAGATCGAGAAGCCTTCGGCCGTCACCCAACTGCGGGAAATCGCCGAGCTGAGCGACGCGATCATGGTGGCCAGGGGCGACCTGGGGGTGGAAGTACCGGCAGAAAGCGTGCCGCAGATCCAGAAAAACATCATCAGCACCTGCCGCCAGCTGGGCAAGCCGGTGGTGGTGGCCACCCAAATGCTCGAATCCATGCGCTTCTCCCCTGCGCCGACCCGGGCCGAGGTCACCGACGTCGCCAACGCTGTGGCCGAGGGTGCGGACGCCGTGATGCTGTCGGCGGAAACCGCTTCCGGCGAATACCCGCTGGAGGCCGTACAGATGATGAGCAAGATTATCCGCCAGGTGGAAACCGGCCCGGACTACCAGGCCCAGCTGGACGTCAGCCGGCCCCAGGCCGAGGCCACGGTCTCGGACGCCATCAGCTGTGCGATCCGCCGGGTGTGCAGCATCCTGCCGGTGGCGGTGCTGGTGAACTACAGCGAATCCGGCAGTTCGACCCTGCGCGCCGCCCGCGAGCGGCCTTCGGTGCCGATCCTCAACCTGACGCCGAACCTTGCCACTGCGCGCCGCCTGACAGTGGCCTGGGGCGTGCATTCGGTGGTCAACGACCGGCTGCGCCAGGTGGACGAGGTGTGCGCCACGGCCCTGGAAATCGCCCAGGCCCAGGGCCTGGCCAAGCGCGGCGACACCGTGGTGATCACCACCGGTGTGCCGTTCGGCCAGCCGGGCACCACCAATTCGTTGCGCGTCGAAACCCTTCTCTGACCCGCAGCCCATGGCGCCGCTGACCGGCCAGAGCCTCCCGCAGAGAAGGCCTGGGCGGTCAAGCGCAACCCTCGCCCATGGGCTGCACCCACTGATTTGCATCATGCCTTCACAGTCTTTCAATGCCTTCTGCCCCGACTGGGCCACTGCCCTGCTTAACGGCTTCAGTCAGATCTTTCTCCAGCGCCATCCGCTGTGCGGCCTGCTGTGCCTGCTGGCGATCCTGGTCAGTGCCCCGGCACTGCTCGGCGCTGCCCTGCTGGGTGCCCTGGCCGGGCTGCTGACCGCCCAACGCCGGGGGTACGCCAAAGCCGACCGCCAGGCCGGGCTGTTCAGCTACAACGGCGTATTGCTGGGCCTGCTGCTGGGCCTGTACCTGCCCTGGTCGGTATTGCTGCCGCCGCTGATCATCGCCGCCGGCGGCCTCAGCGCGATCATTACCCAGCATTGGCTCAAACGTGCCCGCAACCCCGCCAGCCTGCCGGCCTACACCGCGCCCTTCGTCGGCCTCGGCTGGCTGCTGCTGAGCCTGATCGAGCCGCTGCCCGCGGCCACCCAGGGCGTGCCCGGGCTGTCCTTGGCGAACCTGCTGGGTGGGCTGTTCCAGGGCCTGGGGCAGATCATGTTCCTCGGCCAGCCCCTGGCCGGCCTACTGATTCTGCTCGGCCTGCTGCTGGCCAGCCGCCGCGCGGCAGCCTGGGCCCTGTTCGGCTCCGCCTGCGGCCTGCTCTTTGCCCTGCTGCAGCAGGAACATGCCCAGGCCCTGCAGGGCCTGGGCGGCTACAACTGCGCCCTGGTCGCCCTGGCCCTGGGCCAGCAGGCCCGGCAGCCCTGGCGGCCGCTACTGGGGATGCTGCTGGCACTGCTGATCAGCCCGGGGCTGGTCGCCCTGGGTCTTGCGCCCCTGACCGCGCCCTTTGTCCTGGCCTGCTGGCTGGTGCACACCGTCGACCGGGTGCTGGGCCGCAACGTGCGGGGCGACGCGCCTTGCGCTCCCCCGGCAAATCCCCCTAGGCTTCGCTGACTTTCGATTCAGGCGATTTCCATGGGCAACAGCGACAACTGGCGGCAGCGCCTCTACGTAATGATCTTCCAGACCGATACGGTGGCGGGGCGGCGCTTTGACAGCACCCTGCTGCTGATCATCCTCGCCAGCCTGGTGATCGTGATCCTCGACAGCATCGACGAGGTGCATCGCAACTACGCCAACGTCCTGGCCTACATCGAATGGGGTTTTACCCTGATCTTCGCCATCGAGTACGGGCTGCGCCTGTACTGCTCTCCCCGGCCGCTGCGCTATGCGTTCAGCTTCTATGGCCTGGTGGACCTGCTGGCGATCGTTCCGGGGATCCTCGCCCTGTATTACAGCGACGCCCAATACCTGCTGATCATCCGCATCATCCGCATGCTGCGGATCTTTCGCGTGCTCAAGCTGGCGCCCTACCTCAAGCAGGCCCACTACCTGCTGGACGCCCTGCGCGGCAGCAAGCAGAAGATCCTGGTGTTCCTGCTCAGCGTCTGCACCCTGGTCACGGTGTTCGGCACCCTGATGTACGTGGTCGAAGGCCCGGAGCACGGTTTCACCAGCATTCCCAAGGGCATCTACTGGGCCATCGTCACCCTGACCACGGTGGGCTACGGCGACATCGTGCCCAAGACCGTGATCGGCCAGGTAATCTCGTCCATGGTGATGATCACCGGTTACTCGATCATCGCCGTGCCCACCGGGATCTTCACCGCGGAACTGGCCAGCGCCATGCGCGGCGAGCAGCTCAAGCACGACTGCCCGGTGTGCCGCAAGAACACCCACGAACCCGCCGCGGCCTTCTGTTCCCGCTGCGGCAATGCGCTATTCAAGAAACTGGAATAAGCAAAGTACTTTTTAATCTTTAAAGAGATATAGCGCCCCGGCTATAGTCGGCGGCAAATTGCCTTCACTCTCGAACAAAAGGAATGTGCAGTGAAAAAACTCTTCAGCGCCTCGCTACTGGCCGCCGGCCTGGCCCTGGGCAGCGTCGCCCAGGCCGCACCGACCCTGCTCAACGTTTCCTACGACGTGATGCGCGACTTCTACAAGGACTACAACGCCGCCTTCCAGAAACACTGGAAAGCCGAGCACAACGAGAACATCACCCTGCAGATGTCCTTCGGCGGCTCCAGCAAACAGGCGCGCTCGGTCATCGACGGCCTGCCGGCGGATGTCATCACCATGAACATGGCCACCGACATCAACGCCCTGGCGGACAACGGCAAGCTGGTGCCGGACAACTGGGTGACCCGCCTGCCGAACAACAGCGCGCCGTTCACCTCGGCCACTGTGTTCATCGTGCGCAAGGGCAACCCCAAGGCCCTGAAGGACTGGCCGGACCTGCTCAAGGACGGCGTGCAGGTGATAGTGCCCAACCCCAAGACCTCGGGTAACGGCCGCTACACCTACCTCTCGGCCTGGGGCTATGTGCTCAAGAACGGCGGCGATGAGAACAAGGCCAAGGACTTCGTCGGCAAGCTGTTCAAGCAGGCGCCGGTGCTCGACACCGGTGGCCGCGCCGCCACCACCACCTTCATGACCAACCAGATCGGCGACGTGCTGGTGACCTTCGAGAACGAAGCGGAGATGATCGCCCGCGAATTCGGTCGCGACCAGTTCGAGGTGATCTACCCGAGTGTGTCCGCCGAAGCCGAGCCGCCGGTATCGGTGGTGGACAAGGTGGTAGAGAAGAAAGGCACCCGCGCCGCCGCCGAGGAGTACCTCAAGTACCTGTGGTCGCCGGAAGGCCAGGAAATCGCCGCCAACAACTACCTGCGCCCACGGGACCCGAAAGTGCTGGCCAAGTACACCGATCGCTTCCCGAAAGTCGACTTCCTCTCGGTGGAAAAGACCTTCGGCGACTGGCGCAGCGTGCAGAAGACCCACTTCAACGACGGCGGGATCTTCGACCAGATCTACACCAACGCCAAGTGACCCCTCGCGGGTGAATGAAAAAAGCGACCTCTGGGGTCGCTTTTTTTATGCCCCAGGCATGGCGCTCAGAGGGCTCGCGCCGGAGTGAACAGCGCCGCTTCGGCGACCTGATGGCGCTCCTCCAGCACCGCCTCCGCCTCGACTTCGATCAGCCACTCTGGCAGCGACAGCCCGCTGACGATGATCCACGAAGACGCCGGCGGCTGGCTGGCGAAGCGTTCGAGCAAGACTGCGCTGATGTGCTCCTGCTGGTTGCGGGCCACTTCGGCGATGTAGATCCGCAGCATCACCACATCCGCCAGCCGGCCACCCGCCTCGGCCAGGACCCGGGCGATATTGTCGAAGGCCTGCTCGGTCTGCTCCCGCAGGCCCGGGCCCACGGTGCGCTCCTGCTCATCCACACCCACCTGGCCGGAAAGCAGCAGGCGCCGCCCACCGCGCACCTCCACCGCCTGGCTGAAACCGTATTGCAGGGAATTGAACACACTGGCTGGGTTGAACGTCGACTTTTCCATAAGGCACTCCCGGCGCATTGAACGACCGGAAACCGTAAACCAAGCCTTTGCCGACTTCCACTGCAACCCGCGCGCAGCAACATTTGGCAATGCAAGCCCCCGCCCGCCTGGTGGCAACCCTGTGCAGCAGCGGCCTACATCGGCGGCGCGACCCCATCCTTGCCGGCGGAGATCGACTGCGCGGTGAGTTTGCCGTCATCGCTCTGGGTAACGAACATCACCACCTTGACCCCGACCTTGAGCAGGCTGCGGTCGCCGGGAGTCAGGTTGACGATGGGCACATCGTCCGGCACCAGGATCTTCTGCTGGCCGCCCTTGTAGTTGACGGTCAGGGTGCGGCCGTTGCTCACCACCAGGTCGCCGACGCTGCCGTTGGTCATGCTGCTGCCCTTGGCCAGGTCGAAAGGCCGGTGGCCATCACCCGTACCGGCCAACTGCGGTGGAAACACATGCACTTCCAGCGCCTTGAGGGTGCCGTCGGCCATGGGCATGGCCGCCGAGCCGATGTAGCTGCCGGGCTTGATGTCCTCGATATTGGCCAGGGTCACGGCACGCACCTGGGTCTGGGGCGTCAGCTCGACGCTGACATTCTCCCCACTGTTGACGTGCACCCGCACCACGTCGCCGCCAACCCCGGTGATTTCCCCGCGTACGCCAATGCGCATGCCCGGCGCATCCTGGGCCAGGGCCGTGGTGCTGCCCAGCAGGAACGCCAGGGCCAGGCACTGAAGGTTGCACAACAAACCAGGCAAAGACCGATTCATGGAACGGATTCCTCAAGGCAATGGGTGCACAGAGCCCGTCAGTCGACTGCAAGGCCCCGGGGGAGCATGAGCATGCTATCGAACAGGATGTAAGTAAATGTATCATCGCCCCTCGACAGCGACACGCCCCGGTACTCAACGGGCCTTCATCATTCGATCGCTGACCTTTGCCACCCGGCCCGCTCCATCGCTGTGCCACGGGGTCTTGCCGACCTCGCTCCTTGCGCTTGCCCCAGAGATCGCCAATGAATTCCACGACCCAGGCTCTGCCCACCGGCAGCGCGACAATGACCCGAGGCATGGTGCTACTGTTCGCCTTCTGCTGCGGGGCCATCGTCGCCAACATCTACTACGCACAACCGATCATCGAGCTGATTGCCCCGGACCTCGGCCTGTCCAGCGCCCTGGCCAGCCTGATCGTGTCGCTGACCCAGATCGGCTACGCCCTGGGCCTGTTCTTCCTGGTGCCCCTGGGCGATTTGCTGGAAAACCGCCGGCTGATGATCTGCACCACCCTGGTGGCGATTGCCAGCCTGCTGGGCGCGGCCTTTATCCAGCAGCCCAATGCCTTTCTCCTGGTGTCGCTGTTGATCGGCTTCAGTTCGGTGTCGGTGCAGATCCTGATTCCCCTGGCCGCGCACCTGGCCCCCGAGGAAACCCGGGGCCGGGTGGTGGGTGGGATCATGGGCGGCCTGCTGCTGGGGATTCTCCTGGCCCGGCCGGTGTCCAGCGTGGTGGCCGACCACTTCGGCTGGCGGGCGATGTTCATCGCCGCGGCGCTGCTGATGGCGGCCATCAGCCTGGTGCTGATGCTCACCATTCCCAAGCGCCAGCCGGCCCACAGCGCCACCTATGGCCAACTGCTGCATTCCCTGGGCAACTTGCTGCGCCAGCAACCGGTACTGCGCCAGCGCGCCTTCTACCAGGGTTGCCTGTTCGCCACCTTCAGCCTGTTCTGGACCGCCGCACCGCTGGAGCTGGCGCGCCAGCACGGCCTGAGCCAAAGCCAGATCGCGATCTTTGCCCTGGTGGGCGCCATCGGCGCCATCGCCGCGCCCATCAGCGGGCGCCTGGCGGATGCCGGCCATACCCGCATCGCCTCACTGCTGGCCATGCTGCTGGCAGCCCTGAGCTTCATCCCCAGCCTGGTGCATCCGGCCTACAGCGTGATCGGCATGGCCGTGACCGGCGTAGTCCTGGATTTCTGCGTGCAGATGAACATGGTGCTCGGCCAGCGCGCCGTGTACGCCCTCGACGCCCACAGCCGCAGCCGCCTGAATGCGCTGTACATGACCAGCATCTTCATCGGCGGGGCCTTTGGCTCCTCGATTGCCAGTGCGGTGTACGAGCATGGCGGCTGGCTGGGCATCGTGCTGGTGGGCAGCGCCTTCCCGCTGCTGGCCTTGATGCGCTTCCTGCTGGTGCGGGACAACCGCCGCCCGGCCCGGGGCTGAGGAATAGGCGGGGCGCCCCGCCCCGCCCCGCCCCTGCCCGGCATTGGCCGGGCAGGCAAGCTGCACCGGGGCGGGCGCCTCAGATGCGTTCGCGCACCAGGACTTCGATATTGGCCGCCGCTCCCCAGAGCCGCAGGCGCCCGATCAGGCCGGCATCGGTTTCCCCCACCAGGTACAGAGTGTCGATGGTCTGGGTCGCGGCCCATTCGACGAACTCGCTGCTGTCGAAGTCGGCCAGGCTGGTCAATCGGAATTCACTTTCATAGAAGCCCGGGGTGACCGGGACCGGGGTGTCCTGGGGGCCGGGCGCGCCGATGAAGTCGCAGCCCAGGTGCACCACGCCCCATCGGGCGACCCGCCAATTGCCCAGGGCTTCATCCAGCCGTGCCCGGGCGCCACGGGCAAAGCCCAGGCCATCGATGACCACGCGACGGTTGATGATCAGCCACAGCTTGCGCCGCCGTGGTGCCTTGAGCAGCACTTCGCCGGTGACCTTGGAGGCACGCAATGCCAGGGCGATCACCAGCAGCAAAGGCACGAAGTAGCTGTAGAGCCTCTCGGTAGCGCTGACCGTTACCAACCCGTACAGGCGCCGTACCTCGGCCCGCTGCTGCTCCAGTTCCTTGAGGCTTTCACTCAAGCCCTGCAGCCATTGGCGGATGGGAGCCGCCGTGTATTCGCCGCGGATCTCCCCCAGCGCCTGCTGCACCTTGGCCTCTGCCAAGGCCGAAAGGCGCCCGTCCGCGGTGCGTTCCAGCGCTGCAAAACGCTCGCACAGGCTGCTGACCTGGGCCGCATCCTGGGGCTCGTAGCGAGCGATGGCCGCCTTGCAGTGCTCCACGCCCAGCATGTCCTCGATCTCCGTGGCCACGCGCCGCTGCAGCCCGGCCTGGGCCTGCTGCGCCAACTGGTAATCGGTCTGGAACCAGTCCACGCGCACCGCCTGGGTGGCGCTGATCAGGGCCAGGGACGCCAGCAGCAGCCAGGCGTAGTCCACGCGCTTCCAGCCGATCTCGCCCAAGGGAAAGACCGATATGAAGCTCCAGCAGAAGAAGTAGTACATGAAGGCGAATGCCAGCAGCAGGCACACCGGCTCCAGCGAGAGGTAGATCAGCTCCGGCACCTCGGCCGGGCCAAAGCCATACACCAGCAACAGCACACAGATCAGCGCAAGCCAGAACACCATCGGCGTGAAATAGGGTTTGTTCAGGTCATTCTTCATCGGGCGCTCAACGGCTGATACTCGGGAACACCCCGCTGTATCGGCCAGGCATCCCGAGGCTTAAATAATCCAGCCCGGGCGCAGGCTCTGGCCTGCGCCTGTGCGCTTATCGGACAGGGTTACTGGAACTGGCGACCAAGCCCGGCGGGCACACCGTGGATATCGGTGTCTTCCCAGGGCCCGTCGGGGCTGATGGAACGGCTCCAGCCATTGTTCCAGCGGTAGTAGGTGCGCTGGCGGTAGAAGGTGTTGCTCTGGTCATCCAGCACATAGACCCCCAACCGCGCATCCCAATGGCTGTGCCCGCCCGGTGGTGGCGCGAAGCTGGCGGAGGTGCGTGGCAGGGGCTTGGCGGCGGGGATCGGCGCGCTGGGCGTACCCGGCGCCGTGGACGGGGCCGGGCGTGTGCTCGGCCCTGGCGGGATCGGCTCGGAGCTGGTGGGCACCGGCCGATGGACCGTACATGCGCTCAACCCCAGGACCAGTGATAACAGGGTGATACGAGCGATGGCGGTCATGGCGGCTTCTCTGATTATTGATCCGGGCTGTCGATGGTCAGCTGCTGGGCAGCGGTGGTGCTGCTGGCCAGAGGCTGGCTGCGCCCGACCCACTCGCCGGCCGTCGGCTGGCCGGCGCGGGACACGCGCGCAACCAGTTGGACTTCAGGGAAGTTCGACAGTTTCAACTGCGGCATCATCGCGTCGGCATCCGCCAGCTCGACCGTGGCCGGCAAGTCGGCCACGGTCAGGCGCTTGGCCGCCAGCGGCGCGGGTGGGCCCTGGGTGGCGCGAGCGAAGATGAACACGCTGTCGCCCGGCTGGACCTTGGCCTTGAGCTCGGCCGCCAGGTCGACCCTGACCTTGAGCACCGCGCCCTTGGCCTGAGCCTTGGCCGCAGGTTCGCTGGCAACCTTGCCGCCACTGGCCACCAGCTTCTCGCTGGCGCGGTCGATACCGCCCTGCAACGCGGCGCGGGAGTTGTCGTCCGGCGGCAGTTGCGCCTGCAGGCGCTTCCAGTAGTCGATGGCTTCCTGGAAACGCCCGCCCTCGAAGGCGGCGATCCCTAGCAGCCCGAGGCTGGTGACTTCATTGGGGTCGGCTTTCAGGGCTTCGTCGGTCAGGCCCTGGACCTTGTCCGACCATTGCTTGTTGTCGGCAAAGTACTGCGCCTGGGCCCATTGCCCCAGCAGCTCGGGCTGGCGCCCGGCCAGGGCCACGGTGCGTTCGAAGATCTTCGCCGCGTCCGCCGGCCGGTCCTGGGCCATGTAGGTACGGCCGAGGAAGTACAGGCCTTCGGCGGAATCCGGCTGGGCCGCTACCGCACGCTCCAGGCGCCGGGTCATTTCCTCCATGGACTGGGGCGCCTGGGCGAACTCCCGGGTCAGCTCGACCTTGTCGCTGGCACCAAAATGCAGGTACAGGCCCAGGCCCAGTACCGGCACCAGCAGCGCGGCCAGCAACGGCAGCGGCTTGCCCAGGCGTGAAGTGCGCACGTTAGCGCTGCCTTCGGTATCGGCCAGCAGTTCGCGCGCGGCTTCGGCACGGCCGCTGTCCATCTGTTCGGCACTGAGCACGCCTTCCTGCTGCTGGCTGTGCAGTTCGGCCACACGCTCTTCATAAAGCGCCACGTTCAGCGCGGTACGATCCTCTTCACGCTGAGCGCGACGCTCACGCAATACGGGGATCAACAGGAAACTCAGGGCAATCAGGAGCAGCAGGCCTGCCGCAAGCCAGAAATCAATCATGGGTGGTTTTTATCCAGCAGTTGGTCGAGGCGCTGACGCTCTTCGACGGAAAGCGTGTTCGGGCTGTCAGTGCGCTGCACGCGCCGACGCCGGACAATCACGACAATGATCACCAACCCGCCCAGCAGCAGCCCGGCGGGGCCGAACCAGAGCAAGGCAGTCTTGCCGGTCAGGGCCGGACGGTAGCGCACGAAGTCACCGTAGCGATCGACCATGAAGTCGATGATCTGCTGGTTGTCCTTGCCCTCGCCGAGCATGCGGAAAATCTCTTTGCGCAGGTCGGCGGCAATCGGCGCGTTGGAATCGGCGATGTCCTGGTTCTGGCACTTGGGGCAGCGCAGTTCCTTGGTCAACTCGTGGAACCGTTCACGATCGGTGTCGTTGGCGAACTGGTAGGTGTCGATGGCGGCATGGGTCATGCCGGCGATGCCCAGGCCAAGGATGGCGGCGGCTAACCAGCGCTTCATGGCTTGGCCTCGTCGACCAGGGCCTGGTACTTGGCGGCCAGTTGCTCGCGCCACACCACTTCGTCGATCACCCCGACGTACTTGTCGCGGATGATGCCCTTGGCGTCGATGAAAAAGGTTTCCGGAGCACCGTAGACGCCCAGGTTCAGCCCCAGGGAGCCCTCCTCGTCACGCACGTCCAGCAGGTAGGGATTGTGGAATTCGGCCAGCCACTTCAGGGCATCGGCGTTGACGTCCTTGTAGTTGATGCCGTAGATCACCACGCCCTTCTCGGCCAGCTTGTTCAGCACCGGGTGCTCGACCCGGCAGGAAATGCACCAGGTGCCCCAGACGTTGACCAGCGCCGGCTTGCCCAGCAGGTCGGCGCGGGTCAGGGTCTTGTCGCCCTGCACCGACGGCAGGGAGAACTCCGGGAACGGCTTGCCGATCATCGCCGACGGCAGTTCGGCCGGGTCCAGGTACAACCCGCGATAGAGGAACACCGCTACCACCAGGAACACCGCCAGGGGCAGCATCATCATCCAGCGTCTCATGCCGTAGCTCCTGTCATGCCCAGCGCTTCGCGCACGCGGCTTTTAACCTTGACCCGGTAACGCCGGTCCAGGGCCGCCAGCAAGCCACCGAAACCGGTGAGCAGGCCGCCGAACCAGATCCAGCGCACGAACGGCTTGACGTGCACCCGCACCGCCCAGGCGCCATCGCCCAGGGGTTCGCCCAGGGCCACATACAGGTCGCGGGTGAAGCCGGCATCGATCCCGGCCTCGGTCATCATCGAGCTCTGTACGGTGTACAGGCGTTTTTCCGGATGCAACACCGCCACTTCCTTGCCATTGCGCACCACACGCACGGTGCCCTTGTCGGAGGTGAAGTTCGGCCCTTCGAAGTGCTTGGCACCTTCGAAGATGAAGTGATAGCCGGCCAGTTCCATGGATTCGCCCGGCTCCAGGCGCAAGTCACGCTCGGCGCTGTTCTGGCTCGACAGCACCACGCCCAAGGCGCAGACCGCAATGCCCAGGTGCGCCAGCTGCATGCCCCAGTAACTGCGGGTCAGGCCGGACAGGCCCTTGATCAGGCCCTTGTGCCGGGTCTTGTCGACGATGTCGCGTACCCCGGCCAGCAGCACCCAGGCCGCCAGCAGGAAAGTCGCCAGCACCGCCCAGTTGAAATCGCCGTAGGCAATGCCCGCGACCACGGCCAGGGCCACGCTGCCCAGCAGTACCGGGCCGAGCATGCCCACCAGCCATTTCACCGGGGTGTCTTTCCAGCGCACCAGGACGCCCACCGCCATCACCACCATCAGCAGGGCCATCAGCGGAATGAACAGCGCGTTGAAGTACGGCGGGCCCACCGACAGCTTGGCGCCGGTCAGGGCGTCCAGCACCAGCGGGTACAGGGTGCCGAGGAGAATCATCGAGGCCGCCACCACCAGCACCAGGTTGTTGCCCAGCAGCAGGGTTTCCCGGGACCAGAGGTTGAAGCCCACCTGGCTCTTGACCACCGGCGCGCGCAGGGCGAACAGGGTCAGCGAACCACCCACCACGAACAGCAGGAAAATCAGGATGAACACGCCGCGCTCAGGGTCGGAGGCGAAGGCATGCACCGAAGTCAGGACGCCGGAACGCACCAGGAAAGTCCCCAGCAGGCTCAGGGAGAAGGCGGCAATCGCCAGCAGCACGGTCCAGCTCTTGAACACCCCGCGCTTTTCCGTGACCGCCAGGGAGTGGATCAGCGCCGTGCCCACCAGCCAGGGCATGAACGAGGCGTTTTCCACCGGGTCCCAGAACCACCAGCCACCCCAACCCAGTTCGTAGTAGGCCCACCAGGAGCCCAGGGTGATGCCGATGCCGAGGAAGGCCCAGGCCACGATGGTCCAGGGCCGCGACCAGCGAGCCCAGGCGGCGTCCAGGCGACCGCCGAGCAAGGCGGCGATGGCGAAGGCGAAGGCCACCGAAAAACCCACATAGCCCATGTAGAGCATCGGCGGGTGAACGATCAGGCCAATGTCCTGCAACAGCGGGTTGAGGTCGCGACCATCGGCCGGCACCTGGGGCAGGATCCGCGAAAACGGGTTGGAGGTCATGATCAGGAACAGCAGGAAGCCGGTGCTGATCATGCCCATCACCGCCAGCACCCGGGCCAGCATCACCTGGGGCAACTGGCGCGAGAACACCGACACGGCGAAGGTCCAGCCACCGAGGATCAGTGCCCAGAGCAGCAGCGAGCCTTCGTGAGCCCCCCACACGGCGCTGAACTTGTAGTACCAGGGCAAGGCGCTGTTGGAGTTGCTGGCGACATAGGCCACCGAGAAATCGTCGCTCATGAAAGCGTAGGTCAGGCAGCCGAAGGCAAACGCGAGGAACGCGAACTGGCCCCAGGCAGCCGGCTGGGCCAGGCTCATCCACAGGCGATCACCGCGCCAGGCGCCCAGCAGAGGCACCACGGCCTGGACCAGGGCGAAGCACAGGGCGAGGATCATCGCCAGGTGACCGAGTTCGGGAACGAACAGTGCGGAACTCATGGCTTAACCCTCTTTCGCTGGTGTCGGTGCCGACTGGCCGCTGTCTTTCAGGGCCTTGGTGACTTCCGGCGGCATGTATTTCTCGTCGTGCTTGGCCAGCACTTCATCGGCCACCACCACGCCATCGGCGTTGAGCTTGCCCAGGGCGACGATGCCCTGCCCTTCGCGGAACAGGTCCGGAAGGATGCCGCGGTAGGTGATGGTCACCGACTTGTTGAAGTCGGTGACCACGAATTTCACGTCCAGGGAGTCGGCGGAACGCTGCAGGGAACCGGCCTGGACCATGCCGCCGGCGCGGATCCGCGTGTCCAGTGGTGCTTCGCCATTGGCGATCTGGGTCGGGGTGTAGAACAGGTTGATGTTTTCCTTCAGCGCACTGAGGGCCAGGCCCACGGCAATGCCGACACCGACCAGAATCGCCAGGATGATCAAAAGACGCTTTTTACGCAGCGGATTCACTTACCGTTCTCCCGGCGCAGACGACGCGCCTCTTGTTGCAGATAGCGCTTGCGGGCCAGGATCGGCTCCGCCACGTTGATGGCCAGGACTGCCAGGCAGATGCCATAAGCCGACCACACATAGAGGCCGTGATGGCCCATGGCAAGAAAGTCGCTGAAGGATGCAAAACTCATCGAACGGTCTCCAGGCAACCTTGTACTTCGGCCTTGACCCAACTGGCCCGGGCTTCGCGCTTGAGCACTTCGAGGCGCATGCGCAGCAACAGCACGGCGCCGAAGAAGCAGTAGAAACCAAGGGCCGTGAGCAGCAGCGGCAACCACATTTCCACCGGCATCGCCGGCTTTTCGGTCAGGGTGAAGGTCGCGCCCTGGTGCAGGGTGTTCCACCACTCCACCGAGTACTTGATGATCGGGATGTTCACCACGCCGACAATGGCCAGTACCGCGCAGGCCTTGGCGGCGCTGTCACGATTGCTGATGGCGTTGCCCAGGGCAATCAGACCGAAGTACAGAAACAGAAGAATGAGCATCGACGTAAGTCGTGCATCCCAGACCCACCATGAACCCCAGGTCGGCTTGCCCCAGATGGCACCGGTCACCAGCGCCACGGCGGTCATCCAGGCACCGATTGGCGCCGCGCATTGCAGCGCCACGTCCGCCAGCTTCATCTTCCACACCAGCCCAACCACGCCGCAGACCGCCAGCATCACGTAGCAGGACTGCGCCAGCATGGCCGCCGGGACATGAATATAGATGATGCGGAAGCTGTTGCCCTGCTGGTAGTCCGGTGGCGCGAAGGCCAGGCCCCAGGCCACGCCGACAGCAATCAGCAAGAACGCCGCGACGCTAAGCCAGGGCAGCATTTTTCCGCTGATGCCATAGAACCATTTAGGCGAGCCGAGCTTGTGAAACCAGGTCCAGTTCATTCGTTGTTTCCATCACGGTTGCTCTTCGCATTCACGAACAGCCAGGGTCTTTACTGGTCAAAAAACAACCAGACCTCATTATTCGCCGACGCTGATCTTCAGGCCAGCAGCTATTGCAAAGGGTGTAAGGGTCACTGCCAGGGCGGTCAGGCTCCCAAGCCACAGCAGATAACCTGTCGCCGGCATGCCCTGCAACGCGGCCTGCAGGGCGCCGCTGCCAAGAATCAGTACCGGGATATACAAAGGCAGGATCAGCAGCGCCAGCAGCAAGCCGCCGCGTTTCAAACCCACCGTCAACGCCGCACCCACTGCGCCCAGCAGGCTCAGCACCGGAGTGCCCAGCAGCAATGACAGCAGCAACACCGGCAGGCAGGCCGCGGGCAAGCCGAGCATCAAGGCCAGCAAGGGGGCAAGCAATACCAGTGCCAGGCCGGAAAAGACCCAGTGTGCCAGTACCTTGGCCAAAACCAGAAGAGCCAGGGGGTGCGACGAAAGGACCCACTGCTCCAGGGATCCGTCCTCGAAATCACTGCGAAAAAGCCCGTCCAGCGAGAGCAGGACGGACAATAAGGCCGCGACCCAGACCAGCCCCGGAGACAAGGTTTGCAACAGACTTGTCTCAGGTCCCACGGCCAGAGGGAACAGTGCGACGACGATCGCGAAGAACACCAGGGGGTTGGCCAACTCCGCCGGGCGTCGGAACAGCAAGCGCGCCTCACGGGCCAGCAATTGGGCAAAGACGCTCATGCTGCCCACCGCCCCAGGTCCAGATCGCGGTAGCCCGAGGGTATGCGGGTCAGTGTGTGGTGAGTGGTCAGGACCACCATGCCGCCACGTTCGCAATGATTGGCCAGGTGTTCCTCGAGCTGGGCTACCCCCTGTTTGTCCAGGGCGGTGAAGGGTTCGTCGAGGATCCACAGTGGCGGGCCGTTCAGATACAGCCGGGCCAGGGCTACACGACGCTGCTGGCCCGCGGACAGGGTGTGACAGGCAACATCCTCGAAACCGCTCAGGCCGACGGCCGCCAGGGCCTGCCAGATAGCGTCGCGCGTGGCCCGCTGGTGCAGCGCGCAGAGCCAGTTGAGGTTTTCCTCGGGAGTCAGGACATCCTTGATCCCGGCGGCATGGCCGATCCACAACAGGTTGCGGGCCAGTTCCGCGCGCTGGGCATGCAAGGGCTGGCCATTGAGCAGTACCTGGCCACTGGTGGGTTGCATCAACCCGGCCAGCAGACGCAGCAAGCTGGTCTTGCCGCTGCCGTTGGGACCGCTGATCTGCACCATGTCGCCGCCCGTCAGTCGCAACTCGAGGTGTTCAAATAGCATCCGCCAATCGCGCTCACAGGCGAGGGCTACGGCTTCGAGAAGAGGGCTGGTCAAGGGATAGCGGGCCTTTACGGGTTCAAGTCGGCAACGGAGCGGCCGTTAAAGAGATGCAGGATAAATGCATTGGCGGCCTGTTCTAGAGAGCTGCGTCAAACAATTGCAATGTTTTCACCACTCCCCCAAAGACGGGCGGCATTATACATGCGAAGCCCTACGCTTATGAGGGCTAATTTCCACAGGTTGTGTCCGAATGACAGGCGAAATGAACATCCTGCCTGCGCCCCAGGTGCCCGCGCCCGGCGCCTCGCGCCCCCAGGCGATCAGCGGGGAACTGCTGAAGCTGGTGCCGCCCCTGGAAGGCCTGATTGCCGCCGGCCAGAGCGCCAAGGCCGAAGTGCTGTCGCTCAAGCAGACCGACCAGACGTTCCAGTTGCTGCTCAAAGTGACCCTCGACAATGGCCGGCAAACCACTTTGCAGGCCACCAGCAATCAGCCCCTGCCCCAAGGCACCAGCCTGGCGGTCACCCAACCCTCGGCGGGCAACCTGGCGATCACCGTGCAACAGGCCATCGCCTCCAGTGTCGCCGCCCTGACCCGCCTGGACACCAGCCAACTGCCCCCCGGCACCCTGATCCAGGCCAAGGTGCTGACCAGCCAGGTGCTGCCCCAGGGCTCCAGCCAGCCGGCGATCTATCGCTCCCTGGTGAGCCTGCTCAACACC
The DNA here is from genome assembly GCF_017947325.1 of Pseudomonas sp. MWU349. NCBI lineage: Bacteria > Pseudomonadati > Pseudomonadota > Gammaproteobacteria > Pseudomonadales > Pseudomonadaceae > Pseudomonas > Pseudomonas sp. MWU349. The sequence goes on along the minus strand of NZ_JAFEVP010000008.1, from coordinate 135,817 downwards.
GCACAGAGCGGCGCCACCCTGAGCATCGAAAGCCCGCAGCCGCTGCGCATCGGCAGCCTGCTCAGCGCCCTGGTCTCGGATGCCCAGACCCTGAGTTTCGTCCCCCTGAGCAGCCGTCAGGAGCAATTGGCCATCGCCGCCCAACTGGCCAGCCAGCAAAGCCGCCAGGGTTCCCTCAGCAGCTTGATCAACGCCCTGCAGAACCTGCCCGCCGATAGTGACCCCTCGGCCACCTCCACCGACCTGCGCGCCGCCGTCGAGCGCCTGCTGGCCGGCCTGCCCGACATACAGCAACTGAGCACCCCCCGCGGCGTGGCCCAGGCCTTGCTGGGCAGCGGCCTGTTCCTGGAAGCCCGGCTGCTGGCCGGCGCCAACCCGGGGCAGGTGCCAGACATGAAGGCCGACCTGCTGCGCCTGATCGCCCAGCTGACCCCGGGCCTGCCCGCTTCCACCAGCTTCAACGCCATCCTGGCCGCCAACACCCTGGCCCAGTCGCTGCCCAGCTTCGTGCGCAGCGCCCTGGGTACCCTCGGCCAGGTCAGCGCCAAGGCTTCGCCCACCGGCTTTCCATTGCCGGAACGGCTGCTGCAGAGCCTGGAAGGCGAAGGTGACCTGGAACAACTGCTGCGCCTGGCCGCCGCGGCCGTATCGCGTTTGCAGAGCCATCAACTGTCGAGCCTGGAGCAAAGCGGCCTGACCGACGATGGCCGGCTGTTGAGTACCTGGCAGTTGGAAATCCCCATGCGCAACCTGCAGGACGTCGTGCCCTTGCAGGTCAAGCTGCAGCGCGAAGAACCACCGGAACCGGAGCCGGAACACAAACGCGAAGAACGTGAGCCCAAGCAGGCCCTGTGGCGGGTCGAACTGGCCTTCGACCTGGAGCCGCTGGGCCCGCTGCAAGTCCAGGCGCAGCTGATCCAGGGCCGGCTGTCCAGCCAGCTCTGGGCCGAGCGCCCCTACACCGCGAACCTGATTGAAAGCCACCTGGGCAACCTGCGTGAACGCCTGCTGGCCTCGGGACTGAATGTCGGCGACCTGGATTGCCACCTCGGCACTCCGCCCCAGGGCCCGCAAACCCGATTGGAACAACGCTGGGTGGACGAAACCGCATGAAGCACTCTGCACCACCACTCCAGGCCATCGCCCTCAAATACGATGGCCAGCAAGCTCCGACCCTCACCGCCAAGGGCGACGACGAACTGGCCGAAGCCATCCTGAAGATTGCCCGGGACTATGAAGTACCGATCTACGAGAACGCCGAGCTGGTGAAACTGCTGGCGCGACTGGAACTGGGCGAGAGCATTCCGCCGGAGCTGTACCGCACCATCGCCGAGATCATCGCCTTCGCCTGGAACCTCAAGGGCAAGTTCCCGGCGGGGCATGATCCGCAACGGGCGGAACTGGAGAAGGACGTCACCGAGCGCGGCGACGATTACTGATACAGCCCGGCCGCATGAAGGCCCCAGGGGCCTTTTTGCAGCGGGCGTTCGCGGCTACATCAGCCTTTGTGCAGCTTGCTGACCAGTTCCGCTTCGGCCTGGGTGAGGCCGCAGGACTGGGTCAGTTCGTCGACGCTGGCGCCCATGCCCACCAGGCGCGCGGCCTGGGCGAACGACAGGCTGGAAGGGTCACGCTGCTCCAGCTGGGCCAACTTGTCCGGCAAAGGCGCTACCACAGCGCGCAACTCGTGCAGGTCCTCGCCCATGCGCACCGTACCGCTCTGGTAATGGTCGACGCGCTTGGCCAGCTCCTTGATCCGCTGGTCGCGCAAGGCATCGCCCTCAGCCTGCTGGGCAGCAATCTGCCGCTGGTTGCGGGTGTAGGACAGGAACAGAGCCAGAGTGGCGACCCAAAGGATCGCCAGGACAATTACCGCTACCTCGAGGATCAATCAGATACTCTCCAGTTCCGACCATTCCTCTTCGCTCATCATCTTGTCCAGCTCAACCAGAATCAGCAGTTCGCCGTTCTTGTTGCACACGCCCTGGATGAACTTGGCCGACTCTTCGTTGCCGACGTTCGGCGCGGTCTCGACTTCCGACTGGCGCAGGTAAACCACTTCGGCGACGCTGTCCACCATGATCCCGACCACTTGCTTGTCGGCTTCGATGATGACGATCCGGGTGTTGTCGTTGACTTCGGTGGGTACCAGGCCGAAGCGCTGGCGGGTATCGATCACGGTCACCACGTTGCCGCGCAGGTTGATGATCCCCAGCACGTAGCTGGGTGCGCCCGGCACCGGAGCGATCTCGGTGTAGCGCAGCACTTCCTGGACCCGCATCACGTTGATGCCGTAGGACTCGTTATCCAGCTTGAAGGTGACCCATTGCAGGATCGGATCTTCGGAACCCTGTGCAGACGACGACTTATTCATACCCTGACCCCTCAAATAACCGTTGAAAACGGCGTGTGTTCTGTGTGGCCACGCCCGACGGACGCGGCCTGTTGTTGGTTTACTTCGGCTTGTGGGCCGCTTGACTGATCGCCATCTGCTTGGCGCCACCGGTGGCGATCAATTCCGCCAGTTCGGCAACATCGAGCAAGGCGCACATATGTTCAATCACCGTGCCGGCCAGCCACGGGCGTTGGCCACGGTGACTGCGCCACTTGATTTCATTGGGGTCTAGGCGCAGCGAGCGGCTGACCTGATGCACCGCCAGCCCCCACTCATAGCCCTGGACCGAGATCACGTACTGCAGGCCCTGGCGGAAATCGTCGCGGTAGCGATCCGGCATGACCCAGCGTGCGGTATCCAGCACCTTCAGGTTGCCAGCCTGGCTCGGCAGGATACCGAGGAACCATTCCGGCTGGCCGAACAGCGGCGTCAGCTCCTGCCCGGCCAGGGAATAGATCGAGCCCAGGCACACCAGGGGCACCGCCAGGGTCAGGCCCGCAACATCGAACAACAGGCACTCGAACGGCTCTGCCGCCCAGGCGGGACGATCGCTGCCGGTGACCGGAGGCGGCGTATTGCTCGGCGGCAAGTGCACTTCCACCACGGGCGGCACCAGGGCCTGGAGCATCGGCACCACGGGCGAGAGGGTACTTGGCATGGGCTCCGGCGCTTCCAGCACCGGGGCGGCAACGGGCTCTGGCGCAGCAACCGCAGGCGCCGAGTGTTGCTGGAGCTCGGCGTCACGGGCCTGCTCTTCCAGTACCGCGGCCTGGAATTCATCCAGCACTTCACTGGAGGCTTCGACCACGACCGGGGCGGGCACCGGGATCGGCGGCTCGGGCAGCAACTCCTCGTCGGTGGCGTCCTGCAGCAAGGCGTCCAGGTACGACTGCAGCGCCAACTGCGGCCGGCTCTTTACATCCAAAGGACGGTTCATGAGGATGCCCACGCTAAAACCCCGATACAGTGACCTGTAGGGGTTATCGGCCGAGCGGCGTGGCGACTTGAATAACGCTTCACGTCAAGCCACCTGCGCCACGAGCTGCTGGGCCAGCAAGTGCTTGAGCAAGGCCTTGTAGGCCAGTACGCCACGGCTCTTGCCATCGAATTGCGAAGGGGTGACCCCGGCCCGGCTGGCGTCGCGCAGGCGGGTATCCACCGGAATGTAGCCTTGCCAGATCTCCTCGGGAAACTTGTCCCGCAGTACCCGCAAGGTGCCCAGGGAGGCCTGGGTACGGCGGTCGAACAGGGTCGGCACGATAGTGAACGGCAAGGGTTGCTTGCGCGAGCGATTGACCATGGCCAGGGTATTGACCATGCGCTCCAGGCCCTTGACCGCCAGGTGCTCGGTCTGCACCGGGATCACCAACTGCTGGCTGGCCGCCAGGGCATTGACCATCAGCACCCCGAGCAACGGTGGGCTGTCGATCACTGCATAGTCGAAATCCTGCCACAGCTGCGCCAGGCTCTTGGCGATCACCAGGCCCAGGCCGCTCTGCCCCGGCGACTGGCGCTCCAGGGTGGCCAGCGCGGTGCTGGACGGCAACAGCGAAATACGCTCGTGGCTGGTACCCAGCAACAACTGGCCCGGCAGGTCCTGGGGCACATTGCCCTTGTGCAGGAACAGGTCGTAGCTGCTGTGCTCCAGGCTGTCCGGGTCATAGCCGAAGTAGCTGGTCATGGAGCCGTGGGGGTCGAGATCGACCACGACCACACGCTTGCCCGCCTCGGCCAGCAAGCCGGCTAAAGCGATGGAACTGGTGGTTTTACCGACACCACCCTTTTGATTGGCAACTGCCCAGACTCTCATTCGGTTGGTTCCTCCCGCCCGGCCACAGCGGGGCGAGACATAGCGCTTAGTTATAAAGCAGGTGACGGAGAATTGACGGCGCTTCCCTGTACCGGCGTTTTGACCGGGGTTGGTGCAGTTTGTGTGCCAGCACGCTTGAGTGCCGCATCCGGTGTTGCATGGGCGGTGCCGGTACCGGTCAGGCTGCGTCGCACATCCAGGTTGCGCGACACCACCAGCACCACCCGGCGATTGCGCGCCCGGCCTTCGGCGGTGGCGTTGTTGGCCACTGGCTGGAACTCACCGTAGCCCACCGAGGCCATGCGCGCCGGGTTCACCCCCTGCATCGCCAGCATGCGCACGATGCTCGCCGAACGGGCCGAGGACAGCTCCCAGTTGGTCGGGTACTGCGCGGTCTGGATCGGCAGGTTGTCAGTGAAGCCCTCGACATGGATCGGATTGTCGAAAGGTTTGAGGATCTTCGCCACCTTGTCGATGATGGTGAACGCCTGGTCGCTGGGCATGGCATCGCCACTGCCGAACAGCAGGCTGGAGTTGAGTTCGATCTCCACCCACAGTTCATTGCCGCGCACGGTCATCTGGTTGGAGCTGATCAGATCGCCAAAGGCTGCACTGATGTCATCGGCGATGCTTTTCAGCGGGTCGCTGGCCCCGGCGATGCCGGCGTCGGTCTGGTCGCTGTCCTTGACCAGGGGCTTGGCCGGGGTCACGGTCTTGGGACGCTCGTCACCGATAGGAATCGGCTTCAGGCTACGATCGGAGTCGGTGAAGACCCCGATCAAGGCTTCGGAAATGACCTTGTACTTGCCCTCGTTGATCGAGGAAATCGAGTACATGACCACGAAAAACGCGAACAGCAAGGTAATGAAGTCGGCGTAGGAAACCAACCAGCGCTCATGGTTGACGTGTTCTTCTTGCTGGCGACGACGGGCCATAATCAGTCCATGAAGCCTTGCAGCTTCAGCTCGATGGAGCGGGGGTTTTCGCCTTCGGCGATCGACAGGATGCCTTCGAGGAGCATTTCCCGGTAACGCGACTGGCGCAAGGCAACGGATTTCAGCTTGGCGGCGATCGGCAGCAGCACCAGGTTGGCACTGGCCACCCCATAGATAGTGGCGACGAAGGCCACGGCGATGCCGCTACCCAGCTGGGATGGATCGGCCAGGTTGCCCATCACGTGGATCAGGCCCATTACCGCGCCGATGATGCCGATGGTCGGCGCATAGCCGCCCATGCTCTCGAACACCTTGGCGGCCTCGATATCACGGCTTTCCTGGGTATAGAAATCCACTTCGAGAATGCTGCGGATGGCTTCGGGTTCGGCACCGTCCACCAGCAACTGCAAGCCCTTGCGCGCATAGCTGTCAGGCTCGGCATCCGCCACGCCTTCCAGGCCCAGCAGGCCTTCCTTGCGCGCGGTGAGGCTCCAGTTGACCACCCGGTCGATGCCGCCCGGCAGGTCGACCCGGGGCGGGAACAGGATCCAGGCAAGGATCTGCATGGCCCGCTTGAAGGCGCTCAGCGGCGACTGCAGCAGCGCCGCGCCGATGGTCCCGCCGAGCACGATCAGTGCCGCCGGCCCATTGGCCAGGGCCGACAGGTGCCCCCCCTCCAGGTAGTTGCCACCGATGATGGCGACAAACGCCATGATGATCCCGATAAGGCTGAGCACATCCATCAGAGACAGGCCTCGACCAGGTGCCGGCCGATGTCGTCCAGACTGTACACCGCATCCGCCAGGTTGGCCTTGACGATGGCCATGGGCATGCCATAGATCACGCAGCTGGCCTCGTCCTGGGCCCAGACCGCACTGCCGCCCTGCTTGAGCAGACGCGCGCCTTCGCGACCGTCGGCGCCCATGCCGGTGAGCACCACCGCCAGAACTTTGTCACTGTAGGACTTGGCCGCAGAGCCGAAGGTGATATCCACGCACGGCTTGTAGTTCAAGCGCTCATCGCCCGGAAGAATCTTCACCGCACCGCGACCGTCGACCATCATCTGCTTGCCGCCAGGCGCCAGCAGCGCCAGGCCCGGACGCAGGATGTCGCCATCCTCGGCTTCCTTGACACTGATGCGGCAGAGCTTGTCCAGACGCTCGGCAAAGGCCTTGGTGAAGGCCGCAGGCATGTGCTGGATCAAGACGATGGGGGCCGGGAAGTTGGCCGGCAGCTGGGTCAGGACCCGCTGCAGCGCCACCGGGCCGCCTGTGGACGTACCAATGGCCACCAGCTTGTAGGCCTTGCGCTTGGGCGCCGGCGAATTCGCACTGGCCGCCGGCGCCGCTGCGCGGGCCGGAGCCGGTGCGGGAGCTGGCGAGCGCGAGCTGGCGAAGCTCGAAGGAGCAGGTGCCGGCGCACTCGCCGGCTGCGGCGCCGGAGCACTGTAGCTGCTGAAGCGCCGATTGCTGCGCGAGATACTGTGGACCTTCTCGCACAGCAACTGCTTGACCTTCTCGGGATTGCGCGAGATGTCCTCGAAGTTCTTCGGCAGAAAGTCCACCGCCCCCGCATCCAGCGCATCGAGGGTCACTCGGGCGCCTTCGTGGGTCAGGGAGGAGAACATCAGGACCGGCGTCGGGCAGCGCTGCATGATGTGCCGCACTGCGGTGATGCCATCCATCATCGGCATCTCGTAGTCCATGGTGATCACGTCCGGCTTGAGCGCCAGGGCCTGATCGATCGCCTCTTTACCATTGGTCGCCGTGCCGACGACCTGGATATTCGAATCCGCTGAAAGAATTTCCGAGACGCGGCGGCGGAAAAAACCCGAATCGTCCACCACCAGGACTTTGACTGCCATAAACACTCCGTTAGGTGGGGCGAGGCCAACCGCCCCTCCCCGCCGAATCAAATACGCCGTGCGGCGTAACGCTTGAGCATGCTCGGAACATCGAGGATCAGAGCAATGCGGCCGTCACCGGTAATGGTGGCGCCGGACATGCCCGGGGTTCCCTGAAGCATTTTGCCCAAGGGCTTGATGACCACTTCTTCCTGGCCCACCAGTTGATCGACGACAAAGCCGATCCGCTGGGTGCCCACCGAAAGGATCACTACGTGGCCCTCGCGCTGCTCTTCATGAGCGGCGGAACTGACCAGCCAGCGTTTGAGGTAGAACAGGGGCAACGCCTTGTCGCGCACGATCACCACTTCCTGGCCGTCCACCACGTTGGTGCGCGACAGGTCGAGATGGAAGATCTCGTTGACGTTGACCAGCGGGAAAGCGAATGCCTGGTTACCCAGCATGACCATCAGGGTCGGCATGATCGCCAGGGTCAACGGCACCTTGATGACGATCTTCGAACCCTGGCCCTTGGTCGAATAGATGTTGATCGAACCATTGAGCTGGGAAATCTTGGTCTTCACCACGTCCATGCCCACACCGCGACCGGACACATCGGAAATCTCGGTCTTGGTGGAGAAGCCCGGGGCAAAGATCAGGTTGTAGCATTCGGTATCGCTCAGGCGATCGGCGGCGTCCTTGTCCATCACGCCGCGCTTGACGGCGATGGCGCGCAACACGTTAGGGTCCATGCCCTTGCCGTCATCGGAGATCGACAGCAGGATGTGGTCGCCTTCCTGTTCCGCCGCCAGCACCACCTTGCCGCCACGGGACTTGCCCGAGGCTTCGCGCTCTTCCGGCGATTCGATGCCGTGGTCCACCGCGTTGCGCACCAAGTGCACCAGCGGGTCGGCCAGGGCTTCTACCAGGTTCTTGTCGAGGTCGGTTTCTTCCCCCACCAGTTCCAGGTTGATCTCTTTCTTGAGCTGCCGGGCCAGGTCGCGAACCAGGCGCGGGAAGCGCCCGAAGACCTTCTTGATCGGCTGCATGCGGGTCTTCATCACCGCGGTCTGTAGGTCGGCAGTCACCACGTCGAGGTTCGACACGGCCTTGGACATGGCTTCGTCGCCGCTGTTGAGGCCCAGGCGCACCAGGCGGTTACGCACCAGCACCAGCTCGCCCACCATGTTCATGATTTCGTCCAGGCGCGCGGTATCGACCCGCACCGTGGTTTCCGCTTCGCTGGCAGGTTTTTCCGCCGGCGGGGCCGCAGCGGCGGCGCGGGCCGGTGCCGGTGCCGCAGCAGGAGCAGCGGCAGCTTTCGGCGCCTCGGCCTTGGGCTCGGGCTTCTTCGCCGCCGGCTTGGCAACAGCAGCAGTGGCCGCCGCAGCCGGAGCCGCCGTAGCCGCGGCAGGCTTGGCCGCACCCGGGGTTTCGGAGAATTTGCCCTTGCCGTGCAACTCATCCAGCAGGGATTCGAATTCGTGATCGGTGATCAGGTCGCTGCCGGCGGCGGCTGCGCTTGGTGCGGCGGCGGCAGGCGCCGCGGCCACGGCCGAATCCAGGGCGTCCACGGCGAAATTGCCCTTGCCATGCAACTGGTCCAGCAATGCTTCGAATTCATCGTCGGTGATCTCATCACCTGCGCCAGCCGCACCACTGGTGGCACTGGCCGCGGCCGGTGCCACGGCGTCCGGGGCGAACTGGCCCTTGCCGTGCAACTGATCGAGCAGGGATTCGAACTCGGCGTCGGTGATTTCATCGCTGGCCGGCTCGCCCTGGGCCGCAGGTGCCGCGGCAGGCGCTGCTTCGGCTTCGGCCTTGGCGGCATTCAGCGAGTCGAGCAACAGCTCGAATTCGTTATCGGTGATGTCCCCTGCCCGGCTTTCTTCAGCCACAGGCTCGGCAACCGGCTCAACCACCTCTTCCACAGCAGGTGCAGCAGGCTCGGCACCGGCAGGTTCGGCCAGGCGCGCCAGGGCCGCCAGCAACTCCGGTGTGGCAGCGGTGATTTCAGTGCGCTCACGGACCTGGCTGAACATGCCGTTCACCGCGTCCAGAGCTTCAAGCACCACGTCCATCAGTTCCGAGTCGACTCGCCGCTCACCCTTGCGCAGGATGTCGAAGACGTTCTCGGCGATGTGGCAGCACTCCACCAGCTCATTGAGCTGGAGGAAGCCGGCGCCCCCTTTAACAGTGTGAAAACCGCGAAAAATTGCATTGAGCAAGTCCGCATCATCCGGCCGGCTTTCCAGCTCGACCAGTTGTTCGGACAGTTGCTCTAGAATCTCGCCGGCCTCAACCAGGAAATCCTGAAGGATCTCTTCATCGGCGCCGAAGCTCATTAATGGGTGCTCCTAGAATCCAAGGCTGGAAAGCAAATCGTCTACATCGTCCTGACCGGACATAACGTCTTCCCGTTTATCGGCATGAATCTGCGGACCTTCACCCTTGGCGAGATGTTTTTGCGGATCTTTTTCAGCGAGGATCGATTCACGGTCATGTTCGATACCGGCGAAACGATCGACCTGGCTGGCCATCAAGACGAGTTTGAGCAGATTGCTTTCGACTTCCGTGACCAACTGGGTCACACGCTTGATCACCTGACCGGTCAGGTCCTGGTAATCCTGCGCTAGCAGAATGTCGTTGAGGTGGCCGGAAACGGTACGGGTTTCCTGTTCGCTGCGCGTCAGGAAACTGTCGACCCGGCGTGCCAGCTCGCGAAACTCTTCAGCGCCGACCTCGCGCCGCATGAAGCGCCCCCAGTCTGCGCTCAAGGCCTGGGCTTCAGTGCTCAGGCCGTTGACCAGCGGGGTGCTGCTCTCCACCAGGTCCATGGTGCGGTTGGCTGCGGCTTCCGTCAGCCGGACCACATAGGACAGGCGCTCAGTGGCATCCGTGATCTGTGAAACTTCCTCGGCTTGCGGCATGTGCGGGTCAATCTGGAAATTGACGATCGCGCTATGCAGCTCGCGGGTGAGCTTGCCCACTTCCTGGTACAGGCCGCGGTCACGGGTCTGATTGAGCTCATGGATCAATTGCACCGCTTCGCCGAACTTGCCCTTTTCAAGGCTCTCGACCAGTTCCAGCGCATGTTTTTTCAGGGTCGACTCAAAGTCGCCCAGTGAAGATTCGTTATGCTCCATAGCTCCCCCGTGGCGGAATGGCTACGCATCTCAACCGATGCGTTCGAAGATCTTTTCGATCTTCTCTTTCAACGCCTGAGCCGTGAATGGTTTGACCACATAGCCGTTCACGCCGGCCTGGGCGGCTTCGATGATCTGCTCGCGCTTGGCTTCTGCAGTCACCATCAGTACCGGCAGGTGCTTGAGCTTTTCATCGGCGCGCACGTGGCGCAGCAGGTCGATACCGGTCATGCCCGGCATGTTCCAGTCCGTTACCAGAAAGTCGATGCTCCCGCTGTTGAGTACCGGAATGGCGGTAGTGCCATCGTCGGCCTCGACCGTGTTGGTGAATCCCAGATCACGCAACAGGTTCTTAATGATCCGCCGCATCGTTGAAAAATCGTCAACGATGAGGATTTTCATGTTCTTGTCCAATTCGACCTCCAAGCAGTCTTAAACGCATCCAGCACCTGAACGCGCCATTCAATCAATCCGGCATAACACACAACGACTGCATGGAGCACATACTGCAAGACCGGTGCAGCGCTTGCTTCACCGGTCCTGAACGCAGTGTCCCCACACTGCCTGTCAGCGCGCTCGCCACTCCCCCAAACGCCCCCGCAAACGGGCTGCGCACTGGCTGTGTAACTGGCTGACCCGCGATTCGCTGACCCCCAGGACCTCACCGATTTCCTTGAGGTTCAGCTCTTCGTCGTAGTACAGCGCCAACACCAGTCGCTCGCGCTCCGGCAAATTGGCAATCGCATCCGCCAACGCAGCCTGGAAGCGTTCATCCTCCAGGTCCCGTGACGGCTCGAGATGAGCACTGGCGCCATCCTCATGCAGCCCTTCATGCTCGCCGTCCTGCAACAGGTCGTCGAAACTGAACAGGCGGCTGCCCAAGGTGTCGTTCAAAATCCCGTAATAATCGTCGAGACTCAATTGAAGTTCGGCCGCAACTTCATGATCTTTAGCGTCACGACCGGTTTTAGCTTCAATTGCGCGAATCGCATCACTGACCATGCGCGTATTACGGTGCACCGAACGCGGTGCCCAGTCGCCTTTACGAACCTCGTCGAGCATCGCCCCACGGATACGGATACCCGCGTAGGTTTCGAAACTCGCCCCCTTGCTCGCATCGTATTTGGTCGACACTTCGAGCAAACCGATCATCCCGGCCTGAATCAGGTCTTCTACCTGAACACTGGCCGGCAACCGCGCCAGCAGGTGATAGGCAATACGCTTGACCAGAGGCGCGTAGCGCTCGATCAACTCGTACTGGCTGTCACGCGCCGACTTCTTGTAGAGGTTGTAGCCACTGGCAGTCATAGCACCGGTCCCGCTGTTTGATGCACTAGCCGCTCGACAAAAAACTCCAGGTGCCCGCGTGGGTTCGCCGGCAACGGCCAGGTATCGACTTTTTGCGCGATGGCCTTGAACGCCAATGCACACTTCGAACGAGGAAAGGCTTCATAGACCGCACGCTGCTTTTGCACGGCCTTGCGCACGCTTTCGTCGTAGGGAACTGCGCCGACGTATTGTAAGGCCACGTCCAGGAAGCGATCCGTGACCTTGGTCAATTTTGCAAACAGGTTGCGACCTTCCTGAGGGCTCTGAGCCATGTTGGCCAGGACCCGGAAACGGTTCATGCCGTAGTCGCGGTTGAGCAGCTTGATCAGCGCGTAGGCATCCGTGATCGAGGTCGGCTCGTCACACACCACCAGCAGCACTTCCTGGGCCGCGCGGACAAAGCTGACTACCGAGTCACCAATACCCGCAGCGGTGTCGATCACCAGCACATCGAGATTGTCGCCGATATCGCTGAAGGCCTGGATCAGGCCGGCGTGCTGCGCGGGGCTCAGGTGCACCATGCTCTGGGTGCCCGAGGCGGCCGGTACGATACGGATGCCTCCAGGGCCCTGGAGCAGCACATCGCGCAACTCGCAACGGCCCTCGATGACGTCGGCCAGGGTGCGTTTGGGCGTCAGGCCCAGCAGGACATCGACATTGGCCAGTCCCAGGTCGGCATCCAGCAGCAAGACCCGCCGGCCGAGCTCAGCCAGAGCCAGGGACAAGTTCACTGACACATTAGTCTTGCCGACGCCACCTTTGCCGCCGGTCACCGCAATCACCTGTACGGGATGCATGCTGCCCATGTTCTTTCTTTACCTTGTCTTACTTAGACGGGGCCACATAACTGGCTGCGCGTTCACCATTGGAACAATGCATGGCAGACCATCGATGTAGATACACTGCAATCTATTCATGATTACCTCAGCCAACCCGTTTGGACGGGCTGTGGTAAAGGTCAGCGAACATGTCGGCCATGGCTTCCTCGCTGGGTTCTTCCTGCATCTGTACGCTTACCGCGCGACTCACCAGCTGATGCCGGCGAGGCAGGTGCAGATCATCAGGAATCCGCGGACCATCGGTAAGATAGGCAACCGGCAGTTCATGACTGATGGCCAGGCTCAACACCTCGCCAAGACTGGCTGTTTCATCCAGTTTAGTCAGGATGCAACCGGCCAGGCCGCAGCGTTTGTAGCTGTGGTAGGCCGCGGTCAGCACCTGCTTCTGGCTGGTGGTGGCCAGTACCAGATAGTTCTTCGCACGAATGCCACGACCGGCCAGGCTCTCCAGTTGCATGCGCAACGCCGGATCGCTGGCCTGAAGGCCGGCAGTATCGATTAGCACCACGCGCTTGCGCAGCAGCGGATCCAGCGCCTGGGCCAGGGACTGGCCCGGGTCCACATGGGTCACCGAGACATTGAGGATGCGCCCCAGGGTCTTGAGCTGTTCCTGGGCGCCGATGCGGTAGCTGTCCATGCTCACCAGGGCAATGTTCTGCGCCCCGTACTTGAGCACGTAGCGCGCCGCCAGCTTGGCCAGGGTGGTGGTCTTGCCCATGCCGGCCGGACCGACCATGGCGATCACGCCGCCCTCTTCCAGAGGCTCGACTTCCGGGGTCTGGATCATCCGCGCCAGGTGCGCCAGCAACATGCGCCAGGCCTGACGAGGTTCGTTGATTTCGGTAATCAGTGCCAGCAGGTCGCGGGCCAGCGGGCCCGACAGACCGATGCGCTGCAGGCGACGCCAGAGGTTGGCCTGTTCCGGACGGCTGCCCTGCAACTGGCTCCAGGCCAGGGAGCCGAGCTGCACTTCCAGCAGCTCACGCAAGCCGTTGAGCTCGAAACGCATCGAGTCCAGCGCCCGCGTATCGGCTGCTGGCGCTGCAGGAGCCGGCGCCGGGCGCGGACGCTCGGTCAGGGTCGGCTCGATCAGGGGTTCGGCCGCGGTCAACGGCAGCCCGGCGAACAGCTGGCGATTGGTGATCGAGGCACTGTCGCCCTCGCCCCGCAGGCTCAGTTCGGCCTGGGCGGTGACAATCCGCGACTGGGTCTTGCGCAGCTCGTCCTCGAGTTCCATGTTCGGAACCCGTGGCGACAAGGCCGACAACTTGTAATCCAGCGCAGCCGTCAGCTCGACACCCCCGGCGATCCGCCGGTTGCCGATGATGGCGGCTTCAGCGCCCAACTCATCACGAACCAGTTTCATGGCCTGACGCATATCGGCGGCGAAAAAACGCTTAACTTGCATAACCCACTACCTCAGCCGTTGGGCCCTACTGTCGCAACGATGGTCACTTGCTTGTTGTCCGGAATTTCCTGGTACGCCAGCACATGCAAACCCGGGACGGCGAGACGGCCGAACCGCGAGAGCATGGCGCGGACCGGACCCGCTACCAACAGAATCACCGGTTGACCTTGCATCTCTTGACGCTGCGCCGCATCGATCAGCGAACGCTGCAGCTTCTCTGCCATGCTTGGCTCCAGCAGAACGCCTTCTTCCTGGCCTTGTCCTGCCTTCTGCAGACTGCTGAGCAAAATTTGTTCCAACCTTGGCTCCAAGGTGATCACAGGCAGCTCAGACTCAGTACCTACAATGCTTTGGACGATGGCACGAGACAATCCGACGCGTACCGCGGCAACCAAAGCGGCAGTATCTTGACTCTTGGCGGCATTGTTGGCGATGGCTTCGGCAATGCTGCGGATGTCGCGTACCGGCACCTGTTCGGCCAGCAGCGCTTGCAGGACCTTGAGCAGCTGCGACAGCGACAGCACGCCCGGCACCAATTCCTCGGCCAGTTTCGGCGAACTCTTGGACAACACTTGCAGCAACTGCTGGACCTCTTCGTGGCCGATCAGTTCGCTGGAGTGCTTATACAGAATCTGGTTCAAGTGGGTGGCGACCACGGTACTGGCGTCCACCACGGTGTAGCCCAGGGACTGCGCCTGCGGCCGCTGGCTGATTTCGATCCACACCGCTTCCAGACCAAAGGCCGGATCCCGAGCGGAGATGCCGTTGAGCGTGCCATAGACCTGCCCCGGGTTGATCGCCAACTCGCGATCCGGATAGATCTCCGCTTCGGCCAGGATTACCCCCATCAGGGTCAGGCGGTAGGCGCTCGGCGCCAGGTCCAGGTTGTCGCGGATATGCACCGTGGGCATGAGAAAGCCCAGGTCCTGGGAGAGCTTCTTGCGCACCCCCTTGATCCGCGCCAGCAATTGCCCGCCCTGGTTGCGATCCACCAGGGGAATCAGGCGGTAACCGACTTCCAGGCCGATCATGTCGATCGGCGTCACGTCGTCCCAACCCAACTCCTTGGTTTCCAGGGCACGGGCCGGGGAAGGCAGCAGGTCCTGTTGACGCTGGACCTCTTCCAGCGCCTTGACCTTGACCTGGTTCTGTTTTTTCCAGACCAGGTAAGCCGCGCCACCGGCCACGGCCGCCAGGCTGAGAAAGGAGAAGTGCGGCATGCCCGGCACCAGCCCCATCACCGCCATCAGGCCGGCTGCCACCGCCAGCGCCTTGGGCGAGGCGAACATCTGCCGGTTGATCTGCTTGCCCATCTCCTCGGAACCCGAAGCCCGGGTCACCATGATCGCCGCCGCCGTGGACAGCAACAGTGACGGCAATTGCGCCACCAAACCGTCACCGATGGTCAGCAAAGCGTATACCCGGCCCGCATCGCCAAAGCTCATGTTGTGCTGGAAGATACCGACGGCCATGCCGCCGATCAGGTTGATGAACAGAATCAGCAAACCGGCGATGGCGTCACCGCGCACGAATTTGCTGGCACCGTCCATGGAACCGTAGAACTCGGCCTCCTGGGCCACTTCGAGACGGCGCAGCTTGGCCTGGTTCTGGTCGATCAGGCCGGCGTTCAAGTCAGCATCGATGGCCATCTGCTTGCCGGGCATGGCGTCCAGGGTGAAGCGCGCGCTCACCTCGGAAATACGGCCGGCACCCTTGGTCACCACCACGAAGTTGATGATCATGAGGATCGCAAAGACCACGATACCGACCACGTAGTTGCCGCCGATCACCACCTCACCGAAGGCCTGGATCACCTTACCGGCAGCGGCGTGGCCCTCCTGGCCATGGAGCATCACCACCCGGGTCGAGGCCACGTTGAGCGCCAGGCGCAGCAACGTGGCCACCAGCAGAATGGTGGGGAATACGGCAAAGTCCAGCGGCCGCAGGGCGTACACGCACACCAGCAGAACCACGATCGACAAAGCGATGTTGAACGTGAAGAACACGTCCAGCAGGAACGCCGGGACCGGCAACATCATCATGGCCAGCATGACCAACAGCAGCACCGGCACACCCAGATTGCCTCGACCGAGGTCAGCCAGGTTGCTGCGAGCCGTGTTGATTAACTGAGAGCGATCCACCGATTTACCCCGTTCCGTAAAGCAAACTTTTGACGCCTGAAGCGGCACGGGGCTGCTACTGCAAGAAACCTTCCAACTTTGCCCCGGAGCCGGAAGCAGAGGGCCGCGTGCCCTATCAGCCGCACCGGCCAGCCCGGTCATGCACAAGCAAGGAAAATAATGGCAATAAGCCACTTTTCTGACGAGGTGTGTTTTTTAGAGACGCTATGGCCAGGCTTATACCGGCGTAACGGGCCCGGGTGGGGCCTGCTTGCCAGAAGTATCGCGCTGCAGATCCGGCGGAATCGGCAGGTCCTTGAGCGGATCGGGGCGCTTGCCCTTGCCCGCGCGGTGCTGGCGGATCTGATAGACGTAGGCCAGTACCTGGGCCACCGCCAGGTAAAGCCCGGCAGGAATCTCTTCCTCAAGCTCGGTGGAATAGAAGATCGAACGCGCCAGGGCCGGCGACTCCAGCAGCATCACTTCGTGGGCCACGGCGATCTCGCGAATCTGCAAGGCCAGGAAATCACTGCCCTTGGCCAGCAGCACCGGCGCCCCGCCCTTCTCGGCATCGTATTTGAGCGCCACGGCGTAGTGGGTCGGGTTGGTGATGACCACATCGGCCTCCGGGATCGCCGCCATCATCCGCCGCTGGGACATCTCGCGCTGCAACTGGCGAATCCGCTGCTTGACCTCGGGCCGCCCTTCCTGGTCCTTGTGCTCGTCGCGCACTTCCTGCTTGGTCATCAGCAACTTCTTGTGGGCCTGGTACAGCTGCACCGGCACATCCACTGCGGCAATCAGGATCAGCCCGCAGGCCATCCACAAGGTGCTCCAACCCACCACCTGGATGCTGTGGATGATCGCCTTCTCCAGGGGCTCATGGGCGATACGCAAGAGGTCGTCGATATCTGCCGAGAGCACCGAGAGCGCTACGAACAGCACCAGGGCAAACTTGGCCAGGGCCTTGAGCAGCTCGATCAGCGCCGTGGGGGAAAACATCCGCTTGAGGCCGTTGGCCGGGTTCATCCGACTGAACTTGGGCGCCAGGCTCTTGCCGGCGAACAACCATCCGCCCAGGGAAATGGGGCCGATGACCGCCGCCAGCAGCAGGGTCAGCAGTACCGGCTGCACTGCCAGGATGGCGATCTTGCCCGAATGCAGCAGGTACAGGCCCATGGCCCCGGGGCTGAGCAGCACTTCACGGGGCAGGGAGAAGTTCAGGCGCATGATTTCCAGCAGGTCCAGGGCCAGGCCACCACCATAGACCAGCAGGCCACCCGCCCCCGCCAGCATGATGGCCAGGGTATTGAGCTCCTTGGAGCGGGCAATCTCGCCCTTTTCCCGGGAGTCCTTTTTACGTTTCTCCGTGGGCTCTTCTGTCTTGTCCTGACCGCTCTCGCTCTCTGCCATGGCTCAGCGTGCCCTCGCCAGTTCGCGCAAGAACTGCAGGGCCTCGGAGGCCAGCGGTTGATACTGATTGAGAATGTCAGCCAGGCTGATCCAGACGATGCCCATGCCCAGCACCAGGGTCAGGGGGAAGCCGATGGAGAAGATGTTCAATTGCGGCGCCGCGCGAGTCATGACGCCAAAGGCGATGTTCACCACCAGCAGCGCGGTGATCGCCGGCAATACCAGCAGCAGCGCCGCCCCCAGCACCCAACCGAGCTTGCCCGCCAGCTCCCAGTAGTGGTTGACCATCAGCCCGCCACCCACCGGCAGGGTGGTAAAGCTCTCGGTAAGCACCTCGAACACCACCAGGTGGCCGTTCATGGCCAGGAACAACAGGGTCACCAGCATGGTGAAGAACTGGCCGATCACCGCCACCGACACACCGTTGGTGGGGTCGACCATGGAAGCGAAACCCATGCCCATCTGGATCGCCACGATCTGTCCGGCAACCACGAAGGCCTGGAAGAACAACTGCAGGGAAAACCCCAGTACCGCGCCGATCAGGATCTGTTCGGCGACCAGCAACAGGCCACTGAGATCCAGGGCGTGCACTTCGGGCATGGGCGGCAGCCCCGGCGCTATCACCACGGTGATTGCCAGGGCAAAGTACAAACGCACCCGCCGCGGCACCAGGGTGGTCCCGAAGACCGGCATCACCATCAGCAGCGAGGTGACCCGGAACAAAGGCAACATGAAGCTCGCCACCCAGGTACTGATCTGGGTGTCGGTCAACGCCAGCAGGGACATGGGCTCAGCCGATCAACTGCGGAATACTGCCGTACAACTGACGGATGTATTCCATGAAGGTTTGCACCAGCCAGGGCCCGGCGACAATCAGGGTCACCAGCATCACCAGCAGGCGCGGCAGGAAGCTCAGGGTCTGTTCGTTGATCTGGGTGGCGGCCTGGAACATGGCCACCATCAGGCCCACCAACAGGCTGGGCACCACCAGCACCGCCACCATCATGGTGGTCAGCCAGAGCGCTTCGCGAAACAGGTCTACCGCGACTTCCGGAGTCATTGTCGATCACCCGCAAACAAGGTTTTAAACACCACCGAAACTGCCCGCCAGGGTACCGATGATCAACGCCCAGCCGTCCACGAGGACGAACAGCATGATCTTGAACGGCAGGGAAATGATCAGGGGCGAGAGCATCATCATGCCCATGGCCATCAGCACACTGGCCACCACCAGGTCGATGATCAGGAACGGAATGAAGATCATGAAGCCGATCTGGAACGCCGTCTTGAGCTCGGAGGTGACGAAGGCCGGGACCAGGATGGTCAGCGGCGCCTGGTCAGGGCTGGCGATGTCGGTGCGCTTGGACAGGCGCATGAACAGCTCCAGGTCGCTGCTGCGGGTCTGCGCCAGCATGAAGTCCTTGATCGGCACCTGAGCCTTGGCCACGGCGTCCTGGGCGGTGAGTTTTTCCGCCAGGTAAGGCTGCAAGGCGTCCTGGTTCACCCGGTCGAACACCGGCGCCATGATGAACATGGTGAGAAACAGCGCCATGCCGGTGAGGATCTGGTTCGACGGGGTCTGCTGCAGGCCCAGGGCCTGACGCAGGATCGAGAAGACGATGATGATCCGGGTGAAGCTGGTCATCAGCATGACGAACGCCGGGATGAAGCTCAGCGCCGTCATGATCAGCAGGATCTGCAGGCTGACCGAATACTCCTGCTGGCCGCTGGCATTGGTGCCAAGGGTGATCGCCGGGATCGACAACGGGTCTGCCGCCAACGCCAGCGGCGCCGCCAGCATCAGTGCCAACGTCAAGATGATGCGCAACGGCATTACTTCTTATCCTTCTGATCCTTGCCCAACAGCTCCATCAGGCGCTGGGCGAACTCGGGCGTCGCCTGCTCGGCACTGGGCACCTGCACCGGCTCTTTGAGTACATGCAACGGGGTGATGGTGCCCGGGGTCAGGCCCAGCAGGATCTGCTCGTTGCCAACCTGCACCAGCACCAGGCGATCGCGCGGGCCCAGCGCCCGGGAGCCGATCAGTTCGATCACCTGCCCCTTGCCGGCTGGACCGGCCTGCTGCACCCGGCGCAACAGCCAGGCCAGGAAGAAGATCACGCCGATCACCAGCAACAGGCCCAGTACCAGCTGGGTCAACTGGCCGCTGACACTGCCGGTCACGGGCGCGGCCGCAGCCACCGCAGCGGTGGCCGCCGGTTCCGCGGCCAGGGCGCTCAGGGGCAGCGCGAATGCAATGCCAAGCAGCTTGTTCACTTAGCGCAGCTTCTTGATGCGTTCGCTGGGGCTGATCACGTCAGTCAGGCGAATGCCGAACTTTTCGTTGACCACAACCACCTCGCCATGGGCGATCAGGGTGCCGTTGACCAGCACGTCCAGCGGCTCGCCGGCCAGGCGATCGAGCTCGATCACCGAGCCCTGGTTGAGCTGCAGCAGGTTGCGAATGTTGATATCGGTGCTGCCCACTTCCATGGAGATCGAGACCGGGATATCCAGAATCACGTCCAGGTTAGGGCCGTCCAGGGTGACCGGTTCATGGCTCTTCGGCACGCTGCCGAACTCTTCCATTTGCAAGCGCCCGGAACTTGACGCGGCGCCGGCGTCCGCCGCCAGCAGGGCATCGATATCCGCTTGACCGGCATCACCGGTTTCTTCCAGCGCAGCAGCCCACTCGTCGGCCAGCGCCTGGTCGTCCTGGGAGTTAATTTCGTCAGCCATCATGGGTCCTCGACGGGCAAAAATTCATTGAACAGCAAACAGGTTGGAGCGCCGCTCAACGGCGCTCGATCGGCTCGATCACTTGCAGCGCCAGGTTGCCCTTGTGGGAACCCAGCTTGACCTTGAACGACGGCACGCCATTGGCGCGCATGATCATGTCTTCGGGCAGCTCCACCGGGATCACATCGCCAGGCTGCATGTGCAGGATGTCCCGCAGGCGCAACTGACGACGGGCGACAGTGGCGCTCAGCGGCACGGCCACATCCAGCACGTCCTCGCGCAGAGCCTTGCTCCAGCGTTCGTCCTGGTCGTCCAGGTCGGACTGGAAGCCGGCGTCGAGCATTTCGCGGATCGGCTCGATCATCGAATACGGCATGGTCACGTGCAGGTCGCCGCCACCGCCATCGAGTTCGATGTGGAACGTCGACACCACAATGGCTTCGCTGGGACCGACGATGTTGGCCATCGCCGGGTTCACTTCCGAGTTTATGTACTCGAAGTTGACCGGCATGATCGCCTGCCATGCCTCCTTGAGATCGACGAAGGCCTGCTCCAGCACCATGCGCACCACCCGCAGTTCGGTCGGGGTGAATTCACGCCCTTCGATCTTCGCGTGGCGGCCATCGCCGCCGAAGAAGTTGTCCACCAGCTTGAATACCAGCTTGGCGTCAAGAATGAACAGCGCGGTACCGCGCAGCGGCTTGATCTTCACCAGGTTCAGACTGGTGGGTACGTACAGCGAGTGCACATACTCGCCGAACTTCATGACCTGCACGCCACCCACTGCCACGTCAGCCGAACGGCGCAGCATGTTGAACATGCTGATACGGGTATAGCGGGCGAAACGCTCGTTGATCATTTCCAGGGTCGGCATGCGTCCGCGGACGATGCGATCCTGGCTGGTCAGGTCGTAGCTTTTGACACTGCCGGGCTCGGCAGCGTGTTCGGTCTGTACCAGACCGTCGTCGACGCCATGCAACAGCGCATCGATCTCATCCTGGGACAGCAGGTCCTGCACGGCCATGTCGTGTTCCTACTGCAGTACGAAGTTAGTAAAGAGCAACTGCTCGACCACCACTTTGCCCACCTCTTTCTGCGCCACTTCCTGAACGCTGGCGGTGGCCTTCTGGCGGAGCATTTCCTGGCCGACCGGAGTGGCCAGGGCGTCGAAACTCTGCCCGGAGAAGAGCATGACCAGGTTGTTGCGGATCACCGGCATGTGCACTTTCAGCGCATCCAGGTCGGCCTGATTGCGCGCCAGCAGGGTAATGCTCACCTGCATGTAGCGCTGCCGGCCGTTCTGCGTGAAGTTGGCAACAAAGGCGGGGGCCATGGGCTCGTAGATCGCCGCAGGCTTGACGTTGCTGGCGGTCTCCGCAGCCGGGGCCGGCTTGCTCTGAGCACTGTGCATGAAGTACCAGGTGGCGCCGACCGACAGGCCGATGGCCAGCAACAACGCCAGGACAATCAAGAGGATAAGCTTGAGTTTGCTTTTCCCTGCGGTGGGTTTTTCTGCTGCTTCGCTCTTCGCCATGCCAATAATCCGTCACTAATCGGGGGTTCACAGTCGCACGGCTAGGCAAGAGCAAGTGTTATGCCAGATTTGTCAGAAAGGCAGGGATCAACAGCGAAGGGCAACGCTGCGAAGGGAAACCTGCGGTGCAAGCTGTTGCAGTGACACCGCGAGGATCAGTGCGGGGGCCGGTAGCGACCCCCGCCACAGGTCAGGCGTAGTAGTCGACGGCGCTGCTGCCGATCACGGTCTGTACCGGGGCCTGCACTTCCGCCACGGCTGGTGACAACTCATCATCGCCATTGTCCAGGCGCCCGCCGCTGGTGCTGGAACCGCTGCGGCGATTCTGCTCCTGCTGCGCCTGCTCCTGGCCCTGCCAGCCACGGGACTGATCGGAGACGTTGACGTCCACCTGCCCCAGGCCCTGCTGGTTGAACATGTCGCGCATGCGGTGCATCTGCCCTTCCAGGGCTTCGCGAACGCCAGCATGGGCACTCATGAAGGTGACCTGGGTCTGCTGGTCCGGAATCATGTGCACGCGAATGTCCAGGCGCCCCAACTCGGCCGGCTGCAACTGGATGTCTGCCGACTTGAGGTTGGTGCTGGACAGGTACATCACCCGGTTGACCACCTCTTCGGTCCAGCCATTCTGGTGCATGGCCAGCGGCTGGTTGACCGGCACCGCGTTGGCCGTCTTGGGCGTCGCGGCCTGGGTCAAGGCCGCCAGGCGATTGGCGAAATCATCCACGCGGGTATCACTGGAAGCCCCCTTGAGGTCCTTCAAGCCATCGGCGATCAGTCCGCTAAAGGCCTTTTCACCGCCCTGCTCGGTGCCGCTCTTGCCCGCCTGCTGCTCAAGCATGCCTGCCATGCCATTGGCGAAGTTCTGCACCGAGGCCAGCTGCCCTTCATTGCCGGCATTGCCTGGCGCGGCCTTCGGCTGGCTCTGGCTGGACGCCGACACATGGCCGCCCTGCTCCATGGCCAGGCGCACCGCAGGCAAGGCATCCAGAGGATCAGCCTCGGGGTCGAACTCAGGCTTGGCCGGCTCGACGGGCGGCGCCACCACTGCGGCAACAATGGCCGGCGCAGGGGCGACGGGAGCCGCCTCGACCTGAGGCGGCACCGGAGTCGCCGGTGCCGCCTCAGCCGGCACCACAGGCTGTGGCGGCGCGACCTGTACCAGGCTTGGATCCAGTACGGGGTCGCTGGGGGGCGGGGTGTCGGCTTGTGCGGTATCAGCCGGCTTGGCTGTGTCAGTGGAGGCTGTTTTGCTATCGCTGCTGGCCGGTTTGTCGGCAGGCAAGGATTTGCCGCTATCGGCAACGGCTGGCTGCGGCGCGGCAGAAGAGTCCTTGCTGAGCTCCTTCTTCGGGCTGTTGTCAGCCCCCTGGTCGCGCACTGGCTTGGGCGAGTTATCGGCAAAGCTTGGAGGCTTGGCCTGCGGCTGATTCTGGGATTCCTTGGCGTAGAGCTGCGCGAAGCTGGAAGCCTTGTCCCCAGGCTCGGCAATGCTTGCCAGGGGGCTGACAGGTGCCGCTTGAGTCTTGGACTTAGGGCTGGCCTGGGCAGTGGCCTGAAGAAGCGAATTAGGGGTAACAGCCATGGGACAGTCTCCGCTGCACGGGGATCATAGGTACAGTTGGAAGACTTGTTTGCAAAGGCCGGGCCAGCTTTATCAATCTGCAGATAAAAAGCTGTTTCTCAACAATGAAAGCGCTGCAGCTCCTGCTCACACAAACGCCGCACGATAGCGAACTCGCCGTCGATCTCACCCACCAATTGTCGAATGCCATCTGCGGCCGACTGCCCGGCCCGCAATTCCAGCTGATGGCAGAGTTCGGCCAGGCGAGTGGCGCCCATGTTGCTGCTGCTGCCCTTGAGGCTGTGGGCGGTGGCTACCAGCAAAATCGTATCCTCGGACTTATGCAGCAGCCGCACACGCTCCTCGGAATCGCAGACGAAGGTATCCAGAAGGACGGGATATTCATCCTCCATGACCTCTTGCAAAGCATTGAGCACGGCGTGGTCCAGATGAATCTCAGCCACTTGTTCACTCCTTGATCAACAACCGGGGAATTATGCCAGAGCCTCCCAAGAAAACTCCACGCAGACACTGCGCCCATCATCCGCCCACACGGCCTGCCGGCTCATCTGCCGGATCAGACTGACGCCACGCCCCGACAGACGCTCCATATCATTGGGCCGCGCCAGGACCGCAGCCACATCGAAGCCCTCGCCACTGTCCTCGACGCGCACCACCAGGCGCCCTCCCGCTTCCAGGGGCTGCACTTGCAGATGCACCCGGACAAAGCCCTCCTGCAATTGCGCAAGTCGGGTCGAGCGCTCACGGTAATAGCGGGTAAACCCCTCGGCATCGCGCTTGAGCCGCGAATCGAGCTTGAGCACGCCATGCTCCAGAGCATTGGAGTACAGCTCTGCCAAAACGCTGTACAGCGCCCCGCTCTGGGAGCGTAGGCCATGTACCTCAAGCAACAGCTGCAGCAGATAGGGCAAGGGGTTGAAACGCTTGAGGGTAGCAGCCCGAAACTCGAAACTCACCGACCAGTCCAGCGGGCAGGACTGGCCACTGTCGGAGTACACCAGAGGCGGCGCCAACTGGGGAAACTCCGGCAACCTCACCTCGACCATGCTCACATCATCTCGGGCACCGCCGCCAAAGCGCTCCAGGGCCTGCTGGATCTCATCGAACAGCTGCTCTTGCTCGCGATTGGCGGCAAACACCTGGTGCAATCGCTCGACGCCAAACAGCTGCTCCTCGGTGTTACAGGTATCGATCACCCCATCCGACAGCAGGAACACCCGGTCTCCCGGCGCCATGGAAAACACTTCGGTACTGTCCTCGAAGGCCTCGGCGCTCAGCACACCCAGAGGCAAGTGGCGAGCCACCAGCGGCGTGCGTGCGCCACTGGCGCGCCGATACAGATACCCTTCGGGCATGCCGCCGTTCCACACCTCCACCGCCCGCCGCTGGGAACTCAGGCACAGAAAGGTGGCACAGCAGAACATATCCACAGGCAGGATGCGCTTGAGCTTGGCATTCATCTCCCGCAGGGTTTCCGGCAGGCCGTAACCCTTGGCGGTCATGCCGTAGAACACCTCCGCCAGCGGCATGGCGCCTACCGCCGCAGGCAGCCCGTGGCCGGTGAAATCCCCCAGCAGTACGTGCATGTCTCCGGCCGGGGTGTAGGCCGCCAACAACAGGTCGCCGTTGAACAGGGCATAGGGCGATTGCAGGTAGCGGATATTCGGGGCATCCAGGCAGCCGGCATGGGCGACCTTGTCGAACACCGCCTTGGCCACCCGTTGCTCGTTGAGCAGGTAGTCGTGGTGGCGAGTGATCTGGTCACGCTGGTGCAGTATGGTCTCTTGCAGACGGCGCAGGCGGTCCATGGCGTTGATCTTGGCCCCCAGCACCACCGGGTTGTAAGGCTTGGCCAGAAAGTCGTCGCCACCCGCTTCCAGGCAGCGGGCCAGGGCCTCGCCGCCGCTCAAGGAGGTGAGAAAGATGATGGGCACCAGGGTCTCGCCGGCCAGGGCCTTGATCTGCCGGGCAGCCTCGAAACCGTCCATCACCGGCATCAATGCATCCATCAGCACGATGTGCGGGCGCTGTTGCTGGAACAGCTGCACCGCCTCGGCGCCGTTGCTTGCCGCCAGCACCTGATGCCCCTGGCGCCGGATGATGCTGGACAGCAGCATGCGGTCCGCTGCGCCATCTTCGGCGATCAGCACACACAGGGGCTCGAGCATCGACCGCATACCGGTCAACTGATGTCGAAAAGCTTGTCGAAGTTGGAGATGGCCAGAATCTTGCGCACATCCGAGTTGCTGTTGATTACCCGGACATCGGCGTTGTCGCCGCCGGCGTGGTCACGCAGCAACAGCAGCATGCCCAGGGCAGAACTGTCGAGATAGGTGGCTTCCTTGAGATCCACCACGATGGACTCCGGTGTCCGGTTGAGTCGCTCGTAGGATTCGCGAAACTCCTGGTGGCGCCCGAAATCGAAACGGCCTCTGATGGAGATCGTGAGTTTTTGCCCGTCCGGGGATATTTCTGTAACGACCGACATGTGACTGCTTCCTTGTCATTGACGACGTCTAAAAGGTTTAGCACCCACTCGCCGGGGGGACAACCCGCGCGGGGCAAATGAGCACTATCAGTATGGGCTCTGACGAGGCAAGCGCTGGGAAAGTTCATCCAGCAACTTCTGCTCACGCTTGTCCTCAAGCGCCCGCGCCTCGTCGATATAGCGCTGCACCAGCTTGCGCAGCCCCTCGACCCGGGCATAGGCCTGCTGCCAGGCCTCTCGGGCGCGATCGAGGTTGTTCTGGTGCCAGGCCAGGCTCTGGCGCTGCTGACCGACGGCGGTATCCAGCTGGCTGAGAAAATACTGGTAGTTCATCAGCCAGTGGCCACTGACCCCCAACTTGCCGCGCTCGACCCACTGTTCCTGGTAGTCGCCACGAAAACGCTCCAGGTCCCCCAGCTTGCTCTCGGCCACGCGCACCTGGCCGTGAAAGTACTCCAGGCGCTGGGCGGCCGTACGCTCGGCACTCTCCGCCATGTCCACCACCGGCGCCAAGCGCGCCGCACGGCTATCGGCCATGGCCGGTTACCCGCCCGCTGCCGGAGCGAAAAGCATTTCCAGGTGGGTCTGGCTATGGCCCAGGCTGATGTTGTCGTTGAGCCCCTGGCGCAGGTACGCAACCATGGCCGGATGCAGGGAAATGGCCGTATCGGTATCCCGGTCGCCGCCGGCCACATAGGCACCGACGCTGATCAGGTCCCGAGCCTGCTGGTAACGCGACCACAGCTGTTTGAAGTACTGCGCCCGCGCCATGTTGTCAGGGCTGATCACCGCCGGCATGACCCGACTGATGGAGGCCTCGATGTCGATGGCCGGGTAGTGCCCCTCTTCCGCCAGGCGCCTGGACAGCACGATATGCCCGTCGAGCACGCCCCGCGCCGAGTCGGCGATCGGGTCCTGCTGGTCATCGCCTTCGGACAATACCGTGTAGAAGGCAGTGATCGAACCGCCGCCGGCCTCGGCATTGCCGGCACGCTCCACCAGCTTGGGCAGCTTGGCGAACACCGAAGGCGGATAGCCCTTGGTGGCCGGCGGCTCGCCGATGGCCAGGGCGATTTCCCGCTGGGCCTGGGCAAAACGTGTCAGGGAATCCATCAGCAACAGGACGTTCTTGCCCTTGTCGCGAAAATATTCAGCGATCCGCGTGCAGTACATCGCAGCTCGCAGACGCATCAGCGGAGCATCGTCCGCTGGCGAGGCCACCACCACCGAACGCTTGAGGCCTTCTTCACCCAGGATGTGCTCGATGAACTCCTTGACCTCACGTCCCCGCTCGCCGATCAGCCCGACCACAATGATGTCGGCCTCGGTGAAGCGGGTCATCATGCCCAGCAGCACACTCTTGCCCACGCCGGTACCGGCGAACAGGCCGAGACGCTGACCGCGCCCTACCGTCAATAAACCGTTGATGCTGCGAATACCCACATCCAGCGGCTGGCTGATGGGGTCGCGCTTGAGGGGGTTGATGGTGGGGCCATCCATCGGCACCCAGTCTTCGGCACGCATCGCGCCCTTGCCATCCAGCGCCCTGCCGGCGCCGTCCAGCACACGCCCGAGCATGCTCATGCCCATGGGCAAACGGCCGGTGTCGGCCAGGGGCACCACCCGCGCGCCCGGAGCGATCCCGGCCACGCTGCCCACCGGCATCAGGAATACCTTGCTCCCGGAGAACCCCATGACCTCGGCTTCGACCTTGACCGGGTGGTAGCTGTCATCGTTGATCACCATGCACCGGGTGCCCATGGCCGCGCGCAAGCCTTCGGCTTCCAGTGTCAGGCCGACCATGCGCAGCAGGCGGCCCTCAAGGATCGGCTGGCCCGGCAGGCTGATGGCCTCGGCATAGCCCCCCAGGCGCTTGCCGAAGCTGGTGCGTTCAAGGCGCATGGCTAGGGTCCGCTGGCTCGTGCGCGGCGGCGTCAGGGTCAATAACGGGGTCGGCGATGTCGCTCTGCGGCGCCGACGGCGTCAACGGCCCCAGGTCCAGGCCAAGGTCCGCCGCAGCCGGATGCAGCGATTGTTCGTGCAACTGGTCGGACAGCTGGTCCATGGCCTGGGCGATCCGGGTTTCCATGCTGGCGTCGATACGGCTGTGTTCGGTCTCGACCCGGCAACCGCCGGGCAGCAGCGCTTCGTCCTCGACGATGCGCCAGCTTTCCTCATGGCGCTCGCGCAGACTTTTGACCTGCTCGAAATCCTGCGGATTGACGTACAGGCGCACATTACCGACGCCCAGGGGCAGCAGCTTGAGCGCTTCGCGCATGACATGTTCGATCTGCGTGGAGTCCATCGCCAGCTCGCGCTGGATCACCTGGCGGGTAATGTGCCGCACCAGCTCCACCAAGGTCTTTTCAATCTGGGTGTCCTGCTCGGCAATGGGCTCGAACAGGTTGGCCATCAGTTGCTCGAGAGCCTGCAACTTGGCGGTCAGTGCCACTTCGGCTTCCTGGCGCACCTTGAGGGTGGTGCTGTGAAAGCCCTCTTTCTCGCCGGTGGCGAACCCTTCGTTATAGGCTTCCTGGCGGATACTCTCGAGCTCTTCAAGGGTCAGCGGCTGGACTTCCTCCAGCGGCACCTCCTCGATCTCCTCCTGCACCTCTTCCGGCTCGGGTTCAGGCTCGGGCGGCTCGGGATCGAAACTGGGCAGCGCCCAGACGTCAAAACCCTCGACGTCCCGGGCGCGAATCAGCTCGCTTTGGGACTCATCACTGCTGGACGACATAAAGCGACCTTAGATCATTTCTTCGCCGCCCTTCCCGCCGAGAACGATTTCTCCGGCTTCGGCCATACGGCGGGCAATGGTGAGGATTTCCTTCTGCGCGGTTTCCACATCGCTGACGCGAACCGGGCCCTTGGCTTCCAGGTCGTCGCGCAGCAGCTCCGCCGCACGCTTGGACATGTTCTTGAAGATCTTTTCCTTGACCCCTTCGTCCGAGCCCTTGAGGGCCAGCACCAGCACGTCGGAAGAGACTTCGCGCAGCAACGCCTGGATGCCGCGATCGTCGACATCGGCGAGGTTGTTGAAGACGAACATCAGGTCTTCGATCTGGCCCGACAGGTCTTCGTCCACTTCGCGGATCGAATCCATCAGTTGGCCTTCGATCGAGCTGTCGAGGAAGTTCATGATGTCGGCTGCACGCTTGATACCACCCAGGGTGGTCCGCGATGCGTTGGAGTTGCCGGAGAACTGCTTCTCAAGAATCTGGTTGAGCTCCTTGAGCGCCGCGGGTTGCACGGTGTTGAGCGAGGAAACCCGCAGGATGATGTCCAGGCGCGCCTTGTGGTCGAAGTTGCCGAGCACTTCACCGGCCTGGTCGGGATCAAGGTAGGCCACCACGATGGCCTGGATCTGCGGGTGCTCGTAGCGGATCACGTCGGCAACGGCCCGCGGCTCCATCCACTTCAGGCTGTCCAGGCCGCTGGTATTGCCACCCAGCAGAATGCGGTCGATCAGGCCGTTGGCCTTGTCTTCGCCCAGGGCCTGGGTGAGCATCTTGCGCACGTAGTCATCGGAACCGACGCCGAGGCTGGTCTGATCGCCGACAATGTCGACGAACTCGCTCATCACCTGCTCGACCTGTTCACGGTGCACGTTACCCATCTGCGCCATGGCCACGCCCACACGCTGGACCTCTTTGGGGCCCATGTGGCGCAACACTTGCGCAGCATCGGTGGAACCCAGGGACAGCAGCAGAATCGCGGCTTTGTCGACCCGGGTCAGTTTGGCGGTAGCGGCTCGGTTATCACTCATCTGCGTTAATCCACTCTTTCACGACCTGAGCCACTCGACCCGGGTCTTCAGCCACCAGACTCTTGATTGCGTTCAACTGAGCGTCATAACCCTCGCTCGGGCTCGGCAGCAGAATGCTCTGCGGGCCGCCGAGGCTCACGCGGTCGTTGCCCAGCTCACCGTCCAGGCCACCCATGCCGCCCAGTTCGACGTCACTGCCCAGGCCTGCCAGTTCTTTATTCTTGCCGCCGCCAGTGATGTTGTTGAGCACCGGACGCAACACGCCAAACACCAGCACCAGGATGAACAGCACGCCGAGCACTTGCTTGACGATGTCCCAGAACCAGGGCTGCGAGTAGAACGGAATATCGGCGATCACTTCCCCGCGTTCGGCGGAGAACGGCACGTTGATCACGCTGACGCTGTCGCCACGGCTGGCATCGAAGCCCACGGCGTCCTGCACCAGGCGGGTGAAGCGCGCCAATTCGTCGGCGCTCCACGGCGCTCGGCTGGTTTCGCCATTGGCCGGGTTGACCTTGACCTGGTCATCCACCACTACCGCTACCGACAGACGATTCAAGCGACCTTGCTGCTGCTTGGTATGGCTGATGGAACGATCGAGCTCGAAGTTCTTGGTGGATTGTTGACGCTTGTCCGACGGGTAAGGCGCGAGCATCGGTTGGCCGGTGGCCGGGTCCATGATCTGTTGGCCGTTGGCGTCCAGCAGTGGCTGGCCCGGTTGCACCATGCCGGCGGCGGCAGTGGCGCCACCGGTGGTTTGTGGCGCAGAAGCCGGCGCGGGCGGCTGGTTGCTCAGGGCACCCGGCACGCCTTGCGGGCCGTTGCTGCTGGAGCGTTGCTCATTCACCGACTGTTCGCTGCGCAGGGCCGGCTGGTCGGGGTTGAACTGCTCGGAAGTGGATTCCACGGCACTGAAGTCGACGTCCGCCGAGACTTCAGCCTTGTAGCGATCGTTACCCAGCACCGGTTGCAGGATGTTGTGCACCCGCTGGGTCAGCATGCCTTCCAGGCGGCGGCTGTAGTCGAACTGCTTGCCGGCCATGGTCAGCGCGGAGTTTTCCACCTGATCGGACAGCAGGTTGCCCTTCTGATCAACCACAGTGACCTGGGACTTGTTCAGTTCGGGAACACTGGTCGCCACCAGGTTGACGATGGCCATGACCTGGCCAGGTTCCAGGGAACGGCCAGAGTAGAGTTCCACCAGGACCGAGGCACTGGGCTTGCGTTCATCACGCACGAACACCGAGCTTTTGGGAATCGCCAGGTGCACCCGGGCACCCTTGACGTTGTTCAGGCTGGAGATGGTACGAGCCAGCTCGCCCTCCAGGCCGCGACGGTAACGGGTCGCTTCCATGAACTGACTGGTACCCAGGCCCTGCTCTTTATCGAGGATCTCGAAACCGATGTTGCCGTCGCCCGGCGCTACGCCAGCAGCGGCCAGCTTCAGGCGGGCTCGGGACAGGTCATCGGCCTTGACCAGCAAGGCGCCGGAATTGGGCTCGACGGTGTAAGGAATGTCGGCAGAGGCCAGGGTATCCATGACCTGCTTGGCGTCCATACCCGCCAGGCTGCCATACAGCGGCCGGTAATCGGGTTGCTGGGACCACAGCACCACGGCAAAACCAATCGCCACGCTGGCGGCCAGGCCCACCAACAGGCCGACCTGACGCAGCATGGTCATCTGGGACAGGTTTTCCAGGAAGGACAAACCGAACAGCGGCGGTTTACCGTCGATCGGGGCGGCCTTGGCCGGAACGTTATCGGCGACTGCTTCTGCCATGACTCAATCTCGTCCTTAAACCGGCATCTGCATGATGTCTTGATACGCTTGAACCAGTTTATTGCGCACCTGGGTCAAGGCTTGAAAAGACACGCTGGCCTTTTGCGAGGAAATCATTACGTCCGTCAGGTCGACACCGCTCTTGCCAATTTCAAAGGCACTGGACAGCTGATTGGACGCCTGCTGAGTGTCATTGACCTTGTTCACGGCCTGGCCCAGCATGTCAGCAAAGCTGCTGCCGCTGACTTCTGCCACCGCGGCGGTTTTAGGCTGCGACATTGCGTCCATCTGCATGGCACGCATATCCAGCATCAACCGATTAAATTCAACACCTTGGCTCATGGTCTACTCTCTCTGACGACCCGCAATTTTTTGACGCTCACTCAGCGGTTAGTGAGGTGTTAGCAACAAGGGTGCCAGCTCCATGGCCCTTATCGACAAAAGCCCATCCCGGGCTTGCCTCTCACAGATCAGGTCGCGAACAGATACGCCTCGACGTCCATCCCGGCATCGCGCATCTGCGCCAACTTGTAGCGCAAGGTCCGCGGGCTGATACCCAGGCGTTCCGCGGCTTCCTTGCGTCGCCCGCGCTCGGAGCGCAGGGTATCGATGATCATCTGAAACTCCCGGCGCCGCAGGTCATCGCCCAGGCCGCCGGATTCTTGAGCCGGCACCTCCACCTCGGCAGCCGTGCCACGCGCCGCCATCTGCACCACGGGCGCCAGCGCCGGCAGCGGAGCACAAGCCACAGGACCGGCAAGACAGAAATCCTCCGGCTGGATCAAGCCCCCCTGCTGCAGGATCAATGCGCGCTGCAATGCGTTGTCCAGCTCCCTAACGTTGCCTGGCCATGGGTAGGCCAGCAGGCAGTCCTGGGCCTTGACCGACAGCCTGGCCGCCGCGTGCTTCATTTTATTGACGTGCTTGGCCAGCAGGCGCTCGGCCAGCGGCAGGATATCGGCGGTACGCTCGCGCAACGGTTTCCAGGCCAGAGGAAATACCGATAAACGGTAATACAAGTCCTCGCGGAAACGGCCAGCCGCCACCTCTCCCGCCAGATCGCGGTTGGTGGTGGCGACCACGCGGATATCCAGGGTGATCGGCTTGCGCGCACCCACCCGCTCCACTTCGCGCTCCTGCAAGACCCGCAGCAGTTTGGCCTGCAAGCCCAGAGGCATTTCGGAAATCTCGTCCAGCAGGATGGTGCCGCCATCGGCCTGCTCGAACTTGCCGGGCTGGGCAGCGATGGCCCCTGTGAAAGAACCCTTTTCGTGCCCGAACAAAGTGGCTTCGAGCATGTTGTCCGGGATGGCCGCGCAGTTGATCGCAATAAACGGCTGATTGACCCGATGGGAATGCTGATGGATATAGCGCGCCAGCACCTCCTTGCCAGTGCCGGACTCACCGGAAATCAGCACCGTGGAATCACTGCGGGCCACCCGCGCCGCCAACTCCAGCAACTGGGCGCTGGCCGGTTCGAAGGCCACCGGCCCCTCATCTTCGCAGACACCCAGGCTGCCCAAGGCATGGCGCGCCACCAGATCCAGCAGGGCCCGCGGCTCGAAAGGCTTGACCAGATAGTCGGCCGCCCCCTGGCGCATGGCTTCCACGGCGCGCTCGACGGCACCATGGGCAGTCATCAGCAACACCGGCAGTTGTGGCTGGCGAGCACGCAGCAGGCCAAGCAATTGATGACCGTCCATGCCCGGCATGTTGACGTCGCTGACCACCAGACTGAAGGGCTCGGCGGCCACCGCTTCCAAAGCTTCCTCAGCACTGCCGACAGCCTTGTAGTCATGACCGGCCAGCAGCAGGGTATCCGCCAGGGCCTCGCGCAAGGCGCGGTCGTCTTCAACCAGTAGAACCTTGATTGCCATTACTTTCACTCCACTCCATGCACGCTGGAGAACAGAGGCAGAGTCACCAGCGCACAAGTACCGCGCCCAGGACGCGAGCGCAGCGACAATTCTCCCTGGTGAGCACGGGCTACCGCCTTGACCACGGTCAGGCCCAGCCCGGTTCCATTGGCCTTGGTGGTGAAGAACGGCTCTCCCAAGCGCTCCAGGACCGCAGCATCGATCCCACTGCCACTGTCACTGATGCACAGCCGCAAGGTGTCGCCGCGGCTGTACAGGTGCACCTTGAGTCGCGCCGCGCCGGCACTGGCCTGCACCGCGTTCTCGATCAGATTGAGCAAGGCGCCCACCAGGGTGTCGCGATTGCACAGCAACTCACCGTGATGGCTATCGCACTGCCAGCGCACGGCAACGTCCTGCACATGGGTCAGGGCCGCAGCCTGCAACGACTGCAACAGCGACTTGGGTGTCAGGCGATCGGTCAGGGGCAATTCGCCACGGGCGAACACCAGCATGTCGCGCACCTGATGCTCCAGCTCGTGCAAACGCTCCTTGAGCCGCCCGGCAAAGCGCTGATGGGTAGCTACCGGCAGTTCCTGTTCAGTGAGATGGCTGGCGTACAGCAGAGCCGCGGACAACGGTGTGCGAATCTGGTGGGCCAGGGAGGCAACCATCTTGCCCAGGGAGGACAGGCGCTCATGACGAGCCAACTGGTCTTGCAGATGACGGGTTTCAGTCAGGTCATTGAGCAGCACCAACTGCCCGGGCTCGGCATCCAGCGAGCGCGTGGCAATCGACAGGCGTCGACCGTCGCGCAGGGAAATTTCATGGCCATCGTCTTCGCGAGGGGCAAAGCTGCGGGCGATGATGTTGCGCCACAGCTGCCCTTCCAGCGGCAGCCCCAGCAGCTCGCACGCTGCCGGGTTGGCCTCGGTGACGATGCCATGACCATCAATCACGATGACCCCGCCCGGCAACAGGTCCAGCAGGTTCTGCAGACGATTGGCCAGACGCTCCTTTTCCGCCAGCTCCTGCATGCGCTGGGCGCTGACCACCGCCAACTCGCCCTTGAGCTCGGTCACCCGGGCCTCAAGCATGCTGTAGGAGTCAGTAAGTTGGCTCGACATCTGGTTGAACAAGGCGAAGGCCTGCTCAAGACCTAGCCGGCTTGCCTGCTCTACGGACGACGATTGCCCCTGTGCATCAGGGGCAGGAGACATCTGGGCGGCTTGGGGCATCGTGCTCTCTCGCGTGGCTGACCGTCAGTTAAACGGAACGTTGCAAGAGACTTAGCAATACCCGTGCCTAAAAAAAACCACCCAGTTTTCAACGACTTGAAAAACCGGCGTCAATCATCCGCCTGTTCATCACCTTCACGACGGCTCATGCCGTACTTGCGCATCTTCTCCACCAGGGTGGTGCGACGGATGCGCAAGCGCTCTGCGGCCCGCGCCACGATGCCATTGGCGTCGTCCAGCGCCTGCTGGATCAGCCCTTGCTCCAGGCTGCCGAGATAGTCCTTCAGGTCCAGGCCTTCGGGCGGCAGCATGGCCGTGGCCGCGAAGTCTGGCGCATGGCCGTTGATCGCTACGCGCTCTTCCAGATCGCTGCGCAGGCTGTCCACCAACTGCTCGTCTTCGTCATCCACATAGCGGAACTTCTTCGGCAACTCGACGACACCAATCACACCGTAGGGGTGCATGATCGCCATGCGCTCCACCAGGTTGGCCAGCTCACGGACGTTACCCGGCCAGCCATGCCGGCACAGCGACATGATGGCGGCAGAGTTGAAGCGGATCGAACCGCGCTTCTCGTGCTCCATTCGCGAAATCAGCTCATTCATCAGCAGCGGAATGTCTTCCACTCGCTCACGCAGCGGCGCCATTTCAATGGGGAACACGTTGAGGCGGTAGTACAGATCCTCACGGAAACTGCCTACCTCGATCATGCTTTCCAGGTTCTTATGGGTGGCAGCGATGATTCGCACATCAACACCCTGGGTCTTGTTGCTGCCCACGCGCTCGAACGTGCGCTCCTGCAGCACCCGCAACAACTTGACCTGCATCGGCAGTGGCATGTCGCCGATTTCGTCGAGGAACAGGGTGCCGCCATTAGCCAGCTCGAAACGTCCGGCACGACTGGTGATAGCACCCGTGAACGCGCCCTTTTCATGGCCAAACAGCTCGCTTTCCAGCAGCTCTGCCGGAATGGCACCGCAATTGACCGGTACGAAAGGCGCGTCGCGCCGCTTGGAGTGATAGTGCAGGTTACGCGCTACCACTTCCTTGCCTGTTCCCGACTCGCCCAGGATCAGCACGCTGGCGTCGGTATCCGCCACCTGCTGCATCATCTGCCGCACATGCTGGATGGCGCGACTGGTGCCTACCAGGCTGCGGAAAAGATTGGGTTCACGGTGACGACCGCGCTCACGGGCCTGATCGTACATCTCACGATAGACCTGGGCCCGGTGCAGGGAATCCAGCAATTTGCTGTAGCTGGGAGGCATTTCCAGGGTGGAAAGCACACGACGACGCTGGTCTTCAGGCAGATCAATGGAAGAATTTTCGCCCATCAACAGCACTGGAAGGAACTCATCCCAGGTTGAGAGTGTCTTTAACAGGCCCAGAAGTGCACCAGGAGCATTTACGGTCCCGATGAGGACGCAAATTACTTCGCGACTTGACGACAAAGAGCCGACAGCCTGCTGCCAGTCATGGCTACCGCAGGGTAAATTTTCTTCGCCAAGAAAATTTAAAATCACCGCCAGGTCGCGGCGGCGCACGCTATCGTCATCGATCAGCAGAATTTTGGTTTCACGCCACATGCAATAGCAACTTCCCTAGTCAACTCAATGCCCAGATAAGGGGCAAGCTAGACGCGCTTGTAGGCATTTTCTGCCTTATAGACGCCTGAAATCTGAAAACAGCCACTAGTTAAGTCAAAAAAGCGTGCACAGTCAAATTTATGGCGCGCAGTGTTCGGGATCAACTCAACATCAACCGAACAAATGGTAAACCTTTGCTGCGTTCTGTGCTTGCTGGATCTGCGACATCTCGTCGACTATCGCCTGGCGCTCCCCTGTTGCCACCTCTAGCAGCTGCCGGTAGACCCCCAACAACTCCTCCAGATTGTCGCGCAGTGCCGCCTCGTCGACCTCAGCCTCGCTGAGCACGTCCTCCATGCATGAACGGCACGCCAGGTCCAGCTCGCCAATGGCTTGCCAGTTGCGCTCGGCCAGGGCGCCGACCAGCGCCTCACGGGTTTCTTCAATGCGTTGCAGGACAGCACTCATGGTGTTCCTCCTTAAAACTGCGGACCTGGCGCGGCGATGGCATCCCAGCCTTCCTTGACCGTACGCAGCAGATCGGCGACCTCATCGAGAATCTTCGGGTCGGTCTTGATATTGGCTTCAGCCAGACGCTTCATCATGTAGGTATAGAGGCCGTCCAGATCCCCCAGGGTATCCATGGAGTTTTCCAGGTCCAGACCTTCACGCAGACCACCAATAATGCCGATGGCCTTGCTGATAAATATGCCTTTGTTGGCGACATCCTTGCGCTCGATCGCCCCCTTGGCCTGTGCAATACGATCCAGGCCGCCTTCCATCAGCATCTGCACCAGACGGTGGGGACTGGCTTCGGAGGTCTGCGCCTGCGCACCGATCTTCTGGTACTGCCGAAGGGCTAACATCGGATTCATGTAATACCTCTTCAAAACTCAAGGGTTCGTATAAGCAATATATCGACGCAACGTCAAAAAACTTTAGGCCAAATACAAAAGCCCGGAGCGTTGTAAAACGCTGCCGGGCTTTTGGCGCTGAGTGAATATCAGCCTTTTTGCTGGGCGGTCAAGGCTTCAAACATCGACGTGATGTTGCTGGCGGTGGCCTTCAGCTTGCCCACCAGGGTGTCCATGTCGTTGTACTTCTTGGTCAGCACCGCTGTCAGGGTAGCTACTCGGCGATCCAGGGCATCCTGTTGATCACTGAGCTTTTTCTTGGTGATATCCAGGGTCTTGGTACGAGTGGTCAAGATCCCCTCGGTCATGCTACCGACCCCCTGGGTAAACGGCTTGATCGCGTTAGTCATGCGATCCAGCAGGCCCAGGTTGGTGCCATCACCGGTAAACAGCTTCTGCACTTCACCACCGAGCTTCTTGTCGGTCATGGCAGCCGTGAACTTCTTGTCGTCGAAATCCAGCGCACCGGTCTTCTGGTTGGTGGTGATCCCCAACTGCGCCAGCACTGTCAACTTGTCGCCGGCGCCGGTTTCGGACAGTGGCGCACGAATAGCCGCCAGAATCGAACGAGGCAGCGAGTCGCCGGTCAACTGGGCCGGAATTGTCGGATTGCCACTGTCATCCAGGGAAGGCTTGGTCAGCGTTGTAATGCCGTTGGCCACAGCGTTATAGGCATCGACAAACTTCTGGATCGAGGTTTTAAGGCCATCGGTGTTGGTGGCGACTGTCACCGTTACCGAGGTGTTCGTGGCGGTCGGAGCAACCAGGTTGAGCTTCAGGCCGGAAATCGCCTGTGTAACCGTGTTGGTCTTGCTGGTCAGTTGCATACCATCGACGGTGAAAACCGCGTCCTTGGCCAGCCCTCCGATATTACCGGATGAGGTTGCAGTGGCTGGACTGGTGTCACTCGACATCGACTGAGTACCGTCGATCTCCAACCCGGCAATACCACTGACAGAAATATCAGAGCCTGCCCCCGTCTTGTCAGAGCCGATCACCAGTCGCGAACCGAACGAGTCAGTCACAATGTTCGCGCTGAGCCCGGCCAGGTTCATCTTCGAATCGGCGTTGATCGAATCACGCACCGATTGCAGTGTTGCATTCGCCCCGATAGTCAACGGGTAGTTAATGCCATTTTGAGTGATGTTTAACGTACCACTCGGAATGGCACTGGTATTGCCTCCGGCAAAAGCCGCACTCGCTACTTTTGAAGAGGTTGCAAGGTTGGTAACCGTCACCGTGTACTTGCCCGCAACTGCACTGTTATCTGCAGTGGCGTCCACGGTCTTGCTATCGCTGGAAGTAGCAGCAAAGCCGGCAAAGGCAGGATTGACAGCACTCCCCAACCCGGTAACCGACAACGTGCTCTGGAAGGTAGACAGCAGAGACTGCAAGGTCCCGATACCAGAAATACTGGCGCTGTTGGTGGTGGTCGCGCGATCGATCTGACCTTGCTTGGCCGCCTTGTCAGCAGCTACCAGCGCCTTGACGATAGCACCGGTGTCGAGGCCGGAACCCAGGCCGGTACCCGGTAGAATTGGACTTGCCATGTGTCTCTCCCTTCAGTGTGCCGCCAGTCTTTTGACCACTACAGCGCTCAAACGTAACCAGCAACAATTTTCATGCCAGCTGTCAGGCCTTGGCACTGAACAACAGACTACTCGCATCATTCAAGCTATTGGCCAGTTTCAGCACTTCTTCATTGGGGATCTGGCGAACCACTTCTCCCGAATCACTGGCAATGACTTTGACCACGACCTTTCCGGAAGGCTCGTCGATCGAGAATTCTAGATTGCGCTTGACCGACTGGACGAATTTTTCAATTTCCTGAACGGCCATTTTCAACTTTTCCTGCTCGGTCTGAGCTTCTTTCTTACTGTCCTGAGTTTCAGTCTTGGCAACTGCAGGAACAACCTCTCGAGGCTTTTCCACGGGCTTGTCAGCGACGGGCGTCGCCGGCTTGGCCGCGGGATAAGACAAGTTCAGCTTCACGCTCATATCCATGTCCACCACCTCTTAAAGTAAAAAAGCGAGAGAGCACGACCAGCGCACTCCCCCGCCAAAGCTTAGCCAGCTATTACTGAAGCAGCTTCAGTACAGCGGATGGCAGTTGGTTGGCCTGGGCCAGAACTGCGGTCGAAGCTTGTTGCAGAGTCTGCTGCTTGGTCAGCTGGGCAGTTTCAGCAGCGAAGTCGGTATCTTGTACGCGACCCAGTGCAGCACTGGCGTTTTCGTTGATGTTCTGCAGGTTGGAGATGGTGCTGGTCAGACGGTTTTGTGCAGCACCGAGGTCGGCACGGCTGGAGTTGATGGTCTGCAGAGCCTTGTCGATTGCGTCCATTGCAGCCTTGGTGCTGGCTTCAGCAGTGGTGCTGTCAGTACCGGTGATGGCGATGGTCGCGGAATCCACGCTCAGGGTTGCAGCGTCGAAGCCGCTGGCCAGAGTGATGGTGATCTGGTTGGTAGCACCGGTGTTGGAACCGACCTGGAAGGTCATGGTGCCAGCAGTACCGTCGATCAGGTTCTTGCCGTTCAGGTTGGTCGACTTGGCGATACGGGTCAGTTCGTCCGACATCTGAGCAAATTCTTTGTTCAGAGCAACACGGTCTTGAGTACCGTTGGAGTCGTTTCGCGACTGAACAGCCAGTTCACGCATACGCTGCAGGATGTTGGTGGATTCTTGCATCGCGCCTTCAGCGGTCTGGGCGATGGAGATACCGTCGTTGGCGTTTTTGATCGCCATGGTCTGACCACGGATCTGCGAAGTCATACGGGTAGCGATCTGCAGGCCGGCAGCGTCGTCTTTTGCGCTGTTGATCTTCAGGCCGGAAGACAGGCGAGTCATCGAAGTCGACAGAGCGTCGGAAGCGCGGTTCAGGTTTTTCTGAACGTTCAACGACGTGACGTTAGTGTTTACTGTTAAAGCCATGACGAATTCCTCGTTGGTTGGGTACTGCGGCTTCCGGCCCTGGCAACCGCCGGGTAATGGCCTAGAGAACCTTCGTAATAGTTA
Source organism: Pseudomonas sp. MWU349 (assembly GCF_017947325.1). NCBI lineage: Bacteria > Pseudomonadati > Pseudomonadota > Gammaproteobacteria > Pseudomonadales > Pseudomonadaceae > Pseudomonas > Pseudomonas sp. MWU349. The sequence goes on along the minus strand of NZ_JAFEVP010000008.1, from coordinate 96,080 downwards.
TCGTCGGTAATGCAAGTTGCTTTAGGGCTTTTTCAAAAATATTTGCCATCACCCGGCCATCCCTTGGAAAACAAGGGGTTAAGCCAACACCGAACGAAAAACTGACGCCAGAAAACACCCTGCAAAAACACTCGCCCAGCCTGTCGCCCCCGCCTCAGCCACCAAACTCGGCCTGCAACCAGTCCAACAGCTCGTACTCCAGATAGTCGGCCAACCCCAACCAGTTCTGCCCTTCCTGGCATGCCAGCATCAGGGTCAGCAATTTCGCCCAATCCTGCTGGACAGGCAGCGCAGCTCCATCCACCAATGATTGGATGGGATCGAACAGCTCAACCATGACACCCACCGCCTCGACATCGCGCCCCAGGCGAAACAGATCGGCGACTTCTCTGGCTCGGCAAAACACAGGCTCTAGCTGATTCATTGAGCAAAACCCGGGTGAAAGGTGGTACCGATGATCATCGCGCCATCACGGCTGGTATTGAAAAACGCCACCTCAGGCTGACTGCTGATATAGCGCTCCAGTTCGCACAGGTAGCTGCGGAAATTAAGCTGGGTCTTGACTCGTTGCCCATGCCCATCCAGCACCCAGTGTCGGGCCGCGCCGAGTTGCGGGCCAAGATCGCCGTCATGCCAACCGGCATGGGTACGATTCATGGGGAACGCGAAGTCCGCACCAAACAGGGTGATCCGTCGCCCTCCCATCTTCACCGCCAGATCCACGGCCGGATGAATAACGCTGCCGCCGGCATGCAGCTGTGCCCGGGGTATGCGCTGGCGCAATGCCTGGAACACCGGGCTGGCGGAATACGCCACATACCGCGGCCCGAGCCAGCCTTCGAGTACCTGCGGGTCCGCCAGCGGCATATACACCAGAGCGGTGCCGTCGCTGCCTTGAGCGGGCAGGTGCCGGGTGGAAATACGCTGGTCGACACTCACCACCAGATCCACCCGGATGCCCTCTTTGACCAGCGGCTGATAAGCCGTGTCGACACAGATCAGCAGCGGCCGCTGCGCCTGGCCGGCCACGGCGCGCAATGCCGCGTAGTGGCGCTCCAGGCTCGGCCCCGTAGCGATAACAAAGACTTCACTCCCGGGATGTCGATCAAACAGCTCGGCAACATCGCGATCCATCCCAACCCAAGGCTCAATGGCAGCCAGGCGCTCGGCGATATCCGCTGCATCTGCGGCAAACAAGCGATTATTGAAGGACAGATGAGTCTCGCTGATCAACCGATCACGGATCTTCGCGTTGTAGTCATCGGCCAGCACCAGCTCGGCCGGCAGGGCGAAAAACGGCAATGCAATCTCCGGCAGGTCGCCGGCATACAACAACTCGACCCTCGGATCGGCCAGCCAGGCCTGCTGTTCCAGCAGTTGCAATACCAGTTTGAATAGCGCGCCATTGAGAATGTGCACATACAGACGCTCCAGCCCCGGCCGCTGCAGCAACGCCATTTGCAGGTCACCCAAGCCACAGCCGTAAAGATGCAATACCGCCGCCTCAGGCAGGCTGGCGGCCTGGACCTGAGCCTCGCGACTGCGATCATGGCGACTGGTCAACTGGACCCCGCCAATGCTCAGGGTCGAGCCAAGGCCTTCCACCAGATCCGCCTGCAGCGCAGCAGCATCCTCAGCCTGCACCCGTGCCAGCAGCGCCGGCCAGCGCTCGCCAATCACCCGGGCGTTGTCTTCAAAGCTGTCACTCATGCCGCCTCGCTTATCACTCGTGCAAAAAAATAGCGCTCAAGATTACACCTTGAGCGCTATCTGTGCCGCCGCGAGCTGAAACTCAGGAGCGGTAGATGATCGCCGATCCCCAGGACAGACCAACGCCGAAGCCACTGAGGGCAACGCGCTTCCAGCTGGAATCGAACATGTGCTTTTCCAGCAGCAGCGGAATGCTGGAGGACACGGTATTGCCGGTCTCCACCATGTCCTTGATGAATTTGTCGGGGTTGCCTTCGAAACGCCGAGCCACCGCATCGACGATCGCGGCGCTGCCCTGGTGAATGCAGAAGGCATCGATATCGTCAGACTTCAGCCCCGACTCATCCAGCAACTCGTGCAGGTGTGCCGGCACTTTCAGCAGAGCGAAGTTGAACACCTGGCGGCCATTCATGAAGAACACACCATCGGTGACCTTCAGATGCGCAGCCCCCGAGCCATCGGTACCGAACTTGGCCTTGCCCAGCTGCCAGGTGGCGTCCTCGCCCAGCCAGGTGGCCGTGGCGGCGTCACCGAACAGCATGGTGGTATTGCGATCTTCGGGATCGACAATCTTCGAGTAAGGGTCAGCGGTGACCAGCAGGCCATTCTTCAGGCCAGCAGCTTCCATGAACCCCTTGATGGCATAGATGCCGTAGACGTACCCGGAGCACCCCAGGGAAATATCAAAGGCCGCGACGGTGGTGGGCAGGCCCAGCTTGTCCTGTACGATCGCCGCGGTATGGGGCAAACCTTCTTCGTCACCATTCTGGGTAACCACGATCAACACATCGATGGCTTCGCGCTTGAGTTCCGGGTTAGCGGCAAACAATGCATTGACTGCTTCGACACACAGATCGGAGGTTTCTTGCCCGGCGTCTTTGCGCGGCAGGAAGGCCGAACCGATCTTGCCCAGGATGAACTCTTCATCCTTGGCGAATTTTGCACCTTGTGCGTAATTGTCCACGCCGGCTACAGGCACGTAGCTCGCAATGCTTTTTATGCCAATCATTACGGCTTCCCAATAATAAACAGCTCAATACCCCCGCACGATGACCGAGCAGGGGCTGCCGAAAAAAACACAGATACTTGCGCCAAAACACGGCGGTATCGGAAAGAACCAAGGGCTATCACTGGACCTGTCATACAGGGCTGGCGCCATCTTCCCGGGCGATACAATACAGTGAAGATGCACGTTATGACTCACAGGTCACGCTATTTTGCCGAAACTGCCATACAAAGGGCTACTCGACGAATGCCCAGTCCAGCGCGGTGCCGCGCTTGAGGGCCTGGCGCGCGCGACGACCAAGCAGGGCCTCATAGTGCTTGGGAGCAAGCCCCAAGCCCGGACGGATGGCCCGCACGTTGTCGGCGCTGAACAGCTCTCCGGCCTGCATGTCTTGGGTGACATACAGCGACCGGCGGTAAACCAGCGATTTGCTCTCGGCCTGGGTGGCGCCATAGCTGACCTGCCCCATGGCCTGCCAGGCCCGCTCGGTTTCCAGCACCAGGCTGGCCATCTCTGCAGGCTCAAGGGAGAAGCTGGCGTCAACCCCACCGGCAGCTCGATCCAGGGTGAAATGTTTCTCGATCACCGTGGCACCTAGCGCCACCGCCGCCACGGACACACCGACGCCCATGCTGTGATCGGACAAGCCCACCTCACAGCCGAACAGCTCCCGCAGATGCGGAATGGTCAGCAGATTGCTGTTGATCGGTGATGCCGGATAGGTACTGGTGCACTTGAGCAGCACCAGATCGCGGCAACCCGCCTGTCGTGCAGCCCGGACACTTTCGTCCAGCTCGGCGATGCTGGCCATGCCAGTGGAGATGATCAGCGGCTTGCCGGTGGCGGCCACCCGACGAATCAACGGCAGGTCGGTATTTTCAAAACTGGCGATCTTGTAGGCCGGAACGTCGAGGCTTTCCAGAAAATCCACGGCGCTCTCATCGAATGGCGTGGAAAAGGCCAGCATGCCCAGGGCCTTGGCCCGGGCAAAGATCGGCTGATGCCATTCCCAGGGTGTATGGGCCTGTTGGTACAGCTGGTAGAGCGATGAGCCGGCCCAGAGGCTGTCCGGGTCCTTGATGAAGAACTCGCCCTGATCGAGGTCCAGCGTCATGGTATCGGCGGTATAAGTCTGCAACTTCAGTGCATGGGCTCCCGCCCTGGCCGCAGCCTCGACAATCTGCAAGGCCACATCCAGCGACTGGTTATGGTTGCCGCTCATTTCCGCAATGATCAACGGCCCATGGCCGGCGCCCACGAAGCGCGAGCCAATCTTGAAACTAGTCATCCAGATGTTCCTTCAACATACGGGTGAATTCGCAGGCGCCTTGGCGATAGCCAGCCCGGCGAAACAAACTCAGCGACACTTGGTTATCCGACAAGACCTGTGCCCGCAGGCGCTGCACATCGGGCCAATGGCGCAGCAGACAGGCCTCCCCCTGCTCCAGTAGAACCTGCCCCCAGCCTAGCCCCAAGCGTCCGGCAAACAGGTAGATCGACACCTCGGCCTGCCCTCCCTCCCGGTCATAACGCAGCATTCCCAGCGGGCCATCAGGCAACTCGGCGATCAGCAATAAACGCCGCGGGTCGTTCAGACAAGCGTCCAGCCACTGCACATGGCTCGACCAGTCGATGGCCTCGGGCTGCTGCGACCAGCGCCTGACCAGATCGCTATTGCGCCCGTCGAATAGCAGCCGGGCATCGTCAAGGGTCGCCGGTCGCAGACACACTGCGGCCTCGAACATCGCCGCAGCCACCCGCTGCGAGCCCAGGCCATCGACCAGTTTCCGGGCACGAGCAGCCAGGCTATGGCGCAGCCCAGGGTTGCCCAGCATGAGCTTCACGGCATCGCGCAGTTGTTCGACTTCCACCTGCTCACAAGGCCCCAGGTACAAGTGGGCACCCGTTTCAGCCAACAGCCGGGCGTTGGCCTGCTGATTGCCGGCCACAGTGATGCACAACGTAGGCACGCCCAGCACTGCACGTTCCCAACTGGTACCGCCCCCGGCCCCCAGGCACAGGTCTGCTTCGGCCAGCAACCCGGCGAAGTCGTTCACATAACTGTGCAGGTGCCAGTTCGGCCGGTCTGCTGCCAGCACCTGCATGGCCTGCCAATCCGGGTTGCCACTGCCAGCAACAAAATCCACCTGCAGTTCATGCAGGTCCGCCAGCGCCAGCATGGCCTTGTGGGTCTGGCCGGCAGCATCGAAGCCTCCGAAGTTCACCAGCAGCCGCTGGGCCTGCGGCCGAATCAGGATCGGAGGGCGCCGGAACTCCTCACGCAGCAAGGCAAAGTGCGGCCCGAACAAGGTCCGGCATTGCGCGCCGTACAACCCGGCATACGCCTCGGGCGAACCACTGAAGTTCTGGTCCAGCAACAGGTCCGCGGCATGCCGGCGGTTGGCCAGATCATCGATCGCGGCGATCCGCGGCGCCCATCGGCGAGCGGCGCTTTGCCACTGATGATCAAGGCCGTAGTGATCCACCAGCACCCAGTCGAAGGCCGGCTGATCTACCAGGGCTTCCTGCAGTGCCGCGATATCGGCCTGCCAGGGCAAGGGCGCTTCGATGCCCAACCGAGGATTCTCACCGGTATAGAACTCAGGCAATGCAAAGGTCGAAAAACCTTCGGCTTGCAAGGCCGCCAGACGATTGCCGGGCAGGCGACGACAGGCGAACGCAACTTCGGCACCCTGCTGGCGCAGCACCTGAGCCAGGGTCAGGCAGCGGGCCACGTGGCCGCTGCCGATCGCCGGCGAGGCGTCAGCCCGGATCAGCACCCTCATTCCAGCTCTCCTGCGGCCTTGAGCGCGGCGTACAGGTATTGCGCCCGCCGCCAATCCTCCTCGGTGTCGATATCCTGCACCAGGTGACGCGGCAGGATCACCGGCAAGCTGCGAGACGAGAATAACGCCTCCCCCTCCAGCCAGGCCTGGCTTCTGCCCCAGTAGAACTGCGCCGCATCCTGATAGGCCACGGGCAAATCCTGGGAGCGGGCCTGACTGAACTCCGGATACAGCGCGCCCAGAGCGCCCTGCTCGTCGAGCGTCAGCGCCCGTTGCACCGGAAAACCAAAACTGCACACCGAAAAGGCAAACGACCTGTCCTGATGCTGCTCCAGCAACGCCAGCCCCTGGCGCAAAAAACGCAGTTGCAACAGGGGGGCGGTGGCATAGATGCAACAGGCATATTCGAATTGCTGCCCCAGCTCCCGCAAGGTTTGCAAGGCATGCACGATCACCGCCGCAGTGCCGGTGAAGTCATCCGCCAGAGCCTGCGGTCGGACAAAAGGCACCTCTGCGCCACAGGCAATGGCCAGCTCGGCGATCTCGGGATCGTCGGTGCTGACCACCACGCGCTGGAACAACCCCGACCCCAGCGCCTTATCGATGGAGCGGGCGAGCATCGGCACGCCATCGAAGGGCTTGAGGTTCTTCCTCGCAATTCGCTTGCTGCCACCTCGGGCGGGGATAATCGCGATTGAGCTCATGGTGCTACAGCTCCTGAATCCAATGCCGCAATTGCTGTACAACGTAGTCTTGCTGGTCATCCGTCAGCCCGGGATACATCGGCAAGCTGATGGCTTGAGCGTAATAATCTTCCGCTTCGGGAAAATCACCTTCAACAAAACCCAGATCCCGGTAGTAGGGTTGCAGGTGCACCGGGATGTAATGCAGGTTGACCCCGATCCCAGCCTTGCGCAGCCCCTCGAAGACCTCACGGTGAGAATGCTTGATTCGCTGGAGGTGCAAGCGCACGACATACAGGTGCCAGGCCGAGTGAGCATCAGGTTGAGCCTGGGGCAAGCTCAACGGCAGGTCCTGCAACAGATGCTGATAACGATCCGCCAGGTAGCGCCGGCGTTGTAAAAAGCCCGGCAGCTTATTCAACTGCGAGCGCCCGAGCGCCGCCTGAAGATCGGTCATGCGGTAGTTGAAACCCAACTCGACCTGCTGGTAATACCAGGGGCCATGGCTCTGACCCACCATCTGCGCCGGGTCGCGGGTCATGCCATGGCTACGCAGACGACGCAGGTGTTCCGCCAGCTCCGGACTATTGGTCATGACCATTCCGCCTTCGGCACTGGTGATGATCTTCACCGGATGGAAGCTGAACACCGTCATCGCCGCGAATTCACCACAGCCAACCGGACGCCCCGCATAGCTGGCACCCACCGCGTGGGAGGCATCCTCGATCAAGGTGAAGGCATAACGCTCGGCCAGTTCCGCCAGGCGTCGCATATCACAGCTCTGCCCGGAGAACGCCACCGCAATCACCACCTTGGGCAGCGCCCCCCTGGCCTCGGCCGCTTGCAGCTTGAGGGCCAATGCCTCGGCGTCGAGATTCCAGGTCCGCGGGTCGATATCGACAAAGTCCACATCCGCACCACAGTAACGACCACAGTTGGCCGACGCGAGGAACGTGTTAGGAGTGGTCCATAACCTATCGCCCGGCCCCAGGCCCGCCGCCAGGCAAGCAATATGCAAGGCAGCAGTGGCGTTGCACACCGCTACGCCATAGGCCGCCTTGCAGGCGGTCGCCATTGCCTGCTCGAAAGCCTCGATTGCTGGCCCCTGGGTCAACCAGTCGGAGTGCAAGACCCCCAGCACGGCATCGATATCCTCCTGGTCAAGGCTTTGGCGACCATAGGGAATCATGGTGCGATCCCGGTATGCAGTTCGGCTATCTGCCCCACCGACAGAAAGTCCGGATTGGTATCGGAGCGATACTCGAAATCCTCGGGCACCGAAACGCCCTGCTCGCCCTTGCCGTCAACTGCAAAATCAACGTTGACACTGGTAAAGCGGATGGAGGGCTGGATCGTGTAGTGATCGTCAAACTCCAGGGTCATGCGCGCATCATCCAGAGGCACCATCAATTCATGGAGCTTCTCTCCCGGACGAATCCCCACCTGCTTGTGTGGCAAGTGCGCGGCCATCCCCAAGGCCAGATCGACGATGCGGATCGACGGAATCTTCGGCACGAAAATCTCCCCGCCGTGCATCCGCGCGAAGCTGTCCAGAACAAATTGCACCCCGTGGTCCAGGGTGATCCAGAAGCGGGTCATGCGCTCATCGGTAATGGGCAGCTCCGTTGCGCCCTGGGCAATCAGCTGGCTGAAGAACGGCACCACTGAGCCTCGGGAACCTGCAACGTTGCCATAGCGCACTACGGCAAATCGAGTGGCCTGCTCACCCGCGATATTGTTCGCCGCCACGAACAGCTTGTCCGACAGCAGCTTGGTGGCGCCATACAGGTTGATCGGGCTCGCAGCCTTGTCGGTGGACAAGGCAACGACCTTCTGTACCCCGTTGTCGATGGCCGCAGCAATGATGTTTTCAGCGCCATTGACGTTGGTGCGAATGCACTCCGTGGGGTTGTATTCGGCCGCCGGCACCTGTTTCAGCGCCGCGGCATGCACCACATAGTCGATACCCCGCATCGCCTGGCGCAAGCGCTCGGCATCGCGAACATCGCCGAGGAAGTAACGCATGCAGGGCGCATTGAAGGTCTGCTGCATCTCGTACTGCTTGAGCTCATCGCGGGAGAACACCACGACCCGCTTGGGCTGATACTGCTCCAGCAGGCGTCGAATGAAGTTGCGCCCGAAAGAGCCGGTGCCACCGGAAATGAAAATGGATTTGCCGTTGAACATCACTGATTCCTTATCCCAGCAACTGGTTCCAGTTCACCGCGCTCGCGGCCCCCAGCGCAAAGCCCTTGCCAGTCAGCGCCAGGTTCTGGTTGTAGGCCGTATCCTGCGCAAAGCGCACCGCCCACTTGTCCCGCAGCGCCGCTGCCGCTTGCGGGTTGTCCGCCAGCGTACCCGGATGCATGACCTGGGCCTGGGGAGTCACAACGGTCAAATAACCGGCATCGGCCACCTTCAGGCACAGGTCGACATCGGCGAAGGCCTGGTCGAAATGCTCCTCGTCCAAACCACCTACGGCCTCGAACAACGCCTTGGCGATCATCAGGCAGACGCCGGATACCGCCGAGTAATTCTTCTCCACCCACAGGCTGTTCATGTAGCCCGGAGCATCCTTGGCCTCTCCGGCGAAGGCTGCGCCCAGATGACCATTGAGGCCGAGGATCAGGCCCGCCTGGGTGGTCATGCCGCGCTCATTGACCAATCGTGCACCAACCACTCCGACCTCCGGGCGCTGGGCCTGATTGAGCAAGCTCTCGATCCAGTTGGCGTTGACTACCTCGGCATCCGACGATAGCAGCACCAGGTACTCGCCCTTGGCCTCACGGCACGCGGCGTTGTGCAGGGCCGAGACGCTCAGGCGCTGCTCGCTGCGCAGCACACGAATACGATCACCCTGGCGCTCCAGGCTAGCCAGCCAGCTATCGAGCTCGGCGTTCTGGCTATGGTTTTCGGCGATCAGAACTTCGTAGCGCTGGTAGCGGGTGCGCTGCAGTACGCTGACCAGGCAACGTTGCAACTCGGCGAAGTTATCCTGGCTCGCCAGGATGATGGAAACCAGAGGCCGTTCGGCATGTTGATAGTCGATCTGGTAAGTGCCCGGCTGCGCCGAACTGACCTGGGCGCGATAGCCCCGTGCCGCCAGGTGGCGGGTCAGCACCTGCCGCTCCTCGGTGCTGGCCTCATCTGCCGGAACACGGCAGATCAACAGCGGTTCGGCCAGGTGGGCCAGACCAGCAAGGCCACCCTCCTGGATCAATCGCAGCAGCACATCGAACTCCAATGCCTGCTTGAGATCGCTGGAAAAACCGCCGATCTGCATCAGAGCTTCGCGCTGCAGCAGCCAGTGCCGAGCCATCAATCCCGGCGCGCTTTGCAACTGGTCAAGGTTGAACCCTGGGCGGAACACCGGGCTCAGGGTGAAATCACTACGGCGCTGTACTTCATCCATCGCAACCGCACGAATACCTTCGGCACCCAGCAGCTCGAGGCTGGCCCGCAACAGGCCGCTGGCAGTGAACTGGTCACCGGCCTCGGCCAGCAGCACCCAGTCGGCACGGGACTGAGCCAGGGCCTGATTGATCCGTTCTACATAGTTGCTCTCAGTGACCTTGACGAAGTGCAAGGCGTCCTGAGCGCTGGTGGTGGCCGGCAAGTCGCCGGTGGTCAGCACCACCAGCTTGAAAGCCTTGAAATGGCTAGCCACCAGGCTGTCAAGACTGGCTTGCAGCTTGACCATGTCGGCGTCGAGATCGAGCAGCAGGATCTGCACTTGAGGACCGCCGCCATGGCGTGCCAGGTGCGCATTGATGGCATTCAACTGCGCCGGCTCCGGCGAACGCGCCTCCAGCCAGCGGAGCAGACGTCCCGATTCCGTGCCATTGAACAGGGCACGACTGTCCGGCCCAGGCACCGAATCAAGCCGCTCGGCCCAGACCTGTAGCTTGCTGGCCTCCTCCGGCTCGTCGCTCTCCCGCATCGACTCGGCCAGGCGCTTGACCACCTCGCGGTTGAACAGGTTCAAGGTCAGGGCTTCCCACAGACGACTGCGCACGGTCTGCACAGTGTCGTTGGAATGCACCCGCATCAGCTCTTCCTGACGCAACAGCACGCCTTCGAGCTCTTTGAGCTGGACCCGTCCCGCCGGCATGGCGTGCATGAGAAATTCGAACTGGGTCAAAAGGTCGAACATCGGCTTGTTGTAGAACGGCATTTCGACAAACTGCTCGGGACCGAAGGAACGTACCGGCTCACCGCCCACCTCGACCCAGGCCGAACGGAAAATCATCGTCCCCCTGAGGGAGCGTCCAGCAAGCAGGCACTCGGCCATGGCCGCAAAACTGTCCAAGGCAATCTGCTTCACCTGCTGCGGATCCCGGCCACTGAAGCCGCTGGGCAGCGTAGCGAGAAACGCGGCAAAGTCTTCACGCTGCTGCACCGACCGGGCGTCCTTGAACGTCAGTACCGTCAAGACGTTGGTATTGTGCTCGGAAGCGCCATAATTGACTTCGCGCACGGCATAGGGAATCGGCAGGATCCGAGCCTTGGCACAAGCCAGGAGATAGAAACAGTGGCCGATTTCCTGCCACTCGAAACTGACTTCGGGCGGCAGCCGGTTATACCACTGGCGCAGCAGGTCGGTGCGCGTCACGGCATAGAACGGAGGCAGGAACTGCCCCATGAAACTCATGACCCGATCCTGGGGATCGTCGGACGCATAATCCTCGATCACCCGGCAATCTCGACGGTAGTAGTTGGTTTCCGCTGCCCGGGCCAGGTACATCATCCCGTAGCCATGGCACAGACCGTAGTCCGGATTGGCCTCAAGAAACTCCACCGATGCATTCAGGGCATCATGAATCAGGAAGTCGTCGTCGGCAGCGAACGCCATGTAAGGCGTGCTGACCAGGTTGACACCGTAAGTCAGCTTGTCCTGCAGGCCCTTGTAGCCGAACTGCGGCAGATGCCGGTAGTCGACCTCGGGATAGCGCTCGGCCAGAGACTCGTCCGCCTCCTGGGAAGAATCCAGAACCAGGATCGAGCAGGGATAGGTGCTGTAGTACTGCAAGGTGCGTTGCAGGAACGCCTTGCGATTGTGGGTCATCACCACCAGAGTGAAACGTTCGCTCATCGGCGCTGCGCTACTGTTCATTGCTTTGTCTTCAACCCACATATGCCCTTCCCCACAACCGGCCAAGCGCCCGGAACCTGCAACCATTGATATTCAGCGAACCCGACGCAGGTAACCATCCGGCGCCACGGTGATCAGCAACTTGTTCTGCATCTGGTAGTCGATCTCGAAGTCAGCGTTCTCTTTCAGATAGGCCCAGACCGCTGTTTTCGGGTTGTCCCCTGGCCCCCATGGGCGATCAGGGAAGAAGGTCGGCGGCATGTCCTCGACCACGGTATCCATGACCACGCAATAGCTGTCGACCGACACCAACGGCGCATACAGACGCAGCTCTTCGAGCACGTGATCGTGAGTGTGGTTGGAGTCCAGGACCAGGATGACCTTCTTGCCCTGCGCGGCAGCGCGAACCTGCTCGGCGATGACCGGATCGATGCTCGAACCTTCGATCATGCGAATGCGCTTGCTCATCGGATGCTGCTCGATGGCTTCACGGTTGTGGGCGCGGATGTCCAGGTCGATGCCCAGCACTTCACCATGCCCCTGCAATTCCAGCAGCGAGGCGTAGTAGATGATCGAACCGCCATGGGCGATACCACATTCGATCACCAGGTCCGGCTTGACCCGCCAGATGATCTCCTGCATCGCCATCATGTCCTGGGGCAACTGAATGATCGGCCGCCCCATCCAGGAGAAGTGATAGCTGTATTTGTGCTGCGCGGACTCATTGAAAAAGTCACGGGCCAGGCCCTTGAGCTTCTCATCCTGGCCCTGGGCACTGATCTGTGCCTGGCATTCTTCTTCAAACGCTTGGATGACGTTTTTCTCGGTCATGTTCGATTCTCACTGACAAATTAGCTGAATGAAGCGCTATCGACGGCGTGATAGACATAACGGCCATCGGTCATGCGCTTGATTTCTTCGAGGTAGTTGGAGTTCATCACGAACAGATTGGCGCCCACGGGCAATGCTTCCATGGCCTCTTGCGGTGATGACACTCGCATGCCGCTCAGTGGCAAGTAACGGCCTTGCTTGGCCGGATTGATATCCACCACTTGATCTACCGCTACGCCTGCCCGTTGCAGGAACAGGGAATAGATCACGCCCTTGGAGGAAGCGCCCCAGATGCCGGCTGCGGTTTGCGGCGCCGACTGGATAATGCGTTTGGCACACTCGATGCTGGCGGTGAAATCCGCCGGCATCCGCAACGGCTGGGCCGGCGCCGACAAGGTCGACTTCAAACTGCCCAGGTCCGCCACCACGTACAGGTACTGGCCGCCAAACAGATGCCCGGCCTCATGCACGATGCCGAACATGCGCTGCAGGTCTTCAAGACGGAAGTAATTGACGTGTTCATAAAACACGTCGAACCAGGCACGGTGTTCGAGAATCCAGTCAAAACACGGCACTTCGATGTAGATCTGCCCGCCTTGGTTGGCATCAGCGATCTCCGCCAGAAAGGCCAGGGGATCGGCGATATGCTCCAGCACATGGCGCAGTACGATCGCTTCGGCAGCCAGCCCCAGACCGCGGGTGAACGGCGCCTTGATCACCTCGGGGTTGGTCCCTTCGTAGGCCGGGTCGATCCCTGTGATCGCGTAGCCCTCACTGCGCAGCAGTTCGAGGAAATAGCCCTTGCCGCAACCGACCTCGATCAGTTCCCGCCCCTTGAAGTGCCGGGCGATGATGCCCTCGACATCCTTCAGATGCTGCTGGAACTGCGCCGAGTGTGCCTGCTCGTTCTGATAGTCGCTGTCGTAGCTCAGCTTGTCGGCATCGAAGGCCTGATTGAAGATCAGGCCGCTGTGCAGGTCCTGCACCAGGACGATATCCGCAGACGCCGAGGCACGGGCACTCTGGGCATCGGCGAAGGTGCGATTCTGCAGCACCGGCAAATCGGTGACCCGATACAACTCATGCGCCATGTTCGGCTCCTGTTATTTGCTCCAGGCGCTGGTTCAAGCCCCAGAACGCCATGGGTTCGTAGTCCGGGTACGGGTAATGCCCCAGATTCAGGCGGATCGAAGCACCGCGCTGAGCGATACGCTGCTCCACCAGGGAACGCACGGAGATCGGCTGGCCACTGGAGCAATTGACCACTCCGGAAAATCCTCGCTGACCGAGCAGCGCAGCCAGGTAGCCAGCCGCCTCCTCGATGCCCAGGTAGTCCCGCAGTTGTTCGCCGCCCGACATATTGAAAACCTCGTCACCGGCATCGATCGCTCGATCCAGCGCCGCCAGCAGGCTCTTGGGGTTCTGTCCCGGGCCATGCAGATAGAACAGCCGTGCCCACTGCAAACTGAAGGGCAGTTGCTGCTGCAGGGCTTGCAAAAACAGATGCAGGCTGTGCTTGGCCAATCCGTAGGGATTGCTTGGACGGGGCTCGAGCGCCTCACTCAAAGGCCCGCTTTGCAGGCCGTACTCGAAGCAGGTACCGGTGACCAGCACCTGGCTCACCCCGGCCTCGACCACGGCCTTGATCAAGCGGTAATCCGCCATCAGGTTGTGCTCGAGGTGAAACAGCGCCTGATAGTCAGGCAACCCGGGCCAGGCCAGATGAGCCAAGGCATCGACTCCCTCTACCAGGGCCGCAACATCAAGCTGCGGGGTGTGCACATCCAGGGCGCGAAACTCCACCGCCTCGAACCAGGGCATCTGCCGCGCCTTACCCGCATTCCGCGCCACCGCGCGCACGCGGCATCCCCGGGCCAGCAAGGCAGCAACCAGATGCTGGCCGACGAAACCGGTAGCGCCGGTGACCAGCACCGTCATCCCCTTCACAGCAGCCTCAACTCGGGCACGGCGATCACGAAGCGCCCGCCCCATTGCCGCACCTGGGCCAATTGCTCACTGACTTCACCGAGCAGGTTCCACGGCAGTACCAGCACATAGTCCGGTCGCTCCAGATCGATACGCTCAGGCGCGACCACTGGAATCCGGCTGCCCGGCAGGTACTTGCCCTGCTTGTGCGGGCTGGCATCGGCAACCCAGGCCAGGAGGTCGGGCTTGACCCCGGCGTAATTGAGCAAGGTATTGCCCTTGGCCGCCGCTCCGTAACCCACCACGCGCTTGCCTTCGGCCTTGGCCTGGAGCAGGAAACGCAGCAGTTCGTGCTTGATCCGCTCTGCCGCCGGCGCCAGGGTCTGGTAGTAGTCGGGCGTGCTCACCCCGGCCTCCTGCTCCAGCCTTAACTGACGCGCCACGCTGTCCAGCACGGGACGGCGCTGGCCATCGTCTCGCTGCACAAACACCCGCAGCGAACCGCCATGGGTGGGCAAGGTTTCGACATCGAAGATTTCCAGGCCGTTGCGCTGGCACAAGCCCTGGACCGCAGTCAACGACAAGTAGGAGTAGTGCTCGTGGTACAGAGTGTCGAACTGCTGGCCGGCCATCAGGGTCAGCAGTTGGGGAAACTCGAAAGTCGCCACGCCAGTGGGCTTGAGCAGGGCGGCAAAACCACAGAGGAAGTCGTTGATGTCCGGCACATGGGCCAGCACATTGTTGGCCGCCATCAGGTCGGCGGCCCAGCCCTCTGCCAGCAACTGCGCGGCGGTATCACGGCCGAAGAACGACTCACGGATCAGCAGCCCCTTGTCCCGCGCCGCCTGTGCGGTACTGCGGGTCGGCTCGACTCCAAGGCAGGGAATGCCGCGCTGGGCCACGTACTGCAGCAGATAACCATCGTTCGCCGCGACTTCCACCACCCGGCTCCCGGCATCCAGGGCAAAGCGCTCGACCATCCGCGCCACATAATCCTGGGCATGCTTGAGCCAGGTGCTGGAGAACGAACTGAAGTAGGCGTAATCAGCGTCGAACAGATGATCAGCTCGGGTGTAATCCTCGGTCTGCACCAGCCAGCATTGCTGGCAGACCTGGACCTTCAACGGCACCCATTGCTCCGCCTGGTCCAATTGCTCTACACGCACGTAAGCGTTGGAGGGCGGCGAGGTGCCCAGGTCGATCAAGGGCAGGCTCAGGCGAGCGCCACAACCGCGGCAATTCATAGTTTCACTCCAGCGAATGCGCCATCGAGCAAGGGGTGGTTGGCGTCCCTGCTCGACAGATTATTGACAGGCAGCGGCCAGTCGATTGCCAGCCGAGGGTCCCGCACCGATAACCCGGCCTCATGTTCCGGGGCATAGTCGGCGCTGTGCAGGTACAGCAGTTCGGCATCCTCGCTCAGGGCCTGGAAACCATGGGCAAAACCTGCAGGCAGCAACAAACTGCGGCCGTCGCCCGCTTTCAGGTGCTCGGCGTGCCAATGCAGGAACGTCGGCGACTCGGGGCGCAGATCTACCGCCACATCCCAAACCTCGCCCCGCAGACAGGTGATGAGTTTGGCCTCGGGGCGCGCGGCCGTCTGATAGTGCAGGCCACGCACACTGCCCCGTTCACGTGTGCAGGAATGGTTGATCTGACGAATATGAAACGGCTGACCAAAGGCGCTCAGGCTGCCTTCGCAGAACAAGCGCGAGAAATGCCCACGCTGATCCTCGAAGCGTTTGTGGCGCACCTCGCACAAGCCGGCCAACGGCAGGGCCAGTACCCGGAATTCGCTCACAGCGCCCCCCGATACAGGTTCAACTGCCCCAGAGTCACCGCATGCATATCCGCGCCGCTCTTCCAGGCCAGGTGCCAATCCAGGGTCTGCGCCAGGCATTGCTCCAGACTCCAGCGAGGTTTCCAGCCGAGCAACTGTCGCGCGCGACTGCTGTCCAGGCGCAGCAGACCGGCTTCGTGCAACTCACTGGGCTCGATCCGCAAACCCGGGGCTTCGGGCCATTGCCGGGCCAGCAACTCCACCACGTCACCGACGCTGCACATGTCCTGCTCGCCGGGACCGAAGTTCCAGGCCCCGGCGTATTGCGGACCTTGCTCGTACAGGCCAGCCGCCAGTTGCAGATAACCGGCCAGGGGCTCCAGGGCATGCTGCCAGGGGCGCACAGCCTGGGGATAACGCAAGGTCACCGGTTCATCGGCGGACCAGGCCTTGAGCACATCGGGGATCAATCGCTCGGGGGCGAAGTCGCCACCACCCAGGACGTTCCCCGCCCGTGCCGTGGCCAATGCCAGGCCGTGTTCGGCATAGCGTCCAGTTGCGAAGAAAGAGGACGCATAGGATTGCGCCAACAACTCGCAGCAGGCTTTGCTGCTGCTATAGGGGTCATGGCCACCCAGGGGCTCATTTTCCCGATAGGGCCACAACCACTCCTGGTTGGCGTAGACCTTGTCGGTGGTCACCAGCACGCAGGCACGCACTCCGCCCACTTGGCGAATGGCCTCCAGCAGATTGAGGGTGCCCATGACATTGCTCGAATAGGTACCCAAGGGGTCGCGGTAAGCCTCGCGAACCAGTGGCTGGGCAGCCAGGTGCAGGACAATTTCCGGTTGTACATGGGCCAGTACTTCCAACAAGCGGCCCAGGTCGCGCAGATCCCCGCGCTGGTCATCCATGCCCTCGTAGACGCGCGCCAGATCGAACAGGCTTGGGTCGGTGCCTGGGTCCAGAGCAAACCCCGTGACCTGGGCGCCCAAGCTCTGCAACCACAGGCTCAGCCAACTGCCCTTGAAACCGGTATGCCCGGTCAACAGCACACGTTTGCCACGCCAGAACTGCGAGCTCAGTCCCACTGCTTCCACGGGGCCTCCCCGCTTTGCCAGAGCTGTTCCAGATGATTCTTGTCCCGCAGAGTATCCATCGGCTGCCAGAACCCACTGTGCTCGAACGCGCGTAATTGCTGGTTCCTGGCCAACTGAATCAGGGGGTCGGCTTCCCAGGTAGTACTGTCGCCGGCGATATAAGACAGCACCTTGGGCGAGAGCACGAAGAACCCGCCGTTGATCCAGCCACCATCTCCACGAGGCTTCTCGGTGAAACCCAGAACCTGGTCGCCATCACGCTCCAGGGCCCCGTAACGGCCTGGTGGTTGTACCGCAGTCACGGTGGCCAGCTTGCCGTGGGCCTTGTGGAAGTCCACCAGGGCTCCAATGTTCAGGTCGGAGACACCGTCGCCGTAGGTAAAGCAGAACGCCTCTTCATCCTGCAGGTAGCGGCCGGCGCGGCGCAGGCGCCCACCGGTCATGGTTTCCTCCCCGGTGTCGATCAGCGTCACGCTCCAGGGCTCGCTGTAGTTCTGATGCACATCCATGCGGTTGTTACGCATGTCGAAGGTCACATCCGAGGTGTGCAGAAAGTAGTTGGCGAAGAAGTCCTTGATCGCGTAGCCCTTGTAGCCGAGGCAAATCACGAAGTCATGAATCCCGTGGGCGGAATACTGCTTCATGATGTGCCAAAGAATTGGCTTGCCACCGATTTCGATCATGGGTTTGGGCTTGAGGTGAGACTCCTCGCTGATTCGCGTACCCAGCCCACCCGCCAGAATTACTGCTTTCATCACTGTCCTCTTGCTCTTCGTGGGCTGAATCAGCCCTCTTGAGGCCTGGTTTAGCGCCAGACGCAAATATTCATTCGCAGCCAACGGCTACCTTGCACCACGTTGCAGTGAAGGTTTTATGGCGATATGAAGAGGACCTGCAGGAAGTGCGCCAATTACGCAAGCGGCGCTTGGGGCACGGCAGAGGACGATACATACAGCAGCCCCGACAGGGCGACGATGGGGAAAACCGGCTCGCGACAAGGCGATCACGAGCCCTGATCAGATCAATCCGCCAACCATCCCCATAGCCAATGCCGCAGGTTGTCGTCGCGCAGCATGAAGTCGCGATGCACCGCCTCGCGCAACTCATCCCCCATGCGGTAGCTGGCAACCGGATCGGCCAAATGCATGCGGATAGCCTGCAACCACTCCTCGGTGCTGTTGCTGCGAACCTTGGTACAAGGCAAGAAACCGCGATAGGCCTCAGTATCGGTGCAGATCACCGGATAACCGCAGGCACCGTACTCCAATAGCCGCAAGTTGCTTTTGCAGTCGTTGAATATATGGAACTCCAGGGGCGCCAGCGCCAGATCCAGGTTCAGGCTCGCCAGCTTGAACGGGTAGTTCTGCAGACCGGTGACCGGATGAAACTCGTGCACGTAAGGACGCAGATTATCGGGGCACATACCGAAGAATACCCATTCAACTTCGTTGGCCAGCTCGCGCACCACCTCGGCAATGATCTCCAGGTCTCCGGTATGGCTGGTGCCACCGCCCCAGCCCACCCGAGGCTTGCGGGAGGTGCCACGACGACTGGTCAAGCTGGCCCAGGGGTCGAGCGCCAGCATGTTGGGCACCACGCGGATATCGCTGTGCATACTCGACAACGCATCAGCCAGAGGCTGGGTAGTCACCACTACGCGATCGCACAGGCCAATCCCCTCGCGCAGCATCTGCTCGGTGTTCACAGGCTTGTTACGGGCATGGGTGTTCTTCTTCGGCGCACTGACGATGTAGTCGTCGAGTTCGAAAACCCGCAGGGCACTGGAGTACTTTTTCATCCGCAGAATGTCACTGGCCGCGCCATCGCTGTACCGACACTGCAGGATGATGGTATCCGGCGACAAACGCTCGATCTCTACCGTGGACGGCGACTCGTAGGCCACTCGACCAATTACCCGTCCCGCTTCCTCCAGCGCCGTTAGCGGCCCCGTCACCCTGTAATGCCCCACTGCAGAACTGTTGACTGGCAGACCCAGGATCAACGGCAACGCCCGACTGCAGAACGGATTCCAGTTGTTGCGCAACGAAGGCTCCAGGCTGAAGCTGGAGTAGCCCAGGCTTAAAGCCGGGTTATAGGCCGGATCGCGCGCAACCTTGGGCATCCACTGCCGATAGAAGCGCTCTTGCTCGACCTCACGTGCCTGCTGCTGTTCACGGTCATCACTGACGACGGAGGCCGGTGTCAGAATCAGGCTGGCGTACGGCGTC
Source organism: Pseudomonas sp. MWU349 (assembly GCF_017947325.1). Lineage (NCBI taxonomy): Bacteria > Pseudomonadati > Pseudomonadota > Gammaproteobacteria > Pseudomonadales > Pseudomonadaceae > Pseudomonas > Pseudomonas sp. MWU349. Next base: position 76,938 of record NZ_JAFEVP010000008.1, on the reverse strand, counting down.
CAGACCACCAGATAGCCATTGCGGTCGATCCGCAGGCACAGATCGGTTTCTCCGAGCTCGCCAGCGAATGCCTGCTTATCCAGACCGCCCAGGCTATCGAAGACCTCCTTGCGTACCATCAGGCAATCACCACTGACCGCACTCCAGTTCTGCACCACCTGCAACCGCTGCATGTAACCCCGGGCCCCCATGGCTTCACCGACAAAGGGCGAGCTTGCTGGCCCAGCCATCCCCAGCACCTGACCGGCCTGGAGAATGCAACCGTCGACATCCAACAGACGCGCGCCAACGACCCCCACCTCAGGACGCTGGGCCTGATTGAGCAACTCATCCAGCCAGTCACCGCTACAGATCAACGCCCTCGGATTAAGCAGCAACAGGTAGTCGCCACGAGCCTGGCTCGCCGCGCTGTTGATCAGCGCTGCATGGTTGTTCGGACCGGCATAAGGCAGAACCCGTAGCATTGCGCCGCCCAACTGAGCCATGGCCGCCAACCAATCCGTCATCGCAGGATCTCGGCTGCCGGCATCCACCAGCACAATCTCGTAGTGGCTATAGGCAGTCTGCTCGATCAGGCTTTCGACACAGCGCTGCAACGTCGCCAGAGAGTCGCCGCACGGCAGAAGAATCGACACCAGTGGCCGGCTGCCATGCAGATAGTCAATACGATTGAGCAAGGGCAGATCATCATGAACAATCCGGTGCTCCACGCCAATCCGCTGCAGATGCGCTGCCACCAGCCCTTCACTGCCCTCAATCACCTGGGGCCGTGACAACCACTGGGCAAAGCTCAACTCGGACTCCAACTGGATATCGGCAATATGCTCGATAGTCTGTGGCCCAGCGGTCTCCACCATCCGCCACAGCAGATCATGGGGCGCCAGCTCACCGCGGGCCGGATCAAAACCGCCCTCGACCATGAAGCGCGCGCGAGAAAAAGCCAGGGCGCGGCCGACATAGGGATAGGAGCGCATCAGGTCGAGGTTGAAGTCGGGCTTGAATACCGGCTCCGACGACTCGCCTTCAACCAGCGCACCTTCGTCGCTATAGGCACACAGCATGGCTGGAGTATTGGCAATGCGCTCGGCAAGGATCAGTAGGGCCGACTGCTGCAATCGGTCACCGGCCTGCAGCAGATAAAACCAATCCCCTCCCTCCAACTGCGGTATCAATTCATTAAGCTGTTGCACCCAGTCCTCGCGCAACGGCTGGAGCAGGACTCGCTCTCGCTCTGCCACTAGGGCTTCGCCCCTCGACAACACCAGCACCGCCGCAGGGGCGTACAACTGAGCATCGATGCTGTCCAGGGTCCGCGCAAGCGCTTCGCTATCGCCTTCGAAATCAAGAACCACCACTACCAACTGCACCCGTCGCGGCCAGCTGTCGATGCGCTGAGGCATCAGCCGCTGTTCCACCGCCGAGAATTTGCGCACTGACAGCCATTCCCGATAGAAGCCCTCGTAGCTGATGCACTCGCCACCGACCCGACCATCAACCACCGTACTGCGATTACCCAGCACACGGGTCACGCAAAGCTCTTGCCAGTTACGCGGCTGCTCGGCTACCCGCGACAGATCGACATAACGCACCCACCCCGCCGCCGGCGCCGATTCACCGCTGCGCGCGGCCAGCATCTGCACCAACCAGGTCCACTCATTCTTCGCCAGTTTGAGCATTTCCGGCGTATTACTCAGACGCCCAGAATAAAGTCGCTCGCAACCTAATACCGTCACCTGCGCTGCCAGATTGCCGCGACGCATCAGACAGATGAACAGGGCAAAATCCAGCAGCGCGACAAAACCGGCGCCTTCCTGGATCAACGCCGGAAGCAGCTCCAGCACATCGGCACGACGCATCAGCGCGGAACTGAAGTTACCGAGGAAATTGCGCGGCGTGCTCTCGAAAATCGCCAGCATGTCATCGCCCTTGAGCACCGCATTGTCATGGGTAAAGCGACAGTTATCGACTCGCGACGGCAGGATGAAATTCCCCGCATCACTGAACACCCGCAGCGCGCACACCAGACTGACATCGGGGTTATCGAGCAGCACCGGAGCCTGCAGGGCGATACTCGGAGCGAACAGCCGATCGTCGTCACACAGGACCTTGATCAGCTCACCGCGAGCCTCCTCGACGCAGCGCAGGATATTTTTCTGCAATCCAAGGCGCTGCGGATTGCGCAGATAACGCACAGGGTGCACCGGCTCGACGAAGCTCTCGACAATCTGCTGGATTTCATCGCCGGCACTGTCATCGCAAACAACGATCTCCAGTGGCTGATAGGTCTGCGCCAAGGCACTTTCCAGAGCCTGGCTGAAGAAGCGTGGGTTGAAGGCGGGAATGACGATGCTGACTAGAGGGGCTTGGCTCACGGCGGGAAACTCTCGAGCGGCGAGCCCTGGCCAGTGATGCCAGGGCTGCAAGACCGCTTAAAAAAGACGGCTGGCTGCTCGAAGATCGCGGCGTCCGGGCGCCAGCCCGAACGCCACGCACTCAGACCTTGTTGAACAGCCCCAGTTGGGCAATCTTGCTGAAGGCCAGCTGCGAGGCTTGCAGCATGGTCTGTTGCAGGGTCAGGCGGGTCATCACTTCGGCCGGATCGGAGTCGCTGATGGCCGAGCGGGTCTTGGTGTTGGCAGCCGCCAGGCTTTCGTTGATTTCGCTCTGGGTGTCCAGGGCCGAACCACGACCACCCACTGAGCTGATACCGATGGACAACTGGTCGATGCCACTGGCCAGGTTGGCCATCCCCGAGGCGAGGTCGGCCAGTTGCTTCTGGGTCGCCAGGGTGTTGCCGGCGGTCGGCGTGTTCAAGGCGTTTTTCAGCTGGCTCACGGTATCCAGTATGTTCTGGGTCTCGTGGGTATTGACCGACACACTGAACTGATCGTTGGCCGCCGGAGAAGGCGCGCCGGTCAGGGTGAAGCTCACGCCCGCCGCGGTGGCGACGTTACCCGGCCCGACCACGCCCGAGGACACCGGCTTGCTATCAGCGGTCAGTGGCGCAGCGTACAGATCGAAATTGGTAGCGCTGGTGAACTTGAGGATCGCCGAACCACTGGGGAAGGTGGAGTTGTAGGCCACCGGGTCGGTAATGCTGGTGTTCGAGACCTGAGTCATGCTCGGGTTGCCCGGCGAGCGCGCCACGTTGAAGGTGTCCGGCTTGGAGCCCAGGGTGAAGGTATGCCCAGGCAGCACGGCGTTGGCGTCGTCGCCGGACTTGAGGTTGACGTTCAGGCTCAGGTCGACCCCACGGAAGCTCACGGTCTGGTTCGGTGTAGTGCCGAAAACACCGCCCTGGCTGGCCTCGGCCGTTACATCGTTGCCACTGCCGTCGACGATCTTCAGCTGGGTGCCCGACACGAAGGACACGGTGTAAGGCTCGCCGCTGCGGAATTGGCTGTTGTAGGCACCGTTGTTGGACACCTGGCCGTTGGATAGGGAGATCCGCCCATCATCCACGGCTGGCGCGGTCATGGTGACCTGGCTGCGGCTGGTGTTCAGCGCCTGCTGGAACACGTCCCAACCGGTGCTGTTGGCGGCCATCATCATGGTGTCGCCCACCGGCAGTTGCAGGCTGCTCTGGTCACCGTTGTAGCTGTAGGTGCCATCGGAGTTGCGGCTGAACGGCGGAACGTCGTCCTTGGAACCACCGAAGATGTACTTGCCGTTTTCGTCCTGGGAGTTCATCAGGCTCAGCAACTGTTCTTCGATCTGCCCCAGTTCCGAAGCATTGGCCTGGCGGTCGGCGTCGGTGTAACCGGCGTTGCCGGCACCGGAGGCCAGTTCCTTGGCGCGGGCCAGCACGTTGTTGATGCTGGTCATCACCGATTCGGTCTGGCCCAGGGAGGCCTTGATCGAGTTGGTATTGGTCTTGTACTGGTCCAGCAACGAAGCCTGTTGGCCCAGCTGCAGCAGGCGAGCGGCACCTACCGGATCGTCGGCAGCGGTCTTGACGCGAACCAGGCTGCTGGCCTCTTCGCTGCTCTGGACCACTTTGGAAAAGTTCTTCTGGTAGTTGGTAGCCGAGGACTCGTAAAACTGGGAGGTGGAAATGCGCATGGGCTACGACTCCTTAAAGGCTGTTGATCAGCGTGCTGAAGGTTTCCTGCGCAGCCTTGATGATCTGCGACGACGCTGTGTAGTACTGCTGGTACTTGACCAGGTTGCCGGTCTCATCATCCAGGTTGACCCCGGACAGAGAGTCCCGGGCGCCCTTGGCGTTAGCCAGGATGGTGCCGGTAGCGGCGCTGTCGAGGCTGCCCTGACTGGCCTTGGCACCGACGTTCTCGATCAGCTTGCCGTAGGCATCCACCAGGGTGATGCCCTTGCTGGCAGAACCTGTATCGACGGTCTGCTTGCTCTGCAAACCGGCCAGCGCCAGGCCGTTGCGGTTATCCGAAGAACCGGCGCCATTCACCGAGATGTTCATGCTGTCGCCGGCGGCGGGAGCGCCGGCCACGGTCATCTGTACGCCGAACGTCTTGGTCACCGGTGGCGTGCCGCCGTCGGTGATCGGCACACCGTTGGCATCCAGCATGTTGATCTGCAGATTGAGGGTATTGGTCTGCCCGGGCACGATGGAGCCGCTGCCCATCTTGTTGCCCTTGGCATCGAAATAGTCGTAGCTCTGGCTGCCGCCTGCCGGCGCATTGAACACCACTTTGACCGGACCCGAGTTCTTGATTGCGGTCTGCATCTCAAGCTTGGCTGCGGCGTCGTAGTTGTCGATCGGCACGCTCAAGGAAGGCTGCGCGGAAATGCTCAGGGAGCTCTTGAGCCCGGCGGCCAGCTCGGCCTTCAGCGGGGCCGCGAGGGCCAGGCGCTTGGGGTCGGTCATTTCGGTCTGGATGGTGGTAGCGGCGTTGCGGGTCGGGGTGATCTTGAAGCTGTCGCCAGCACCGACCGTACCATTGAGTTTCAGCGAGAAGCCGTCGATCACCGGTGCCGGGCTGGTGGTGGTGCTGAAGCTGCCCATGTCGGTGCCATCGGAGCGCTTGACGCTGTAGTCGGTGGCACTGCTGAAGGTCACGGTGTAGTCGCTGGTGCTCAGCTTGCCGGTGTCCTTGATGGTGACATCGAAGTTGCCCGAGCCTGCGCTGTTGGTGGCACTGCCAATGCTGCGTTGGCTGATCATCCGCGCACTGTTGATGTCGTTGAACAGGTTGCCGCCGAAATCACCGTTCTTGTCGATGCCCTGAGCCATCAGGCTGTTCATCTGGTCGGCGACCACGAGGGCTACGCGGCCCAGCTCGTTCATCGCCGGATCCAGCACTTCGCTGCGGTAGCGCAGCAGGCCGCCGATCTCGCCACCGGTGGTGAGGTTGGTGATGTCGATGCTGCTCGAGCCCCGGTTCAACTGCAGCGCGGAGCGGCTAGGGTCGTTCTTGCCTTGCACCACTTCCAGGGTATTGGCCGAGTTACCCATGACCAGCGGCTGGCCGCTGCCCAGGTACAGATCGACGCTGGAACCACGCTCCGAGACCTGCACGCCGATGAAGGTCGAAAGCTGGCGCACGGTTTCATTACGCGCATCGAGCAGGTCGTTGGGCATGCCATTGCCGTTGGTCGACAGCTCGGAAATCTTCTGGTTGAGCTGGGCCACGGTGTTGGCCAGCTTGTTGACCTGGTCCGCCATGTTCGCCAGGTTGCCGTTGATATTGGTGTTCTGCTGGTTGAGCTGGCTGGATACCGAGTTGAAACGGTTGCTCAGGGCCTGGGTGTCGCTGAGCAGCAACTGCCGGGAAGCCTCGTCGGTAGGCTTGGCGTTGAGGTTCTGCACCGAGGCGAAGAACTTGGTCAGGGCGCCGGTCATGCCGGTGCCGCTGTCCGAGAGCAATTGGTCGATCGGGCTGATCTGCCCCTGGAACGCCGCGGCATCGCTGTTGAGCGAGGTGGCGGTGCGCAACTGGGCATCGAGGAAGCTGTTATAGACCCGGCGCACGTCCGCCAGGGTGGTGCCGGTGCCGATGAAGACATTGCCATTCTGGCTGGAGGCCTTGGTGCCCTGCACGGTCTGCTGACGCGAGTACCCGGCGGTATCGGCGTTGGCAATGTTGTTACCCGTGGTCATCAACGACGTTTGGCTGGCGGCCAGCCCCGACATCCCGATATTGAGCAAACTCATGATTCAGACCTTATAAATTCGTGGAAACGCCAGCCGCAGCGTAGTTCTGGTAATTCTTCATCTGCTTGGCTATCTGCGAAATCTTGCTTGCGTAATCCGGGTCCGTTGCATACCCGGCTTTTTGCAACTCGCGAACAAACTGTTCTGGTTTATCGGCCACCTTCAGCACTTCTTGATAGCGATTGTTGCTCTGCAACAAGGTCACCAGATCGTGGAAGCTGTCCTGATAGGAATCGTAGGAACGGAACGCCGCCGTCTCCTTGACCATCTGCCCGTTGCGGAACTCGCTGGTGATCGCCCGGGCCTGTGCCCCCTGCCAACTGCTGCCGGCCTTGATGCCGAACAGGTTGTGGCTGCTGCTGCCATCCTGCTGGCGCATCACCGATTTGCCCCAACCGGTTTCCAGGGCGGCCTGGGCCACCAGGTAGCGTGGATCGATCCCGATACGCTGGGCCGCCTGCTGCGCCATCGGCAGCATGGTGGCAACGAAGTCGTCGGCGGAACTGAAGGCACGCTTGGCCGGTGCCAGCGGTGGCTGAGCCATGGCCCGGCCATAGACCCGCATCTTGCCCTGGGACGCGGCGTAGCCCTGATTGACCCGCCACTCGCCCCGCAGCACGGCATCGGCGGCCGGGCTGTTGCGGGTCGGCGCGGCGTTCTGCACACCGCCCTCGACGGCGCCGGCCGACGGCACGATGCCGGTCAACAGGCGATCGGTGAGTTTGCTGGGCAGGGACAGACGCCGCTGGTTGAGCAGCACCATGTCGTTATGCGCCACGCTCGTGCGCAAAGGATCGTGGGCCCGCGACGCCCACATCGGGCGCTGGCCATTGACCCGGCTCAACGGACCATCCTGGGCCGTGGTACCGGCAGCGATCGGCGTCGGAGTCGCCACCGGCGCCGCGGCCGGCAAAGTCGTGGTGGCCGCATTCGGATGAGCCGGCTTGTTCTTCATCATCTGGCGCATCAGCACATTGGCCAAGCCGATACCGCCCCCCTCGCGAGACAGGGACACCGCCAACTGCTGGTCGTACATGTCCTGGTACTGCTTGGCCGCCGGGGTATTGAGCGGGTTGTCCTGGCCTATGACGTCAGTGGCCTTGCGCATGGACTTGAGCATTTCATTGAGAAACAGCGACTCGAACTCCTGCGCCACCTTGCGCACGTTGGCTTCGCCGTCCTTGTCGCCGACCTTCAGTTGCTGCAGGCGGTTGAGGTCCGAGTAAGACCCGGAGTCGCCGCTGCCAATCAGTCCGCTCTTACGAATATCCATGGCGCTCACCTCAAATCACGATCAGGTCGGCCTGCAAGGCGCCGGCCTGTTTCAAGGCTTCGAGGATGGCCATCAAGTCGCCTGGCGCCGCGCCCACCTGGTTCACCGCCCGGACGATCTCATCCAGAGTGGTGCCCGGGCCGAACTTGAACATCGGCTTGGCTTCCTGCTGAGCATTGACCCGCGAGCGGGGCACCACCGCGGTCTGGCCATTGGACAGAGGGCCGGGCTGGCTGACGATCGGGTCTTCGGTAATGGTCACGGTCAGGCTGCCGTGGGTCACCGCCGCCGGCGAGACCTTGACGTTCTGGCCAATGACGATGGTGCCGGTACGGGAGTTGATGATGACCTTGGCCACCGCCTGCCCCGGATCGATCTCCAGGTTCTCCAGGATCGACAGGTAGTCCACACGCTGGCTTGGGTCCAGGGGCGCGGTCACCCGGATCGAGCCACCGTCGATGGCTTGGGCCACGCCTGGGCCGAGCATGTCGTTGATCTTGTCGACGATGCGCTTGGCGGTGGTGAAATCCGAACGGTTGAGGTTCAGGGTCAGGCTGTTGCCCTGGTTGAAACCACTGGGCACGGCACGCTCGACCGAGGCGCCACCAGGAATCCGCCCGGCCGACGGTACGTTGACGGTGATCTTCGAACCGTCGCGCCCTTCGGCATCGAAACCACCGACCACCAGGTTGCCCTGGGCGATGGCGTAGACGTTGCCGTCGATACCCTTGAGCGGCGTCAGCAGCAAGGTGCCGCCGCGCAGGCTCTTGGAGTTACCAATGGAGGACACGGTGATATCCACCTGCTGGCCTGGCTTGGCGAACGCCGGCAGATCGGCACTCACCGACACCGCCGCGACGTTCTTCAGTTGCACGTTGCCGGAGCCGGCCGGCACCTTGATGCCGAACTGCGACAGCATGTTGTTGAAGGTCTGCAGGGTGAACGGCGTCTGGGTGGTCTGGTCGCCGGTACCGTTAAGCCCGACCACCAGGCCATAGCCGATCAATTGGTTGGAACGCACGCCGGAAATGCTGGCGATGTCCTTCAACCGCTCGGCCTGGACGCCAAGGGAAGTGGACAGCAACAACGCCGCCGCCATCAGGTGCTTGAAATTGAGCATGAGTCTTTTCATCACCTAGAAAGGGAACAGCGGGCTGAGGAAGAAACGGTCGAACCAGCCAGGCTGGTTGGCATCGGCGAATGAACCGGTGCCCGAATAGGTAATGCGCGCATCCGCGACCCGGGTCGAGGACACGGTGTTGTCGGTGGCGATGTCGTCCGCCCGCACCAGGCCGGCAATCCGCACCAGCTCATCGCCGGTATTGAGGGTCATCCACTTCTCGCCACGCACCGCGATGATGCCATTGGGCAGTACGTCGGCCACGGTCACAGTGATCGAACCGGTCAGGCTATTGCTCTGGGCTGCCTTGCTGTCGCCCTTGGTGGCGCGATTGCCATTGTAGCCGGCATTCAAGGACAGATCGCCGCTGCCCAGCGGGTTGTTGGTGTTGGGTACCGCACCGAACAACGAGGTCAGGCCAATGCTGTTGGAACTGGTCTTGGTCAGTGCCGAGTTGGCACCCTTGCTGGCGTTGGTCCGCTCGTTGAGGGTGATGGTGATGATGTCACCGACCCGGAACGCCTTGCGGTCGCTGTACAGGTTCTGCTCGAAGCCAGCCTGGTAGATCGAACCGTTGTTGGACGCGGAAGGCAGCGGCGTACGCGGCAGCACCGGCGCGTAATAAGGGTCATTGGGCTTGGGCGGCGGGGCGACACAGCCCGCGAGCACGGCACTCCCACTCAGCGCTAGAACACAAATAAACCGATTCATGACCCTTCCTCACGATGTTGCCGGTACGCCACTTCAGACCCGTGGCGACCTCAAGACTTGATTACAGCTTCTGCGTAATGAACGAGAGCATCTGGTCCGCGGTGGAGATCACCTTGGAGTTCATCTCGTAAGCGCGCTGAGTAGTGATCATGTTGACCATCTCCTCAACGGTGCTGACGTTGGAGGCTTCCAGGGTGTTCTGCAGCGTGGTGCCGAAACCGTTGAGGCCCGGGGTACCGATCTGCGGCGCGCCGCTGGAGGCGGTTTCCAGGAACAGGTTGTTACCCTGGGCCTGCAAGCCGGCCGGGTTGATGAAGTCGGCGGTTTGCAGGTTGCCGATCACCTGGGATGCCGGGTTGCCGGCGACGGTGATAGACACGGTGCCGTCCTGGCCCACGGTGAAGGTCTGCGCGTCGTTGGGCACGACAATCGCCGGCTCAAGGGCAAAACCGCTGGCAGTGACGATCTGGCCATTGGAGTTCAGGTGGAAGGTGCCGTCACGGGTATAGGCCGTGGTGCCATCGGGCTGCAGGATCTGGAAGAAACCGCGGCCGTTGATGGCCAGGTCCAGAGGCTGCTCGGTGGTCTGCAGACTGCCGGCGGTGAAGTTCTTCTGGGTGCCGACAATGCGCACACCGGTACCGACCTGCAGGCCGGTTGGCAGCTCGCTGTCCTGGGTGGACTGGGCCCCCGGCTGACGCTTGATCTGGTACAGCAGGTCCTGGAACTCGGCGCGATCACGTTTGAAGCCTGTGGTCGAGACGTTCGCCAGGTTGTTGGAAATGACGGTCAGGTTGGTGTCCTGGGCGGACAGACCGGTTTTGGCAACCCATAGAGCCGGAAGCATTCAATTCTCCTCTCGCGCCTGTTTTACGGCGCTAGATACTGGTAATTAGCTGATCTGCAAGACCCGAGCCATGGCCTGGTCGTCTTCTTTGGCGCTGTTCATCATCTTCACGTGCAATTCGAACTGCCGGGACAGGGCCAGCACCGCGGTCATTTCCTGCACGGCGTTGACGTTGCTCGACTCAAGGAAACCCGAGACCAACTGGACGTTAGCGTCGGCGGGTGCCGGCTGGCCGTCCTTGGTCTTGATCGAACCGTCCAGGCCTTTAGTGAGGTTCTTGATGTCCGGGTTGACCAGCTTGATGCGGTCGACCTCGGCCATGACCCGCGGGCCCTCGCCCATGGCACGGATACTGATGGTGCCGTCCTGGCCAACTTCGATCTTCTGCTCGGGCGGCACGGCGATCGGGCCGCCATTGCCCATCACCGGCATGCCGTTGCCGGCGCGCAGCACACCCAGGGCGTCGACATTCAAACTGCCGGTACGCACATAGCTTTCGCTGCCGTCGGGGCTCTGCACGGCGATCCAGCCGTTGCCGCTGACGGCCACGTCCAGGTCACGACCGGTCTCCACCATCGAGCCGGCACTGAAATCCGTTGCCGGGCGCTCGCTCATGGCAAAGGCGCGCGCCGGAAAGCTGTCACCAAATACCGGCATCGCACGGGCCTGCTCCAGGTCGCGCTGAAAACCATTGGTAGAGATGTTCGCCAGATTGTTGGCATGAGCCTTTTGCGCCAGTGCATTCTGGCTGGCGCCGGTCATTGCCACATAAAGGTACTTGTCCACAGTCTTTCCTCTGTCTGCCGGACGTTTGCCGCCCACCGCTGTACTGCGAAGCCATAAGCAATAAGTGCACCAACTTTTTAACGCAGCGTTAATCCCCAGGCGGGGCAAGGCTTTGCCTGATTACAGAGGAAAAAACAGCGCTGACAGAAGACGGAAAAACGGCGGTCTTATGCCGCTACCGGCAAGTAACGGCCCGGATACAGCCTAGGGATTGTCGCCGGCATTCTTGCCGACCTCGTATTCGCGCAGTTTGTTGGCGATGGTGGTGTGGGAGACCCCCAGCCGCTTGCCCAACTGACGGCTACTGGGGTGTTCGGCGTACAGACTCTCGAGCACGGCCTTTTCAAAGCGCCCGACAATCTGCTCCAGGCCCCCCTCCAGGGAAAAGTCGCCAAGCGGCTGGCGCGCACCGTAGTCCGGCAGCCGGATGTGTTCGGTCTTCACCGTCCCGCCATCGCACAGGGAAACCGCCTGAAACAGCACGTTCTCCAGTTGCCGCACATTGCCCGGCCAGTGGTAGTGGCTGAGGCGTTCCATGGCCGCCGGCGCCAGACGCGGCAACGGGCAACCGATCTGCCGACTGGCCTGGTCGAGAAAATGCTCCACCAGGGGGGTCAGGCCATCGAGGCATTCGCGCAACGGCGGAATGTGCAGGGACAGCACATTCAGCCGGTGATAGAGGTCCTGGCGGAACTCGCCCCTGGCGCACAACTCGGAAAGATCCACCTGGGTCGCGCAGATCACCCGCACATCCAGGTACACCTCTTCATCGCTGCCGACCCGACGGAAGCAGCCATCCTGCAGAAAGCGCAGCAGCTTGACCTGCAGGCGCGGGCTCATCTCCCCTACCCCGTCGAGAAACAGGGTGCCACCGGCGGTCAGCTCCAGCAGCCCCAGCTTGCCTTCTGCCCGAGCGCCCTCGAAGGCGCCGGGGCCGTAGCCGAACAGTTCGGTCTCGGCCATGGACTCCGGCAACCCGGCGCAGTTCAGGGCCATCAGCGGCGACTGCCCGCGCGGGCTGGCCAGGTGACAGGCACGGGCCAGCAGCTCCTTGCCGGTCCCGGTCTCGCCCTCGATCAGCAGCGGCGCATCCAACGGCGCCATGCGCCGGGCCTCACGCACCACCGCCGCCATGACCTTCGAACTCTGGAAGATGCTGTCGAAGCCCCGCAGCTCCTGCTTGCGCACGTTGTAGATGCGCTCGCCAACGCGATCCGCCCGGTGCAAGGTCAATACCGCGCCGGCCATGGCTTCGCTGTCGTCATGTTCCGATTGCAGCGGCGCGATGTCCGCCAGGAACACATCGCCCCTGACCTTGACCCGCAGCCCGTTGATCCGCGACTGGTTGGCCCGCACCAGTTCCGGCAAGTCGAAGTCTTCGGCGTAGCGCGACAGGGGAATGCCCGGCACCTCGTCCACCCGCACCCCCAGCAACTGCGCTGCGGCGCGGTTGGCCGCCACGATGGAGCCGCCCATGTCGATGGAGAGCACCGGGAACTCCAGGGCCCCCAACAGCGCATTGAGCTCCATGTGCCGGCGCTCGCTGGGCATCAACCCGACCCGCTTGACGCCAAACACCCCGGCGATGGACTCGAACTTGGGGCGCAGCGCCTGGAACTGCAGGTTGATCAGGTTCGGGCAGTGCAGATAGATGGCATTGCCATGCTCGCCCCCCACCTCGCCACGGGCTACGTTGATCCCGTATTCCACCAGCAGGTTGAGAATGTCGCGCAGGATGCCGATGCGATTCTGGCAGTGAACTTTGATACGCATAGAAGGAAGGCCCTGGGACTGACAGTGAAAGGCATAAGCGCCGGAAACCGACGCTTATGGCATCGGCCTTTGCAAACTTTCTGCGACATGGCGCAGATAATCGTCAAGATTATGTGACAGCAAACGGCTTTTTCAAACCTGAAAACCCATAACAGGGCGGAGCCTTCAGCTATTTCGTAACGATTACTTTACAAATATGCGCTCAACGGCCTTCCGTGGCCATCGGCTACCTGCTGCAAAGCGTCGCACCCTCGGGTAACACTGGGGTCACACATAACAAGAACGCATCCCCTGGCAGGAGAGCAGCATGAAGCAGACGCAGTACGTGGCCCGCGAGCCCGACGCGCAAGGTTTTATCGACTATCCACCCGAAGAACACGCGGTGTGGAACACCTTGATCACACGCCAGTTGAAAGTGATCGAGGGGCGTGCGTGCCAGGAATACCTGGACGGCATCGACAAGCTCGGATTGCCCCACGACCGTATTCCGCAACTGGGCGAAATCAACAAGGTCCTGGGTGAAACCACCGGCTGGCAAGTGGCCCGGGTACCGGCGCTGATCCCCTTCCAGACCTTCTTCGAACTGCTGGCCAGCAAGCGCTTTCCCGTGGCGACCTTCATTCGCACCCGCGAAGAACTCGACTACCTGCAAGAGCCGGATATCTTCCATGAGATCTTTGGCCACTGCCCGCTGCTGACCAACCCCTGGTTCGCCGAATTCACCCACACCTATGGCAAGCTCGGCCTGCAAGCCACCAAGGAAGAGCGGGTGTACCTGGCGCGCCTGTACTGGATGACCATCGAGTTCGGCCTGGTGGACACCCCGGCCGGGCGGCGCATCTACGGCGGCGGCATCCTGTCCTCGCCCAAGGAGACCGTGTACAGCCTGTCCGAAGAGCCGGAACACCAGGCCTTCGACCCGCTGGAAGCCATGCGCACGCCGTATCGCATCGACATCCTGCAGCCGATCTATTTCACCCTGCCCAACCTCAAGCGCCTGTTCGACCTGGCCCACGAAGACATCATGGCCCTGGTCCACCAAGGCATGCAGCTGGGCCTGCATGCACCCAAGTTTCCGCCAAAACCCAAGGCGGCCTGAGCGGCCCGCACTCGCGAGCCGCTGCGAAAGATAGTAACTTCCAACAAGAATTGAATCCTGGGAACCCACCATGACCGCTCTGAACCAAGCCCATTGCGAAGCCTGCCGTGCCGATGCTCCTCAAGTCAGCGACGAAGAACTGCCGGTACTGATCAAGCAGATCCCTGACTGGAACATCGAAGTTCGCGATGGTGTGATGCAGCTGGAAAAAGTCTTCCTGTTCAAGAACTTCAAGTTCGCCCTGGCCTTCACCAACGCCATGGGCGAGATCTCCGAGGCCGAAGGCCACCACCCGGGCCTGCTCACCGAGTGGGGCAAGGTGACCGTGACCTGGTGGAGCCACTCGATCAAGGGCCTGCACCGCAACGACTTCATCATGGCCGCCCGCACCGATGAAGTGGCCAAGACCGCAGAAGGACGCAAGTAATGCACTTCGACGCCATCGGCCGGGTTCCCGGCGACCCGATTCTCGGCCTGATGGGGGCCTACGCCAGCGATCCCAACCCGAACAAGTTCGACCTCGGCGTGGGGGTCTACAAGGACGCCCAGGGCCTGACGCCGATCCCGCGCTCGGTGAAGCTGGCCGAACAGCGCCTGGTGGATCGCCAGGACACCAAGATCTACATCGGCGGCCACGGCGACGCGGCCTTCGGCAAGGTGATCAATGAACTGGTGCTGGGCAGCGATTCGAAACTGATCGCCACCCAGCGCGCTGGCGCCACCCAGACCCCGGGCGGCACTGGCGCCCTGCGCCTGAGCGCCGACTTCATCGCCCACTGCCTGCCGGGCCGTGGCGTGTGGCTGAGCAACCCGACCTGGCCGATCCACGAGACGATCTTCGCCGCGGCCGGGGTCAAGGTCAGTCACTACCCCTATGTGGGCAGCGACAACCGCCTGGACGTCGAGGCCATGCTGGCGACCCTGAACCAGGTGCCCGAGGGCGACGTGGTGCTGCTGCACGCCTGCTGCCACAACCCCACCGGCTTCGACCTCGGCCACGCCGACTGGCAGCGGGTGCTGGACGTGGTACGCAGCCGCCAGCTGCTGCCGCTGATCGACTTCGCCTACCAGGGCTTCGGCGACGGCCTGGAGCAGGATGCCTGGGCCGTGCGGCTGTTCGCCGCCGAACTGCCGGAAGTGCTGATCACCAGTTCCTGTTCGAAGAACTTCGGCCTGTACCGCGACCGGACCGGCGCCCTGATCGTTTGCACCCAGGATGCCGAGAAACTGCTCGATGTGCGCAGCCAACTGGCCCATATCGCCCGCAACCTGTGGTCCACGCCACCGGATCATGGCGCGGCGGTGGTCGCCACCATCCTCGGCGATGCCGAACTCAAGCGCCTGTGGATCGACGAAGTGGAAGCCATGCGCCAGCGCATCGCGCAACTGCGCGCCGGCCTGGTGGAAGCCTTGCAACCCCATGGCCTGGCCGAGCGCTTCGCCCATATCGGCGTGCAACGCGGGATGTTCTCCTACACCGGCCTGAGCCCGGCTCAGGTGCAGGCGCTGCGTGAACAGCACAGCGTGTACATGGTCAGTTCCGGCCGCGCCAACGTGGCCGGGATCGACGCCACGCGCCTGGACTTGCTGGCTAGCGCCATCGCCAGCGTCTGCAAGGGCTGATCCCTCCCCTGCCGGCAAGCCCGGCCTCTGCACTGCGGTGCCGGGGCCGGGCGTGCTGCCCCAGTTCGCAAGCCTTGGCCCCACCCTCGCAACAACGCCCCCGCCTCAAAGATCTTTCCGGATCAACTGCCCCAACGCCGCCAGCTCGCCCTGCTCCAAGTCGGACACCAGGATGAAACGCAGGTGATTGCGCCGCCATGCCACCAGGTTATAGCCACGCAAGGAGAGGTTTTGCGCGGCTGCGTCGGCATCCGCCGTGGGCAGGATGAACAGATTGATCAAGTGCCGCCCATGGCCATAGGTCAGGGCTGCCGTACTTTGCTGCTGCAGGTAGTCCAGGCGCCCGCCCAGCAGCGGATAGCCCTGCTGACTGAAGTCGAAGACCGGCGGGGCAAAATCCAGCTTGCCGGTGAACCAGGGCTTGACCGTGTGCCGGTCCGAGGACACCACGTCATTCAAGTGATCGACCATCAGCGAACGCACATGGCTGGACACCGCTTCATCCAGCCATGGCCGCTCGACAGAGGGCGCTGCCAGGTAGAACACCAGGGACAGGGCCAGCGCCAGGCTCGAAAACCCCGGGGCCAGCCAGCGCCAGCCGCCACCTCCCAGCCAGCGCTGGAGCCACCCTGCAGCAGGCGCGGCAGGTGCCTCGAAACTGGCCCGCAGGTGCCGGACCAAGCCTGCTGGCGCCTGGTGATAGGGCATGTGGGCCTTGAGCTGTGCCACCAGATGCCGGGCATCGGCATACTCACGGGCGCATTCGGCACAGTGGCCGAGGTGCTCGGCCACCTCGGCAGCGGCATTGGTTTCCAACTCGTTGTCGAGGTAGCCATGCAGCCACGCCCTACAGGTCTTGCAGTCGATGTCGTTGATCATGGCCGGGACTTCTGCAGTTGCAGCCGGAGCATGGAGCGGGCCCTGGCCAGGCGCGACATGACCGTCCCCAGGGGGATATCGACGATCTTCGCAATGTCCTTGTAGGGCATGTCTTCCAACTCCTTGAGCACTATCACCTCACGAAACACTGGAGCCAGGGCCTGCAGCGCCTGTTGCAACTGCGCCGCCTCTTGCCCCTGGATCAATTGCCATTCCGGGTTGCACCCATCGGCCAGGGCCGGCTCGTCCTCGCCCCAAGTCTCGTCGAAAGCCACCGCCCCCTGGCGTGCCGATGCCTTGAGCCAGTTGTAGCTTTCGTTGCGCACTATGGTCAGGAACCACGCCTTGGGATTACCGCCGTCAAAGCGATGGAGGAACTTCACTGCGCGAAACGCGCTTTCCTGGACCACGTCCTGGGCCGCGCTGTCGTTATCGGTCAGCCAGCGCGCGAGGTTATAGGCCGCATTCAGATGCGGCAGGAACAGTTCCTCGAATCGCGTCATGGTGGCTCCGTTTCCTTTGCACCCTATAACGGTGAAGGCCGGCGTTTTATTCCCGAAATAAAAAACTTCCTTCCTGGAATAAAGCCCCGCACCGCACGGTTTTACAGATGTGAGACCCATCACTGTAGACCGCTACCGAGGGCGCACCATGGATACCCATGCGACATCGCACACCCGAGCCACCGACAGCCCGCAGAACCCCGACCGACGCACCTTGCTCAAGTGCTCGGCCTGGGCCGGCGCCGGCGTCATCTGGGCCTTGAGCGGAGGGATCCCGCGAGCCTTTGCCCTGGACCAGGCAGGCCAGCCAAGCGACCCCACCGCACTGAACAGCAGTTTTCACTTCGTACAGATCAGCGACTCGCATATCGGCTTCAACAAGGAAGCCAACCCGGAACCGGTGAAGACCCTGCAAGTGGCCATCGACAAGGTCATTGCCCTGCCCAAGCGGCCCGCACTGATCCTCCATACCGGGGACATCACCCACCTGTCCCGGGCCGAAGAGTTCGACACGGCCGCCCAGTTGCTCAAGGGCCTGCCATCCACCGTGCACTACGTACCGGGCGAGCATGACACCCTGGATGAAGGCGGTGGCCAGCTCTATCTGCAGCGCTATGGCAAAGGCACCCGGGGTAACGGCTGGTACAGCTTCGACCAGCAGGGTGTGCACTTCATTGCCCTGGTGAATGTCTTCAACCTGCAACCCGGCCATGAAGCCACCCTGGGCGCCGAGCAACTGACCTGGCTGGCGGACGACCTGCGGGCAGTGGCCAGCAGCACGCCGATCGTAGTCTTCACCCATATCCCGTTGTGGACCATCTACCAGCCCTGGGGCTGGGGCACGGAGGACGGCGACCAGGCCATCGCCCTGCTGCGCCGCTTCGGCTCGGTGACCGTCCTCAACGGCCATATCCACCAGGTCATCCAGAAAGTCGAGGGCAACATCACCTTCCACACCGCTCGCGGCACGGCCTACCCGCAACCAGCTCCCGGTGCTGCGGCCAACCCCGGGCCGATGACCGTGGCTGCCGACCAGTTGCGCAATTACCTGGGCATCACCGATGTTCGCGCAACCCAGGGTGAACATCCCCTGGCGCTGCTCGATTCCACTCTGGTCTGAGGTCCTCGTGCGATGAAGACATTGCTCACGCTGCTGCTTCTGGGTTGCCTGGCGACGCCGGCCTGGGCCCAGGAGGTGAAGATCGATATCCGCGCGTTCATGTACAACCCCCAGGATGTGCAAATCACCGCGGGCACCCGGGTCACCTGGGTCAATGACGACCAGATACCGCACACGGTGACCGAGACCCACAAGCTGTTCCGTTCCGCCGCACTGGACACCAACGACAGCTTTTCCTACCAGTTCGATACCCCCGGCACCTACCAGTACTTCTGTGTGCTGCACCCACAGATGATCGGCAAGATCATCGTCAACCCGCCACAACCCTAGGCAACAGGCCCGTTGCAACGCCTTATGCGGCGCTGCACCGGGCCGCCATCGCCGGCCCGCCCATGCCGTTTCATGCGCGGCCAAAGCACCCAGAACCTGACGAATAACCCTCGACCCAGGGGAAATAAAAATCTTTCTGTCATTTGTACTGCTGTATCCTGCCCAGGCTTTTTAAAAGCGCGGATCTACCCAGCGATTTAAAAAACAGACTTTGCGAGGAGCAACGACATGCATGAGATCCCGAATCTCCCCTTCCCAAGCCTGCACGAAACTGAGCAGACAACTCCGCCACAAGCCAGTGCCGACAAGCCTGTAGTGCAAGAAGCCGCCGACAGCCGCAAGGCCGACAGCGAAGACTGAAAGCTGTAACCAGACCGTGTGGAAAGCGCTACTCAAGCGCTTTCCACACCGCCTGAAACCCTCTCCCGAGCCCCGCCGCACCATGACCGAATCCTTCAGCGAAAGCCAAGCCAGCGTACTGATCGGCACTGCCGAACAGATGATCGACGTGTGGAATCGCCTCAGCGAAGAAAAACAGGCCGCTCTGCTGGCCCGCTTCGGCACCCAGGAAAATGCCCTGGCCGCCTTGGTCACCACCCGGCTGCTGGGCAACAATGACGCCTGAACGGACTCCGGTCAGGTAAAAATCTGAACTACACATCGATTTCTCCCACAACCCCTCCCTGCACATCGGTATCATAAGCAGCCTATCTATTGAGCTGTCGCAGTGGTCCCCTTCCCATGCCAGATACCCAGCGCCCCTTGACGGTCACGCTGCAAGTCGTCTCCATCGTCCTGTTCACCTTTATCGGCTACCTGAATATCGGCATTCCGCTGGCAGTACTGCCGGGCTACGTGCACAGCGACCTGGGCTTTGGCGCGGTGATCGCCGGCCTGGTGATCAGCGTGCAATACCTGGCCACCCTGCTCAGCCGACCCTATGCCGGGCGCATCATCGACAATCTGGGCAGCAAGCGCGCGGTGATGTACGGCCTGGCCGGCTGCGGCTTGAGCGGGGTGTTCATGCTGTTTTCGGCCTGGCTGCACAACCTGCCGACCCTGAGCCTGATCAGCCTGCTGATCGGCCGCCTGGTCCTGGGCAGCGCGGAAAGCCTGGTGGGCTCGGGTTCCATCGGCTGGGGCATCGGCCGGGTCGGGGCGCAGAACACCGCCAAGGTGATTTCCTGGAACGGCATCGCCAGCTACGGCGCCCTGGCCATCGGCGCGCCACTGGGGGTGTGGCTGGTAAGCCGGCTGGGGCTGTGGAGCATGGGAGCGAGCATCATCCTGCTGGCGCTGCTCGGCCTACTGCTGGCCTGGCCGAAACTCGCCGCGCCGATCGTTGCCGGCGAGCGCTTGCCATTCATCCACGTGCTGGGCAAGGTGTTTCCCCACGGCTGCGGCCTGGCCCTGGGCTCCATCGGCTTTGGCACCATCGCCACCTTCATCACCCTGTACTACGCCACCCGGCACTGGGACAACGCCGTACTGTGCCTGAGCCTGTTCGGCGCCAGCTTCATCGGCGCGCGACTGCTGTTCGGCAACCTGATCAACCGCCTAGGCGGCTTTCGCGTGGCAATTGCCTGCCTGTCGGTGGAAACCCTCGGCCTGTTGCTGCTGTGGCTGGCACCGGATGCCAATTGGGCACTGGCCGGCGCGGCCTTGAGCGGCTTCGGCTTCTCCCTGGTGTTCCCGGCCCTGGGGGTGGAAGCGGTGAACCTGGTGCCAGCCTCCAGCCGCGGCGCGGCAGTGGGGGCCTACTCGCTGTTCATCGACCTGTCGCTGGGCATCACCGGCCCGCTGGCGGGGGCGATTGCTGCTGGTTTCGGCTTTGCCTCGATCTTCCTGTTCGCCGCCATCGCTGCCTGCGCGGGCCTGGTGCTGAGCCTGTACCTGTACCACCAGGCGCCCAAGCTGCGCCAGGAACGCGAGGCGCGCTAGAAATCCACTTTGCCGCGCCCGGCCTTGATGCTGCCGCGCTTGGCCTTGGTTTCCAGACGGCGCTTCTTCGAACCCAGGGTCGGCTTGGTCGGGCGGCGCTTCTTCTCCACCTTGATGGCGCTGAGAATCAGCTCGGTGAGGCGCTCCAGGGCATCGGCGCGGTTCTGCTCCTGGGTGCGGTACTGCTGGGCCTTGAGGATGATCACGCCGTCACTGGTGATGCGGCTGTCGCGCAGCGCCAGCAGGCGCTCCTTGTAGAACGGCGGCAGGGACGAAGCCGGAATGTCGAAGCGCAGATGCACCGCGCTGGACACCTTGTTGACGTTCTGCCCACCGGCGCCTTGGGCGCGGATGGCGGTCAGCTCGATCTCGGCATCCGGCAGATGCACATTGTTGGAAATCACCAGCATGGAACAGGAATCCGTCTTCAGGGCGCATAGGATACCCCCATTCCCTACGCTCTTGCGGGCCTCTTCGCCAGCAAGCCAGCCCACTAAAGCGGGCAGGCACACCGTAGGAGCCGGCTTGCCGGCGAAAGCGATCTCAGCCCCCGACAAAAATCCCGGCCATGAAAAACCCGGCCGCAGCCGGGTCTGTCATGGCCGGGGCCGCGCTTACTTCAGCGCAGCACTGGCCGACTGCAGCGCGTGCTGGGCACTGCGCTTGTTCTTGATCAGGTAGCAGACCCACATGAACACCACCCACACCGGGATCGCGTACACCGAGATCTGGATGCCCGGGATCATCAGCATGATGCCCAGGATGAACACCACGAACGCCAGGCAGACGTAGTTGCCGTAGGGGTACCACAGCGCCTTGAACAGCGAGGTCTGGCCGGTACGCTCCATGTGCTGGCGGAACTTGAAGTGCGAGTAGCTGATCATCGCCCAGTTGATCACCAGGGTCGCCACCACCAGGGACATCAGCAGCTCCAGGGCGTGCTGCGGAATCAGGTAGTTGAGCACCACGGCGACGAAGGTCACCAGCGCCGACGCGAGGATCGACATCACCGGCACGCCGCGCTTGTCGATCTTGGCCAGGGCCTTGGGCGCATCGCCCTGCTCGGCCATGCCCAGGAGCATGCGGCTGTTGCAATAGGTACCGCTGTTGTACACCGACAGCGCCGCGGTCAGGACCACGAAGTTGAGAATGTGCGCCGCGGTGTTGCTGCCCAGCATCGAGAACACCTGGACGAACGGGCTGCCGCTGTAGGCATCGCCGGAAGCGTTCAGGGTCACCAGCAGGGTGTCCCACGGCGTCAGCGACAGCAGCACCACCAGGGCGCCGATGTAGAAAATCAGGATGCGGTAGATCACCTGATTGATCGCCTTGGGGATCACGGTCTTCGGCTTGTCGGCTTCCGCTGCAGTGAAACCGAGCATTTCCAGGCCACCGAAGGAGAACATGATGATTGCCATGGCCATCACCAGGCCGCTGACCCCATTGGGGAAGAAGCCGCCGTGGGACCACAGGTTGCTCACCGAGGCCTGCGGGCCGCCGTGGCCGCTGACCAGCAAGTAGCTGCCCAGGGCGATCATGCCGACGATGGCGACCACCTTGATGATGGCGAACCAGAACTCGGCCTCGCCGAAGACCTTGACGTTGGCCAGGTTGATGGCGTTGATCATGACGAAGAACACGGCTGCCGAGGCCCAGGTCGGGACGTCCGGCCACCAGTAGTGCACGTACTTGCCGACCGCGGTCAGCTCCGACATGCCCACCAGGATATAGAGGATCCAGCAGTTCCAGCCCGAGAGGAAACCGGCAAAGCCGCCCCAGTATTTATGGGCAAAGTGGCTGAAGGAGCCGGCCACCGGCTCCTCGACGATCATCTCGCCGAGCTGGCGCATGATCATGAAAGCGATGAAACCGCAGATGGCATAACCGAGGATCATCGACGGGCCGGCGGACTTGAGCACCCCGGCCGACCCCAGGAACAAACCGGTACCAATCGCGCCGCCCAGGGCGATCAGTTGAATATGGCGATTCTTCAGGCCGCGTTTCAGCTCGCCCGAATGCGAGTTTTGTCCACTCATGAAAAGGCTCTCACGCAAGGTAATGTGTGTCAGACGTTGCCGCCCGGTAAAGGCTTAAGCGGCGCGGATCAAACCCCAGCGCAGGCACCAGAAGTTCAGCGTTCTTTTAACGGTCATGCGTCACCTGTTTGTTTTTATCTGTGACGAAATCGAACCCACCACGCTCGTGACGCGGCGGAGTGAACAAGGTGGATAACCTTGAGTTTATTGGCCTTGCAGCGAGCTCTTCAGCGCCTCGCAAGCGGTCTGGAAAGCACGTTTTAGGCGCAAAATGCGCGGGTACGCAGTTGGGTCACAGTTAAAACGCCGCGCATTGTACACCCCTGACTCCCTGCCGCCAGACACTGCTTTCTCAGCGTGCCGGTAACCGGAATCCTGCGGGGCCAGCCCGATGCTCGGCATCGGCGGCGCGAAAGTGGACGGACCGAGTGGGGTCGTCGATGAATGAGCGAAGGCCATCGCCCATCGAAGGGTATTGGTGAAAGTCGGTTACGGCGTTCATTGCGCCTCCTTCTTGTTATGCACCTGTACGCAGGCAGGTGTGCATCTCACCTGCCTTGGCGCCCCGGAACAAGCGGGCTAGAGCCTCGGCGCTGGCTTTCCCTGGCCGCTGCCGGCAGCTTTTCCTTACAGCACATAGGTCGCCGCGGATTACAGGCAGATCACGGCGCATTTCGTAATTTTTTCTTTACGAGTCGTAACGATAAATTGCCAAATCAGATCAGCGCGCGAACCGACTGCAAATTGACACCCACGCCGCCCGACAACGTAAAAAGCCTTAGCTTTTTGTTTTCAGGGGATAAATATTTAACCTAAAAATAGAAAATAAAGTTCAGCAGAAAATAATCTAATTATTTTTTTGCACTTCAAAATGCCCTGAACTAGGTTTCCAGCCACTTGCCGGCTCAGCCAGCCGACAAGTTCCGGGAGTGGATGAGCGGCTCAGCAACCGTCCCGTTCTCCGCTGTTCAACTGCTCCACCAATGGACTGTTTACACGCACTGTATCTAGGAGAGACACCATGCAAGCACTGGAACAAGACCTGGAAACCGAACTGCAACTGGACGACTGGTTCGAAGCCGCCACCCATGAAGCAGCAGTGGAAATGATGCAGGCTGACGCGGTGGTGCCATTCGGCACTGCCATGTGGCCGATGTAAGGCGCCCGGACCGGCGCAGGCCTGGTGCCTGCGCCGGTCACCTTTGTCCTCCAGGGAGGTTTTATGGACCAGACCCGCGCCATCCGCCATTTCCTGTACTACCTCGAGCGGCATCCGGCCTTGAGCGGCGCCCAGCCCTCCAGGGTAGTGATCGGCCACACCGCCGAGTACCAGGCCATGGTCAGCGCCATCCTCGAACAGTCGCGCCAGACCACTCCACTGACAGTCAGCGCCCTGCGCCTGGACCGGGAGCCAGCGACGACCCTCGCCCAGGCCATCATCGACTGTGACCTGTATATCTTCTTCTACGACTCCTCGACCCTGCCCCAGCCACGCCCCGACGGCCCGGAGTTCCTGCGGCCGCTGCATGGGCTGATGGCCGAGCACTGGAAGAAGTCCCTGCTGTTCAAGGATTACGGCGAGTACTTCTACGACACCTTCAGCGTCGAGCCGCAACGCATTGCCGACCTCAACGCCACGCTGATCCGCCGCCTGTCCCAGGCCACCACCCTGAGCTTCAGCGACCTTCAGGGCTCCTATTTCGAAACGCCCTTGAACAGCGTGAAGAAATGGACCGACATCAACGGCGTCGGCAACTACGACCTGGCCCCTGGGGAAATCGCCACCCACAGCGATACCATCAACGGCCACGTGAAGTTTCTCGGTACCTTCCTCAGCACCATCCCATTCGCCCGCAAGTACGGGGTGCTGAAAGCGCCGCTGGAACTGTGGATCGAGAACTCCAGCATCAGCCGGGTGGCCACCGAGGTGCCGGGGCTGGCCAATGACTTCAACAAGTACCTGGATGCCAACCCGTCCAACCGACGCATAGAGGAACTGGGAATCGGCACCAACGAGGGCATCAGGTCCCTCTACGGGCGCAACTCCGGCTTTGAAGAGCGCCATTGCGGCCTGCACCTGGGCCTGGGGGGCGGCGCCAAAGGCAGCCATCACCTGGACCTGATCTTCAGTTCCGGAGTGCTGGCGGTGGATAACAAGCCTGTGTTCGACGGCCAGTTCGCCTTCTAGCGCAGGAGCCGGCTGGCCGGCGAAGGCCGCTATCAGCCTGCGCAAGACGGGCAGCCCGGCTCGCCGACAAGCCGGCACCTACGCAGTTGCAGGCAAAAAAAAACGCCAACCCAGGGGTTGGCGTTTTTGTCCGCAGGGCGGGATCACTCCGGCTTGCGGCGACCAAAACCGGGACGCTGGCCGGAACCGGCCGGGGCGCCACGGCGCTTGCCGGACGGTGCGTCCTTGTCCAGCACCAGGCTTGGGCGCTTGGACTTGGGCGCCGGCTTGGCCGGACGCTTGGTGTCCGCCGGGCGTTCGGCCACCGGAGTACCCCGGCCCGCAGCCGGACGCGGCGCACGGGAGCCACGCTCGCCATCCGGACGGGCGGCCGGCTTGCGGCCAGGGCGCTCGCCTTCGATCTGCGGCTCGCGGGAAACACGTGGGCTGGCCGCTGCACCGTTGGCCGGACGCAGGGTGCGCACGCGCTCGCTCTTGCCCACTGGACGCGAGGATTTGCGCTGCATGCGCTCCAGCTTGTCCTTGGACTTGGCATTGAGCTGCGGCAAGGCCACCGGCGTCAGGCCGACTTCGGCGCTGAGCACATCGACTTCGTACTGGCTCATTTCGCGCCAGCGGCCCATGGGCAGGTCGGAGTTGAGGAACACCGGGCCGAAGCGCACGCGCTTCAAGCGGCTGACCACCAGGCCCTGAGATTCCCACAGGCGGCGCACTTCACGGTTGCGACCTTCCATCACCACGCAGTGGTACCAGTGGTTGAACCCTTCGCCACCGGGCGCCTGCTGGATGTCGGTGAACTTGGCCGGGCCGTCTTCGAGCATGACGCCAGCCTTGAGGCGCTCGATCATCTCGTCGTCGACCTCGCCACGCACACGCACCGCGTACTCGCGGTCCATCTCGTAGGAAGGGTGCATCAGGCGGTTGGCCAGCTCACCGTCGGTGGTGAACATCAAAAGACCGGTGGTGTTGATGTCCAGGCGGCCGATGTTGATCCAGCGGCCTTCGCGCGGACGCGGCAGCTTGTCGAACACGGTCGGGCGGCCTTCCGGGTCGTCGCGGGTGCAGATCTCGCCGTCGGGTTTGTTGTACATGATCACGCGGCGCACCGATTCGGCGGCCTCTTCGCGCTTGATCACCTTGCCATCGATGGAAATGGCGTCATGCAGGTCGACGCGCAGGCCCAGGGTGGCCTCTTTGCCGTTGACCTTGATCCGGCCCTGGCTGATCCAGGACTCGACGTCGCGGCGTGAGCCGACGCCGATGCGGGCGAGGACTTTCTGCAGTTTTTCGCCGGCTGGACGGATTTCCTGGTCGTTCTGATCGGTATCGCTCATCTGGGCACCTCCCGGTGTGTCACTTCAGGCTTGAGCGGCCTGAAGGGTGGAAAACAGGGTCTGTGGCGAAGGGATCGCCAAAGGGTCGCGAATCATACGCTCATGGCGGCGGTTGCGCATCACAGACTAGTTGATAAGTCGCCCCTCAGGACTTTTTCCGCCGGCCGGTGGCGCGCAATTGCAGCCGGCTTGCCGGCGAAAAATACCGCCAGCCATGCGCCGAGCCGGCCAGCGACTACAAGGTCACTCGTCCAGCAGGCGGCGTTCGTTTTCGATGGCTTCGGCCAGGGCCAGGGCTTCGGCCTCTTCCTCGCTCAACTGCGGCGTAGCAGGCTCCAGTGCAGCTACTGCGGCGAGCAACTTGGCCCGGGCCTCGGCCACGCCCAGCACATCATCCTCTGCTTCGACCGGCGGCCGGTCCTCGGGTTCGACCGGGAATTCATCGGGGTCATCGGCGAGGACCTCAGATTCGGTCCGGGCCTCCTCCTGCGGGAGATCCGGCACGGGCTCTTGCACTCCCCCCTGCTCCGGTTCCACCACACCATCACGGTGCAAGTCTTCGAAGTCGGTCTTGATCCCCTCCTCCATGGAATCGAGCTCCAGCAGCAGGGTATGGAAGCTGGTTTCTTCCTTGGGTTCCTCCGGCTCGGCGCTGGCATCGGCCAGTTGTTGCAGGTGCTCGGGCACCGGCGCGTCGTCGAATTCCAGTACCGGCTCGGCCTCGATCTCCCGCAGTTCCGCCAAAGGCGGCAGGTCGTCGAGGTTCTTCAGGTTGAAGTGATCGAGAAACGCCTTGGTGGTGGCGAACATCGCCGGCTTGCCCGGTACGTCGCGATACCCCACCACGCGGATCCACTCACGCTCCAGCAGGGTCTTGACGATATGGCTGTTGACCGCCACGCCACGCACGTCCTCGATCTCGCCCCGGGTGATGGGTTGGCGATAGGCGATCAGGGCCATGGTTTCCAGCATGGCGCGCGAGTAACGTTGCGGGCGCTCTTCCCACAGGCGGCCGACCCAGGGCGCGAACTTCTCGCGGATCTGCAGGCGATAGCCGGAGGCCACTTCCTTGAGCTCGAAGGCCCGCCCTTCGCAGGACTTGCCGAGCAGGGCCAGGGCCTTCTTGAAGACCGCCGGGTCCGGCCGCTCGGCTTCTTCGAAGAGCTCGAACAGGCGTTCCAGGGACTGGGGTTTTCCCGAGGCCAACAGAAAGGCTTCGAGCAGGGGCGCCAGCTCGCGGGGTTCATTCAGGTTCATGATTTAAGCTCGTTATTCGGCTCGCGCCCGTACGTGGATGGCCGCAAAGGGCTCATTCTGCACCAGCTCGACCAGGGATTCCTTGACCAGTTCGAGGATCGCCATGAAGGTCACCACCACCCCCAGGCGCCCTTCCTCGGCGGTAAACAGCTCGACAAAGGGCACGAAGCCGCCGCCCTTGAGCCGTTCCAGCACATCGCTCATGCGCTCGCGGGTGGACAGCGCCTCGCGGCTCACCTGATGGCTTTCGAACATGTCGCCACGGCGCAGCACCTCGGCCATGGACATCAGCAACTCTTCCAGGGCCACATCCGGCAGCAGCTTGCGCGCCCTGGCCTCCGGGGCGTCGAGCTTGGGCACCAGCACATCGCGACCGACCCGGCTCAGGCCGTCGATGCCCTCGGCGGCCGCCTTGAAGCGCTCGTATTCCTGCAGGCGGCGGATCAGTTCGGCCCGCGGATCATCCTCTTCTTCCTCGACCTCGGCTGAGCGCGGCAGGAGCATGCGCGACTTGATCTCGGCAAGCATTGCCGCCATCACCAGGTACTCGGCGGCCAGCTCCAGGCGCACCGACTGCATCAGCTCCACATACCCCATGTACTGGCGGGTGATCTCCGCCACCGGGATGTCGAGGATGTTGATGTTCTGCTTGCGGATCAGGTACAGCAGCAGGTCCAGCGGGCCTTCGAAGGCTTCGAGAAAGACTTCCAGGGCATCCGGGGGGATGTACAGGTCCAGGGGCATTTCCATGACCGCCTGGCCGTAGACCATGGCGAAAGGCAGCTCCTGCTGGGCGCCGGCCTGGTCGTCGACGGTTTCCACTGCGGACATCTAGGCCTCGGCCATGAACGGCGCGGGGTCGCCGCAGCCGACGCGGATCACTTCCGGCTCGCCGTCGGCGAGGTTGATCACCGTGGACGACTCGGTGCTGCCGAAACCGCCATCGATGATCAGGTCCACCTGGTGCTCCAGCAACTGGCGCATCTCGTAGGGATCGCTCAGGGCCTCGGTATCACCGGGCATGATCAGGCTGACGCTCATCAGCGGCTCGCCCAGCTCGGCCAGCAGCGCCAGGGCGATCGGGTTGCTCGGTACCCGCAGGCCGATGGTCCGGCGCTTGGGGTGCAGCAGCAGGCGCGGCACTTCCCGGGTGGCGTTGAGAATGAAGGTGTAGGGCCCCGGTACATGGGCCTTGAGCAGACGGAAGGTGCCGGTGTCGATCTTGGCGAACAGGCCCAACTGCGAAAGGTCGCTGCAGATCAGCGCGAAGTTGTGCTTGTCATCCAGCTGGCGCAGGCGTCGAACCCGTTCGATTGCGCCCTTGTCGCCCATCTGGCAGGCGACGGCGTAGGACGAATCGGTGGGATAGATCACCACACCGCCGCTGCGAATGATCTCGACGGCCTGTTTGATCAGGCGCGGCTGGGGGTTTTCCGGGTGGATCTGGAAAAATTGACTCACTGTCTCTACCTGTTCAGGCGGCAATAATTGGCTCATGTTTGAACCGACACCAAAGGGGCGGCAGGTCTTCCGGGACCGGGCGATACTCACCAATCTCGGACCAGCCTCCAGGGCCATGAAAGTCACTGCCAGCGCTGACCAGCAGTCCGAATTCACGAGCAAGGATAGCCAAACTGCCCACTTGCTCTGCAGGTTGGTGGCCATTGACCACTTCGATAGCATGACCACCGGCTTGAATATAGTCGGCAATCAAGCGGCGACGCTTGCTGCGGGTGAAATCGTAATGCCAGGGATGGGCCAGGCTGACCCAGGCCCCCGCGGCCCGCAGTGTGCCGACGGTTTCTTCCAGGGTCGGCCAGTGCTGCTTGACGTCCCCCAGCTTGCCGGCCCCCAGCCATTTGCGAAACGCCTCGGCACGATCCTTCACGAAACCGGCACGCACCAGGTAGTCGGCAAAGTGCGGCCGCGCCGGTGCATTGCCGCTGTCCCCCAGTTCCTGCTGGATCGCACGGGCGCCTTCCAGCGCTCCCGGCATGCCCTTGAGGGCCAGCTTGCGGCTGATCTCCTCCGAACGCAGCCAGCGACCTTCATGGAGTTTTTCGATGGCTTGCACCAATGCCGGAGCGCGAGTATCGAAGCCATAACCCAGCACATGGATGGTGGCGCCGCCCCAGGTACAGGACAGCTCGACGCCATTGACCAGTTGCATGCCCAGTTGCTGCGCCGCCTGACGGGCCTCGTCCAACCCTTCGAGGGTGTCGTGGTCGGTCAGGGACAGGATTCGCACGCCTCTCTCGTACGCACGCGCAACCAGAACCGCGGGCGCCAGGGCGCCGTCGGAGGCCGTGCTATGGCAGTGCAAATCAACATTCACAGGACGATAAAACCTCAAGTCAGCTGGCGCTTTCGCTACCAAGGATGTTTGTTATTATGCCGGGACATCCTGCTTCTGGCTGCCACTGTGAAACAATTCATCGACTTCATCCCGCTGTTCCTGTTTTTCATCGTCTATAAAATTGATCCCCGCGTCGTCGACCTTGCCGGTCACGAAGTCACCCTGGGCGGCATCTACAGCGCCACAGCGGTGCTGATCATCAGTTCCCTGGTGGTGTATGGCGCCCTGTTCATCTCCCAGCGCAAGCTGGAAAAAAGCCAGTGGCTGACCCTGATCGCCTGCCTGGTCTTCGGCAGCCTGACCCTGGCCTTCCACAGCGAAACCTTCCTTAAATGGAAAGCTCCGGTGGTCAACTGGCTGTTCGCGCTGGCCTTCATCGGCAGCCACTTCGTCGGCGACCGCCTGCTGATCAAGCGCATCATGGGCCACGCCCTGACGTTGCCAGACCCGGTATGGACCCGCTTGAACATCGCCTGGATCGCCTTCTTCCTGTTCTGCGGCGCCGCCAACCTGTTTGTCGCCTTCACCTTCCAGAGCATCTGGGTCGACTTCAAGGTCTTCGGCAGCCTGGGCATGACCGTATTGTTCCTGGTGGGCCAGGGTATCTACCTCTCGCGCCACCTGCATGACGCCGATCCCACCACCCCGAAAACCGAGGACTGACATGCTTTACGCAATCATTGCCACAGACGTCGCCAACTCCCTGGAAAAACGCCTGGCCAACCGGCCGGCGCACCTGGAGCGGCTGCAAGTGCTCAAGGATCAGGGGCGCGTGGTACTCGCCGGCCCGCACCCGGCGATCGACAGCAATGACCCGGGCGCGGCCGGTTTCAGCGGCAGCCTGATCGTTGCCGAGTTCGACTCCCTGAGTGCCGCCCAGGCCTGGGCCGACGCCGACCCGTTCGTGACCTGCGGCGTCTACGCCCATGTACAGGTCAAGCCGTTCAAGCAATCGATGCCGTAAATCCTCCCGGGTGCGATGAACCTTCGCGGCTCATCGCGCTCTCAATCGCTCATTATTCTCGTTTGACTGCCGACAACCTGCCCAACACTCGATTGGAATCAGGAGTTTCGATGCGCCAAGGTCCGCTGTGCCTGCTGTTGGTCATGTTGTCGATCGGGGCTCCAGCCCTTGCCGAGGAAACCCAGGACACCGGCCATTCCACGCCGCTGTCACTGAGCGCCGGCAGTCAGATCACCGAGTTGCAGCAACGCTTGAAAGAAAGCGAGCGCCTGCGCGATGAACTGAGCAAACAACTGCAAAATACCGATGCCGAACGGGAAAGCCCCCAACTGACCCGCTTGCGCCAGGAGAACCAGCGCCTCAAGCTGCAGCTCAAAGAGGCTCAGGCCAACCCTGCCCCCCGCCTGTTGACCGATCAACAGCAATGGTTCGTCACCGGCGGCGGCGTGGCCCTGCTGGCCCTGCTCTGCGGGATCTTCGCCAGTGGCGGGCATCGCAAGCGTCGACAATGGCTAAATTGAGAGATTCATGAGCGACCTGTTACTGATTGATGATGACCAGGAGCTGTGCGAGCTGCTGAGCAGTTGGCTGAGCCAGGAAGGTTTTCTGGTGCGGGCCTGCCACGATGGCCTGAGCGCCCGTCGCGCCCTGGCCGACATGGCACCGTCAGCGGTGGTACTGGACGTGATGCTGCCCGACGGCAGCGGCCTGGAGCTGCTCAAGCAACTGCGCACTGAGCACCCCGACCTGCCAGTGCTGATGCTCTCGGCCCGTGGCGAACCCCTGGACCGCATCCTCGGCCTGGAACTGGGCGCCGACGACTACCTGGCCAAGCCCTGCGACCCCCGTGAACTCACCGCCCGCCTGCGTGCCGTACTGCGCCGCAGCCATCCGGTGGCGACCTCCAGCCAGATGGAACTGGGCGACCTGTGCTTCAGCCCCGTACGCGGTGTGGTCAACATCGACGACCAGGACATCACCCTGACCGTTTCCGAAAGCCGCCTGCTCGAAGCCCTGCTCAAGCAACCGGGCGAGCCCCTGGACAAGCAGGAACTGGCGCAACTCGCCCTGGGCCGCAAGCTGACCCTGTATGACCGCAGCCTGGACATGCATGTCAGCAACCTGCGCAAGAAGATCGGCCCGCACCCCGACGGCCGTCCACGGATCGTCGCCCTGCGCAGCCGCGGCTACTACTACAGC
The DNA here is from genome assembly GCF_017947325.1 of Pseudomonas sp. MWU349. Taxonomy (NCBI): domain Bacteria; kingdom Pseudomonadati; phylum Pseudomonadota; class Gammaproteobacteria; order Pseudomonadales; family Pseudomonadaceae; genus Pseudomonas; species Pseudomonas sp. MWU349. The sequence goes on along the minus strand of NZ_JAFEVP010000008.1, from coordinate 45,471 downwards.
CTCTGATCCCGATGTGCCCTGGCAGATTTGTCAGGGCCCTGAAATACCTTCTTTACCCAAGCTTTACCCTCCGCTGACTGCCGCTGACCTTGATCTGGGTAACCTGAACTCATCCGGAACTTACCGGGAATGAGACAAGGAGACACACCATGCGCAAGACCCTGATCGCTCTGATGTTCGCCGCCGCCCTGCCAACCGTGGCCATGGCCATGCCGGAAGGCAACGGCCCGATGGGCCCCATGGACGGTCCTCGGCACAGCGAGCACATGCGTGGCAAAGGCCCTTTCGGCCAACTGGACCTAAGCCGCGAACAGCGCCAGCAGATCGGCAAGCTGATGGGCGAGCAAATGCACGACCGCAAGGCCGTGGTGGAAAAGTACCTGGAGAAACTCTCGCCGGCCGACCAGAAAGCCATGAAGGATGAGCTGACCGCCAAGCACCAGAAAACCCAGGCCGATATCCGCGCCCTGCTCAAGCCAGAGCAGCAGAAAGAGTTTGATGCCATCGTCAAGAAACAAGAGGAGCGTCGCGCCGAATGGGCCGAGTTCAAGGCCTGGAAAGCGCAGCAACCGCAAAAAGCGCAATAATGCGCTAGCGTCCACCCCCAGCCCAGTGGCCTCCCCCCACTGGGCTTTCGCGTTCGAGGAGTTCCTGTGCGTTCATTGTTCTGGCGCATCCTGGCCAGCTTCTGGCTGGCCATCACCCTGGTTGCAGGGCTGTCGATCCTGCTCGGGCACATGCTCAATCAGGATGCCTGGATCCTCAGCCGTCACCCCGGCCTCAACAGCCTGACCGAGGAATGGACACAAACCTACGAGAACCAGGGCGAGGACGCTGCCCAGGACATCCTCCAGCAGCGCAAGCGCCAGTACCACATCGATGTCCAGGTGCTCAACGAGAGCGGCGACCCGGTGGTTCGCGGCACCTTCCCGCGCCGTGCTGCGGCCTTCGAAGCCCGGCAGAACAATGACGACCGGCACCTGCCCTGGCGCCGCCTGACGGCGGAATACACCAGCCCGAAAACCGGTGACACCTATCTATTCATCTACCGCATCCCCCATCCGGAGCTGGACGCCTGGCACCGCGACAGCCTGACCTGGCCCCTCAGCGCCCTGGCCATCGCCCTGGTGGTGCTGACCCTGTTCAGCCTGCTGGTCACCCTGTCCATCACCCGCCCCCTGAGCCGCCTGCGCGGCGCGGTACATGACCTGGGCCAGGCCACCTACCAGCAGAACAGCCTGGCGCGCCTGTCCAACCGCCGCGACGAATTCGGTGTACTGGCCCGGGACTTCAACCGCATGGGCTCGCGCCTGCAGAGCCTGATCGGCAGCCAGCGCCAACTGCTGCGGGACGTGTCCCACGAACTGCGCTCGCCCCTGGCCCGCCTGCGCATCGCCCTGGCATTGGCGGAGCGGGCCGCCCCCGAAGAAAGGGAAAGGCTCTGGCCGCGGCTGACCCGCGAATGTGACCGCCTGGAAGCGCTGATCAGCGAGATTCTGGTGTTGGCCCGGGTCGACGCGGACAACGCCAGCGCCGAAGAGGTGGACCTCAACGCCTTGCTGGTCGCCGTGCAGAAAGACGCGCAACTGGCCTGCCCGGAACAACCGGTGCTGATAACCGCCCCGCCACAGCTGCACCTGCGCGGTTGGCCGACCATGCTGGAGCGGGCAGTAGACAACCTGCTGCGCAACGCTCAGCGCTTCAACCCTGCCGGGCACGCAATCGAAGTCACGGCCCAACGCCAAGGCGAGAAGATCCAGATCAGCGTGCGCGATCATGGACCCGGCGTAGAGGCCGAGCACTTGAGCCAGCTGGGGGAACCCTTCTTCCGCGCCCCGGGGCAAAGCGCTCCGGGCCATGGCCTGGGGCTGGCCATCGCTCGTCGCGCCGCAGAGCGTCACGGTGGCAGCCTGCTGCTGGCCAACCACCCTCAGGGCGGCTTCATCGCCACCCTGGAACTGCCCCTGGTCCCCGGCGCCGTGGTGCAGGCCTGAACGCAACGCGGGCAAGCCGCTACCGCCAGGTCCGGCAACAGCGGGCTTGCCCGCGAGATACACAGCGTTAGAAGAGGAAAATCAGGCCCTGGCAGTCCAGGCGCTGACGAACTCGGCGGTATCGACCTTGGGGGCGATCCGAGGCTCATTCAGCGGCGTACCAAGATACAGGAAGGCAATGATCTCTTCGCCGTCCTCCAGGCCCAGGCCCTTGGCTACATGGGGCGAGTAGGACAACTCGCCAGTACGCCATACTGCGCCGATCCCCTGGGCGTAGGCCGCCAGCAGGATAGCGTGGGCCGCACAGCCCGCTGCCAGCAACTGCTCGCTCCTGGGCACCTTGAAATGCTCCTGCAAGCGAGCGACCACCACAACCACCAGCGGTGCGCGCAGGGGCATGGCCCGCGCCTTGTCCAGGGCCGCCTGAGTCACTTCGCCGCCCTGCAGCTGTACCGCCTCGACCAGCAACTGGCCCAACTGCTCGCGCGCCGCACCTTCGACGGTGAGGAAGCGCCAGGGGCGCAACTGACCATGATCCGGAGCGCGCAAGGCGGCGGCGAACAAGGCTTCGCGCTGCGCGGCGCTAGGCGCAGGCTCCACCAGGCGCGGCACGGAAACACGGTTGAGCAAAGCGTCGAGAGCCTCCATCGGCCACCTCCTGAAAAAAATGTCCGGCCATTCTAGCGGGATCTGCCGGCCGGGTGCCGGTTTACATGCCCTGCCCCGCAGGTAGAATGGGCGCCCTTCATTTACCAGCCCGAGCGGAACACATGGCGTTGCCGACCTTAAGGATCATTGGTTTCATCATCGGCATCTTCCTCATCACCCTGGCGATCGCCATGGTGGTGCCGATGGCGACCCTGGTGGTCTTCGAGCGTACCGGCGACCTGCCGTCCTTCCTCTGGGCCAGCATGATCACCTTTATCGCCGGCCTGGCCCTGGTGATCCCCGGGCGCCCCGAGCATGTTCATCTGCGTCCCCGCGACATGTACCTGCTGACCGTCTCCAGTTGGCTGGTGGTATGCATCTTTGCCGCCCTGCCATTCCTGCTGACCCAGCACATCAGCTACACCGACTCGTTCTTTGAAAGCATGTCCGGCATCACCGCCACCGGCGCCACGGTGCTCAGCGGCCTGGACAGTATGTCCCCGGGGATCCTGATCTGGCGTTCGATGCTGCACTGGCTGGGGGGCATCGGCTTTATCGGCATGGCGGTGGCGATCCTGCCGTTGCTGCGTATCGGTGGCATGCGCCTGTTCCAGACCGAGTCCTCGGACCGCTCGGAAAAGGTCATGCCGCGCTCGCACATGGTCGCCCGGCTGATCGTCGCCACCTACGTGGGCATTACCATCTTCGGTAGCCTGGCGTTCTGGTGGGCCGGGATGAGCGTGTTCGATGCCATCAACCACGCCATGTCGGCGATCTCCACCGGCGGTTTCTCCACCTCGGATGATTCCCTGGCCCACTGGAAGCAACCGGCGGTGCACTGGGTGGCGGTGGTGGTGATGATCCTCGGCAGCCTGCCCTTCACCCTCTATGTGGCCACGTTGCGTGGCAACCGCCGTGCGCTGATCAAGGACCAACAGGTCCAGGGCCTGCTCGGGCTGCTGCTGGTGACCTGGCTGGTACTCGGCACCTGGTACTGGTGGACCACCGACCTGCACTGGCTCGAGGCCCTGCGCCACGTGGCGCTGAACGTGACGTCGGTGGTCACCACCACCGGCTTCGCCCTGGGCGACTACAGCCTGTGGGGCAATTTCTCACTGATGCTGTTCTTTTACCTGGGGTTTGTCGGCGGCTGTTCCGGCTCCACTGCCGGCGGGATCAAGATCTTCCGCTTCCAGGTCGCCTACATCCTGCTCAAGGCCAACCTCAATCAACTGATTCACCCGCGGGCGGTGATCAAGCAGAAGTACAACGGCCATCGCCTGGACGAAGAAATCGTCCGCTCGATCCTGACCTTCTCGTTCTTCTTCGCCATCACCATCTGCATGATCGCCCTGGCCCTGTCGCTGCTGGGCCTGGACTGGATGACCGCCCTCACCGGTGCCGCCAGCACCGTGTCGGGCGTGGGCCCGGGCCTGGGCGAAACCATCGGCCCGGCCGGCAACTTCTCGACCCTGCCGGACGCCGCCAAGTGGATCCTGTCCCTGGGCATGCTCCTGGGCCGGCTGGAAATCATCACGGTGTTCGTGTTGTGTATTCCGGCATTCTGGCGTCATTGACCGGGGCCGGCGCGGCCTGTAGCCGCGCCCGGTACTCACCGGGCGTGGCATCGAACCAGCGGCGGAATGCACGAAAGAAGTTGCTCGGGTCAGCAAACCCCAGCAAGTAGGCAATTTCCAGCAGGGTCATGCGCGGCTGCGCCAGGTACTGCTCTGCCAGTTCCCGGCGGGTGTCATCCAGCAGCGTCTGGAAGCTGGTGCCCTCTTCCTGCAGCCGGCGCTGCAAGGTGCGCTGGGACAGGTGCAGCGTCTGCGCCACCATCTCACGCTTGGGCTCCCCCTGGGGCAGCAGGCGACACAAGACCTGCCGCGCCTTGTGGGTCACCCGGCTTTCGGAGAAGCGCGCCAGGTATTCGCCGGCGAAACGATCGTGCAGCAGGGCCATGGCCTCGTTGGCGGTGGGCAGCGTGGCCTCCATGTCGGCACGCTCGAAGATCAGCGCATCAAAGGGCGCGGCAAACACCAGGGGCGCGTGGAACATGTCCTTGTAGGGTTGCAGGTCCCCGGGCTGCTCGCCCTGCAGCAACACCTTGCGCGGCTGCAACGCGCGCCCCGTCAGCCAGCCGCACAAGGCCAGGGCACAGGCCAGCGAAGCCTCGGCACTTTGCCGAGTGGGCGGCAGATGGTCGCCATGCACCGTCAGAATCAGTGCATAGCCCTCGGGAAGAAGGCGGAAACTCAAGTCAGCGCTTTCGGCAATGATCCGCTGATAACGCACCAGCCGCTGAAACCCCTCCGCCAGGGTACGACTCGACATCAATGCATACCCAGCCACGTGAAAAGACGCTGGACGCACCACCTTGCCCATGTTCAGGCCGATCGCCGGGTTGCCGGAAAGCTCGACGGCGCGCTGCCAGAGCCGGGTCATGGAGTCCTGGGTGAAGCGCGCGTCGGGATCTTCCAGGGCACCGTAGTCGAGCCCCAGCTGCTTGAACAAGGCCCGACAATCCAGGCCGTCCATCTCCAGGGCCTTGACGATTCCCAGGGTCCAGCTTGCAGAAGTCGTTCGTTCGCTCATGAGGGGTACTTACATGATGAGCCGCATGCTACGGCCAATTTCCCAAGGATACTAAAGTGGCGCCTATTGTCACTGGCCTGCACCGCCAAGGACTCTAGACTCAAATAAGCTCCCCGCCGAACATCCGCCGACAGAACAACAGACAAAGAGATCGCGGCCATGGAAAACATCCGACAGTTCAACAGCTTTGCCGAGTTCTATCCCTACTACCTGAGCGAGCACAGCGACAGCACCTGCCGACGCCTGCACTTCATCGGTACCAGCCTGGTGATCTTCATCCTCGCCCTGGCCATCGGCAAAGGCGCCTGGTGGCTGCTGCTGGTGTTGCCGATAGCCGGCTATGGCTTCGCCTGGATCGGGCATTTCTTCTTCGAGAAAAACCGCCCGGCCACCTTCCAGCATCCGCTGTACAGCCTGCTGGGGGACTTCGTCATGTACCGCGACATGATCCTGGGCAAGGTGCCCTTCTAAACCCCACGGGGCCGCAAGCGGCTCCCCACAGGGCGAGGCCTTGCAGACCCGCCCCATGACAACAAGAGGATGACCGATGAACACCCAGGCGCGCTTTACCCATATGCAGAACGGCACCCAGGAGGACTGGGCGATCATTGCCGCGGACTTCAGTGCCTACGCCAAGCAGTTGCCGACACGCATCCTGGCCCACCTGCAATTGCTGGAAGGCGACTTCGGCGGCTTCCCGGTGGACCGCCTGACCCATTCCCTGCAGACCGCCAGCCGCGCCTGGCACGACGGGCGCGACGAGGAATACGTGGTCTGCGCCTTGCTCCACGACATTGGCGATACCCTGGGTTCCTATAACCATCCGGATATCGCCGCCGCCATTCTCAAGCCCTTTGTCAGCCCGGAAAACCTGTGGATGGTGGAGAAACACGGGATCTTCCAGGGTTACTACTTCTTCCATCACCTGGGCATGGATCGCCACCTGCGCGAGCAGTTCAGTGACCACCCGCTGTACCAGTACACCGCCGAGTTCTGCGCCAAGTACGACGCCGCCGCCTTCGATCCGGCCTACGAGAGCCTGCCCCTGAGCTTCTTCGAGCCCATGCTGCAACGGCTGTTCGCCCAGCCCCGGCAGTCGCTGTACAAGGCGGCCATGGAGCAGGCCAGCCCGGCCTGAAAAACGCCGGTCGGCCCCGGGCTCAGGCCGGCTCCGCGACTTTCATCCGCTCCGCCTTGAGCTGGGCCTCACGGGCCTGGGCCTCGGCCAGGCGATAGAGTTCGATGCTGCCGTCCCAGTGCTCGATCAGGGCCGTGCAGGACTCCACCCAGTCACCGCAATTGAGGTAATCCACCTCGCCCACCTTACGGATCTCGGCATGGTGAATGTGGCCGCAGACCACCCCGTGCAACTCGCGCTTGACGCATTCGTGGGCAATAGCTTCCTCGAAATCGCTGATGAAGCTCACCGCCGTCTTGACCTTGTGCTTGAGGTAGGCCGACAGCGACCAGTAGCCATAGCCATAACGCGCCCGCCAGTGGTTGAGCCACCGGTTGAGGGTCAGGGTGAATTCGTAGGCCGAGTCGCCGAGAAAGGCCAGCCAGCGGTGATAGCGGGTAATCACATCGAACTGATCGCCGTGGATCACCAGCAGATGGCGCCCGTCCGCAGTGACATGCACCGCCTCGTCCACCAGTTGGATATTGCCGAGAACCAGCTTGGAGTAGCGCCGCAGGAATTCGTCGTGGTTGCCGGTGACGTAGATCACCTCGGTACCGCGCTTGCTCATGGTCAGCAGGCGCCGGATCACGTTGGTATGGGCCTGTGGCCAGTACATGCCGCCGCGCAGCTTCCAACCATCGATGATGTCGCCCACCAGATAGATCCGATCGGCGTGATAGGCCTTGAGAAAGCGTGCCAGGTGTTCGGCCTGGCAATCCCGGGTGCCCAGGTGCACGTCTGAAATCCACAGGGTCCGCACCCGTTGCTTGCGGCTGGGCTTGGCGAGTTCGGCATGGGTCATGGACGCTCTCCTGGATTTTTTGCGAGCTTGCGCCCCAGCGATTAATAGCCCATGACACAAATGCGGCAGTGCGATGACAGCGCGAAACGTCCAACCACCGGTGTAGACTGGCCGCCTGCCAAGGAGACCGTGATGGGATCTATCCTCACCCTGCGCCACTACACCCATGACCTGATCGCCCACAGCCACGAACATGCGCAGCTGGTGTTCGGCCTGCGTGGCCAGCTCGATTTCGAAGTCGAAGGCCAGGGCAGCCAGGTGCAGCAGCAGAGCTTTGTGGTGGTGCCGGCCGGCGCCCGGCATGTCTGCGGCAGCCCCAGCGGCAGCCATTGCCTGGTGCTGGACATACCCGGCGAACACTGGGTGCAGCAATCGTTGGGGGAACATGCCGAGGCCAGCCGGCGTTTGCTCGATGCGCCCCGACACCAGGTCCTGGGGCCGAGCCAGAGCCGCCTGGTCAACTGGCTGGCGGACAGCCCGGTGGACGACCCCTTGATTGCCCTGCAAGGCGCGGTCTTGCTGCTGGCCAGCCTCAATCATCGCGCCGACAGCCAGCCCGGCGAGCGCCGCCTGCCCTATGCCGCCCTGAATGCCCATATCGATCGTCACGCCGCCCACCCCTTGCAGGTGGCCGACCTGGCCCGTATCACCGGGCTGTCCGCGGCCCGCCTGCATGCACGGTTCATCGCCGAGTGCGGGGCCAGCCCCATGGAATACGTTCGACGCCGGCGCTTGCACATGGCCCTGGAACTGTTGCGCGGATCGACCTTGCCCATGGGCGAAATCGCCAGCCGCGTGGGCTATAGCTCCCAGAGTGCTTTTGGTGCGGCGATACTGCGGCAGTACGGCCACTCGCCGCGCCAACTGCGCCAAGGGGCAGACGCTAATCCCTCGACAAAAAACGCCAGGATCGCGACAGACCAACAGGCCGCCCCGCCCCTAGACTGAGCCCATTGCCGCCTAAGGCCATTACTGCCCGTCTTGTGGTTAAGGATAAAAATGACTCCGCGTACCGCCCTTGGCGCCTTGCATATCGGTGCCCTGATGTTCGGCCTGACCGGTGTATTCGGTAAGCTCGCCGCCGCTTCGCCCGCGGTCATCGTCTTCGGCCGCGCAGCCTTTGCCGTGCTCGCCCTGGGCGTCTTCGCCCGCCTGGCGAGCAACACCCCCTGGCAGAAACTGGCCGCCACCGACTGGCGGCGCCTGCTGCTCAGCGGCCTGCTGCTGGCCGGGCACTGGGTGAGTTTCTTCGTGGCGGTGAAGGTCGCGGGGGTGGCTATCGCGACCCTGGGCTTTGCCAGCTTTCCGGCGTTCACGGTGATTCTCGAAGGCCTGATCTTCCGCGAGCGGATCCGCTTCAACGAAATGCTGTTGGTGCTGCTGGTCAGCATCGGCCTGGTGCTGGTGACCCCGGACTTCGACTTGGCGAGCCAGGCCACCACCGGCCTGCTCTGGGCCGTGGGCTCGGGCCTGCTGTTTGCGCTGCTGTCGCTGAACAACCGTGCCAGCTCCGGGCGGATACCCGCGGTGCAGGCGGCGCTCTGTCAAAACGTGGTGGTCGCCTTGTGCCTGTTGCCGGTGGCGGCTCCCGAGCTTGGCCAGGTGCGGGCCATGGACTGGCTGTGGATCAGCCTGCTGGGAATTTTCTGCACCGGTCTGGCCCACAGCCTGTTTGTTGCCAGCCTGGCAGTGATCAAGGCGCGCACCGCAGCGGTGGTGTTTGCCCTGGAACCGGTCTACGGAATTACCGTGGCCTGGTTGCTGTTCGGCGAAAACCCGACCCTGCGCATGTTGTTCGGTGGGGCCTTGATCATCGTTGCCATCGTGGTTTCAAGCCGCCTGTCGGCGGGTTCGGGCAGCAAGGCAGCCACGGCTGAAGCCGGCTCTCACTGAGTACGGTCGTTGTGGCCCAGGTCGCGCTCGGGGTCGATCTGGTCGCGAACCCGCTGCTTCAGCACCTTGGCCTCGGGAAAGCCACCATCGGCCTTGCGCTCCCAGATCTGCACGCCATCGCAGGTGATGCGAAAGGCCCCACCGGTCGCCGGCTCCAGGGACACCTTGCCCAAATCGTCGCTGAAGGTGCTCAACAGTTCCTGGGCCAGCCACGCCGCCCGCAGTAGCCACTGGCACTGGGTGCAATAGGTGATGATCACTTCGGGTTTACGTTCAGTCATGGTACGGCCGACTCCTGGGTTCAAGGGCGTCGTTATAATAGCCGGCTTTATCGCCCGCCCCGAGAACCGTAATGCGCCGCCTGCTGTCCTGCCTGTTCCTCTGCCTGCTGCCCTTGCTCGCTCACGCTGCCGAAGCGCCACGACCGAAAATCGGCCTGGTGCTGTCTGGGGGCGCCGCCCGCGGCCTGGCCCACATCGGGGTGCTCAAGGCCCTGGAGGAACAGGGCATCCGCATCGACGCCATCGCCGGGACCAGCATGGGCGCAGTGATCGGCGGGCTGTATGCCTCGGGCTACAAGATCGACGAACTGGAAAAGCTCGCGCTGGACATCGACTGGCGACAAGCCTTGTCCGATGCCCCGCCCCGGGAAGACGTGCCGTTCCGGCGCAAGCAGGACGATCGGGATTTCCTGGTCAAGCAGAAACTCAGCTTCCGCGACGACGGCAGCCTGGGCCTGCCGCTGGGGGTGATCCAGGGACAGAACCTGGCGCTGCTGCTGGAAAGCAAACTGGCCCACGCCAGCGATACCCGTGACTTCGACAAGCTGCCGATCCCCTTCCGGGCCGTGGCTACCGATATCGCCAGCGGCGAGAAAGTGGTGTTTCGCAAGGGCCACCTGCCCCAGGTGATCCGCGCCAGCATGTCGATCCCGGCCGTGTTCGCACCGGTGGAACTGGATGGCCGTCTGCTGGTGGACGGCGGCATGACCGACAACATTCCCCTGGACGTAGCGCGGGACATGGGGGTCGACATCGCCATCGTGGTGGACATCGGCACACCGCTGCGTTCGCGCAAGCAACTCAATACCGTGGTCGACGTGCTGAACCAGTCCATCACCCTGATGACCCGGCGCAACTCGGAGGTGCAACTGGCGGCGCTGCACAAGGACGACGTGCTGATCCAGCCAGCGCTGTCGAGCTTTGGCGTTACCGACTTTGGCCGGGCCCAGGAAATGATCGACGCCGGCTACCGCGCCACCCGCATCCTCGACGCGCGCCTGGCCCGTCTGCGCCCGGCCCATGCGCTGGACGCCGAACTGACCGCTGCGCGCCAGCCCAGCCAGCGCACGCCGATCATCAGCGCGATCAAGGTGGAAAACGACTCCAAGGTCAGCGACGAAGTGATCCGCTACTACATCCGCCAGCGCATCGGCGAGCCGCTGGACCTGGGCCGCCTGGAAACCGACATGGGCACCCTGTACGGCCTGGATTTCTTCGAACAGGTGCAGTATCGCGTCACCCACAAGGGCCAGGACAACACGCTGGTGATCAGCGCCCGGGGCAAGCGCAGCGGTACCGACTACCTGCGCCTGGGGCTGAACCTGTCCGATGACATGCGTGGCGACAGCGCGTTCAATATCGGCGCCAGCTATCGCATGAACGGCATCAACAGCCTGGGTGCAGAATGGCTGACCCGGGTGCAGATTGGTGATCAGCAGGAACTCTACAGCGAGTTCTACCAGCCACTGGATGCCGGTTCACGCTACTTCATTGCGCCCTTCATCGCCGCCGAAGCGCAGAACGTCGAGGCGGTGCTGGACAACGACCCGATCGCCGAATACCGCGTGGAACGCTACGGTTTCGGGCTCAACCTTGGGCGCCAGATCGGCAACAGCGGCGAAGTGCGTTTCGGCGTCGGCGAAGCCTGGGGCAAGGCCGATGTGCGCATCGGCGACCATAACCTGCCCAGCGAAAACTTCAACGAAGGCTACTACCAGCTGCAGTACTCCTTCGACTCGCTGGACAACGTCTACTTTCCTCACTCCGGCGAAGACATCAAGCTGAGCCTGCGCCAGTTCGAACCCAGCCTGGGTTCGGACAATCGCTACCGGCAGTGGGAGTTCAAGCTGGACAAGGCGCTGAGCAGCGGCCCCAATACCTTTGTCCTGGGCGGTCGCTATGGCCGGACCCTGGACAACGCCGACGTGGTGACGTCCAGCTTCCTGCTCGGTGGAGCTCGACAACTGTCCGGTTTCCGCCAGGACGCCCTCTCCGGGCAGAACATCAGCCTGGCTCACGCCGTGTACTTCCGTCGCCTGACACCGCGCTCCTACCTGCCCCTGGACTTTCCACTGTACCTGGGAGGCTCGCTGGAACGGGGCCGGGCGTGGAACAACGATAATGCCTTCGACAGCGGCTACATCAACGCGGCGAGCATCTTTCTCGGCTTCGACACGCCGCTGGGGCCGCTGAACTTCAGCTACGGCTTCAACGACGACAACCAGAAAGCCCTGTCGCTGAATCTGGGCCAGACCTTCTGACAGGCACGCAAGAAACGCCCCTGGGCGCAGCAGGCTTGAATTCAGAATGAGAGAGAAACGAGACAAACCGGGGTCAGGCAACCCCGGAGAAGGCGTCAGGATTTTTCCAGATTGGCCAGGATGCGCTCATGAACGCGAATGCAGACCCGCAGGTCTTCTTCGTCAACGCCAACGAACAGCTCATGACGCAGGGCGGTGGCGATGGTTTCGATCTGTTCGATCAAGGGGCGGGCGGACGGACAGAGAACGATTTTCTTCGCCCGGCGATCTTCCACCACCGACTGGCGCTGAACCAGGCCCTGGGTTTCCAGGCTGTCCAGCAAGCGAGCCAGGGTCGGCCCTTCTACGCCGACGCTTTGCGCCAGCTCGCGCTGAGTGGGTGCCTCTTCGAAGCGGGCCAAATGCAACAGCACCAGCCAGCGGGCCTGGGACAGGCCGAGCCCCGCCAGGCGGCGGTCCAGTTCGGCACGCCAGCCGCGAGACATATGCGCCAGCTGCATACCAAAACGGTGTTCATCGGTTAACGGCATAAAACACTCATGATCAGACTGAAAATAAGGAAAAACTAATTATTAGTCAGCTAAGCATGCCCCTTGCCCGGAGGCAAGGCCTGTAAGGGACTGAATCGTTACAACATTGACGCACCCCTTCACATTTCAAACTCCGACTCCAAGGCCGCACGCACGCAATACAGCACCCCTTCCGGCACCCGTCCGGCAAACATCGGGATAACTTCGGCCACTGGCGGCAACTCGCCCTCGCCGTCGAGGAACGCATCCTGGATCTCTCCCAGCAGGTCTTCCGGCAAGTCCAGGGCCTGCTCCAGCGAAATTTGCTGCTTGCCGATGGCTTCGGCGAGCAGGGTGTAGACGTTCTTTTCCGTGCACTGCAACTGGCCGGCGATCTGCACGGGGGTCATCCCTGCGCGAGCCAGGGTGATCAGTTCATGGCGCAGGTCGGCAACCACTTTCGGCGCCTCGACGCCGCCGCCGAGGACTTCGAGGAAGGCTGCGCCATAACGCTCCAGCTTACGCGCGCCCACGCCGCTGACCTCGGCCATTTCGGCCATGGAGCCGGGCTGGCTGCGAAGCATTTCGAGCAAGGTGGAATCGGGGAAAATGACATAGGGCGGCACTCCATGTTCTTCCGCCAGCTTGCGCCGCAGGGCCCGCAGCGCCTCCCACTGCTCGCGCTCCTCGCCCCGTACCAGCTGGCTGGCTTGGCTGGTGCTGCTCTTGGGGGTGGTTTGCGGCTTGAGATCACGACGCAACTCCAGGGTCACTTCGCCCTTGAGCAGCGGGCGGCAGCTGTCGCTCAGGCGCAGGCCGCCGTAGCCTTCCAGGTCGATATCCGCCAAGCCGCGGGCCACCAGCTGGCGGAACAGCGAACGCCATTCGCCTTCGCTGCGGGCCTTGCCGACACCAAATACCGACAGGTGCTGATGGCCGAAACTGCGAACCTTCTCCGTGTCCTTGCCCAGCAGCACATCCACCAGATGACCGACGCCGTAGCGCTGGCCAGTGCGATAGATCGCCGACAGCGCCTGGCGTGCCGGCTCAGTGGCGTCCCAGGTCTGTACGCCATCGACGCAGTTGTCGCAGTGGCCGCAGGGTTGCGGCATGTCTTCATCGAAATAGGCCAGCAGGGTCTGGCGCCGGCAACGGGTTTCCTCGCACAGGGCCAGCATCGCATCGAGCTTGTGCTGCTCAAGACGCTTGTGGCGCTCGTCGCCCTCGGAGTTCTGCAGCATCTGCTTGAGCATCAGCACGTCCTGCAGCCCATAAGCCATCCAGGCATCTGCCGGCAGGCCGTCACGGCCAGCGCGACCGGTCTCCTGGTAGTAGGCTTCCAGTGACTTGGGCAAGTCCATGTGGGCCACGAAGCGCACGTTGGGCTTGTCGATGCCCATGCCGAAGGCAATGGTGGCCACCATGATCAGGCCTTCTTCATTGAGGAAGCGCTTCTGGTGATAGGCCCGCAGCTCATTGGGCAACCCGGCATGGTAGGGCAGCGCGGTGAAGCCCTGCTCGCAGAGAAATGCAGCTACTTCATCGACCTTTTTGCGCGACAGGCAATAGACGATCCCGGCATCGCTGCGCCGCTCGTTGAGGAAGGCCTGCAACTGCTTGCGGGGCTGCTCCTTGGGCACGATGCGATAGAAGATGTTCGGCCGGTCGAAGCTGGAGAGAAAACGCTCGGCGTCCTGCAGGTGCAGGCGATTGACGATCTCTTCCCGGGTGCGCTTGTCAGCCGTGGCGGTCAGGGCAATGCGCGGCACCTGGGGAAACATCTGCGCCAGTTGCCCCAATTGCAGGTATTCGGGGCGGAAGTCGTGGCCCCACTGGGACACACAGTGGGCTTCATCAATCGCGAACAAGGCGATTTCCAAGCTCTGCAGAAACGCCAGCATGCGCGGCTGGACCAGGCGCTCGGGGGCCAGGTAGAGCATCTTCACTTCGCCGCGCCGGATGCGCGCGGCCAGGTCACGCTGCTGCTCGGGGCTGAGGGTGGAGTTCAGGGCTGCCGCTGCGACACCGAGTTCCTCCAGGGTCGCAACCTGGTCGTCCATCAGCGCGATCAACGGCGAAACCACCACCGCCAGCCCTTCGCGAAGTAGCGCCGGAACCTGGAAACACAGCGACTTGCCGCCGCCGGTGGGCATCAGTACCAAGGCATCGCCGCCGCTGGCCACGCGCTCAATGATCGCACCTTGGCGACCACGGAAACTGTCGTAGCCGAAGATGTCCTTGAGGACGCGTTGAGCCTGTTCGAGCATGAAAAACTCCAAAAATCGCTGAAATCCCTGGGGGCAGACTGGACGAAAAACCGGCACGCTTCACCGACATTTGCGTAAGCGCACTTGTCCGAAGCGGACGGCCAGCCTGCAGGGCATCACAAAACGCGCGAGTATACCCGACCCCTTCCCGGCAAAGGGCACCGACAATGGACCGCTGGTAACCTTTAGAACCGCTCAAATCGGCACCGCGGCTGGCTTGAGCGCGCAAGAAAGCCTAGAATTCAGCATCGTTTATTCCCCAAGGTAGCCGTCAATGTCCTTCGCTGAGCAACTAACCCGCCTGCAAGTCTTCCTCGATGCAGATGATCTGCACGACGAGGCGCTGGACTACGTGGCCGCTCACGGCTACCTGACCGCGCTGTCCATCTGCTCGGAAAGCGTTCCGGACCGTGAATGGATCGACGCCCTGTTCGCCGAAGAGCCGCACTACCGTGACGACGCCGAACGCGAAGCCATCGAGTCGACCCTGCTGGCCCTCAAGGCGCACATCGCCCGTCAACTGGCTTCCGACGAAGAATTCGAGCTGCCCTGCGAACTCGACCTGGGCGAGGACCCGGACGACTCCGACCTGCGCGGCTGGTGCATCGGCTTCATGGAAGGCGTGTTCCTGCGTGAAGCGGCCTGGTTCGAAACCGCCGAGGAAGAAGTCAGCGAGATGCTGCTGCCGATCATGGTGGGTTCCGGCCTGTTCGATGAACAGCCGGAGTTCTCCGACATCGCCAGCGATGCCAACCTGATGGACGACATGATCGTGCAGATCCCGGAAGCGCTGACCGCGCTGTACCTGCTGTGCAACGCACCCGACGAAAAACCTGCACTGCTCAAGCCGCGCCACCACTGAGTCGTTGCCTATGGCCAAGCCCATAGGCCAACGCCCCCTGCTATGGCGTTACGTTCTGCTGGCCATCGGCTGGTCGAGCGTAGCGCTGGGGGTAGTGGGCATCTTCCTTCCTGTATTGCCTACCACGCCTTTCCTGCTGCTGGCAGCCGCCTGCTTTGCCCGCAGCTCGCCACGCTTCTACCAATGGCTGGTAAACCACCCGCACCTGGGTCCGTGGATCCGCGACTATCTCGACGGCAACGGCATTCCGCTCAAGGGCAAGGTCTACGCCATCGGCCTGATGTGGTTGAGCATCGGTTTCTCCTGCTACCTGGTGCCATCGCCCTGGGCCCGGGGCTTCATGCTGACCAGCGCGGTGCTGGTAAGTCTCTATATCCTGCGGCAGAAGACCCTGCGGCGCTCCTGAAGGTTTGTGGGGTGGCCGGGAAGAGCGGAGCCCTTGCGCGCGCCATCACCGCCTGCGGCTCCGGATTCGGGAGCGGTCAGGATTTGGCGTGGTTGCGCTGGTAGGTGTCTTCGCCCATCGCGGCAATTTGCCCTTCGATCAGAGCCTCGAAAGGCCGCAATAGCGGTTCGAACGAAGCAGGTGCTTCCAGTACCTGCAATGCCTGCACGATCGCTTCCACAGTGGACAAGGCTCCCGGGCCCGGGGCCTTGCGCAGGCGATAGCGAGACTCCACCGCGCTCGCCAGGGTCACCCGTGGCAGCGCCGCCAGCAACGGATTGAGGTGCAGCAACTTGCGCGCCTTGCGCCAGGTGCCGTCGGGCACCACCAGCAGCATCGGGTCGTCCATCTCGACATAGGCCTGCAATGGCCGGGCATCATCCGCCGGGAACAGCAGGCAAGCTCGATATCCGGGCTGGTCGAGCAACGTCGGCAGCTCCTCGAACACCTCCCCCACCACCAGTTCGGCGTTGGTCAGCCCCAACGCCGCCAGACGCGCGGTGTTCAAGGCATGGTTGACCTCACTGGGGTGCTGCAACAGCAGCACTCGGGTGCGGCTGGGTAGCTGGGGAATCAGCGGGCACAGACAATGGCCCGCAGGGCGCAGGCAACGCTCGCAGCGTGCTCGAGACATGGGACCTCCTTATGACTGGTTGAGCTGGGCTTTGAGCAGGTCGCGAAAGGTCTGGATCAACGGTTCACGACCGCGTCCGCGACGCATGATCATGGAGAACGGCGCCTGGTAGCCGAAGGTTGCCGGCAGCAGCACCCGCAAATCGCCCTTGTCCGCCCAGGCCTGGGCGTAATGTTCCGGCAGGTAGCCGATGTAGGCGCCGGACAGCACCAGGATCAACTGCGCCTCCATGCTCTCTACCGTCGCCGCACTGTGCTTGAAGCCGTGACGGGCCAGTTCGGCCTGGCTCCAGTAGCCGCGGCCGACCATGCGTTGCTGGGTGATCACCTGCTCGGGAATGCGCCGCTCGCTGTACAGCGGGTGGCGGTTGCTGCAATACAGCCAATGCTGCTCGCGGTACAGCGGCATGTAGACCAGGCCGCTCATGCGCGTGGAAAAGGCGCCGATGGCCAGGTCCAGGCGATTGTCCTGCACCCCCAGTTGCAACTCGTGGGGGCTCATCACCGACAGGTGCAGGTGCACCGCCGGATGCTCCTGGCTGTAGGCGCCGATGGCCTCGGCGAACGGCAGGGCCTTGTCGCTCACCGTGGAGTCGATCACCCCCAGGTTCAGGGTCCCGCGAAGCTCGCCCTTGAGGGCTGCGGCGTACTGTTCGAAACCTTCCAGCTCGCCCAGCAGGCGCAGGGTTTCCTGGTGGAACAACTCGCCCTTGCTGGTCAGGCTGAAACCACCGCGGCCACGGTGGCAGAGCACCAGGCCCAGGGATGCCTCCAGCTGGCTCATGTAGGTGCTGATGGCCGAGGTGGAAAGATTGAGTTCGTGCTGGGCGTTGGCGAACCCCTGATGCCGCACCACGCTGACGAAGATGCGCAATAGTTTCAGATCAGGTAAAGCGTTGGCCATGACAGGCTCCGATAACAGGCAAAACGACAACCTCACTGCGGCGAGGGTGCGGGTTCTCGAGGAGCGGAAAAGCAACCCCGATGGCCTCCATGCCCGCTTTCAATCCAACCTTGCAACCCGGATCACGATGGCTGCACCACCGGACGGGAGCAGCTCCTTCGCCACGAAAGGCCTGGGGAGCAGCGCGGGAGTCTAGCGCGCCATCGGCCATTAGTTTAGAAAAATCTGAACTAAGTATTTGTTCGTAGCGATTCTTTCCCCGCACTACATTTCGCAGAATCGGCCCCACTCGGTTGCTCGGGCAGGATTCACTGCGCCGTCGACCCCATAAATATAAAACAACGATGAGGCCTATCCCGTGGACAAGATTCTCCACCAACCACTGGGCGGCAACGAAATGCCGCGCTTCGGCGGCATCGCCACCATGATGCGTCTTCCCCATCTGCAATCCGCTGCCGGCCTGGACGCTGCGTTCGTCGGCGTGCCCCTGGACATCGGCACCTCGCTGCGTGCCGGTACCCGTTTCGGCCCGCGGGAAATCCGTGCCGAATCAGTCATGATCCGCCCTTACAACATGGCCACCGGTGCTGCCCCGTTCGACTCGCTGTCGGTGGCAGACATCGGCGACGTAGCGATCAACACCTTCAACCTGCTGGACGCGGTGCGCATCATCGAAGAAGCCTATGACGGCATCCTCGAACACAACGTGATTCCCCTGACACTGGGCGGCGACCACACCATCACCCTGCCGATCCTGCGGGCCATCCACAAGAAACACGGCAAGGTCGGGCTGGTGCACATTGATGCCCACGCCGATGTCAACGACCACATGTTCGGTGAAAAGATCGCCCACGGCACCACCTTCCGCCGCGCTGTGGAAGAAGGCCTGCTGGACTGCGACCGCGTGGTGCAGATCGGCCTGCGCGCCCAGGGCTACACCGCCGAAGACTTCAACTGGAGCCGCAAGCAGGGCTTTCGCGTGGTCCAGGCCGAAGAATGCTGGCACAAATCCCTGGAGCCCTTGATGGCCGAAGTCCGCGAGAAAGTCGGCAACGGCCCGGTGTACCTGAGCTTCGACATCGACGGCATCGACCCGGCCTGGGCCCCAGGCACCGGCACCCCGGAAATCGGGGGCCTGACCACCATCCAGGCCATCGAGATTGTCCGTGGCTGCCAGGGCCTGGACCTGGTGGGCTGCGACCTGGTGGAGGTTTCGCCACCTTATGACACCACCGGCAATACCTCGCTGCTGGGCGCCAACCTGCTGTACGAAATGCTCTGCGTACTGCCTGGCGTGACCCATCGCTGAGTCCCGGCCATGAGCGACCAACAGAACGTCCTCAACGCCGCGGCCGAACTGGTCGCGGCCTTCGCCCGTAACGACCGCGAAGCCTACTTCGCGGCGTTCAGCGCCGATGCCAGTTTCGTTTTCTACACCCTTCCTCAGCCGCTGCTGTCACGCGATGCCTACCAGGCACTGTGGGATCAGTGGCGCGCTGAGGACGGCTTCGAGGTGTTGTCATGCACCTCGAGCAACGCCGTCGTCAGCCTGCAGGGCGATGTCGCCGTGTTTATTCATGACGTGGCCACACAGCTGCGCATGCAAGGAGAGCAACACTTCAGCCAGGAACGCGAAACCATTGTGTTTCGCAAACAACAACAAGGCCTTTGGCTGGCCTGTCACGAACATTTGTCCGCTATGCCGGAAGGGCTGCCCCCCCCTTAGCCAATGTGATCGGAGCAGATCATGAATAACAACAACAAAGAAAAAAGCCTTAGCAGCATTGAAACCAACGGGGTGGAACAGATCCCCGACCACGAACGCGACGCCGGCCCCAGCGACCTGTTTCGCCTGATCTTCGGCGGCGCCAATACCTTCGCCACCGCTGTGCTGGGCAGCTTCCCGGTGCTGTTCGGCCTGTCGTTCCAGGCCGGGCTCTGGGCAATTGTCCTGGGAGTGACCCTGGGTGCACTGATCCTCGCACCCATGGGCCTGTTCGGGCCGATCAACGGCACCAACAACGCGGTGTCCTCCGGCGCGCATTTCGGTGTGCACGGACGCATCGTTGGCTCGTTCCTGTCGTTGCTGACCGCCATCGCCTTCTTCTCGCTCTCGGTGTGGAGCTCGGGCGACGCCCTTGTGGGCGGCGCCAAGCGCCTGGCGCAGTTGCCGGAAACCGACCTGACCCTGGGCCTGGCCTACGGCCTGTTCGCACTGCTGGTGCTGACGGTATGCATCTACGGGTTCCGCTTCATGCTGTGGGTCAACCGCATCGCCGTGTGGGCCGCCAGCCTGCTGTTCCTGCTGGGGATCTTCGCCTTCGCCCCGGCCTTCGACAGCCACTTCGCCGGCACCCTGGCCATGGGCCAGGCGGGTTTCTGGGCGGCCTTCATCGGCGCCGCGCTGGTGGCCATGAGCAACCCGATTTCCTTCGGTGCCTTCCTCGGCGACTGGTCACGCTACATCCCGCGGCACACCCCCAAGGGGCGCATCATGCTGGCGGTGATCGCCGCGCAGTTCGCCACCCTGATCCCGTTCATCTTCGGCCTGGCCACCGCCACCATCGTGGCGGTCAAGGCGCCGGACTACATCGCCGCCAACAACTATGTCGGCGGGCTGCTGGCGGTGTCGCCGAGCTGGTTCTTCCTGCCGGTGTGCCTGATCGCGGTGATCGGCGGCATGTCCACCGGCACCACCTCGCTGTATGGCACCGGGCTGGACATGTCCAGCGTGTTCCCACGACTGCTGTCGCGGGTCAAGGCGACCCTGCTGATCGGCGTGCTATCGATCGCCTTCATCTTTATCGGGCGCTTCGCGGCGAACCTGGTGCAGAGCGTTTCGACCTTCGCCGTGCTGATCATCACCTGCACCACCCCGTGGATGGTGATCATGCTGATCGGCCTGCTGGTTCGCCGCGGCTACTACTGCCCGGATGACCTGCAAGTGTTCACCCGTGGTGAGCGCGGCGGGCGCTACTGGTTCAACCACGGCTGGAACTGGCGTGGCCTGGGGGCCTGGATTCCCAGCGCCCTGGTGGGCCTGTGCTTCGTCAACCTGCCGGGGCAGTTCGTCGGCCCCCTGGGCAACCTGGCAGACGGCATCGATATCAGCCTGCCGGTGACCCTGGGCCTGGCCTCGCTGCTGTACCTGGCGCTGCTCAGCCTGTTCCCGGAACCGCCAGCGGTGTATGGCCCCGATGACCCTCGCAGCCAAGCCACCAAGGCTGCGCAAGCCTCGCAGTTGAGTGCCCGAGCACTGTAGAGCCCGGCTGGGCGGCGCAAGGTTCTGGCTCCCGGAGCGCTTTCGCTGCCCCCCGGCCCCATCAGGCCTGACCTAACCCCTGTAACCCTGCCGGAGCACCGGCTGACCACCCGCAGACGCGGGCGACCACAATAACAACCTGTTTGTGAGGACCCCAACATGGGCTTGGATATTCTCGTAGTACTGATCTATGCCGCCGGCATGATCACCCTGGGGTGGTACGGCATGCGCCGGGCCAAGACCCGTGACGACTATCTGGTAGCCGGCCGCAACCTCGGGCCGGGCTTCTACCTGGGCACTATGGCGGCCACCGTATTGGGCGGCGCCTCGACCATCGGCACCGTGCGCCTGGGCTATGTCCATGGCATCTCCGGCTTCTGGCTCTGCGGCGCCATCGGTCTGGGCATCGTCGGCCTCAGCCTGTTCCTGGCCAAACCCCTGCTGAAGCTGAAGATCTACACCGTGACCCAGGTGCTTGAGCGTCGCTACAACCCGGCAGCACGCCACGCCAGCGGCCTGATCATGCTGGTTTACGCACTGATGATCGGCGCCACCTCGACCATCGCCATCGGCACTGTGATGCAGGTGCTGTTCGGCCTGCCGTTCTGGGTCTCGATCCTGGTGGGCGGCGGCGTGGTGGTGCTCTACTCCACCATCGGCGGCATGTGGTCGCTGACCCTGACCGATATCGTGCAGTTCCTGATCATGACCATCGGCCTGGTATTCCTGCTGATGCCGATGTCGATCGCCGACGCCGGCGGCTGGAACACCCTGGTAGCCAAGCTGCCGGCCAGCTATTTCGACTTCACCGCCATCGGCTGGGACACCATCCTCACCTACTTCCTGATCTACTTCTTCGGCATCTTCATTGGCCAGGACATCTGGCAGCGGGTGTTCACCGCCCGGAGCGAAACAGTGGCCAAGGTCGCCGGCACCGCCGCCGGTATCTATTGCGTGCTCTATGGCCTGGCCGGCGCGCTGATCGGCATGGCCGCCAAGGTGCTGCTGCCCGATCTGGACAACGTCAACAACGCCTTTGCCAGCATCGTCGAGACCAGCCTGCCCAACGGCATCCGCGGCCTGGTGATCGCCGCCGCCCTGGCGGCGCTGATGTCCACCGCCAGCGCCGGCCTACTGGCGGCCTCCACCACCGTGACCCAGGACCTGCTGCCGCGGCTACGGGGCGGTCGTACAAGCGGCAATGGTGATGTCCATGAGAACCGTATCGCCACCCTGCTGCTGGGTGTGGTGGTCCTGGGCATCGCCCTGGTGGTCAGCGATGTGATCAGCGCCCTGACCCTGGCCTACAACCTGCTGGTGGGCGGCATGCTGATCCCGCTGATCGGCGCCATCTACTGGAAGCGCGCCACCACCGCTGGCGCCATCACCAGCATGAGCCTGGGCTTCATCACCGCACTGTTCTTCATGTTCAAGGACGGCCTGGATGCCAACACGCCGATCTACTACAGCCTGGTCGTGGGCCTGGTCAGTTTCGTGGTAGTGAGCCTGGCTTCCCGGCGCCCTGCGCCCCTGGCCAACGCAATCTGACATGAAGCCGGAGCTCTGAAGCTTTTCTTCGACGGGTGCGGCGTCGGTGGCCGCACCCGTTTTTTTTCGCCTGGCAAACGCCTCAAGGCACCGAAGGGCAACGCCCGCAGCCATTTTCGTCGGCCCCATGAATGGACGAATGGTCACCCCGTCGGAAAAAAACCTGTGCTGTACTCAGATCCAGCGACGACTGTTCCCGCAGGAAAACAGTACAAGGATCGCTGGCCGCCTCAGTGCACGCTATCGCTTCACCCTTGGATGGGGTCATAAAACAATAAGAGCCTCTCCCTGCCCCGAGGTGTTTATGGACCGTTTCTACATCCAGCAAAGCATCCGTCATGCCATCGATGCACAAATGGCCCAGAAGTGGCCAATACCGCCCTGCCAGGCTCGCGAACACGACACCTACTCCCTGGACCTCAAGGCCCTGCTGCACAGCCTGGAGCGAGAGTTCAACATTCGCCTGGACCCCGACCGCGACCTGTCTCGAATCAGCAGCATCAGCGAGCTGAGCCTGTTCATCCTGGAAAAGACCCGCGCCGACGCTGCCCGTCCCGCCTGACCTGCTGTCGTATCGGGAGCAACGCAGATGAATCGGGCCCAAGCGCGCGCGGCGGTGCACCTGCTCATTCGCCACTGGCTGGATGAGCCTGTGGATTTCGATGACCAGAGCGGTCTCTCTGAACTGGGGCTGGACAGGGATGATATCGAGGCGCTGCTGTGGCGCCTGGAGGACAGGTTCGACCTGGGTGTCTTGCCCCGTGAAGAGCAGCAAGCGCTAGGGCAACTGGAAAAGGTGGATGATCTGGTGCAATGGTTATTGGAAAAGGCCCGGCAAAACCAGGATTGACCCGATTGCCCCAGGCCTGTGGCCCAGCGACTGCCGGCTAGAAAACATCCGCGAGAGCCGGAGCCTGCACTCCGCTCTCGCCTCTGCTTCAGCGACGACGTTGTTGACGGCGCCGCAGCTCTTCGTCGGTAGGAATCGGCACCGGTTGCAGCGGTGGCTCGATCAGGCCCAGTGCGACGCCAAGGTCGTGCAGCCAGCTTTGCAGTTTGTCTTTCATAGTGCCCCCTCAGGGTCGTGCCGAGCGGCGATACTGCGCCGCCTCAAGCAGATAATAGCCCTATCTTTTCCAGCGCGCTGCTGCGCAATGGCAATGAACTGTTACTGGATTAAAGCCAATGGCCATCGGGCGCTCAAGCATGGGCCCGCGCCTGCTGCGCAAGCTGCACGCCAGCGCTTTGTTGCAGCTCGATCCAGGCATTGAGGTTGGCGCCGACCATACCCTTGCGCCACATCAACCAAGTCGTGGCCCGGGCGAAAGGCTCGGCCAGGGCATGCACCGCCACGCTTTCGCGACCCGGCAGGCTGTCGAGCATCGACCGGGCCATCAGCGCCACCCCGGAACCGGCGATCACACAGGCCAGCATGCCCTGATAGGACTCGATCTCCATGGCCCGCCCCATCGCGGCGTGGTAGTGGGCAAACCAGGATTCCAGACGCATGCGATAGGAGCAGCCCTGGCGAAAGGTGAACACCGCACGGCCCTCCACGTCACGGGCCGTACGCACCGGCGGATGGTCGGCTTCGCTGATCAGTACCAGGGTCTCGTCGCACAGGGGCACGCCATCCAGGCCTGCCAGCTCCAGAGGCCCGTCCACCAGGGCCGCATCCAGGCGCCCGGTGAGCAAGCCTTCGAGCAACTCGCCGCTGGGCCCGGACTGCACCTGCAGGTTCACCGCCGGATAAGCCCGGTGATAACGCGCCAGCAAGGCCGGCAAGTGAATCGCCGCGGTGCTGTACATGGTGCCCAGGACAAACTCCCCGGCCGGCTGACCACCCTGCACCGCGGCATGGGCCTCATCGTGCAAGGCGAACAGGCGCGCGGCGTAATCCAGCAGCACCTTGCCCGCCGGCGACAACTGCAGGCGCTGACGCTCGCGCAGGAACAGTTCGACCCCCAGTTGCTCCTCCAGTTGCTTGAGCCGGGTCGAGAGGTTCGACGGCACTCGGTGCAGGCGCTCGGCGGCGCGAGTGATGGAGCCTTCCTCGGCCACGGCCTGAAAGATGCGCAATTGGCTGAACTCCATGATTTTCTCCAAAACTGAACAAGTTACTCAATATTATTCATTTTTAAAGAAAGTCAATCAGCCCTAGCCTGACGGTCATTACCCCCATTGATGGAAAGCCGACCATGTCTCCCCTGCTCCGCCTGCTCGCCAGCTTCATTGCCCTGATGATGGCCATGGGCATTGGCCGCTTCGCCCTGACCCCGCAACTGCCGCACCTGATCAGTGAAGGCCAGGTCGACCTGACCGCCGCCGGGCTGATTGCCGCCGCCAATTACCTGGGCTATTTGCTCGGAGCCCTGGACGCCATGTTCGCCCGGCGTCCGGCCCAGGTGCGCCTGCGCCTGTTGGGCGGCTTGTGGCTGTGCGTGTTGCTGACCCTGGCCTCGTTCTGGGCCCAGGGCTTCTGGCCGCATCTGCTGCTGCGCTTCGGCACCGGGGTGGCCAGCGCCTGGGTGCTGGTGATGATCACGGCCCTGAGCCAACCCCTGGCCCAGGCGGCGGGCCGGCCACGCCTCGGGGCCCTGGTGTTCGCCGGCCCGGGGCTGGGCATCATGCTCACCGGGCTACTGGCCCTGGGCTCCAATCTTCTGGGGCAGAGCTCGGCCAACCTGTGGCTGCTGTATGCCGCGGTCGCCTTGTTGATGCTGCTGGTGATCCTGCCGATCCTGCCCCCGGCCTCGGCGCGCCCCAATGGCGAAATGCAGAGCACCTGCGCCCCTGAGCACAGCGTGGCGCGCCTGGGGCTGGTCTACGCCCTGTATGGCGTGGGCTACATCATCCCCGCGACCTTTCTTTCGCAGATGGCCAATGCACGCTTCCAGGGCCAGTGGCAGGCCGACCTGTTCTGGCCCGGTTTCGGCCTGGCCGCGGCCGTGGGCGTGGCCCTGGCCAGCCTGCGTCGGCACACCCCACACAGCACCCGGCAATGGCTGATGGCGACCTTGTGGCTGCAGGCCGCCGGGGTCTTTGCCTGCCTGCTGGGCAGTGGCCTGGGGCTGGTATTGGGCGTGTTGCTGTGCGGCACGCCGTTCCTGGCCTGCATGCAACTGGTGATGCAGCGCTCCCGGGAACTGGCGCCGCAGTCGGCCCAGCGCAACGCCGGCCTGCTCACTGCCTGCTTTGCCGTGGGCCAGTTGAGCGGCCCGTTGCTGGCCGCCCTGAGCAGCCACTTCAGCGGCGACCTGCAACTGGCGCTGGTGGTGGCGGGCTGCGGCTTGCTGATCGGCGCCAGCCTGCTCTGGCAACTGCAACCAAGGGCACAGCGCCGTGCGGTGGTCTCGTGAAGCGCGGGTTACAACAAGCGCTGGATCCGCCGCCGCAGCCACTGTTCGGCGCTGACAAAGGTAATACCCAACAGCACCAGCATTGCCCCCAGCACGAAGTTGAGGCTCAAGGGCTCGCCCAGTAACAGCACGCCGAAGGTCACGCCGAACATAGGGGTCATGAAGGAAAACACTGCCAGGTTCGCCGCCAGATAACGCCGCAGCAGCCAGAACCAGGTCAGGTAGCTGAAGAACGACACCACCAGCCCCTGGAACAACACGCTGGCCACCGCTACCGGCGTCAGGCTGACCTGGGTCACCTGGCCGCTGAGCACGGCGATCAGCAACAGGCCGACGAAACCGACGATCAACTGATAGAACAGGGTCAGGGTCGCCGGCGCCTCGGACAGCCGCGAAGCCCGCACCACCACTGTGGTCGCGCCCCAGGCCAGCCCCGCCAGCAATCCCAGAATGTCACCCAGGAGCATGCGCCGGTCCAGGTTGTCCAGGGAGATCCCGCCGGCAAAGGCAATGCTGATGCCGATAAAGGCCAGGACGATCCCCAACCATTGCAAGGGCCGCAAGCGTTCGCTGGGCAACAGCCAATTGACCCCTAGGGCGGTGAAGATCGGTGCGGTGTAGAGAAACACCGACATGTGCGCGGCGCTGGTGAGCTTCAGGCCTTCGGCGATAAACAGGAACTCCAGGCCGAACAGAGCGCCGGCCAGCAAGCCGCCGCGCCAGGTACTGGAAACCTGGGACCAGCCGCCTTTCCAGCACATCAGTACAGCCACCAGCAGCGCCGAGATCCCCGAACGGGCGGCCGCCTGCATGATGGGTGCGATGTCCGCCGCGGCCCACTTGATCATCACCTGCTGCACGCCCCAGATCAGGCACAGCCCCAACATCACCTGCAGGGCAAACCCATCAGCGTTGCGCCGTTCGATGCTCACCGCCATACCTCACATTGATTCAATGACATGACCCCTACCCGAAATAAAGAACTGCCGCCGCGCCTGACTGGCCCCCTGGAGCAGACCTAGCTACCGCTGCCTGCGCCAGGCACCCAGCGGCAGGCACAGAAGACGCCGAAACTGCAGGCCAGGGCACTGGCCAGCATGCCCCAGGCCATGTCCAGCAGCGCCAGGGAAGCCGACCAGCCCTGCAAGGTCGCCCAGTTGCTCAGGTCATAAGTGCCATAGGCCACCAGCCCGAGCAGCGCCCCCAGGCACGCAGCCCGGCGCCAGCCGCCCTGTTGCAGGGCGGGCCGCACGGCGAACAGCAGGCAACCGCTAACGTAGAGGAGGTAGAACAGCGCTGCCGGCAACAGCCGTGGCTGTTCCAGCAGCAGCGCCCCCAACTGGGCCCGGTAGGTTTCGCCCATCATCAGCCCCAGCCAGAGCCCGTCGAGTAGCAGGAACGCCAGCAAGGTGGCGAGCCAGGCAACCAGCGTGGTTTTCATAAGCCTCGCCCGCAGCGTGAAGTGAGTCTCAGCTTAGCTCGATACGATCCGCGTGAATGACAATCTGGCCCTGCTTGTAGAGGGCACCGATGGCCTTCTTGAAGTTGCCCTTGCTAACCCCGAACAAACTGCTGATCAAGGCCGGGTCGCTCTTGTCGCTGACCGCTAGCGAGCCATCGTTTTCCCGCAACTTGGCAAGGATCTTCGAGTTCAGGCTGGTGGCCGCCTGTTCACCGACAGGTTGCAGACTCAGGCTGATCTTGCCGTCGGCGCGCACTTCCTTGATGAAACCTTTCTCTTGCATCCCCGAGCGCAGGAACTTGAACACTTCGTTCTTGTGGATCAGGCCCCAGTGCTTGTTGTTGATGATGGCCTTGAAGCCCATGTCGGTGGACTCGGCCACCAGCAAGTCGACTTCCTGGCCGGCCTTGTAGTTGGCCGGCGTCTTGTCCAGGTAGCGGTCCAGACGGGCCGTGGCGGTGATACGGCGAGTGTGCTTGTCCAGGTAGACATGTACCACGCAGTATTCGCCGGCGTTCATCTGGCGCTTTTCCTCGGAGTACGGCAGCAGCAGATCCTTGGGCAGCCCCCAGTCCAGGAACACCCCGATACTGTTAACTTCGACGACTTTAAGGCTGGCGAACTCACCAACTTGAACTTTCGGCTTTTCGGTAGTTGCGATTAACTTGTCAGCACTGTCCAAGTAAACAAAAACATTCAGCCAGTCTTCATCTTCGCTGGGAATGTCCTTGGGGATATAACGATTGGGCAGCAATATTTCGCCGTCCGCCCCACCGTCCAGATACAAACCAAAGTTAGTGTGTTTAACCACTTGCAAACTGTTGTAGCGCCCGACTAAAGCCATTTCCAATACCCTCATTGCGTGGGCGGCATTCTACCTGTTTTCCAGGCCTGCGTTGACGCTCCTGAATCGCCGGCCACGAAATCCTTGATTTTTCTGGCGCTCCCGGCGCTCAACCGGCCGCTCGTCAGGCGAACAGCCGTGCATCGAGCCTTTTCGGAGCACGGCGAGAGGGCAATTTTTTCGATGGGTCCTTAGTTAAAACAGCGACTTAGGAAAATATCCGAAAAATAAACTTAGGAAAAACAGCAGGAAGCGCCTTTGTGTTCCAGGGGATATTTACCAAGCAATTGTCAAGTATTTCTGATAAGATGCCTGGCCAAATTAATTTTCCCGAAAGGTTAAATGGCCGCCATGCGAGTAAAAGCCTCCAACAGCAAAGCAAAACCAGCTCCCGCCGTTGAAACCAGTGAATCGATCAACGAACAGATCGCAGCGTTCCTGAAATCGGGCGGCGAAATCCAGCAGATCGCCAAAGGCGTCAGCGGCCAGACTTTCGGCCCGTCCAAGCAGATCAGCCTGGGCAAGAAGTAACTCCCCCGCGCATTATCCTGGTCCCTTAGCGCTTTGCCCTCAAAGCGCTAGGACTGGCACCCCCTCTTCTCCCCACGACCAGCAAATCGACGAACGGCCTTCAGCCAATGGCATTCGCCGGTATCCTTTACCCCCTCTAGATCAATCGTTTCAGCCGCCTTTCAGGTTGTCGCTCCGCGCAGTTCAGGGAGTGCTGCATGCTCAAATCCTCGTTGCTGGCCTGCAGCCTGCTGTTGGCCTGCCCCATTGCCCATGGGCAAATCTTCCAGCGCGAGCTGGGGGATTTCGACCTCAAGCTGGGCACCAGCCCCAGCCGCAGCATGGCCCAGGGCCTGGTCAAGCCGGCTTCCAGCGGCTCGTTCCACGGCGGCCTCGACCTGAGCCACGACAGTGGCTGGTATGCCGGCCAGTGGGCCCCCAGCATGGGCCTGAGCCCCTCCAGCAAACTGGAGGTGGATTCCTACCTGGGCTTCAAGCAGCCCTTCGACCAGACCCTGGGCTACGAACTGGGAATGATCCACTACAACTACCCGCAGTTGCGGACCCAGGACAGCCAGGAATTCTACGGCGGCCTGACCCTGCTCGGCAGCCGCTTCGGCGCGGCCTTCAGCAACGACCCGGACAAACGCAACAGCACCCTGTTCGCTGACCTGGGCGGCAACGTACCGTTCGGCATTGGCGTCAGCGTCAAATACACCACCCATCAATTGAACAATGGCGTCTCGATCGCCGACGGCGGCTACGTGGCCGGCTTCAATGACTGGTCGATCAAGCTCTCGCGCCCCTGGCTGGGGATCGACCTGAACCTGATCTACAGTGACTCCAGCCTCAGCGGCAACGACTGCAGCGCCTACTCCGGGCATAACCCGCAATGCGACGGCCTGCTCACCTTCAAGGCCGAACGGGCGTTCTACTGAACGTCTGAACTGCGAGGCGCCTTCAGGGTTCAGATACAGCAACCCGCACTCGCAAGGACTCGAACATGGCGCGCCGCTGGCACCTCCTCATTCCGCTCCTGATCATCAGCCTGCTGCTGGGCGCCTGTAGCCGGGTCGGCCTGGCCTATCGCAACCTGGATGTGATCATTCCCTGGAACCTCAACGACTACCTGGACATGAACAGCGAGCAGAAGAGCTGGTTCAACCAGCGCCTGCAGCAGCACCTGAGCTGGCATTGCACCACCCAGCTCCCGGGTTACCTGGACTGGCTCGACCGCCTGCAACTGATGGTGCAGAACAACCAGGTCAGCGACCAGGGCCTGCAAGAGCGCACCCGGGAAGCCAAGCAAGCCATCGCCGAAACCGCCCGGCAGATCACCCCGTCCGCCGTGGAGCTGCTCCAGGGTCTGAACGACCAGCAAGTCAAAGAAATGAATTCTGCCTTCGCCAAGGACTTGCAGGAACACCAGGAGCAATACCTCAAGCCGCCGCTGGCGCAACAGATAGAGCAGCGCAGCCAACGCATGAAAAAGCGTCTGAACGCCTGGCTCGGCCCCTTGAGCCCGAGTCAGCAGCAACGGGTGGAACAATGGTCCAGCAGCCTGGGCGAGCAGAACCAGCAGTGGATCGCCAACCGAGCCCACTGGCAGGCGCAATTCAGCGCGGCCGTGGAGCACCGGCAAAACAGCGATTTCCCACAACGTATCGAGCAATTGCTGGTACACCGCGAGAGCTTATGGACGCCGGACTATCGCCAGGCCTACGCCCACACCGAACAGGCCGCACGCAGCCTGCTGGTGGACCTGATGGCACAAAGCACCCCGGCCCAGCGCCAGCGCCTGCTGAAGAAAATCGACGGAGTGCGCAAGGACTTCGCCGAGCTCAAATGCCTGCAGAACGCCCGCCAGGGCTAGGTGCAACCTAGGCGATCTGGGCCTTGGAGGCCACCTGATCGAAGGTCGCCGGATCCAGCGCATCGGCCTGCTCATCCAGCACCTGGCGCGGGTGATCATTGCCCGGGATGCTGCTGTCGATCAGGCACAGCAGGCTGGAACCTCGGGGCGTGAGCACGAAGTTCTCGCCATTGCCCCCCTCCTCTTCCGGCCGGCTTTCAATAAAGCCTCGGTCCAGCAGTAACTTTTCGTACTCGGTGGCGGTGACTTTCAGGTCATCCAGATTGCCGGTGGGCTCGCCTTCCGCCGCCTTGGCCGCCGCATGCTGCTCGGCATAGGGTCGCGGAGTGAAGCTGTGGCCGGCGCCGTTCTGCACTTCGTGCAGCAGTCGTTCGATCAGATCCCAGTTATAAGTCGTCATCCTGATTCAACCTCCAGACAAGCCAATGAAATGCCTTCACAAGTTGTGACCGGCAGGCCATTCAGCCGTTCAGGAAATCCACCCCAGGCCGCCGCCCCCTGATCGGAAAACCGCTGGGCGGTTTGTCGATCCACTCCAGCGCCAAGCGACTAGCGTGTGTAAGACCCATCGCCCCCACTGCCTTGAGGAGAGATGTCATGACCGTCACCGAGCATCCCGTGGTCTCCCGGGAACAATGGCTGCAAGCCCGCAAACAGCACCTGATCCACGAAAAGGCCTTCACCCGCCAGCGCGACCAGCTCAGCGCCGAACGTCGGGCGCTGCCCTGGGTGAAAATCGACAAACCCTATCAGTTTCATGGCCCCGATGGCCCGCTGGGCCTGGCCGATCTGTTTGGCGAACACAGCCAACTACTGGTCTACCACTTCATGTTTGCCGAAGGTTGGGAGGAAGGCTGCAAGGGTTGCTCGTTCGTCGCCGACCACTTCGATGGCGCCAACCAGCACCTGGCCCATCACGATGTAGCGCTGGTGGCCGTCTCCCACGCCCCTTATGCCGAGTTCCAAGCCTTTCGCCAGCGCATGGGTTGGCATTTCGATTGGTATTCCAGCGCCGGCGACGACTTCAACCAGGACTTCGGCGTCAGCCTCAGCACCGAGCAACTGGCCCAGGGCACTGCCAGCTACAACTACGAACAGGCCAGTGGCGATGAGCAGGAGTTGCCCGGGCTCAGCGTGTTCTACCGCAACCCGCAAGGTGAGATATTCCACACCTATTCCACCTATGCCCGCGGGCTGGACCTGTTGCTGGGGGCCTACAACTTCCTCGACCTGACGCCCAAGGGGCGCAACGAAGAGCAGATCATGGGCTGGGTCCGGCACCACGATCGCTACCAGGCAACGCCCCAGGGCAAGAGCAGCAGTTGCTGTTGCGACGATTGAGAACCTGCCGCAGGAGCCAGCTTGCCGGCGAATCGCACTCACAAACGGCACAAATCTGCGGCAGACTGTGACGACCCACACAGCCAACTAAGCTGTAGACATGAGCGCCGCCTATCACAGCCTCCACGAATACACCCTGCGCATGAGCCGGGTGCTGGAGCATATCGACCAACACCTGGACCAACCTCTGGAGCTGGCGGACCTGGCGCGGGTCGCACATTTCTCGCCCTACCACTTCCACCGCCTGTTCAGCGCCTGGGTCGGCGAGCCCCTGGGTGCCTACCTGCGCCGCCGACGCCTGGCCTGCGGTGCCTACCTCATGGCCAGCCGCCCCTCGGCCTCAGTGCTGGAAATTGCCCTGGAAGTCGGCTTCGGCTCCGGCGAGGCCTTTTCCCGGGCCTTCAAACAGCACTTCTCAGTCTCCCCAAGCACCTGGCGCGACACCGAGCCCAAACGCTGGCACCGCCGCCTGGACGACATCCGCGAACGCCGCCTGCGTGAATTGCGCAATCCTGATCAGACCCACATCCCCGCCTTCGACGATCCTGACGCCTTCATTCACCTGAAGGAAACCGCGATGAAGGTCACCCTGCAGCAACTACCCGCCACCCGCGTGGCCTACCTGCGCTACATCGGCGCCTACGGCCCGGGCATTGGCGTGTTCTGGCGCGAAACCGCAGCGCCATGGATGCTCGAACATCAACTTTTCAACCGCGTGCGCTACGGCATCGGCCACGACGACCCGGACCTCACCCCCGCCGACAAATGCCGCTACGACGCCTGCGTGGAAGTACCCGAAGACTTCAAGGCCAGCCCTCCCGCCGTAATCACCACCCTGCCCGGCGGCCTCTACGCCGTGGCCCACTACCGCGGCCTGGGCCCGGCTATCGCCGACGCCTGGATCGAACTGTGCCGCGACTGGCTGCCCAAGAGCGGCCTGCAATTCGACCCGCGCCCGGCCTTCGAACGCTACCCGGCGGATGCCTTCTACGACGTCAAGACCGGGGAGCTGGAGTGTGAGATCTGCATTCCGGTGAAAAAGCTATAACCCAAAAAGCATGTTGATCCCCCTGTAGGAGCGAGCTCGCTCGCGAACAACGCCAACGATAACGCGCCGCTACTGAAAGAACGCGACGCCCTGGCGCTCATCGCGAGCGAGCTCGCTCCTACAATCCCTCCACACACTCACTCAACGAGAAGGAATGGCCGTGATATCGCGAACGATGAACCTCGGCAGAGCACAAATGTAGAAGTTCTCCACATCCGAATTACCGCTGTTGGTGATCGCCCCCAACATGGTCTTCATATTGCGCAACTGGCCCATGGCCCCGGCCGGCTGCAAACCATCGCGCTCCTGGGCGAAATGCAACACCTCGGCGCCGTCGCGCTTGACCTGCACCTTGTAGCCAAAGTCGACACTGGCCAGGATCGTATTGTCATCGACGACCATCGACACCAGCCCGCCCTGGGAATCACTGAGGCGGCGCTTGTACACCGCATTCACATCCAGCAAGTAGTCGGCGCTGTCCTTGGTGGCGGCATAGCGATTGGCATTGCCCAATTGCCGGATCAACTCCATGCCCAGTTGCTGGCGCAACTTGTCCTCGGGCAGAAAGCGCTCGCTCTCGCCGACCAGTTGCAGGTTGAAGGTGTCGATCCAGTAAGTCGCGTTGGCGGGAATCCGTACCGGTTTGGGCGAGATGTAATAGTCCGGGGTGGAGGCGCAACCGGCGAGCAAAGCGAGGGTGAAGAGCAGAGACAACAGACGCATGACGGATCTTCCTTGAGAAGGTTTCAACAACGCACCGCCACCTGAAAACCACCCCTGCATGGCGATAAGCGGCGGCATTGTAAGCCAGGAAAATCACGGCGGACCGGCTTGAACAGGTCCTCTCGACAAATTAGGAATTGCCTTACCGCAGAAGCAGACAATCCAGTAGGAATGAGGCTTAAAGGACAGGGAGGAACGCTGGATATAGTCGAGGGAGCGTTGAAAGAACGACCGGGTTTGGCGATCTGATTTACAGAGTCCTCAGTCAAACCAAAAACGCTCAATAAATGACTCGTTATCAAGCTATAACCGACCCCTAACTGCAACACTCCCTCCCTGCTGATCGATACCCAAGCTCCCATAGACGTCCTGCACGATGCAATGGCGCATTGCATTCGCGCCGTGACTCAACTGCTGGAGAACTTAACGGCTTCTGATGACACGCCCAGAGATGTAGTGGTGCTTCAGGAACTGTCGCTGGTGTGCAACATTTTGCTGCGCGATGGGTGTGATTTAATGGATGTGACGACAAGGCGGATGCTGGAGCAGGTGCTCCAGTAAGCAAAAAAGGCAGCTTGAACAGGCTGTGTGAAAACGCAGCCTGTTGAAAATTAGCATAAACAGAAAGGGGCGGTACAAAGCAGCTCCACTTCAACCTTGATATTTAACTAAAAGCACAGTTTGCGCCCAGCTCAAAAAATACATCCCCCCAAACTCAGCAAACACTTTCACAATCTGGCGGAAAGATACTCCTCACTCTCCAAGAGAGTATAAACGTCTTTCTTGCAATCAAAATACACCTGACCATCATCATATATCACTCGCCCTCCGAACGCTTTTCCTATCGCACAAGCAACTGCCACTGAAAACAACATATTATGTTCCGAGCTCCTTGTAACTTGAGCAACAATAGGCAAATCCACTTCTGAGCTTTCTCTCAAATCCTCAGCCACTTCCATAAAACTAATCCAACACAGAGGTTTCTGCTCTTGATCATGCACAAAGACAAAACTATTAATTAGCTCCCCCCCTCCGCCAAGACTCACACCAACCCTTAGCTGACCTGCCGATATAAAAAAGCCGGAAAGAAAGGTAAACAGTCCACCCAAGAGACTCTTAAAATCAGGAACCACCCTGATCGGAACAAATAAACCAGCCGACATCATTCCCACCCTTTATATTGAGAAACTCGACCAGAGGATATATTCATCCAGCCATCCTGAGTTTTTATATAAATATTATTCACCGTCCCTTCACCAACAACATTTGAGACTGGGGACCCCGACTTAAAGTGACTTAACATCTTTTCCATGGACACTCTTGTACTAGCTGCATCAATATACAAATCCCCCTTATACCCAGCTTTAGCCATATCCTCAGCACCACTAAGGATATTTCTTCTAACCGAGTTTATACTAGTCCCTTTGACTGTCTTAAGTTGAACAGGAACACCATCAAGCCAGCCATCAATGCCCGCAAAACTAGGTGTATCGGCCCCCTTAAATTCACCACCTCTAAAGGAAACGATATCAGATGCCTGTTTAAACTCGTGATCCTCTAAAGCCCCCCTAACTACAGTCCCTTTCTTTCCTGAAGGTAATGCCAACGTAAAATTAGCATCGTTAGCCGCTGGCTTATCAATACCTACAACCTTAGTTTCCCCAGAGACTAGATTTTTCGCGGTCTCTTTTGTAGCGTTGGCACCAGCTTGCTCCTTAAGTAAAACAGAAGCTCCCGTCCCATTCGCGAGCTTAGCCGCGCCCTTGAAGAGGACAATCTCAAGCGCCGCCCTAGCCGCAGCAGTCCCATAGTCGCGCATCGGGCTGACATCGCCAGGATAGTTCTCTGAGCTAAACGAATTGAGGACTTTACTGCCTTGAGTGTATTCGTACGGAGCAAACAACTGGCCCGTCGCCTGCCATCCATCATGGAACGAGAGCGTACCCCCCAATGCAGAGAAAGTAGGCAGTGCGCAACCTAAACCCGTGACGCAGGCCGGAGTAGTCAATATCGCACCGCCGAATCCGGCAGCTGCACCAACCGCTCCCAAGACTGCTCGGCTAGCATTACCTGAGCGACTAAGCTCTTTGTCGTTTCTTAGAAGTTCATCATTCGCCTTGTCCCATGCTCCATACTCATCAAAAGCTCCGGTGCCCATGAGCTTGGCTTGCGCATCCTTGAAGTTACGCCCATCCGCCTCAAGCTGTGCAACGGCGTTATACAAGGGATCATCAGGAGGAACCGAAGACAAGCAGTTTACCAAGGCACAGGCAGCGGCCCGAAGCTGGTAGGCATTCTCTGGGTCTTCGCGCTGTAGTTCCTCAAGGGCAAGGGTTTCTTTCTGGTGCAGTTGGCGATTGTATTCATCGGCCATCTGCGCAACCCATGAAGCCTTGTTGACATCACCTCCAGCAGCACCCGCTACCGCCAATCCAACAATTTGTGAGAATCCCTGCCTCAAAGCAGGCTGCTGATCAAAGATGTCATTCAACACTTGCGCCATGGCCTGACTGGCGCCAGCGGCGATAGCTCCTGTCTTGAAGTCACCTCCTGTAGCACTAGACACCGCGCCACCAAACAAGGCATGCATCGCGACTCTGGCTGCGCCCCCCTCAGCCCACATAGCCATCCCCGTTGTATCACCAGCATTCTTTGCAGCTTGCCAATGCTCTTGCGCATACCCCCCAACGAAGTTAAACGCAGTAGCGGCGACTACGTTTCCAGCTTGAGAAACCAGGCTTGCATTCAGGTTCTGAGTAAAACTACCTCCATCAATGGCGGTTTTAATCGCCCCTGCTGCCACCCCCTGAGCTCCCGCATGTGCTGCGAAACCACCAATACCCTCCAGTGTTCTGAGATCAAATCCTTTGGTGAGGCCATTAAAGGGTTTGGTTTGTCCCCCTAGCTGAGGATCTATAACTCCCGTGGTGAATCCAGCGGTCAGGCTCGATATTGCAGCGCCTTTCAAGCTGTCACTGCTGAAAGTTTCCTTGAACGCTGCGCCAAGATTGCCCTTGTTGTTGATGACACTGACAGCCCCGGTGCTGGCCATTGAAGTCAGGCCGGCCGTAACCATGGCGTTGCCCCAACCGGCAGCAACAAAGGTGCCTGCAGAAGCCCCAACGGTGGAAACCCCGCCAGCCGCCATAACGGTGCCACTACCTGCAGAACCGGCACCCGCAAATGCCGTACCCACCGCGCCACTCGCCGCGCCTGCGGTCAAAACAGTCACGATGATAATGATGGCCAGCATCGCCCCTTGGCCAAGCCCGGAATGGCTGTATTTGTAACTGTCATGGACCTCTTTCACCCTGCGCCAGTCCACATCGCCGCGCTTCTCGGCCTCCTTGAGCCAGGCCAGTTGTGGATCGGCTTGCACCATGGCGTCGATGGTCTGACTGATGGACTTTTGGTCGATCTGCTTGAGGTCGATCTTCAAACCATCGGTGGCTTTGATGATCAATTCGCCCTTAGCCACCAACTGACTCTGACGCAAAGTCTCATCGGTGTTGCCCTTACCCTTGGCACTGGTCCAGGCGAGGCTGTTACTGCTCTTCTCGTGACTCTCCTGGTGCAGGTCCTTCACCCCTTCAAAGGTGATGGCACCACCGCTATCCAGGGTGATGTCCTTGCTGCTTTGCAACTTGGCGACCTGATACCTCTGGTCACCGTAACTCTTGAGCGTCAGGTCTCCCCCGGTCTTGATCCCACTGCCAACGTTAGAGACTTGGGTGACTTCATCACGCTGGGTTTTCTTCTTGCCCCAGCTACCCTTTTTCTTCATGTCGTACAGCGAGTAATCGCTGTCCTGCGCTGCTAGCAATTCCAGCTTGTCGCCAGCCACCAGATACGCCTCATCACCTGCCTCGACTCGACTGGAGATCAGCATCAGGTTGTTGCCAGCGCCCAAGGTCACATCGCCACCCGCTTGGACGCTGGTCCCTACCTGCTTGATATGGTCTTCCTGACGGGTGACTTTCTTGCTCTTGCTGTAGGAATGCTGCTCATCCGCTGCGGAGGCCAGGGTAAGGTTCTCCGTGGCAGACATGGTGATGTCGCGCGCGGCTTCAATCTCGCTGGCGATAGCGGTGATATCGCGTCCTGCTTCAGCCTTCAAATCACGGCCAGCTTCTACCACAGAGCCAAACTGGGTGACGGTTTTATTTTGCCTACGCGAACTTTGCTCTAGATTGTCGAGTTGCTCTGCGGACGCAATGTTTATGTCACGCCCCGCCCGGAGTGTCAGGTCGCTACCACTTTTCAGACCTCCACCGATATTGCTAATGTCA
Organism: Pseudomonas sp. MWU349; assembly: GCF_017947325.1. Lineage (NCBI taxonomy): Bacteria > Pseudomonadati > Pseudomonadota > Gammaproteobacteria > Pseudomonadales > Pseudomonadaceae > Pseudomonas > Pseudomonas sp. MWU349. The sequence continues at coordinate 7,938 of NZ_JAFEVP010000008.1, read as the reverse complement.
CGTCCGGCTTGCAGGGTCAGGGCATTCGCCGCCTCAATACGAGCAGCGCTATCCATCACATCATTTTGATAGTGGGACCTTCCAAATTGACTTTCCAAGCGAGTGGACGTCCGCTCGTTAAGAACATCCCCCTGGGTAGCAATAACGTTAACGTCACGCCCGGCGATGATGCCTCCCGCCTTGTTCACCAGAGTATTACCTGCAAGCAGATCCAGGCGATTGCCGGCCTCAACAAGGCCGCTATTGACTAGATGATGTCCTGTCTGGACAGACAGGTTCCCGGTCGCTCGCAGCGTGCCGGCATTATCCAGGTTCTTCCCAGCGATCAGGTTGAGGTCATTACCGGCAATCAGCGCGCCATTGGGCGCCAAGCGGTTATTGGTTTGGGCCAAATACAGCACGGGCACCAAAACTTGCTCCCCGTTGACCTCTGCTTTTTCCAGCCAGACGATGTCGTGGGTCAGAGCCGCTACTTGCTCCGAAGTCAGACTGACACCCAACGACAAGCTAAGTGAGTCTTTGCTCTTGATGGCGTTGTCCATCAGGTACTTGAACAGCTTCTCGTCGCTATTCTGGCCGTCGATAAAGCGCTGGCCTGTACGGGCTGCCACGGCCTGCTGGATCAGCCGTTGTTCATAGAAACCGTCGCCCAAGCGCTTGGCGCTTTCGTCTGGGTTGTAACCGAGGTTGGACAATAAGTAGTCCGAGCTCATGAACTGCTTGAGTTCGGTCAGCAACGGGTTGGTTTCGATCAGGTACTTGTGCGGTTGCGAACGGATGAGACTGTCTGGCAGACCTTGTACGCGGCTGATGCTCTGTGAGCTCCATGAGGTGACCTGATTGTCCACCGCAGCGGTTGGCAGGGTTATGCGCCCAGCAAGCTCAGCGTCATTTACCGGCACGGTGACATTGTTCGTCGCCGTATCAGCCGCAATATCAGATTTTTGACGATCGCTCTGAGGCAGCTCCGGCGTGCTGGTCAGCGTCAATGATGAAGCAGTGATCTGCACCTCACGCCCCGAACTGACAGGCAGAGCTGGGTGGCGCTGTGCACTGCTGACCACCGCACTGCCCATGCTCCAGTCTTGCGGCCCGCGAGGAGCTTGTGTATTGCCGCTTTGCTGGCTCAAGCGGAACAAACCGTTCTGGCCAGAAGGCAGGTTGAACCCAGGCAAGGCCAGTGGATTAATTTGCTGTTGTGCAAGATCGGGAGGTAACTGTTTATTTAAAAGAATAACAACAGGCGCGCCAGCCTCCCCTACCTTTGTATCTACACTACGAAAATCTCCGCTTGCACTTTGAGTAAACGACCGCTCCACCCCATTGGAGAACTTTTCAGTGGCCGCAATAGATAAAGCACCACCTGCCTGAACAATTGACGGAATAAATTTCGACCCCGTATCCGCCACTATTTTTTCGGAAATTACGTCAGCCCCTTTAAATCCAACTGACGCTTCAGAACTCACACCACTTACATATCGACCAGATGGAATAGGCAGAGCCCTATCAAGATGCCCTACTAAACCACCGATATAGACCCAAGAGCTTCCAAATATTTGCCAGGCTTTAGCCTGCTCCCCCTTTGCTGTATTTGTAAGACGAACTCTTACCGGGGTTACTTCTTCTGCACCAACGGCATTCCAAAAATGTACACCACCATTGTAATTAGGATCATTTATTGAGTTATAGGTCAAGGCATCAGCCCAAAGGGCTTTATTGGATGCGTTTAAATTTAAGTACTTTATTGATTTATATCCACCCAAAGAAGTCCCCATATTGGAGAACGATTGAGTCTCTATAGAAATATTACCAACCGCACCGATTAATGAATTAGCATTAACAACATCCCCTCCCAAAATGGAGAGATTACCGCCTGAAACTAAACCAGCTTGCTTTGATCCTTTGCCAACTATACTTTTTTCGCCATAAGTCTCCACTAATACAAAATGCGAGCGAGTACCGTTTCTTCCTCGCTCATCATCGTAAATACTGCTGCACTCATAGCAACGAACGCCAATATATCCAGACTCCAACTTTGACTCAACATCAAAATCGGCTCGCTTATTTAAAACCACATCAGAAAAAATAGAAAAATCCCCCACACTTTCTATTACCCCTGAAATATTTTCCAACAACGCCGATCGAGCGCCCAGTTCATTTTTAGCAATACGAACCAAACCCAAACTATAAATATCCGAGTTCTTATTACTCAGACTATCAACATACAGATTCATGTTAGAGCCGCTAAAAACAGCCCCATCTAGGTTTTGCAAGTTTTCAGTAGCCAACGTGAATGCCCGTGAGCTACCCAAAGAGCCACGATTAGTGATAACTCCCGCTTTGATCATCAAATCAGCAGCAGATGTCAGCCGGCCTGCATTATTTAGCAATCCATTGATGCTGATTGTTGTGGTATCTCCACCCGCCAAGCTCCCCCCGCTGGCCAGGTTCATCTGCGCCGCACTCAGCCCCAGAGTGCCCTGGCTGCTGGCGCGCCCGCTGCCACTGTAGGTTCCTCCAAACGTCAGATTGAGGCTGCCATCACTCGCAATCAGCCCGTCGTTAGACCAGTTCTGACCCGTGCCCACCAGGCTTTCGGAAGCCAGAAGCTGGCCACCCGCAGTCTGGTTGAGGGTGTTGACGTTGACCGTCAAGCGGCCAGCCTGAATCACGCTACTGTTGGTCCAGGTGTCGGTGTTCAGCGTCAGGGCGCCGCGGGTGACCAAGGTGCCGCCCGCCCGGGTCAGGTTATCGGTGCTGATGTCGAAGGTGCCGCTACCGGCGTGCAGGACACTACCGCCTTCGTTCAGAAAACTGCCGACATTCAGAGACAGGTCATTGTTGGCGGTTTCCAGGGTGCCGGCACGGCTATCGAACACTCCGCCGATCTGGAATTCAGTTTTGCCGCTGGTGCCCAACGCACGCAGCTGTCCCTTGCGGTTATCCACGCTGGCGGCGTCGATGGTCAGGGCATGATCGCTTTCGATAATGCCTTTCTGGTTGTTCAGGACGCCGCTGAGTTTGAGGTCGATCTGGCTACCAGCGACTTGGCCGCGGACATCGCCGCTGTTGTCAAAACTACTGGCACTGACGCGGACCGCCTGCTTCGCATACAGGCCGCCATCGCGGTTGTCGAAAGCGCCGGTACTGATGAGGACATCACCGGTTTGCGCCGAGAGGCGGCCACCGTTGTTGTTGATACCGGCGCTGACGAGGTTCAGGGCTTGCGCCTGTATCACCCCGGCCTGACGGTTATTGTGCAGATCGAGATCGTTACGCAGCCAGCCACCCAGGGCTTTGGCTTGCAGGATGCCCTTGAGACTGGACAGGGTGCCACCACGGTTATCGATGGTGCTGGCCTTGATATCGAGGTCTCCCGCCTCGGCGATGACCGTGCCGCTCTGGTTGTCCAGATCGCCACTGATGTCGAGGCTCAGGCCAGTCTTGCTTTGGATCGAGCCTTTGCCGTTGTCGAGGCTAGCGGCCTGGAGTTGCAGCTCGGCGTTCTGGCTATGAATCAGGCCGGCGTCACTGTTTTGCACCGCGCCCTCAGTGGCGAGGGTCAACTTGTGGTTGGCCACAATGGCGCCGTGATTGCGGTTGTCCAGGCTACCGGCGAGCAAGTTCAACCAGCCCTCGCTGGCCAATTCACCGCCCTGGTTATTGATCTGAGTAGTGCGCTTGAGCAACAGGGATTCGGCGCTACCTATCTTGCCCTGGCTGTTGATCAAGGCACCGAGCAGGTCGAGGGTGACCGCCCCTTTGCTGATCAGCAAGCCGTTGCTGTTATCGAAGCGAGTGCCAATCAGGCTCAGCGCCTGCTGAGTGCTGATCGTGCCGCCGGTGTTGTCGAGGGCTTGCACATTCAAGCCGAGCGCCGCGCCGCTATCGATCAAACCGCCTTGAGCGTTGCTGAGCAAACCACTGACGTTGAGAGTCTGCTCGGCAGCGCTTGAGAGGGCACCATGGTCACTGTTGTCAATGCTGGCGGCGGTAACGCTCAGGGCTTGCTGGCTAACCAACGCGCCGCCGCCACGATTGAGCAGGCTGTTGGCGAGACGGGCATCGACATTTCCATAACGGCTGGAAACCGTGCCGTTATTACGGTTGTCCAGATCGATGCCTTTGACATCCACCCCTTGCCAGCCGGACATCAGGCCGCCCTGGTTGCTCAGTTGGGTGGCATCCAGGATCAAGCTCTGGTGGCTGATCAACTTGCCGTCGTTGTTGTCCAGCGTGCGAGCGACAAGGCTGAGGTTTTCAGTGGTGGAAATCTCGCCACCCAGGTTGTGCAGGTCCCGCAGGTGCTGGATGGTCAACGGACCGCTGCTTCTAACAAGGCCGTTCTGGTTGTCAAGGTCGCCCGTGGCCCGGCCCAGGTCGATGGCAACGGCAGAGCCTGACAGTGAGCCATGCTGGTTATCCAGGCCGCGACTATTGAGGGTCAGAGTATTGCTGGCGTCGATCAGCCCTTGCTGCCGATTGCTGAGTTGACCGTCGATATTCAGCAGCAGGTCACTGCGACTGGTCAGGGTGCCTGCATCGTTGTTCAGGCGGGCAGCACGAGCATCAATAGACTGCGCCGCGATCAGGCCCTTGAGGTTGTTCAAGACCTGAGCGATACGCAGAGTCAGCCCCTGGTTACCCAGCAACTTGCCGCCTGTGTTGTCGAGGCTATCGGCAGTCAGGGTAAACGCCTGCGCACTGGAGATTTCACCGTCCTGATTATTCACTTCCTTGAGGTTTTTCAGGCTCAACAGCTGGCCGTTGATCAAGCCCCCCTGGTTGTTCAACCGGCCATGGTTGAGGTCCAGTTCTACGGCGGTCTGGCTCGACAGCTTTCCGCCTTGTTGCTCCAGTCCACTCACCGTTGCGCTCAAGACCTGGTTGCTGGTGAGCTGCCCGCCGTCCTGGTTGGTCAATTGCTCGGCATGAATATCGAGAGTCTCGCGGGAACTGACATTGCCCCCATGACTGTTATCAAAAGCCCCGGTAACGATCGTCAAGGGCCCGGCACTGCTCAAGGTGCCTGTGTGGCGGTTATCCAGGCTCAGGCTCTGCAGCGTAAGGCTTGCATCGGTCACCAGTTGCCCGCCCTGATTGTCCAGCGCTCCCAGGCTTGTAACGCTGACGGAGCCGGCGCTGCTCAGGCTGCCTTGACGGTTGTCTAAGCTCGCGACCTTGACGCTTGAGCGGCCTTCGCTGCTCAGCAAGCCCTGGCGATTGATCAGCTCGCCACGAAGGTCAAGATCAAGGTCTTTCTCGCTGATCAGGCTACCGGCACTGTTATCAAGCTTGCTTGCGCTCAGGCTCAGTCCGCTCTGCGCACGCAGCTCGCCTTTGTTGCGGTTCAGAACCTGATCGATTGTCAGGTTCAGGGCCTGTCCGGCTATCACCCGTGCGCCATCACTGTTATTCAGTTGCTGGCTCTCTAGGCTGATAGCCGCCTTGCTGGAGATTTCACCGCCGCGGTTGTCAATGTCTCCAACCTTGAGTTGTATCCCCTGGGTTGCACTGACCAGGCCACTGCTCTGATTGTCCAGAGTACTGCCATCGAGCTGAAGTGTGCCTTGGCTAATCAACAGCCCCTTGCGGTTGTTGATTTGTGCGACCTCGATAACGAGATCACTCTTGCCGGACACCTTACCCTCGGCGTTGTCCAGACTGGCGGCGCTGAGCCGGGTAACACCGTCACCAACCAGTGTGCCGCCCTGGTTCAACAAATATCCGTCAACGGCAACGCCGGTAACGCCACGGCTGCTGAGCATGCCCGTGCGGTTATCCAGGCTAGCGCTGTGCACCTGCAGAGCAGCGGCGGAAATATGGCCTTTGACGTTAGCCAGCGCCTTGTCGATGCGCAGGGTCAGCGCCTGGGCGCTGATGAGTTTGCCGGCGCTGTTATCGAGGTTGTTGGCGGCCAGGGTGAAGGCCTGGGCACTGGAAATCTCGCCGCTCTGGTTGTTCACCCCATTGAGGTTTTTCAACATCAGCAGCGGTCCATTGATCAGGCCCTGCTGGTTATTCAACAGACCATGATTCAGGTCCAGGCTCAGCGAGGTTTTACTGAACAGCCGCCCTCCCTGTTGGTCAAGACCGGTCACGCTGGCGGTCAAGGCATGGTCGCTGGCGATGAGGCTGTCCGTGCCGTTGCTGACCTGCTCGGCCTTGAGATCGAGGCTGTCCTTACCGATAAGGTGCCCGCCTTGAGTGTTGTCGAAGGCTCCCGTGTTCAGGCGCATCGCCCCGTTCGCACTGATGTTGCCCTGGCGGTTGTCCAGGTAGGCGCTGCTCAGGCTCAAGCCCTGATCGGCGCTGATCGAGCCCGTCTGGTTGTTCAACGCACCGCGGCTGGTCAGCTTGATTGCGTCATTACTGAATACTTTGCCGGCTGAGTTGTTGATGTCTTTCGCCGTGAGGTCAATGCCACCGTCGCTACGCAGGCCGCCACGAGTGTTATCCAGTTCGCCGCTAAGCAACAGGCTCAAACCCTGTTGGCCAGACAGTTTGCCGTCGCGGTTATCCAGGCGCTGGCCTTGCAGCGTCAACTTGCCTTTGCTGAACAACAACCCCTTGTTCTGGTTGATGGCCTGCGCGACCTTGAGCCCCAGACCAGTACCCGACAGCACCTTACCGCCGCTGTTGTCCAAGTGCGTGGCGGTCACATTCACGCCTGCCACGCCAGTGATTTTCCCTTCTTGGTTACTGACCTCTTCAATATTGAGCTGCACGGTTCGATCAGCACGAACCTCGCCACTACGGTTATCCAAGCTAACAGCAGTCAAGGTCAGTAGGTCCTTGCCACTCAACAGACCTTCTCGGTTATCAAAACTACCCGTTTCTAAATCCATCGCGCCCTTGGCGCTGATCTGCCCCTTGCTTCGGTTATCCAATAGCCCGGTGATACGTGCACTCAGACCACCATCGCCGATCACCTTGCCGGAATGGCTGTTGTCCAAGCTGGCAGCATGCAATTGGGCAACAGCACCACTGGAAACCTCGCCCAGATTGTTGTTCAACGCACCGTCAACACTCAGGCTCAGGTCGCTCTGACTGGTGAAGGTGCCGGACTGGTTATCCAGCGCAGATACCCGTGCCGTCAGACCATTGGCCGAGATCACCCCTTGGACGTTGCTCAACGCCTGGTCCAAGCGCAGCACCAACGCTTGATCGCTAAGCAACTTGCCGCCACCGTTATCCAGGCTGCGGGCGTTCAAGGAAAACCCCTGTTCGGCGGAGATTTCACCGCCTTGGTTGCTGACGTCAGCAAGGTTTTTCAACACCAGGCTCGGGCCACGAATCAAACCGTCCTGGTTGTTCAGATACCCCTTATTCAGGTCCAGACTCAGTTCGCCAACGCTGGTCAAACGACCGCCATTGCGCTGGTCCAAGCCCGTTACGCTGGCGCTCAATGCCTGGTTACTGGCAATACGTCCGGCATTGCTGTTGTCGACCTGACGGGCCTTAAGCTCCAGGGTCTTCAAGCTGGTGAGCTGACCGCCTTGGTTATTCAGGTTGGCGACCTGGACCTTCAGATGCTCGTGGCTGTTGACCAGCCCGCCCTGGGCGTTGCTCAGTTGGCTGATCGCAAGATCAGCGCTACCGCTACTCAGCACCCGCCCCTCGTTCTGGTTATCCAAAGTCTCGGCGCGGAGGTTAACGTTCCGCCCTGCACTCAAAGTGCCGCCCTGGTTGTTTAGGGTCTGCTTGGTCGTGACGTTCAGATCGCGGCTGGCCACCACGCTCTTGCCGCTGTTGTTCAGGTTTTGCGCCGTCAGGGTGACATCGCCATTCGGGTTGCGACTGTTATCGGCGTTGACCCCGGCTTCGATGATGCCCTGATTGTTCAGTTGCCCGCCGCTGCCCAGGTTGATGCTGTTGGCCGCTGCCAGGGTGCTGTGGTTGTTCAGGTCGTCTTGGGTTTGCACCTTGAGGTCGGTG
>NZ_JAFEVP010000007.1:0-374171 GCF_017947325.1 Pseudomonas sp. MWU349 | reverse complement strand
GCGCCTGTAGGAGCTGGCTTGCCTGCGATGGGGGCGCTACATGCCCAGCCAGTTGGGCAAGGCCAGGGAGATCAGCGGCACGTAGGTCACCAGGATCAGGAACAGCAGCAGGATCATCAGCCACGGCATCGCCGCGCGGATGGTCTGGCCCAGGGTCAGGCCGGTCACCGCCGAGGTCACGAACAGGTTCAGGCCCACCGGCGGGTGCACCAGGCCAATCTCCATGTTGACCACCATGACGATGCCCAGGTGAATCGGGTCGATCCCCAGCTTCATGGCAATCGGAAAGAAGATCGGCGCCAGGATCAGCACGATCGCCGAGGGCTCCATGAAGCTGCCCGCCACCAGCAGCACCACGTTGACCATCAGCAGGAAACCGATCGGCGTCAGGCCTTCGGAAATCACCCAGGCGGTGATTTCCTGGGGGATCTGTTCGGTGGTCAGCACATGGGCGAAGAGCATGGCGTTGGCGATGATGAACATCAGCATGATCGACAGCCGGCCCGACTCCAGCAGCACCTTGGGGCAGTCGCGCAGCTTCATGTCGCGGTACACGAACAGGGCGACGAAAGCCGAGTACACCGCCGCCACCGCCGCCGCCTCAGTGGGCGTGAACATGCCGCTGTAGATGCCGCCAAGGATGATCACCAGCAACAGCAGGCCCCAGAACGCCCGGCGCGCAGCACTCAGCCACTGGCCAAAGGTCGCCCGTGGCTGGGCCGGCAGTTTTTTCACCCGCGCCACAATGTAGATCGCCACCATCAGCAGCAGGCCCAGCAGCAAGCCGGGCACCACGCCGGCCATGAACAGCTTGCCCACCGAAGTCTCGGTGGCCGCCGAGTACACCACCATGACGATCGACGGCGGAATCAGGATGCCCAGGGTCCCGGCGTTGCAGATGATCCCGGCGCCGAATTCCTTGGGATAGCCGGAGCGCACCATGCCCGCCACGGCAATCGAGCCCACCGCCGCCACCGTGGCCGGCGAGGAACCGGACAGCGCCGCGAACAGCATGCAGGCCAGCACCGCCGCAATTGCCAGGCCGCCACGGATGTGGCCGACGCAGGCATTGGCGAAGTCGATCAGGCGCTGGGCCACGCCGCCGGTGGTCATGAAGGCCCCTGACAAGAGGAAGAACGGAATCGCCAGGAAGGTGTAGGCGTCGGAGGTCTCGAACAGCTTGATCGCCAGGGAGCTCAGGGAGTCCTGGCTGAACATCAGGATCGACACCGCCCCCGACAGCCCCAGGGCAATGGCGATGGGCACGCCGAGGAACATGAACACGAACAGCAGCAGAAACAGACAGAGCACGGCCATCAGTGACGCTCCTCATGGCTGCCCGCCAGCTTGCTGGCCTCGCCCGCCTCGTCGGCCAGGCCCAGGCCGAACTGCCGTCGGGTGAAGATGCGGTAGAAGATTTCCAGGTAGCGGATCAGCACCAGGGCGAAGCCGATGGGCACGATCACCACGATATGGCTGACCCGGATGCCGAAGCGGTCCAGGTCTTCGGCGCCGATATGGGCGGCCATGATCGCGCTCAGCCACTTGAAGCTGGCCACCATGAACAGCCCGGCGTACACCAGGCAGCACAGGCAGGCCAGCAGCGCCAGGTAGCGCTGTACCGGGCGCGGGGTCAGGCGCACCAGGGCGTCCACCCCCAGGTGCCCGGCGGTGCGCACGCCATAGGAGATGCCGAAGAAGATCAGCCAGCCGAACATCGCCTTGGTCAGGGCCACGCTCCAGGTCATGTCCTGGGCCAGGCCCATGGTGGTGTCGCCCAGAGCGTTGAAGAAGGCGCTGCTGGCGGCCCATTTGTCGGCCAGGGTGAAGAACAGGGTGTAGGTGTTGTTGAGCATCACGTAGACGAAGGTCACCAGGGTCATGGTCGCCAGCAGCAGGGCAATCAGGCCCTCCTCCAGGTGCTCCCAGATACGTCTCAGGGACTGCATAGAGATACCTCGCAAAACGGCGGGGCCGTCCGCAGCGGGACGGCCAGAAGGCAATCAGTGACGCTGGTTGGCGGCGTCGGCGGCCTTGATCAGGTCGGCGCCGATCTCGTCCTCGAACTTGTTCCACACCGGGCGCATGGTGTCGCGCCAGGCCTGGCGCTGCTGGGGGGTCAGTTCGATGATTTCGCTGGTCTTGGCCTCGACGATCTTCTGCTTGGCGCTCTGGTTCAGGGCCTCGGCCTGTTTGTTCACCTCCACCGAGACCTCGGCCATGATGGCTTCCAGCTCGCCGCGCACGTCCGCCGGCAGGCCGTTCCAGAAGCTCGCGTTGGTGATCACCATGTAGTCGATCAGGCCGTGGTTGGACTCGGTGAAATACTTCTGCACCTCGTTGACCTTCTGGCTTTCATAGTTCGACCAGGTGTTCTCGGTGCCGTTGACGGTGCCGGTCTGCAGGCCCTGGTAGACCTCGGCGAAACTCATCTTGCGCGGGTTGGCGCGCATCGCCTTGAACTGCTCTTCGAGCACGCTGGAGGCCTGCACGCGGAACTTCAGGCCACGGGCGTCCTTGGGTTCGTGCAGGGGCTTGTTGGCCGACAACTGCTTCAGGCCGTTGTGCCAGTAGGCCAGGCCGAGAATGCCCTTGCCCTGCATCGAGGTCAGCAGCTGCTTGCCCTCGGCGGCCTGGAAGCGGTCCACCGCCGCCAGGTCGTCGAACAGGAACGGCAGGTCGTAGATCTGGATCTTTTTCGTGTACTGCTCGAATTTGGCCAGCGACGGCGCCAGCATCTGCACATCCCCCAGCAGCAGCGCCTCCATTTCCTTGCCATCGCCGAACAGCGAGGAGTTGGGGTAGACCTCGACCTTGACCCGCCCCGGCAGGCGCTCCTCGGCGAGCTTCTTGAACAGCAACGCGCCCTGGCCCTTGGGGGTGTTCTCGGCCACCACGTGGGCAAACTTGATGATGATCGGGTTGCCGGTGGATTCGGCGGCCTGGGCCACCCCGGCAGCGAGCAATGCGGCGGCACAGAACAGCGCTCTTGAGAGCTTGAACATGGACATCACCTTTTTATTGTTGTGATTGAGGGAAGAGTGCCTAAGGCATGGCGTATAGAGAATTTCGAATTTTTGATACCCGCGTTCACCCCCGCCGAACGCCCCTCCCCATTCGGCGCCACCTGCCGCCCCGTAGGAGCCGGCTTGCCGGCGAAAGGGCCCTTGAGCCCTGCGCCGCCCCTGCCAGCGCCTGCAAGGGGCAATTGAACCGCGGGCGCGTAACCCCTAAAGTCACGCCTCCCGATATCACTCTGAGATCGTCGATGACCGCTCTTCGCTTGACCACCCTGCATACCACCCAAGCGGTGCTGGACGCCTTCCGTGACAGCGACGTACCCGCCCAGGTGCTGCTGGAGGGCAGCGGCATCCAACTGGCGGACCTGGAGCTGCCCAACAGCCTGATCAATATCAGCCAGGAAATGCGCGTGTTCAGCAACGCGGTGCAGTTTCGCCAGGACCTGGGACTGGTGCTGGGGCGCAACCTGCACATTTCCGCCTACGGCATGTTCGGCCTGACCCTGCTGACCAGCGCCACCCTGCGCGAAGGCTGGTCCCTGGCGCTGCGCTACCCCTTGCTGCTGGGCACCTTCTTCCGCCTGGACCTTGAGGTCCGCGACGGCCTGGCCTGGCTCACCGCCGACCAGTACAGCGAAAGCGAACTTGAGGTGTTCAACACCGATTTCTGCATGTCGTCCTACCGGGTCACCTGCCAGGACCTGCTGGGCTGTGCCCTGCCCCTGCGCCAGGTGCAACTGATGCATGGCCCCCAGCCCTATATGGACAGCTACGAGCAGGCCTTCAATTGCCCGGTGCAGTTCAATGCCGGGCGCAATGCCATCGGCTTCGACCTGGAGTGGCTGGACCGGCGCCTGCCCCTGGCGGACCTGGTGACCCAGAACGACATGCTGCAACGCTGCATCCGCCTCAACGAGGAGCTCAGCGCGCGGCCGACCTGGATCGACCAGGTGCGGCGCATCCTCAATGAACAACTGCACGCGGTGCCGGATTTCGACAGCCTGGCGCGCCAGGTGCACTGCTCCCCCAGCACCCTGCGCCGGCGCCTGCGAGCCCAGGACACCAGCTATCAGCAGTTGCTGGACGAGTTGCGCTACGCCCGCGCCCAGCAGTTGCTGGGCCAGCACAGCCTGCCCATCTACCGCATTGCCGAAGCCCTGGGCTTCAAGGAAACCGCAAGTTTCCGCCACGCCTTCCAACGCTGGAGCGGCGTCGCTCCCGGGCGCTTCCGCCAGCTGGCCGGCCAGCTCGGGCCGCTCTCGGACTGCGCCGAAGATTGACGCTAAATATCCCCTATTGACCGTTGCAAGCATTCTCTCTGCGACCTATCCGACGAAAAATGTCCGCCTCGGATGGTTCCGCTCATTTCGGACATGGAGTTGTCATATGAAATCGTTGCACACCGCCCTTTCCCGCCTCACCACGGCCTGCACCCTCGGTGCCCTGGCCCTGGCCGCCTCTGTCACCGCCCAGGCCGCCCCCGAGCGCACGGTGAACATCTTCAACTGGTCGGAGTACATCGCTCCCAACACCATCAAGGATTTCCAGGCCCAGAGCGGGATCAAGGTCAAGTACGACATCTTCGAGAGCAACGAAGTGCTCGAAGCCAAGCTGCTGACCGGCAACAGCGGCTATGACGTGGTGGTGCCCTCCAGCGGTTTCGTCAGCAAGCAGATCAGCGCCGGCGCCTTCCAGCCCCTGGACCGCGGGCAGTTGCCGAACTGGAAGAACCTCGACCCGGCCGTGATGAAGCTGCTGGAGCAGAGCGACCCGGGCAACCGCTACGTGATCCCCTACATGTGGGGCACCAACCTGATCGGCTACAACCGCGACAAGGTCCAGGAACTGCTGGGCAGCGACGCGCCGGTCAACAGCTGGGACCTGGTGTTCAAGGAAGAGAACCTGAAGAAGCTCAGCCAGTGCGGCGTGACCTTCCTCGACTCGCCCACCGAAATGCTGCCCCTGGCCCTGCACTACCTGGGCCTGGACCCCAACAGCCAGAACCCCGAGGACTACCGCAAGGCCGAGGCCCTGCTGCTCAAGCTGCGTCCCTACGTGCGCTACTTCCATAGCGCCAAGTGGATGGGCGATATCGCCAACGGCAACATCTGCGTGGCCGTGGGCTACTCCGGCGGTTTCCTGCAGGCGGCCAACCGCGCCAACGAAGCCAAGAACGGCGTGCACATCGAAATGCGCATTCCCAAGGAAGGCACCCTGGTGTGGATCGACACCGTGGCCATTCCCGCCGGCGCCAAGCACGCGGACACCGCCCACGCCTTCCTCAATTACCTGATGGAACCCAAGGTCATCGCCTCCATCAGCAACTACGTCGGCTACCCCAACGGGGTGACCGATTCCAAGCCATTCATCCAGCAGTCACTGCTGGACAACCCGGACCTGTTCCCCAGCGCCGAGACCATGACCCGCCTCTACCCCCTGGCCCCGCTGCCGGCCAAGGCCGAGCGCACCCGGACCCGCACCTGGGTCAAGGTCACCAGTGGCCGCTGAGTCATTCACTGCGAAGGCCCGCCAGGACGCCGCCAACGGCGTCCATGCCGCCTTTCCACACCGTGGCGCAGCCCGCGCCCGGCGTGCTTGAACAAAGAGCCGAATATGCCGTTGCCCACTTCCAGCCAAGCGGCCCTGCCGCACCTGTCGATCGAGGCGCTGCTGCAGGGGTTCGCCACCTTGCAGTTCACCCCGGTGGACGTGCTGCGGGCCGTGCTGGCGCAGATCGAGCGCCACGAGCCACAGCTCAACGCCCTCTGCGAACGCCAGGACCCGGCTGCGCTGCGCGCTGCCCAGGCGTCCACCGCGCGCTGGGCCGCCGGGCAACCCATGGGCCGGCTGGACGGCATTCCGATCCTGGTCAAGGACAACAACGACGTACAGGGCTGGCAGACCCGCAGTGGTTCCCGGGCCCTGGCCAACCGCCCGGCCATGACCCGGGACTCCAGCCTGGTGGCGCGCCTGCGTGAAGCCGGGGCGATCTTCATCGCCAAGACCACCCTGCCGGAACTGGGCAGCACGCCCCTGACCGACAGCCCGTTGACCGGCATCACCCGCAACCCGTGGAACCTGGCCCTGCATGCCGGTGGCAGCAGTGGCGGCAGTACGGCGGGGGTCGCAGCCGGTTATGCCCCGGCCGCGACAGGCAACGATGCCGCCGGTTCGATCCGCACCCCGTCGAGTTTTTGCGGCGTGGTCGGGTTCAAGCCCAGCCATGGCCTGGTGTCCGCCTGCCCGAGCATCGACCCTGGCGGCATGGCCGCCGAAGGCCCGATTGCCCGCTACGTGCGCGACATTGCCCTGTTGATGGAGCTCATGGCCGTGCACGAGCCCGGCGAGCCCTTTGCCTGGCCCCATGGGCCCCGGGATTTTCTCAGTTCCATCGAGGACGGCGTCGCCGGCCTGCGCATCGCCTTCAGCGCCGACCTGGGCTACGCCGCCCATGTCGACCCGCAGATCGCCGCAGCCTGCCTGGACGCTGCCAGGCTGTTGCAGGAAGCCGGCGCCACCCTGGTCCTGGCCTCGCCGGACATCGGCAACCCGGCGCCGAACTACCTGCGGGCCTGGCCGGTGGAAGTGGCCTGCGCCGTGGCCCAGGAAATACCTGCCGAGGACCGCCATCTGGTGGGGGACTTTCTCCAGCAGGCCCAGGTCCGCGCGCGCCAGCTCAATGCCCTGGACTACGCCTGCGCGGTGGAGGAGCGCCATCAGGTGGCGCACAAGCTTCACGCTTTCCTGGGTGAATACGACCTGCTGCTGACCCCTACCGCGGTCGTCGAACCCTTCGCCGTGGAACGCCTGCTGCCGCCGGACTGGCCGGAACAGATCAGCGCCATGTGGCAGCCCACCACCTTCCCGTTCAATTTCAGCCGCCAGCCAGCGTTGAGCCTGCCTTGCGCCCTGAGCGAGGCGGGCCTGCCCATCGGCCTGCAGATCGTCGCCCGCTTCGGCCGCGACGCCCTGGTACTGAGGGCCGCACGGGCCCTGGAAAAACGGCTGCCCGAGGGAGTGTTCCGCCACCCCGCCGGGCTGCACGACGCCCCCCAGGCGTCACCCGCAAACCGCTAGACCCGCACAGAACACAATGCCGACGCCGGCCACGGCGAAGGCTCACGGACAAGGAGGTGGACCATGGATTCTTCAAGCAGTTGGTATCAAGACACCCAATTCGACCACGACATCTACGTGATGATCATTCGTGAACCGAGCTCTCCCAGCCTTGATCCCCATCAGTCCGGTTCCAGCTACAGCTACGTCGGCCGCCTCACCGGCCACGGCCAGCACCCGTGCTTTTCCGTGCACTTCGCCTGCCCGCCCTACGGCAACGACTACGCCAGCACTGAAGCCGCGCTGCAGGCCGGCCTGGCCCATGGCCGGGCGCTGATCGAGCACTGGCGCACCCGTGGGCGCAAGCCACCGGCACGCACCGCCGAAGTGGCGCTGTCCAGCTACAGCAACTGACGCACCAAGGCCCCTGGCTGGCAGGAGGGCAGCGGCTGTCGTAGGCTGCCCTGCCGCCCGTCCATGCGCCATCACCTGGAGTGTCGATCCATGCCCTATATCAACCTGCAGATCACCAAGGGCGCCACGCGCCAGCAGAAGGCCCAACTGGTCAAGGAGTTCACCGAATCCCTGGTGCGGGTACTGGGCAAGAAGCCCGAGCATACCCACATCGTGATCCAGGAAATCGACGGCAGCGATTGGGGGTTTGCCGGCGAGCTGAGCGACGACGACCAGGCCTGAGCCGCTGCTGGGCGCAGGTATCACGAACTCAGTCGCGCGCCAATGAGTTCAGGTAGTCCGTGGCCTGGCGGTACTTCTCCAGGCGCCGCAGGTCTTCGGCACCCGGTTCGGGGATGCGCGACAGGTCGCTGTTTTCCGCCAGATCCGCCAGCTTCACCTGCCGCGCCAGGGGGTTCGCGCCTGCCCGGCGGATGAACGTCGGGTAGTCCTCACCGGCAACCTTGGTCAGCGCCAGCAGCGCCGCCAGTACCTCTTCGCTGAAGCCCTCGCCCCGCAACTGCTCCGGGGTGATGGGGCAGTCTTCCAGGACATCGTGCAGCACCGCGACAATCCGCGCCTCGGGGTGTGTCAGGCGCAGCATCACGCGCAAGGGGTGCAGGATGTAGGGCGCGCCGCCCTTGTCGACTTGCCCGGCATGGGCCTGGGCGGCCAGCGCGATGGCCCGCTCCAGGCTGCTCATCGGACGCTACCGCAGGTGTATGGGGCTGAGCTGTGCATGGTGCCACCTCGATAAAAAGACCGCGCCATTCTACCTGCGCCGCGGCCCGGGCGCAGGCTCAGGCCATCGCCAGCAAGCGCTGGGCCCGCAGCAGCACCGGGGCATCGACCATCTGCCCATCCACCTGGTAGGCCCCGGCACCCTCGCGCCCGCCTTCCACCACCCGTTGGGCCCAGGCCAATTCCTCGGCGCTGGGCGCCAGGGCCTGGTGGATCACCGGCACCTGGGCCGGGTGGATGCACAGCGCACCGGCAAAGCCCATGGCGTAGGCGTGGCGGACCGAGGCGGCCAGGCCCTGGCTGTCGGCGATGCCGGGAAACACCCCGTCCAGCGGCGCCTGCAGCCCCGCCGCCCGGGAGTGCAGGATCAGCGCCAGCCGCGCCTGGTCCAGGGCGAACTGGGCCGCCGCCGAGCCGCTGCTGAGGTTGAGGTCCAGGGCCAGGTCCAGGCCGCCGAACGACAGGCGCTGGACCCCAGGGGCGCTGGCGATCTCGCCCAGGGCCAGCAAGCCCCGGGCACTTTCGATGATCGGCCAGACCAGGCGGCCGCTGGCGGCCACCCGCGCCACCTGGGCTGCGCTCTCGACTTTCGGCAGGAGAATGCCCACCACACCGGCATGGGCCTGGCAGAACGCCAGGTCGGCCAGGTGCTGGGGGTGCTCGGGTGCGTTGATTCGTACCCAGGCCCGCACCTGGGGCTGCGCCAGCAGGAAGCGCCCCAGGTGCTCTCGCGCCTGCACCTTGAGGGGTTCCTCGACGGCGTCCTCGAAATCGACGATCACCGCATCGGCGCCACAGGCCAGGGCCTTGGCGAAACGCTCGGGGCGGCTGCCGGGGACGAACAGCGCGGAGCGGACAATGGGGTTGGACATGTTCGGATCCTTGTTATTGGAAGACCAATGGCGGCCAGGCTTGCTGCCCGGCCCCTACGGTAAGAGCCTGGTGTTGCCCTGCCCTCTGCGGGAACCGGCTTGCCGGCGAAGGCGATCTCAGGGCCCCCTTCGCTGGCAAGCCAGCTCCTACGGGGAGGTTGGGGTTCAGATGACGCCGCGGGCCTGCAGTTGCTCGATGCCTTGCGGGCTCAGGCCCAGCTCGGCGAGTATCGCTGCGCTGTGCTGGCCCAGCGCCGGGATTGCGTCCATGCGCGGCGCATAGGCGCTGTTGCGCGCCGGGGGCAACAGCGCCGGCAGGCGGCCCGCCGGGCTGTCCACCTGGCGCCAGGCATCCCGGGCCGCCAGTTGCGGGTGCTGCCACACGCCCTGCATGTCGTTGACCCGGGCGTTGGCGATCTGCGCCTGCTCCAGCCGTTCGATCACCTGGGCGACGCTGAGCCGGGCAAAGCGCTCGACGATGATCTGGCGCAGCACCTCGCGGTTGGCCGAACGCTTGAAGTTGGCGCCAAAGCGCTCGTCCGTGGCCAGTTCGGGCAGCTCCAGCACCTTGTCGCAGAAGGCCGCCCATTCCCGTTCGTTCTGCAGGCCGAGCATCACCGTGCCGCCGTCACCGGCGGGAAACGGCCCGTAGGGGTAGATGGTGGAATGGGCCGCGCCGGCCCGGGGTGGCGGTTCGGCGCCTTCGAAGGCGTAGTACAGGGGGTAGCCCATCCACTCCACCAGGCTTTCCAGCATGCTGATGTCGATGCGGCTGCCCAGGCCGGTGCGCCCACGCAGCAGCAGGGCCGAAAGAATGCCGCTGTAGGCGTACATGCCGGCGGCGATGTCGGCGATCGAGCAACCGGCCTTGGCCATCTGCTCCGGTTCGGGGCCGCCGGTCACCGATACAAAGCCGCCTTCGCTCTGGATCAGCAGGTCGTAGGCCTTTTTCCGCTCATAGGGGCCGCCTTCGCCATAGCCGGAAATATCGCAGACGATCAGCCGTGGAAAGCGCTGATGCAGCGCCTCGAACGACAGCCCCATGCGCGCCGCCGCCCCCGGTGCCAGGTTCTGCACCAGCACGTCGGCCCCGGCCAGCAGGCTGTCCAGCAGGCCCTCGGCTTCGGGCTGTTTGAGGTCCAGGCTCAGGCTTTCCTTGGAGCGGTTGGTCCACACGAAATGCGAGGCCAGGCCCTTGACCCGCTGGTCGTAGCCCCGGGCGAAATCGCCGCTGCCGGGGCGCTCGACCTTGATCACCCGGGCGCCCAGGTCCGCCAGCTGGCGGGTGCAGAACGGCGCGGCAATGGCGTGTTCCAGGCTGACCACGGTGATGCCGTCCAGGGGCCGTGGCTGTGCTGTGTTGTCAGTCATGTTCGGTCCTCGCCCTGTTCGATGTCGGGCATTCAGAGCAGTGAGTTGAGGTCGGCAGCGTCCCGCAGGGCCCAGACCCGGCGGATCAAGGCATCGCCCTGCTCCGGGGTGCGGGCGCCAGAGAACTGCAGCAGGCGCTGGAACTTGTCTTCCAGCTCGGCCCGGGACAGGCCATTGCCCGGGTCACCCTTGGGCTCATTGATGGCGCCGTGCAGGGTGCGGCCATCCACGCACTGCACCTCGACCCGGCCCAGCCAGCGCGCGGGATAGGCCGCATCGACTTGCGGGTCCAGCTGCATGCCGACCTTGTCGCGAAACGCCGCGACCCGGGGGTCGTTCAGCCCATGGCGCTGGAACTCCGGCAAGCCGGCCTTGCCGTGCACGGCGATCAGGCCAAGCACGGTGCCCATGGAGAACTTGGCCTGGTGCACGGTCTGCGGCACCTGGACCCGGCCCAGCACGTCGATGGCGCCCTGGTGCACCCGGGTCAGCACCCGGGCAATCTGCCCGTGTTCCAGGCCTTCGCGCTGCATCACCTCAAGCAAGGCATCGGCGGCGGGATGGGTGTGGCGGCAGGAGGCGTGGAACTTGAACGAGGTTTCCAGCAGCGCCCAGCGGCTGCCCAGGCGGGCACTGAGCAGTGCCGGTTCGGCATCCCGGGACATGCCGGCGGCCATGCCTTGCTCGCCTTCGAGGATATTGCGCGCGCCGCTCAGGCCGTCCCGGGTCAGGTAGGCGGCCAGCAGACCATCGGCGGCGGCCTTGGCGGTGTGCAATTGCTTGGAGTCGGCGGCGTCGCGCAAGAATTCCCAGAGCCCGGCGGCCTGGGTCCCGGCGCTGCCCAGCAGGTTGATGAACTGCTCGCTGTCGAATTCCATCAGCTTACCCACCGCCACCGCGGCGGCCAGGGTGCCGACGGTGGCCGTGGTGTGGAAGATCCGGTAGTGGGAACGGCCCATGAATTCGCCGATGCGGATCCCTGCCTCATAACCGGCCACCGCCGCCAGCAGCAGCTCGCGGCCGGACTTGCCCAGGTCCTGGGCCGCCGCCAGCGCCGCCGGGAACACCACAGTGGCCGGGTGCAGCACGGAGCTGTTGTGCAGGTCGTCCTGCTCCACCAGGTGCGAGGAGGCGGCGTTGACCAGGGCGGCGAAATACGCCGAGCTGCCGGCCCCATTGACCAGGATGCGCGCCGGGCCACTGGCCGGGCCCATGTGCCGGGCATAGGCCTCGAACAACGGGATCGGGTGCGCGCCCTGGGCGGCCAGGGCCGAGCCCAGCCAGTCGAGGAACAGCTCTTGGGTGCGCAGCAGGACGCTTTCCGGCAGGTCGGCGTAGCGCAGGCCGGCGAGGAACCCGGCCAGATCGTGGGTATGGCTCATGGGGGCTCCTTAGAAGCTGCGGGGCAGCTCCAGCAAATGCTCGGCGACATAGGACAGGATCAGGTTGGTGGAGATCGGCGCCACCTGGTACAGCCGGGTCTCGCGGAATTTGCGCTCGACGTCGTACTCGCAGGCAAAGCCGAAGCCGCCGTGGGTCTGCAGGCAGGCGTTGGCCGCTTCCCAGGAAGCCTTGGCCGCCAGGTACTTGGCCATGTTGGCGCTGGCCCCGGCGTTGCCCCCGCTGTCGTATTCCTCGCAGGCGCGCCAGCGCATCAGGTCGGCGGCCTCGATCTCGATATGGGCCTCGGCAATCGGGAACTGCACGCCCTGGTTCTGGCCGATGGGCCGGCCGAACACCACCCGGTCGCGGGCATAGGCGCTGGCCTTGTCGATGAACCAGCGGCCATCGCCGATGCATTCGGCGGCAATCAGCGTGCGCTCGGCATTGAGGCCGTCGAGGATGTACTTGAAGCCCTTGCCCTCCTCGCCAATCAGGCTGTCGGCGGGCAGCTCCAGGTTGTCGAAGAACAGCTCGTTGGTCTCGTGGTTGACCATGTTGGCAATGGGCTGCACGGTCAGGCCGTTGCCGATGGCCTGGCGCAGGTCCACCAGGAAGATCGACATGCCTTCGGACTTCTTGCGCACCTCGGCCAGTGGCGTGGTGCGGGCCAGCAGGATCATCAGGTCGGAATGCTGGATGCGCGAGATCCATACCTTCTGCCCGTTGATCACGTACTTGTCGCCGCGGCGGATGGCAGTGGTCTTGATCTTGGTGGTGTCGGTGCCGGTGGTGGGCTCGGTGACGCCCATCGATTGCAGGCGCAGTTCGCCGCTGGCGAGCTTGGGCAGGTAGTAGTGCTTCTGCGCCGGGCTGCCGTGGCGCAGCAGGGTGAACATGTTGTACATCTGCCCGTGCACGGTGCCGGAGTTGCCGCCGCAGCGGTTCACCTCTTCGAGGATCACCGAGGCTTCTGCCAGCCCCAGGCCGGAGCCGCCGTACTCGGCAGGGATCATCGCTGCCAGCCAGCCGGCCTCGGTCAGGGCCTTGACGAAGGCTTCCGGGAAGCCCTTGCGCTCATCGATGCCGCGCCAGTAGGCGGCGTCGAATTCGGCGCACAGGGCACGCACGCCTTCACGGATGGCATTGAGTTCTTCAGTGTCATGGGGGGTCATCAATCGGCACTCCGCCTTTGCTTATTGTTGGAATTCAGTCGAACTGCACTTCGCCGCGCTGGGCCAGCCCGGAGCCGTCGCCGGCCCACAGTTCGGCGTGGCCAGGGGCGCTGATGCGCCCGCCGACCTCGAAAGGCTGCGGGGCAATCAAGGGCCGCAGGCCGCGGTAGGCGAAATGGCGCAGGCGCGCCTCGGGGTGGGCCCGGCAGAAGGCCCCCAGGCTCAGGGTGGCGATCAGCGGGCCGTGCACCACCAGCCCCGGGTAGCCCTCGGTGGCGGTGACGTAGGGATAGTCGTAGTGGATGCGATGGCCGTTGAAGGTCACCGCGCTGTAGCGAAACAGCAGGGTCGGCGTGGGCTCCACCGGCTCGCGCCAGTCGCCTTCGGGCAGCAGCTCGCCACTGCTGATTTTCGGCGGGGTCGGTTCGCGGTAGACGATGTCCTGTTCTTCGCGCAGCGCCAGTTGGCCGTCCTGAACGTATTCGTGGCACAGGGTGACGAACAGCAGCTTGCCGGTGCGCCCGGCCTTTTCCTCGACCTGGAGGATGGTGCTGGTGCAACTGGCCTCGGCGCCGGCCCGCAGCGGCCGGTGAAACGCCAGGCGGCCACCGGCCCACATGCGGTTGCGGTTGGCCGCCGGCGGCAGGAAACCGCCCCGCGCCGGATGGCCGTCGCCGCCCAGGGCCGAGGCCGGCTGCGGCTGCTGGAAGAAACACCAGTGCCACAACGGCGGCAGGGCCTCGCCCGGGGCCGGGGCGGGCTGGCCGAACGTGGCGGCGATGCGGGCCAGCAGGTTATGGCTGAGGTGGTCGTCGATCCGCTGGCTGCGGCCGATCCAGGCGCTGGGGTCGGTGGCACTCATGGGGGCTGGGTCCTGTGGCACGAAGGTGATGGCGGCCATCATGCAAGGGGCTGGCGCGTATGGAGAATTTGCATTTCTATAAACCGGCGTTCGTTTATGCTGAACGCCATTCGCCCCTACCCCTGCCTTCAGGAGCCCGGACATGCATTTCGATCTCGCGGACCTGCGCCTGTTTATCCATATTGCCGAATCCCCCAGCCTGACCCAGGGCGCGCGCCGCGCCTTTCTCTCGCCAGCGGCCGCCAGCGCGCGGATCAAGGCCCTGGAAGGCCAGCTCGAAACCCGCCTGCTGTACCGCGACAGCCGTGGCGTGGAAGTCACCCCCGCCGGCGAGCGGCTGCTGCAGCACGCGCGGCTGATCATGCGCCAGGTGGATTACCTGAAAAGCGAATTCACCCGGTACGGCGGCGATTCCTCCGGGCACATCCGCATCTTCGCCAACACCACGGCGGTCACCGAATTCTTGCCGGAAGTGCTGGCGAAATTTCTCTCGGTACGCCCGGGAGTCACGGTGGACCTGCAGGAGCGCCTGTCCCGTGACATCGTTCGCGGTGTGCTGGACGGCACCAGCGACATGGGCATCATCGCCGGCCCGGTGGAAGCCAGCGGCCTGCAGGTGCTGCACTTCAGCACCGACCACCTGGTGCTGATGGTGCCCGTGGGCCACCCGCTGTCGGGGCAGGCTTCGGTGACCCTGGAACAGACCCTGGCCTACCAGCACATCGGCCTGCATGAAGGCAGCACCCTCTTGACCTTCCTGCGCGAGCATGTGGAACGCCTGGGCAAGCAACTGTCGCTGCGCATCCAGGTGTCGAGCTTCGAAGCGATCTGCCGCATGGTGGAAGCCGGGGTCGGCATCGGCATCATTCCCGAGTCCGCGGCCTTGCGGCACAGCCGCACCATGCAGTTGGTGACGGTGAAGCTGGATGAAAGCTGGGCCGTGCGCGAACGCAGCATCATCGTCCGCGAACTGGAGGCCCTGCCCGGCAGCGTGCGGGCGCTGATCGCGACGCTGATGCCCGATCCCCGGAGCCCGCAAGCCTCGTGACCGGT
Source organism: Pseudomonas sp. MWU349 (assembly GCF_017947325.1). NCBI lineage: Bacteria > Pseudomonadati > Pseudomonadota > Gammaproteobacteria > Pseudomonadales > Pseudomonadaceae > Pseudomonas > Pseudomonas sp. MWU349. Next base: position 359,188 of record NZ_JAFEVP010000007.1, on the reverse strand, counting down.
GATCGCCCTGGCCGGCAGCGCAAGCGAAGACATTGATGCCGATCAAGTGCCCGCCTCGCCAGCGGAGTAAACCTGAAGCCAATCAGGGCTGTTTGTGCAGCCCGCCCTTTGGCTCCGCGGAGACTTGACCATGCCCAGCACCGCTCTCGATACCCTCGCCCACCCGCCGTTCCCGGCGCAGCAAGGCCAATACTGGATCGACGCCCTGAACGACGGCAGCCATGTGCTGATCCGCCCGCTGCGGCCCCAGGACCGGGAGCGGGAAAAGGCCTTTATCGAAAACCTCTCCCCGGCCACCCGGCACCAGCGCTTTCTCGGTGAGATCAAGGAAGTGGGCGAGCAGTTGCTCAATCAACTGATGGATGTGGGCACGCCGCAGCGGGTGGCTTATGTGGCCCTGGTCCACGACAACGGCGAACTGCGGGAAGTGGGGATCAGCCGCTACGCCCAGGTCGACGAGCAGCCCTCGCATTGCGAGTTCGCCGTGACCATCGCCGATGAGTGGCAAGGCAAGGGCCTTGGCGCGCTGCTGATGCAGCACCTGATCGACGAAGCCCGCAACAACGGTTTCCAGCAGATGTACTCGGTGGATTCCGCCGCCAACTACAGCATGCGCCGCCTGGCAAAACAGCTGGGCATGCGCAGCGCCATCGACCCCGATGACGCCACCCAGGTGATCCACAGCCTGGCGCTGTAACCTGGCTGGCGCCGCGCCTCGGACCGAGGCGCGGCCGCACTGCCCGCAGAACGGGCCCGACCGGCACTTCGGCACGCTGGCCCATCACCACGCCACGACAGCTGTTCGCACAGCGGCTAGCCTGTGCAGTCCACCCGTTGATTCGTGGAGGTACCCCATGCAACTCCAGGGCTCCTGCCATTGCGGCGCCGTGCACTTCAGCCTGTCCAGCCGCCATCCCTATCCTTACCAACGCTGCTACTGCTCGATCTGCCGCAAGACCCAGGGCGGTGGCGGCTACGCCATCAACCTGGGGGGCGATGCGGCCAGCCTCAAGGTACGTGGGCGCAAGCACATCGTCATCTACCATGCCCGGCTCAAGTCCGCCGGTGCCGCCCGGGCCCACAGCAGCAGCGCCGAACGGCACTTCTGCGGCCGCTGCGGCTCCGGGCTTTGGCTGTTCAGCCCGCAATGGCCGGAGCTGATCCACCCTTTTGCCTCGGCCATCGACACCCCGTTGCCAGTGCCGCCGCAACACACCCACCTGATGCTCGACTCCAGGGCGCCCTGGGTCGAAGTCGATGCCGGGGCGCACGACCTGCAGTTCGCCGAATACCCCGAAGAATCGATTGCCCAATGGCACCAGCGCCTGGGGCTGGAGGCCTGAGCGCAACCGAGGCTTAACACTCTTTGACAGTTTCCCGACAAAGCTGTCAAAGACTGCCACGCCCCCCTTCCCTAGCATCCGCTGATCCAATTGGCCCTCGGGTGCTGCATGTCCCGCAAACTTCTCGGCCTGCCGCTGGTGGGCCTGCTCTTGAGCAACCTCGGCTGCAACGGCCAGCCTCCGGCGCCGCCGCCCATCGCGACCGGCGACTACGCCAGCATCATCGGCTACCTGAAGCAGTACATCCCGCAACAGATGGCCGACCATCAAGTGCCTGGGCTGTCCATCGCCCTGGTGGACGGCCAGCAACTGATCTGGGCCCGGGGATTTGGTTTCGCCGACCAGGCCCGCGGCCTGCAAGTGACCGAAAACACCGCGTTTCGCGCCGGCGCCCTGTCGCAGTTGCTGACTGCCACGGCGGTGATGCAACTGGTGGAGCAAGGGCGCCTGCAACTGGACGCACCGCTGCAGGACACCCTCAGGGAGTTCTACGTCCGCTCGCGCTTCCACGAGGACCAGAACGCCGCCGACCGGGCCGTGACTCTGCGCCGCCTGCTCAGCCACCAGGGCGGCATTCCCAGCGAATACCTGCGCGACGCACGCGCCCCCAACGCCCTCGACGAACTGCCGAGAAAGCTCAGCGGGCTGTGGCTGAGCAACGCTCCGGGAACCCAGACCGCCTACTCCAACCTCGGCTATGCCCTGCTCGGGGCGGCGGTGGAGCGCAGCAGCGGCGTGGATTTCGAACAGCAGTTGCAAAGGAGCCTGCTGCGCCCGCTGGGCATGAGCCAGTCGAGTTTTGTCGGGGACAGCCGCGCCCAGCCTTACCGGGCAAGAGGCTATGAAGACGGTGCCAGCAGCGATGCCATGGTCCGCGACCTGTCCTCCCAGGGCCTGTGGAGCAGCCCCCGGGACCTGAGCCGCTACGTACGCATGCTGTTCGCCCAGGGCCGGTACCAGGACCGCCAACTGCTCTCGGCCGCATCCATCGACGAAATGGTGCGCACGCAGAACGCCGGCAATCCGCTGGATTTCGACTGCCAGGTAGGCCTTGGCTGGTTCCTGTCGCCCTGCGGCGAGGAATGGGTCCGGCCAGATATGCGCACCTGGCAGCAAAGCGGTTTCGGTGAGGGTTTTCATGCCCGGATCAGCGTGCTGGCCGAGCCGCAACTGGCGGTGATCGTGATGAGCAATTCCGACAGCGGCGAGGCCCTGGCCCAGCCCCTGGTGCCCCAGGTACTGCGCATGCTGCTGCAGGCCCACGGCGCCCCGCCACCGCCACCACAACCGGCCGCAGCCCCCCAGGCCCAGCAACGTCGGGTTCCGCAAGCGGCGGATCGCCGGCACCTGGCGGGCTTCTATGCCACCCGCTGGGGCGTGCTGCGGATCCGCGACCAGCACCAGCGCCTGTACGCCGAGCTGGCCGGCGAGCGCTACGAACTGCTGCGGGACGAACAGGGCTGGCTGCGAGTGCGCAAGAAGCGCTTCGGGCTCTGGCCCCAGGACCTGGGCCCACTGGGGCAACTGCAACTGGACGTGATGCAGGTCCAGGGCCATCAGGTATTCACCGCCAAGAACCACGGCCAGTTGCTGGCGGTGGGGGAACGGATCGAGCCGGTGCCCCTGACGGACAACTGGCTGGCCACGGTCGGCACCTACCAGGCTCTGAGCGCCGATCCCGACGAAGCCCCCATCAACGGCATGGACATCGCCCTGGAGGACGGTTTCCTGATGATCCGCAGCCTGCAGCAAGGCCGTCCCCTCACCGACTACATCCTCGCCCCGGTGGACAACGCCCACGCGGTGATCGCCGGCAACGGCCCGGGCCTGGGCGACACCGTGCGCCGCCAGGTCAACGGCGTGAACGTCCTGGGCTACTCATTCAAACGCACCTATAACGCCAACCACCTGAGGTTCTGACCCTTCATGAAAACCCTGAAACACTCCACCACCGCCGCCTTGTGGGCCGGCACCCTGGGGCTGAGCACGGTCTGCGGCACGCTGCATGCCGAAGACTGGAAGTACGGCGTGCACGCCGGGGTGGCCAGCGTGCCCTGGCGCCGATTCTCGGCGGCGAGATCAAAAGCCCCTGGGGCGTGTTCCTCAATACCGACCAGGGCCTGGGCTGGGGCAACGAATGGGGCGACCTGTCGTTCAGTACCTGGGTCGGCCCGAGCGAATCACGGCGCGACAAGAACCACCTGGGCCAGGGCTCCAAGCGCCTCAAGGGCATGGGCGAAATAAAGTCCCGGGCGCAGTTCGGCGCACACCTGGGCTACGACCTGGGGCCGTTCGAACTGGGCGCCACCCTGACCCACGCGGTGAAGAAGAACAACAACCGCGACACCGGCTCGGCCTACAGCGCACTGGAACTGAGCATTAGCAGCAACCTCTACCAGGGCCGCCTCGGCAGCCTGGATGCCAGCCTCAACAGCCTGTTCGGCAACGCCGACTACATGCAGACCTGGTACGGGGTGAGCGACACCCAGGCGGCCCACAGCCGCTTCGGCGCCTACCGGGCCAAGGGTGGGCGGGTCAGCAGCGGCGCCGACCTGGCCTGGACCCTGCCCCTCAATGAGCAGACCAAGGTCTCGACCCTGCTGTCGATGAAGTACCTGAGCAAGGAAGCCGGCGACAGCCCGATCGTCGACCGGCGCATGCAGACCAGCATCGCCACTCAACTTGAGTACAGCTTCTAGGAAAGGAAACACGCGGCCCGTGATCACGGGCCGCGTTGCTGCGCAGGTTCAGGGCTGCGTGCGAACCTCAGTCGAGGTGGGCCCAGGTCATGCGGAACGAGGCACCGCCCCACTCCGAATCCGCCACTTCGACCTTGCCGCCGTGCCACTGCGAGACCCGCCGCACCAGCGCCAGGCCCAGGCCGAAACCGCCGGTACGCCGGTCACGGCTGGCGTCCAGGCGGGAAAACGGCTCGAAGATCTTCTCCCGGCCATCCACTGGCACCCCGGGCCCGTCATCGTTGACCCGCACTTCGTAGCCATGCTCCAGGCGCACCAGGGACACCTCGACCCGGCGGTCGGCGTAGCGGATGGCGTTGCGCAGCAGGTTGATCACCGCCCGGGCCATGAAACGCGGCTCGATGCGCACGTACTCCACCTGGCAGGAACGGATCAGCAGTTGCACCCCGGCCGCCTCGGCCTCCAGGGCTACGCTGCCGACCACGCTGTCGAGCCAGCTCTGGGCCTGGATGTTTTCCCGGTTGAGGGTGGCCGCGCCATGCTCCAGGCTGGCGTAGCTGAGGAGTTCGGAGACCATTTCCTCCAGCTCGCCGAGGTCGGCATACATGTCGGCGATCAACTCGCGGTTTTCATCCGGGTCTGGCTGTTGCTGCAACTGGTCCAGCTCGAAGGACAGCCGGGCGATGGGCGTGCGCAGTTCGTGGGACACCGCGTTGGTCAGCTCGCGCTGATTGGCGATCAGGCCCTCGATGCGCGCCGCCATGCGGTTGAAGTGCTGGGCCAGGTCGCGGATGTTGGAACGCCGCGACAGGTGCAGCCGGGTGCCCAGCTCGTTGTCGCCAAAACGTTCGGCGGCCAGGCGCAGGCGCTCCAGGTCACGCCAGTGCGGGCGCACCCAGAAGTACAGGACGATGGCCAGCAGCACGCCGAGCAAGGCATAGGCGGCGATGTTGTAGAGCAGGGTCAGGGGCGGGTCTTCCGGCAGCTTGATGCTCAACAGTTGCTTGCCGCCGTCGATGCTGCCGATGAACTCGGTGAATGCCTCGCGCACCACCAACTGGTTGGAATCCAGCAGGGCCTGTTCGCGCACGCTCAGGTCCAGGTCGTCGGCCTGCACCAGTTTGAGCAGCAGCCCGTAGTGCGGCTTGAGCTGCTCCAGCTGCTGTTGGCGCCCGGCCTCGTCGAACGGCCGCAACTGTTCGCTCAGGCTGTAGGCCGGCCCGCGCACCGCGTCGCGGTTATAGGACTCGATCAGGTCGGCGGCCAGGTAGTTGATGAAGATGTGTTGCACCGCGGTCATGGCCCCGGCGAAGCCCAGGGCCAGGAACAGGTAGAGCCCCAGAAACAGACGCAGCATTCAAACCTCCCAGGCGAACGGATTGAACAGGTAGCCCTTGCCCCACACCGTCTTGATGCACACCGGCTCGCGCGGGTTGTCCTTGAGCTTGCCCCGCAACTTGCTGATGTAGACATCGACACTGCGGTTGAGGCCGTCGAACTCGATGCCGCGCATGCGGTTGAGGATGTCGTCCCGGGACAGGGTCTTGCCCGGCGCGCTGGCCAGCAGCCAGAGCAGCTCGAACTCCATGGTGGTCAGTTCCACCGGCTCGCCCGCCAGGCGCACCTCGCGGCTGTTGCGGTCGATGTTCAGCACGCCGAATGCCAGGGCCCCGCGCAGGGGGGTGGTTTCCGGCACCTGGCGCCGTTGCAGGGCCCGCAGGCGCGCCAGCAGCACCGCCGGTTTAATAGGCTTGATCACGTAGTCATCGGCGCCGGATTCCAGGCCGAGGATGTGGTCCAGGTCGTCTTCCTTGGCGGTGAGGATGACGATGGGGGTGTCCGCCACGGCGCGGATTTCCCGGCACACGTGCAGGCCGCTCTGACCGGGCAACATCAGGTCGAGCACCACCAGTTTCGGTTTGAATTCGAGAAATGCCGCCAGGGCGGTATCGCCGCGGTGAACCGTCAGCACTTCAAAGCCGTGCTGGGACAGAAAGTGCGCGATCAGCCCGGCGAGCTTCTCGTCATCTTCCACCAGCAATACCTTGCCAAGACCCAGGTTTTCCATATTTGCCAATCTGAGAACACACAATTTGTGCGCGCGCATTATAGAGGGCAAGAGGTTAAGGAAAGGATAACGCGAGCCACAAAACCCGGGACTTGCAGCGGTTTTGCGCGATATTTCATTCTTTTAAGAGTTTTTAACAATTTGCCCCTGTTTTTACACAAGGGCAGTGCATCACCAGGCGGGCACGCCACTGTGAAAACGGAACTCAGGGTCCGGCGACTCGATCAGTTCCTGCTCCGCTGCCCGCACCCGGTCGATGACCTGGGCGATGTCCTTGGCGTCGCCATACTGATAGGCCAGCTTCAGGTAGCCCTGGTAGTGCCGGGCCTCGCTTTTGAGCAGGCCGAAGTAGAACTTGCCCAGCTCCTCGTCCAGGTGCGGCACCAGGGCTTCGAAACGCTCGCAGCTGCGGGCCTCGATAAAGGCGCCCACCACCAGGGTGTCCACCAGCTTCACCGGTTCGTGGCTGCGCACCACCTTGCGCAGGCCCGAGGCATAGCGGCCGGCATGCAACTGGCGCAGCTCGACCTTGCGTTTCTTCATCAGGCGCAGGACCTGCTCATGGTGCACCAGCTCTTCCCGGGCCAGGCGCGACATCATGTTGATCAGGTCGACATGGGCGTGGTACTTGGCGATCAGGCTCAAGGCGGTGCTGGCGGCCTTGAACTCGCAGTTCTTGTGGTCGATCAGCAGGGTTTCCTGGTCGGCCAGGGCCGCCTGGACCCAGGCGTCGGGCGTGCGGCAGCCAAGAAAGTCGGGAATTTCAGGAAAGTTCATCGGCGCATTTCCGAACAATCAGCCACGACCGCAAAGCGGCAGGCAGCACTATCAGTGGTCGTTAACATGAGGCTCACGGGACAAGAAGGCTTCATAGCCAAAGGCCGGCGATTATACCGGCCAGGCCGCAGACCACCAGCGGCCGCGGTTGATATGCATCAACATCCGGCCCGGGCGCCAGCAACTATAGTTGTGCACGGTAGCCGTTCATCTTCCTGGAGATCCCGATCATGCAAAGCATCCGCAGTATCCTGGTGGTCATCGATCCCACGCCTGGCGAAAGCCTCGCCCTCAAGCGCGCCAAGCTGATTGCCGGGGTCACCCAGGCCCACCTGCACCTGCTGGTCTGCGACAGAAAGCACGAGCATTCGGCGCTTTTGAGCGTACTCAAGAGCAGCCTCACCGGTGAAGGCTACAGCGTCACCACCGAACAGGCCTGGAATGAAAGCCTGCACGAAACCATCATCGATGTGCAGCAGGCCGAGGGCTGCGGCCTGGTGATCAAGCAGCACCTGCCGGACGCCCCGCTGAAGAAAGCCCTGCTGACCCCGGCGGACTGGAAACTTCTGCGCTACTGCCCGACCCCGGTACTGCTGGTCAAGACCGCCACGCCCTGGGCCGGCGGCGTGGTGATGGCCGCCATCGACGTCGGCAACATGGACGGCGAGCACCGGGCCCTGCACGCCAGTATCGTCGACCACGGCTTCGATATCGCCAGCCTGGCCAAGGCCCAGTTACATGTGATCAGCGCTCACCCCTCACCGATGCTGTCGGCCGCCGACCCGGTGTTCCAGCTCAAGGAAACCATCGAGGCGCGCTATCGCGAGCAGTGCAAGGCGTTCCAGGCCGAGTTCGACATCGACGACGCCCACCTGCATATCGAGGAAGGCCCGGCCGATGTGCTGATTCCCCACCTGGCCCGCAAGCTTGGCGCCGTGCTGACCATCATCGGCACCGTGGCCCGCACCGGGATTTCCGGGGCGCTGATCGGCAACACCGCCGAAGTGGTGCTCGACTCCCTGGACAGCGACGTGCTGGTGCTCAAGCCGGCGGACATCATGGATCACCTGGAAGAGCTGGCGGCCAAGGCTTGAGCCCCCTCCCCGCATCGCCATCGCGTGACCTGCGTCGCCCATGACGACGCTTTCGCTGGCAAGCCAGCTCCTACAGAGCCCGATCAACCTGATCCCGTAGGAGCCGGCTTGCCGGCGAAGAGGCCTACAAGCCTTGCACCGCCCTGGCGGCCGTCTTCGCTGGCAAGCCAGCGCCTACAGTGGCATTTGCGTGGGGGGCGCCTTGGCGGCGGAGCACTCAGCCGAGGGCATCCTTGAGAAAGCCGGGGGCGATGTAGCGCTGGTAGTGGGCTTCGGACAGCAGGAAGAATTCCCGATCAATGGCGTCGCGCAACTCCGGCAAGGCCCAGTCGCGAAACTCAGGCAGCAGCACCATCCCATAGGCATCGAGCTGGTTGATCACCCGCGCGCCACGGGCAATCAGCTGGTAGGCCCAGCAATACTCGGACTGATGGGGCACGAAGCGGATCTTGCGCTGCTCCAGTTGCTCGCGCAGGCGCACCGGATCGAAGACTTCCAACTTGGCCGCCATCACCTGCACCAGCAGGTGCTCAAGACGCAGCCAGACCGCGCGTTTTTCCTCCTCGTTGTAACCATTCCAGTTGATCACTTCATGGTGGAAACGCTTGCAGCCACGGCATACCAGATCGCCGTAAACCGTGGAACAGAGGCCGACGCAAGGGGTCTTGATGGTCTGATTGGGCATAGAGAGACAACGCACGCAAAAGCAAAACAGTGGGCAATGTTAGCCCTTTGTCTAAGATTGATCACCCCTCAAACTTCAATACAGCAACTTACGTTGAGGCTTTTTTTACCGTAGAATCAGCCAGCCTTTTTAGGCGCCAATGTCCGTTTGAAGCTGTTTTCAAAGCGTCACGAGCACAGTCGTTCCTTCAGAGCGGTGTTGGCGAGGGGTTTTTCCAGCGGGGAAAAACCCAACGCCAACCCTCATCAGCTCCCCGTTCTGCAGGCGTAAAACTTTGAAAGCAGCTTCTGTAAGGAATTGTCGGTAATTCTGGCTAAGCGGCCCACAACGCCACGCAGCGCATGAGTACGGCAATTTCGGGATGAGCGTCCCGGACACCCATTTGGGACCACTGATGAGGGTAATAACTGTGCTTGAAGCCTACCGCAAACATATCGAAGAGCGCGCAGCACTGGGTATCGTTCCCCAGCCGCTTAACGCCGAACAAACTGCAGGCCTGGTCGAGCTGCTGAAGAATCCCCCGGCTGGCGAAGAAGCTTTCCTCGTTGACCTGATCACCAACCGCGTTCCACCAGGAGTTGACGAAGCCGCCTACGTCAAGGCCGGTTTCCTCTCCGCGCTGGCCAAAGGCGAAGCCTCCTCCCCTCTGATCGACAAGAAGCGCGCCGTTGAACTGCTGGGCACCATGCAGGGCGGCTACAACATCGTGACCCTGGTGAACCTGCTGGACGACGCCGAACTGGCGCCAGTGGCCGCCGCTCAACTCAAGCACACCCTGCTGATGTTCGACGCCTTCCACGACGTCGCGGAAAAAGCCAAGAACGGCAACGTTCACGCCCAAGGCGTACTGCAATCCTGGGCCGACGGCGAGTGGTTCAAGAACCGTCCGGTACTGGCCGACAAGATCAGCCTGCGGGTGTTCAAGGTCACCGGCGAAACCAACACCGACGACCTGTCCCCGGCACCAGACGCCTGGTCGCGTCCTGACATCCCGCTGCACGCCCTGGCCATGCTGAAAATGGCCCGTGACGGCATCGTTCCGGACGAGCAAGGCAAGACCGGCCCGATGAAGCAGATCGAAGAAATGCGCGGTCAAGGCTTCCCGATCGCCTACGTCGGTGACGTGGTCGGTACCGGTTCCTCGCGTAAATCGGCCACCAACTCGGTGCTGTGGTTCTTCGGCGACGACGTGCCTTACGTGCCGAACAAGCGCGCCGGCGGCTTCTGCTTCGGCAGCAAGATCGCTCCGATCTTCTACAACACCATGGAAGACGCCGGCGCCCTGCCGATCGAATTCGACGTGTCGAAGATGAACATGGGCGACGTGATCGACCTGTACCCGCACGCAGGCAAAGTCTGCAAGCACGGTACCGACGAAGTCCTGGCCACCTTCGAAATGAAGACCCCGGTCCTGCTCGACGAAGTCCGTGCCGGCGGCCGTATCCCGCTGATCATCGGCCGTGGCCTGACCGAAAAGGCTCGCGCCGAACTGGGCCTGCCTGCGTTCGACCTGTTCAAGAAGCCCGAAGCCCCTGTTGAAAGCACCAAGGGCTTCACCCTGGCGCAGAAGATGGTCGGCAAGGCCTGCGGCCTGGCAGAAGGCAAAGGCGTGCGTCCTGGCACCTACTGCGAACCGAAGATGACCACCGTCGGCTCTCAGGACACCACAGGTCCCATGACCCGTGACGAACTGAAAGACTTGGCGTGCCTGGGCTTCTCCGCTGACCTGGTGATGCAGTCCTTCTGCCACACCGCGGCGTATCCGAAGCCGATCGACGTGACCACCCACCACACCCTGCCTGACTTCATCATGACCCGCGGCGGCGTTTCCCTGCGTCCGGGCGACGGCATCATCCACTCGTGGCTGAACCGCATGCTGCTGCCAGACACCGTCGGTACCGGTGGTGACTCCCACACCCGTTTCCCGATGGGCATCTCGTTCCCGGCCGGTTCCGGCCTGGTAGCGTTCGCCGCTGCCACCGGCGTCATGCCGCTGGACATGCCGGAATCGATCCTGGTGCGCTTCAAGGGCAAAATGAAACCTGGCATCACCCTGCGTGACCTGGTCCATGCCATTCCTTACTTCGCCATCCAGAAAGGCCTGCTGACCGTCGAGAAGAAAGGCAAGAAAAACGCCTTCTCCGGCCGCATCCTGGAAATCGAAGGCCTGGAAGGCCTGACCCTGGAGCAGGCGTTCGAGCTGTCCGACGCCTCGGCCGAGCGTTCGGCTGCCGGTTGCACCATCAAGCTGTCGAAAGAGTCGATCACCGAGTACCTGCAATCCAACATCACCCTGCTGCGCTGGATGATCGGCGAAGGCTACGGTGACGCACGTACCCTGGAACGTCGTGCTCAAGCGATGGAAGCCTGGATCGCCAACCCGCAACTGATGGAAGCCGATGCCGACGCCGAATACGCCGAAATCATCGAAATCGACCTGGCCGACATCAGCGAGCCGGTACTGTGCGCGCCGAACGACCCGGACGACGCCCGTCTGCTGTCCAGCGTTGCTGGCGAGAAGATCGACGAAGTGTTCATCGGTTCGTGCATGACCAACATCGGTCACTTCCGCGCTGCCGGTAAACTGCTGGATCAGGTCAAGGGCCAGCTGCCTACCCGTCTGTGGCTGTCGCCGCCGACCAAGATGGACGCTCACCAACTGACCGAAGAAGGCTACTACGGCATCTACGGCAAGGCCGGCGCCCGCATGGAAATGCCAGGCTGCTCGCTGTGCATGGGTAACCAGGCTCGCGTCGAGCCGAACAGCACCGTGGTGTCGACCTCGACCCGTAACTTCCCGAACCGTCTGGGCGATGGCGCCAACGTCTACCTGGCTTCGGCCGAGCTGGCGTCGGTGGCTTCGATCCTGGGTCGCCTGCCGACCGTCGAGGAGTACATGGAATACGCTGGCAAGATCGACAGCATGGCGGCCGATATCTACCGCTACCTGTCCTTCGACCAGATCGCCGAGTTCCGTGAAGCGGCTGCCAACGCCAACATCCCGGTGGTGCAAGCCTAAGGCTGTAGCGTTGTAAGAAGGAACGCCGCGTATTCCACGATACGCGGCGTTTTTTTATGCCTGGGAAAAAGCCCCGGCCTTCCAGCCCCGCAAGCTCTCCTGCAGCGTGTCGTCGACGCTGGTGCCGCTGAGCAGCACCTGGTACTCGCGACTCGACGGCAGCAGTGCCAGGGCGTCCTTGGCCTCGTGCTTGAGCCGCGCCAGGGCCAGGTGCTTGTGCTCCAGGCTGACCTGGCGGAAGAACTCGTCCAGGGCCTCGATGCTGGTGCCGTCCAGGTCCGGGGACTCCTCCAGGCTGAGGATGATGCTGTGGATCGGCGCCTGCACATGGCGGATCAGGCGCAGGGCGCCGCCGAGGATGCGTTCGGCGTTGGCGAAGAACAACGCCTCCCCCGGCCGCAGGATCAGCACGCCGGGCACCTGTCGGGCCTGAGGATGAAGGCTGAGATCGACAAAGTCGTGGCCGCTGCCCAACTGCCCGAGGATCTGGATATCCGCCGCCGACATCTGCCGCAGCAGCAACAGGATGCTGATGCCCACTGACAGCAGCAGCCCGTCCAGCACCCCCAGCACCAGCACCGCGCTGACCGCACAGATCACCAGCACCCGGTCACGCCGCCAGATGAAGTAGCGCCCCAGGGGTTGCAGGCTCAGGCCATGACCCAGGGCGTACATGACAATCGCCGCCAGCACCGGCTCCGGGGTCAGGGCGATATAGGGCAGCACGGTCAGCACGATGAGCAGCATCACCGCCGCCGCGGTCAGCCCTGCCAGGCGCGAGCGCGCCCCGGCCGCCTCGTTGGCGGAAGTGGCCGAGTAGCCGGCCCCCGCGGGCATGCCATGGAACAGCCCCGAGAGCAGATTGGAAGCGCCCAGGGCCAGCAGGTCGCGGTTGGAGGAAACCCGGTCGCCATGCTTCAGGGCAAAGGAGCTGATGGAGCCATAGGATTCGGCATACAGGATCATCACCAGGGCGAACGCCAGTTCCCCCAGGCGCAGCCAGTCGGCAAAGGGCAGTTGCGGCAGGCTCGGCACCTCCAGCTTGAGTTCGATGACCCCGATCAGGTCCACGCCATGGGCCGGCAGGTTGAACCACTGGCCGGCGCCAATGCCGATCACCACCGCCACCAGCCCGCCGGGCACATAGGGAATTCGCGAGCAGATCCCCAGCACCAGCAGCGCCACCGCCGCCACCGCGGCGCCGGCCCAGTTCCATTGCGGCCACTGCTCCAGCAACTGCGGCAGGAAGCGCACCAGGTTGCCGGTGCTCAGGTGCACCCCGACCACGGTGGCGAACTGCTTGAGGACAATGGTCAACGCCAGGCCGAAGGCAAAGCCGCGCAGCACCGGCTTGGCAATGAAAGCGGTCACGCCCCCCAGGCGAAACAGCCCGGCCAGGAGGAAGAACCCCCCAGTGAGCAGCACCAGGGCAAAAGCCAGGCTCAAGCGCAGCTGGGTATCGCCACCGGCCAGGGACAGGGTGGCCGCCGCCAGCACCGCGGCCGACGATGAAGTGGCAGACACAATGGCAAAGCGGCTGGTGCCGAACAGGCCGTAGCACAGCAACCCGGCAAACAGGGCAATGACCCCGGCCTGGGGCGGCAAGGCGGCGATGCTGGAATAGGCCACGGCTTCCGGCAACAACAGGCCCGCGATGGACAGCCCGGCCAGCAGGTCGCGGCTGCGCCGCGGTTCAGGAGTGGCAGAAAGCTGCCCTTGATCAGTCGACAATCTGGCCCACCCATCCCGGCAAGTAACGTGCCTCCTGGCTGCGCGCCAGCTTCATGGCCCGACCTTGAACCTTGGCCCCCAGCCTGCCCAGCGCCTGACTGTCGATGCGCCGGCGGAAAAAGTCCGCCCAGAGAAATTCGCTGAACGGCGTGGTGTCCTTGGCAAAACCGCCAGCACGCCGCAACAGGCCGGCCAGGCTGCGGTAGGGATCGTCCTGCAGGTCGAGGATACGCGCGGGAATCCGCTCGAATGAGCGCCGCACGCCCTGCGCATCGTAAGGATGAGCCCATTGGTTGAATGCCATTACCTCCCAGAAACTGTCGGGCTCGACAAAGGACAAATCCTTGAGCACCAGCAACGACACCTCTTTCACCCGCTCCTGCAACAAGGCCATACCGAAGTGATGATGGTCGACGATGTAATAGCGCTGCCCAGGGCCCAGCACGCAGGGGAACCAGTGATCCTTCAGGGCTGCCGCCCGCGCCTTGCGCTTGAGCTGCTGCCACATCTGGCGCTTGGCGTTGACTTCGGCCAAGCCCACGGTGAGTTGGGTCGGGTGCAGGGTATCCAGCCGGGCGCGAATCAACTGTGGGTGAGCACGGGCCATGCAATGACTCCAGACAGGAACAAAATCATCAGCTTAGACCTTTATTCGAGGTCACAGACGATCCCGGTCATTACCTTGAACGACAACGCCGCCGATGCTGTGAAGCAACGGCGGCGTTGTCTGTAGGAGCGGGCTTGGGCCAAGGCTTGGCTGCAGGCTCCCTTCACCGGCAAGCCGGGCCCTGCCGGGAGTGCGCGCTCGGCCCAGGCACCGAAAGCGCCCACAAGGGCGCCCAACCACTCACGATGCCAGGGAGTACACCAGGGCGGTAATGGCCACCAGGCCCACCAGGGTCACGAAGACGTTGGAAGCCTGGCCGCGGTAGCGGGCCATGGCCGGCACCTTGCGGATGGCGTACATCGGCATCAGGAACAGGATCGCCGCGATCACCGGGCCGCCCATGGTCTCGATCATCGTCAGGATGCTCGGGTTGAGGGTGGCCACGGCCCAGCAGATCACCAGCATGAAGGCGGCGGTGACGCGGTCCAGGGTTTTGGTGCCCGGGCGCCGGCCGCTCTTGCCGATCAAGCCCTTGAGACCTTCGCTGGCACCGATGTAGTGGCCCAGGAAGGACTTGGCAATGGCCACGAAGGCAATCAACGGCGCGGCAAAGGCAATGGTCGGATTCTGGAAATGGTTGGCCAGGTAGGACAGGATCGACAGGTTCTGCGCCTTGGCTTCAGCCAACTGCGCCGGGCTCAGGGTCAGTACGCAACTGAAGACGAAGAACAGCACCATGCCCACCATCAGCAGGTGAGCACGGGAGAGAATCTGCGAGCTGCGCTCTTGGGCGTGCACGCCATAGCGGCGCTTCTGGTCGACGGCAAAGGCCGAGATGATCGGCGAATGGTTGAACGAGAAGACCATCACCGGAATCGCCAGCCACAGGGTATGCAGGAAGGCCGAAGGCGCCGGGACATCGCTGACGGTGGCGAGGATGCCGCCATTCCAGTGCGGGATCAGGAACACCGCGAGGAACAGCAGGGCCACGATGAAGGGGTAGACCATCAGGCTCATGGCCTTGACGATCACCTGCTCGCCGCAACGCACCACCACCAGCAGGCCGAAGATCAGCACCAGGGCCAGGATCGCCCGCGGTGGCGGCGCGATGTGCAGTTGGTTGGTCATGAAGCTGTCGACGGTGTTGGTCAGGGCCACGCTGTAGATCAGCAGGATCGGGAAGATCGCCAAAAAGTACAGCAAGGTGATCAGGGCACCGGCGGTGAGGCCGAAATGCTCTTCCACCACGTCAGTGATGTCCGCACCGTCACGCCCGGAAAGCACGAAGCGGGTCAGGCCGCGGTGTGCATAGAAGGTCATGGGGAAGGCCAGCAGCGCCAGGATCAACAGCGGCCAGAAACCGCCGATGCCGGCATTGATGGGCAGAAACAGGGTACCGGCACCGATGGCCGTGCCAAACAGGCCGAGCATCCAGGTGGTGTCTTGGCGGTTCCAGCGGGTCAGGGTCGCTGGGGCCGCGGTTTCAAAGCGTTGATCAACGCTGTTGGCCTGATCATTCATCCGGTGGGATCTCCACATTCCGGTCGTTTGCCATTCACCCGGGCGTATCGGAGTACCCGACAGGCAGTGCCCGAGCGAAAAGAGGGGGCGCGATTGTCCGGGATTCCAAGGGCCCTGCATAGACTCAGCTGAGGAACGGTTTATGCGCTTCAGGGATTTTTTCGTTTGATGGCAAAGCGTCTGGCCCGGCCCTCTCCCGCTCGATCCGCGTTCCGTAGGAGCTGGCTTGCCAGCGAAAGGCGCCCGCCTGAAGACGTCATTCGCCGGCAAGCCGGCCCCTGCCGGGCCGCGTTGACAAGCCTCACGGGCAGGCGGCATGATCGGACCCCATGAATATCTACGCGCTGAACCCTACCTCCACCACCACGACTGCCTTCGGCGGGTCGTGTGGTGGCTGTGCGGGATGACACAAGCACAGTAGAACCAAGGCCCCGCCAGCAATGGACGGGGCCTTTTGTTTCTCCGTCCGGCTGGCACTACAAGGAGAGACAAGATGCCTTTATCCAACGCCAAGCGTGCCCTGTTGGTGATCGACATGCAGGTTGGCCTGTTCAATGGACCGGACAAGCCCTACCACCGCGAGCAGGTCCTGGAAAACATCAACCAACTGATCCGCCGCGCCCGCCAGGCCGGAGCGCCGATCTTTGCCGTGCGCCACACCGGCCCGGCCCAATCCCCCATCGCCGCCGGCAGCCCGTTGTGGCAGCTGCTGCCGACCCTGGAAGTGGATGAACAACAGGACTGCGTACTGGACAAGACCCGCCCCAGCTGTTTCGTCGGCACCGGGCTGGCCGAGCGCCTGCAAGCAGCCCAGGTCAAGGAGTTGGTGATCGTCGGCATGAAGACCCAATACTGCGTCGATGCCACCTGCCGCGCGGCCGGCGACCTGGGCTTTGCCGCCGTGCTGGTGGAAGACGCCCACACCTGCATGGACACCCCGCTGCTGGGGGCCAGGACCATCATCGCCCATCACAACGCCACCCTGAACGGCCCCTTCGTGCGCCTGGCCACAACCGCCGATGTAACCTTCTGACCCCATCGTCCCCACACCGCCCCGGGCACGCCGAACATGGCGTGATTCCCCCGGGAACGGTGCCGGCGAGCATTGCCAAAAACCCTCGCAACCCGCACCCTTGAGCCTTCGCCCCTGCCCGTATGGAACCCTCCATGAGCGCCACGACGATCGCCGGCTGCCTCCTCTACAGCCTTGATCCACCTTCCCTCGCCCGCTTCTATGCCGAACTGCTGGGCTGGCCCATCACCGAACAGCAAGCCGATTACCAGCAACTGGCCCATCAGGGCTTCGAGCTGACCCTGGTCCAGGTACCGCCAGCGATTGCTTCGCGCATCGTCCTCCAGGAACCGCCACTGCCCCGCAGCGATTGCGCCTGCAAGCCACTGTTCCAGGTAGACGACCTGGCCCGGGCCCGGCAGCGCGCTGCCAAGGCCGGTGGCCGGGTGTACGAGGCCGAGCGCGAATGGCAATTCAAGGACGCCCGGGCCTGCGACGGCATCGACCCGGAAGGCAACATCTTTCAATTGCGCCAACCCCTGCCCCGCTAACCCACGAGGAGTCCGCCATGCGCGCCACCGTTCTGGTCCTGGTTGAAAACGTCAACGCCTACCTGCCGCACCTCGAAGACCTGGGTTTCAGGCTGATCCTGGCGCCCACCCCACAGACCCGGGCCCAGGCGATCCGGGACCACGCGGGGCAGATCGATGCGGTGCTGACCCGTGGCCCCCTGGGGCTGAGCGCGGCGGAAATCGCCGCCCTGCCCCGATTGCAGATCATCTGCGTGATCGGCGCCGGCTATGAGCAAGTGGACCTGCAAGCGGCGAGCAATCGCGCAATCGCGGTAACCAATGGCGCCGGGGTCAACGCTTCGTCCGTGGCCGATCATGCCCTGGCCCTGCTGCTGGCCCTGGTGCGCGGCATTCCCCAGTCCGACGCCGCGGTACGCCAGGGGCACTGGCCGAAGGTGCTGCGCCCGTCCCTGGCCGGCATGCGCCTGGGGGTGCTCGGCCTCGGCGCCGTAGGCCAGGCCATCGCCCGGCGCTGCGCCCTGGGCTTCGACATGCCGGTGAGCTACCACAGCCGCCAGCCACGCCCCGACCAGCCCTACCGCTTCAGCCCGACCCTGGTGGAACTGGCCCGGGACTCGGACGTCCTGGTGATCGCCACCCCGGGCGGCGCCGACACCCGGCACCTGGTGGATCAGCCGGTGCTGCAAGCCCTTGGCCCCGAAGGGTTCCTGGTGAACATTGCCCGGGCCAGCGTGGTGGACACCAACGCCCTGCTGCTGGCCCTGCAGCAGCGGCGGATTGCCGGCGCGGCCCTGGATGTGTTCGATGACGAACCCCAAGTCCCGGACGCCTTCAAGGTGCTCGACAACGTTGTGCTCACGCCCCACGTGGCCGGCCTTTCGCCCCAGGCCAGCCGCGATACCGTGGCGATGGTCGGCCAGAACCTGCTGGCCCACTTCGAAGGCCGGCCACTGCTGACCCCGCTGGCCCTGCCGGCACCGAACTGACCCGTCCCCGAGTCAACGCCTATGCTCGTGGGGCGGACAACCTCTGTGCCTGCATGGCCGGCTCCTGTGGGGGCTTGGCCTCACCGGGTCGTAGCCACACGGGGCTAAATTCAAACGCTTGTATCAAAAGCAATGATTGTCCGGCAACACGCGCACCTATAAAGGCCCGCCGCGATTGTGAGGGGCCGGTAGGCGCATTAGATTAGCCAATAATCTCTGGCCTCCAGAATAAGCAGAAGGGATAAGCATGGCGCTTACAGACCAGTCCACCCGCACTCGCTCCGGCGAGGAACTCGATGCCAACCTGATCGACCCGTACCTCAAGGCGCACATTCCCGGCCTGAGCGGTACGCCGCAGATCAGCCAGTTCCCGGGCGGTGCCTCGAACCTCACCTACCTGCTGGAATACCCCGGGCAGGAGTTTGTCCTGCGTCGCCCGCCCTTCGGCCACAAGGCCAAGTCGGCCCACGACATGGGCCGCGAGTTCCGCATTCTCAACCAGCTCAGGGACGGTTTCCCCTACTGCCCCAAGGCCTACGTGCACTGCACCGACGAGTCGGTGATCGGCGCCGAGTTCTATGTCATGGAACGGGTCAAGGGCATCATCCTGCGCTCCGACCTGCCGCCGGAGCTGGGCCTGGATGCCGGCCAGACCGAGGCCCTGTGCAAGAGCTTCATCGATCGTTTCGTCGAGCTGCACCGGGTCGACTACAGCGCCTGCGGCCTGGGTGACCTGGGCAAGCCCGAAGGCTATGTGCAGCGCCAGATCAAGGGCTGGAGCGACCGCTACGAGAAGGCCCTGACCCCGGACGCGCCGCACTGGGAGAAGGTCAAGGCCTGGCTCAACGAGAAGATGCCCGCCGACCACCCGACCTCGAGCATCGTGCACAACGACTACCGCTTCGACAACGTGATCCTCGACCCACAGAACCCGATGCAGATCATCGGTGTGCTGGACTGGGAACTGACCACCCTGGGGGATCCGCTGATGGACCTGGGCAACACCCTGGCCTACTGGATCGAGGCCGGCGACCCGGCGCCGGTGCAACTGATGCGCCGCCAGCCGAGCAACGCCCCGGGCATGCTGACCCGCCAGCAGTTCGTCGACTACTACGCCGAGCGCGCGGGAATCGAAATCGGCAACTTCGACTTCTACTACACCTACGGCCTGTTCCGCCTGGCCGGCATCGTGCAGCAGATCTACTACCGCTTCTACCATGGCCAGACCCAGGACAAACGCTTCGCGCAGTTCATTCACATGAACAAACTGCTGGAGCAGATGAGCCTGCAGGTCATTCACAAATCCAGCCTCTGACCGCGCCCCGGCGCTCGACAGCCCAAACAAGGAAAAACCATGTCCAAGACTCAGTTGTTCGACCTCGACGGCAAGATCGCATTCGTCTCCGGCGCCAGCCGCGGCATCGGTGAGGCCATTGCCAAGTTGCTGGCCCAGCAAGGCGCCCATGTGATTGTGTCGAGCCGCAAGCTCGAAGGTTGCCAGCACGTGGCCGATGCGATCATCGCCGCGGGCGGCAAGGCCACCGCCATTGCCTGCCACATCGGTGAAATGGAACAGATCAGCCAAGTCTTCGCCGGCATTCGCGAACAGTTCGGGCGCCTGGACATCCTGGTCAACAACGCCGCGACCAATCCGCAGTTCTGCAACGTCCTGGACACTGACCTGGGGGCCTTCCAGAAGACCGTCGACGTCAACATCCGCGGCTACTTCTTCATGTCGGTGGAAGCCGGCAAGCTGATGCGCGAAAACGGCGGCGGCAGCATCATCAACGTGGCCTCGATCAACGGCATCTCGCCGGGGATCTTCCAGGGCATCTACTCGGTGACCAAGGCCGCGGTGATCAACATGACCAAGGTCTTCGCCAAGGAATGCGCGCAGTTCGGCATCCGCTGCAACGCCCTGCTGCCGGGCCTGACCGACACCAAGTTCGCCTCGGCCCTGGTCAAGAACGACGCCATCCTCAAGACCGCCCTGGCGCAGATCCCCCTCAAGCGCGTGGCCGACCCCAGCGAAATGGCCGGCGCGGTGCTCTACCTGGCCAGCGACGCCTCCAGCTACACCACGGGTGTCTCGCTCAATGTGGACGGCGGCTTCCTCTCCTGAGGCCCGCTTGCACCATAAAAAAGGCAGCCTCCGGGCTGCCTTTTGCATTTCCCATAGAAGCGGGCTTGCCAGCGACGAGGGCCTTGGGCCCGGCGCAACCCAGGCGGCCCTTTTCACCGGCGAGCCGGCTCCTACAGGCGCCTTTCAAAATTTTAATTCCACCAATTGCAATTAGAGAATTTTTATTCCATAACTAGCCTTCCCTAGAACAATAATTCTGCAGGTGCGGTTATGGATGAGCTTGGCATTGGTTTGATCGGCACTGGTTTCATGGGGCGGGCCCACGCCCTGGCGTTTCGCAGTGCTGGCACGGTCTTCGAATTGCCGGTGCGCCTGCACCTGGCGGCCCTGGCCGACGCCGACGCCCAGCGCGGCGAACACTGCGCCGGCGCCTGGGGCTTTGCCCGGGCCCACCGCGACTGGCAAGACCTGATCGCCGATCCCCGGGTCAATCTGGTGGCCATCACCACCCCCAACCATCTGCACTTCCCCATGGCCATGGCAGCGTTGGCGGCGGGCAAGGCGGTGTACTGCGAAAAGCCCCTGGCGGTCAGCGTCGAGCAGGCCCGGCAGATGCATCACGCGGCCCAGGCCGCCGGAGTGGTAACCCGGGTGGGCTACAACTACCAGCACAACCCGATGATCGCCCTGGCCCGGGAGCTGATCGGCAACGGCGAACTGGGGCAACTGGTGAGTTTCCAGGGCGAGTTCAGCGAAGACTTCATGGCCGACCCGGACTCGCCCTGGTCCTGGCGTTGCGAACCGCAGCACGCCGGCGGCGCCCTGGCGGACCTGGGCAGCCACCTGCTGGCCATGGCGCGCTTTCTCATGGGGCCGGTGCAGGCAGTGTGCGCCGATACCCAGACCGTGCACCTGCAACGCCCCACCGAAGCCGGCAGCCAGGAACGCCGCGCCATCGCCGTGGACGACCAGGCCCACGCCCTGCTGCGCTTTGCCAATGGTGCCCGGGGCAGCGTGAGCAGCAGCTGGATCAAGCACGGCTACAAGAACCACCTGAGCTTCGAGATCAGCGGCACCCTCGGCACCCTGGCGTTCGACCAGGAACGGCTCAACGAACTGCGCCTGTACCGGGTCGGCCAGAAGGGTTTCCAACGCCTGCTGGCCGGGCCCGACCTGCCCGGCTACGCCGCCTTCAGCCCGGCCCCGGGGCACCAGCTGGGCTACAACGAACTCAAGACCCTGGAGGTTCACGAATTGATCATGGCCCTGTGCGGCCAGGGTCGCGATGGCACGGATTTCCACCAGGCCTGGGAAGTGGAACGCCTGGCGGCGGCGATCCGCACTGCCGCCGCCGAACAGCGCTGGGTGGCATTGTAGGAGCCGGCTTGCCGGCGAAGGCGATCTTGCGGGCGCCTTCGCTGGCAAGCCAGCGCCTACGGTTGGTGGTTGGCCAGGCGCGCGGCCAGGGCCTTGGCCTGCAGGGCGACGTCGGTGACGGCGGTGCTTTCCCACCACAGGCCGCGCAGGGGCGGCCCCATGGCGAACAGGCGATCGCAGGCCTGGCCCTGAGCGTTGTGCACGGCACCATCGGGCGCGGCGCTGATGCCCAGGGCCAAAGGCCCGGGTGTCACCAGGCCGCGGGCCAGCAGCTGGCGCGGCAAAGGCCGCGCTACCCGGCGCCAGTCGTATTCGATGCCGCTGGAGTTGATCAGGGCATCGCCCGCCATGCGCACGCTGTCCTGGCTGCCGCGGTAGCGCAGGCGGATCGCCAGCCGACCGTCGGCGCCCGGCTCCAGGCCCTGGTAGCAAGCGGCATGAATCCGCAACCGCCCTTCTTCATGCAGGCGCGCCACCAACTCGGCGCTCAGGGGCGGCGAGCGATGGTGATGGCTTTCCCACCAGGGCCGTACATGGCGCACGAACTGGCGTTTTTGCACCTCGCTGGCCTGGCTCCACAGGCGCCCGATATGCACCCGCACCGTGTCCAGCGGGGCCTGCCAGTCGATGCCCTGGGCCTCGGCCGCGCGGCATTGCTGGCGCAGCGCCCGCAGCAGCTGCCGAGGGCTGCGGATGCTCGGGTCGGCGCCGAGAAAGTCCTCCCAGGCCGGGGGCTGGCGGCGCACGTGCGGCAGCAGCCCATGCCGGGAAAACACCTCGATCGGCCCACGATGCCCGGCCTGCTCCAGGGAGACCACGGCGTCCACCATGGTCAGCCCGGAACCGATGATCAGCACCGTCGCCCGGGGATCGAGGCGGGCCATGGCCGCCACATCCCAGGGGTCCAGCGCCGCGGCATTCAGGCCGCTGGAGCGGGTCTGCGGGGTACGCGCCGCCGGGAACATGCCGGTGGCCAGCACCGCCACCGCGCCGTGCAGTTGCCGGCCATCGGCCAGGGTCACTCGCACCCCGTCAGGGCCGGTCTCCAGGTCCACCGCCTCGCCCTGCACATGGCTCAACGAGGAGCCCTGCGCCCGGCCCTGCACCTGGGCCTCGGCCAAGCGCTGCTGGACGTAGACACCAAACAGCCCGCGGGGCGGAAACAATTCGCTGACCGGCACATGCTGGCGGTCCGACTCGGGCCAGCCGCCCTCGGCAATGTGCCGGGCCAGCCATTGGGTCAGGTCGTCGGCGTTGTCCGGGTCGACGCTCATGCGCGCGGCGTTGCCATTGAGGGTGTGCCCCAGCTCCACGGCGCTGTAGGCCTCGCCGCGCCCCAGCTCGCTGCGCGGTTCTATGACCAGGATCCGTCGCTGGCCCGGCAGGCGCAGCAACTGGG
This sequence comes from Pseudomonas sp. MWU349, assembly GCF_017947325.1. Taxonomy (NCBI): domain Bacteria; kingdom Pseudomonadati; phylum Pseudomonadota; class Gammaproteobacteria; order Pseudomonadales; family Pseudomonadaceae; genus Pseudomonas; species Pseudomonas sp. MWU349. Next base: position 336,254 of record NZ_JAFEVP010000007.1, on the reverse strand, counting down.
CGGCCAGCAAGGCGCCGCTGAGGCCGCCGCCGACAATCAGGATTGGCGCATCACGGGTGGCAGGGGTTGCCTGTCCGGTGTGGGTTTGGCTCATGGAATGCTCACGGTCAGTGTTTGCCCAGGTAGAAATCCAGCAGGTCGCCACGGGCCAGCAGTTGCTCGGCGCTGCCGGACAAGGCCACGCGGCCGGTGTCCAGCAGGTAGGCATGGGAAGCGTACTTGAGCGCCAGACTAATGCTTTGCTCGGCGATCAGAAAGCTCACCCCCGCCTCGCGATTGAGCTGGGCGACGATCTGGAAAATCTCCTGGACGATAATAGGCGCCAGGCCCATGGACGGTTCATCCAGCAGTACCAAAGTAGGACGAGTCATCAACGCCCGGCCGATGGCCAGCATCTGCTGCTCGCCGCCGGAGGTCAGCCCGGCGCGCACCCGGCGCTTGGTCAGCAGCCGCGGAAACCAGCTGTAGATACGTTCCAGGTCCTGTTCCAGCTGGCGCCGGCCCAGGCCACGGACAAAGCCGCCGGCGCGCAGGTTGTCTTCCACCGTCAACTGGGGGAAGACGTGTCGCCCTTCCAGCACATGCACCATGCCCTGGCGCACCCGCTGGCTGGGGTCGACCCCGGCCAGGTCCTGCCCGGCAAAGGCGATGGCGCCGCGGCTGAGCTGGGCACGCTCGGCCCGCACCAGCCCGGAAATGGCCTTGAGGGTGGTGCTCTTGCCGGCGCCATTGGCCCCCAGCAAGGCGACAATAGCCCCCCGGGGCACGCTCAAAGATACCCCGGCCAGCGCCAGGATCACGCCGTCGTAGATCACCTCGATGTCCTGTACCTGCAGCAAGGTCTCGGCCGTCGCGGCCGTGGCGCTGTGGCTCATGGTTCAGTCACCCTCGTTGCATGTACGGGGCACCAGGCGCTTCTCCTTGGCGAAGGCCGCGGCCTTTTCATCGATCAGCGGCCGTAGCAGCGCGCGGTCGGCGTCAATCCACTCGCTGATCAGGGTCCAGTGGGCGCCGTCCCATTGCTGCACCCGGGCCGCGCCGCCGCCTTCATGATCGCGGCAGGACAGCTTGAGGTTCTGCATCAGCCCCAGGTAGCCCATGTCCTTGAGCCGGGCGTCGTCGATGTTCAGGTGTTCCAGGCCCCAGCGCCCCTCCTCGCCATTGAGCGGGCGCTTGCCGAACTTGCCCTGGGCGGTCCGGATCGCCTCCACCGCCACCGCCGCGTTCACCAGGCCGGAGTTGTAGTACACGCTGCCGAAATTCTTCAGGTCCTTGAGGTCGCTCTTGCCGGTATCGAGGATGTACTGCTTCAGGCGCTTGTGGATCTCGAAATCGCTGCCTGCCGGGTACGGGGTCAGCGCCAGGTAGCCCTTGGCGGCGACCCCGGCCGGCAGCACGTCCTCGCTGGAACTGGCCCAGATGTCGCCGATGATGTGATCCACCGGGAAGCCGAAGCGCGCCGCGGTCTTCACCGCCACCGGGGTCGACACGCCCCAGGTGCGCAGGAACACCCAGTCCGGGTTCTGCTGGCGGATCTGCCGCCATTGCGCCGACTGCTCGTTGCCCGGGTCGGCCACCGGGATCTGGATGTTCTCGAAACCGTACTTCTCGGCCAGCAGCTTGAGCGGCCCGAGGGTTTCCCGGCCATAGGCGGAGTCGTGATAAAGCGTGGCGATCTTCTTGCCCTTGAGCCGGTCGAACCCGCCCTCGCGCTGGGCGATGTAGTTCACCAGGGTCGAGGCCTCGCTGTAGAAGGTCAGCATCACCGGGAAGTTGTAGGGGAACACCGTGCCGTCGGTGGCTTCGGTGCGGCCATAGCCCAGGGTGATCAGCGGGATCTTGTCCACCTCGGCCCGCTCACTCAGGGCATAGGCCGCCGGTGCGCCGTTGGGCTGGTAGACCGCCACCGGTGCGCCATCCAGGCCGTTCTTGAAGCGCTCGTAGCACTCGATGCCCTTCTCGGCGGTCCATTCGGTCTCGCACTCCTGCCACACCAGCTTGACCCCGTTGATGCCGCCCTCCACCTGGTTGATGTAGTTCAGGTAGTCGATCATCCCGGCCCACACCTGCACCCCGCTGGAGGCGTAGGCGCCGACCCGGTAGGTGGCCAGGGGGAAGAACTGCTGGTCCGGCCCGGCCTGGGCTGCCGGGGCAACGGCCGCCGCCAGCAGCAACGCCGCGCCGGCCAGGGAAGCTTTCAAGGATGCACGCATGTTGTCTCTCTGTTCTGGGAGAAGGAATTCAGAAGCGCAGCGGCCAGTGCCGCAGGCGCTCGCGCAGGTTGCCCAGCAAGCGGATCAGGCCCTCGGGTTCCTTGATCAGGAACAGGATGATCAGCACGCCGAAAATGATTTTCTGCAGGTTCTGCAACTGCCCGGCGTCCACCGCCCCGCCCAGCAGCGCCTGCCCGGCATGGCTGAGGAAAATCGGCAACAGGCTGATGAAGGCTGCGCCGATGAAGTTGCCGGCCACGCTGCCCATGCCGCCGATAATGATGATGAAGAGGATCTGGAACGAACGATTGATATCGAAGCTGCTGGCGCTGGCGGTGCCCAGGTAGGCGAAGGCCCACAGCGCACCGGCGATGCCCAGGTAGAACGAGCTGACGGCAAACGCCTGGCGTTTGTAGCGGGCCACCGGGATGCCGATCACCGCGGCGGCGGTGTCCATGTCGCGGATCGCCATCCAGTTGCGCCCGACCTGGCTGTGCACCAGGTTCTGCGCAACCCAGGTCAACAACAGCACCGTCACCAGGGTCAGCAGGTAGCGCCCCTGGGGGTGGTTCAGGTCATGGCCCAGCAGGCTCAACTGCGGCGCCGAAATGGTGCCCGAGGAACCGTAGTTGTAGAACCAGGGAAACTTGACGAACAGCCACTCCAGGAAGAACTGCGCCGCCAGGGTGCTGACCATCAGGTAGAAACCCTTGATCCGCGAGCTGGGCAGGCCGAACAGCCAGCCCACCAGGGCGCTGATCAGGCCGCCGCCGAGCAGGGCCAGGGGCAGCCCCAGCTGCGGCAGGCGCAGCAGAATACCGTAGGTGGCAAAGGCCCCCACGGCCATGAAGCCGGCGGCGCCCACCGAGGTCTGGCCGGTGTAGCCGGTCAGCAGGTTGAGCCCCAGCCCGGCCAGGGACAGCACCAGGAACGGAATCAGGATCGCGTTGAGCCAATAGTCGTTGCCCAGCACTGGCACCACGCCGAAGGCCAGCAGCAACAGGCCGGCCAGGCCCCAGGGCAGGCGGCGCTGGACCAGCAGCAAGGGGGCGGTTTGCCGCGTCAGAAGAAGGGACATCAATTCACACTCGCTCGATGGCCCGCTCGCCGAACAGGCCGGCGGGGCGGATGTAGAGGAAGGCCAGGGCCAGGACATAGGCGAACCAGGGGCTGATGCCGCCGCCAATCAGCGGGCCGATATAGACCTCCGCCAGGTTTTCGGCGGCGCCGACGATCAGGCCGCCGGCAATCGCCCCGCCGATCGAGGTGAAGCCGCCGATGATCAGCACCGGCAGCGCCTTGAGCACCACCAGCGATAGAGAGAACTGCACCCCCTGGCGGGCCCCCCAGAGCAGCCCGGCCACCAGCCCCACCACCCCGGCCACCGCCCAGACGATCTGCCAGATGCGGTTGAGGTTGATGCCGATGGACAGCGCCGCCGTGGTGTCGTCGGCCACCGCCCGCAGCGAGATGCCGATGCGGGTCTTGTTGAACAGCAGCGCCAGCACCGTCACCAGCACCAGGGCGGTAGCCGCGGCAATCAGGTCGAACTGGCTGACCATCAGCGGCCCGAGGAACAGCGGCACATCGTCGATGCCCAGGTCCAGGGCCCGCACCTGGGAGCCCATCAGGCCCTGGGCCAGGCCCTCGATGATGAACGACAGGCCCAGGGTGGCCATGAACAGGGTGATCGGCGAGCGGTTGACCAAGGGCCGCAGCACCAGGCGTTCGATCAGCCAGGCGCCGAGGATCATCACCAGCACCGTCAGCAGCAGCGCAAGGGCGAAAGGCACGCCCTGCTCGTGCAGGCTGACGAAGGTCAGCGCGGCGAACAGCAGCATCGAGCCCTGGGCGAAATTGAACACGCCACTGGCCTTGTAGATCAGCACGAAGCCGATGGCCACCAGTGAATACAGGGTGCCGGCCAGCAGACCGCCAAGCAGGGTTTCGAAGAAGAATGCCATCAGTGCACGGCCCCCAGGTAAGCGGCGATCACCTCGGGGTTGGCCTGGACCTCGGCCGGTGTGCCATCGCCCACCTTGCGTCCGTAGTCGAGCACCACCACGTGGTCGCACAGGTCCATAACCACCGCCATGTCGTGCTCGATCAGCACCACGGTGGTGCCCAGGTCACGGTTGATGTCGGCGATGAAGCGGGCCATTTCCTGCTTCTCCTCGGCATTCATTCCGGCCAGGGGTTCGTCCAGCAGCAACAGGCTGGGCCCGGCGATCAGTGCCCTGCCCAACTCGACGCGCTTTTGCAGGCCATAGGCCAGGTTGCCCACCGGCACATCGCGCAATGCCTGCAACTCCAGAAACTGCAGGATGCCCTCGGCCAGCTGGCGGAAAGCCCGGGCTTCGCGGCGGGCCCGGGGCAAGCCCAGGGCCTGCTCGATAAAGCGCGCGCGGGAGTGGCGCGAAAGGCCGGTGAGCAGGTTGTCCAGCACGCTCATCTTCTTGAACAGCGCGTTGTTCTGGAAGGTGCGGCCGATGCCCCGGCGCGCGGCGTCCAGCGGGTCGATGCGCTGCAACGGCTGGCGCTCGAACACGATGGTCCCGGCGTCAAAGCGATAGACCCCGTTGAGCACGTTGAGCAGCGAACTCTTGCCCGCGCCATTGGGGCCGATCAGGGCGCAGATCTCGCCCCGGCGCACCTCGAACGACAGTTGATTGATGGCCTTGACCCCCTTGAACGACAGGGAGATGTCACTGACTTGCAAAATGGGTTCGGCGTGGCTCATGCAATGTTCCGTGTGAATTCGGCGATCCAGGCCGGAGTGGCCGGTGGCGTCGTGGCCTGGGGGGCCTGCCAGATGAATTGCAGGCGAGCAAAGCCCAGCAGGCGGCGCACCCGATGCTTGAGCAGGCGCGCCAACAGGCCCTGGGGATGGGCCAAGGCCCACTCGCACAGGCGTCGGCGCCAGCTGTCGGGGGGCGCCAGGCGGCTCTCGATCTCGTCCGCCAGGCGTTGCAGGCGCTGGGGCGACAGCAGCAGGCCGCTGGGGGCCACCTCCCGCCGGTCGCGGCTGGTCGAGCCGCGGCTTTCGGCGAAGGCCAGGCACTGGCCGCTGCCCAACCATTGCTCCAGCAGCACCGTCAGGCCCTCCTGCCATTGCGTGCCCTCCTCACTCCACAATTGGCCGCTGCCGACCGGGGCGCGCCAATTGGCCTGGCGCCGGGGGGGCTCGCCCCGGCCCAGCAGCTCGCGCAATCCCAGCAAGGGCAGATGCGCGGCTTCCGGCAGGCGCGGCAAGGCTTGCCCGGCAATCAGCAACTGCGGGGCCAGAGCGTTTTCACTGGCGGCGACCCAATCCAGCACCTGCTGGCGCGAATGCACGAAGGCGTGGCTCGGTTGCAGGCGCCACAGGGTCTGGCGCAGGGCTTGGGGCGGCAGCTCGTCGTCCAGGCTCAGCACCTCAGCGCCAAGGCTGTGGGCCGCCAGGGCCAGCAGGAGCAGGTCCGGTTCGAAGCGGGCGCTGACTGCCAACCGCGAATCCGGGGTCAGGCCCTGCTGGCGCAGGCCGTCGGCCAGGCGCTCGACGTCCCGCAGGGCGTCGATCCAGCGCCAGGCGTACCAGTGACCGTGGCGCTTGTGGCGCAAGGCGTTGTGCAACGGGCTGACCTGGGCCCAGTGGCGCAACCGCTCCAGGGCCCCGTTCAACTGCAGCCGGGCCTGGGGCGCTGGCGAATCCGCGCTCGGCGCACGCTTGAGTTCATGCACGCTCATGAGTTGACCTCGATCTCTTGGCAATCGCGTGCGGTGGTCCGCTGGCTGAAAATGAACGGGAAGCCTTGTGGGGCTTTTCGCTTGTAGGAGCCGGCTGGCCGGCGAAGGCGTGGGCCCCTTCGCCGGCAAGCCAGCGCCTACAGAGCGTGGGGCTCAGGCGCTGGCACGTTGCCCGGGTGTTTGGCGTTGCCCGCCCAGGTTGCGCCAGGCGCTGCCCGGGTGGCTTTCGGGCAGGCGCGGGCCGGCACCGAAGAGTTTCTCCCGCAGGGTGCCCGGGGCGTATTCGGTCTTGTAGACGCCACGCTTCTGCAACTCCGGCACCAGCAGTTCCACGGCGTCGATAAAGCTTTCGTGGGTCAGCGCATACGCCAGGTTGAAGCCGTCGACGTCGGTTTCTTCCACCCATTCCTGAAGCAGGTCGGCGACGGTTTCCGGGCTACCGACGAACAACGGGCCAAAGCCGCCGATGCCCACCCAGTCCGCCAGTTCATGGGGTGTCCAGACCTTGTTCGGGTCTGCCGTGGAGAAGGCTTCCACCGCCGACTGGATGGCGTTGGTGTGCACGTGCTTGAGGGGCTCGTCAGGCTTGAAGCGGCTGAAGTCGATGCCGGTCCAGCCGGAAATCAGCGCCATGGCGCCCTCGTAGCTGACCCAGGATTTGTATTCCTCGAACTTGGCCTTGGCCTTGGCGTCGGTCTCGCCCAGGATCACCGTCTGCAGGTTGAAGATCAGGATCTTCGACGGATCGCGCCCGGCCTCGGCGGCCCGGCGGCGGATGTCGGCCACGGTCTTTTTCAACAGCACCTTGGACGGCGCGGCGACGAACACGCATTCGGCCTGCTCGGCGGCGAACTGCTTGCCCCGGCTGGACGCCCCGGCCTGGTAGAGCACCGGGGTACGTTGCGGCGACGGCTCGCAGAGGTGGATGCCCGGCACCTGGAAGTGTTTGCCGACATGGCGGATCTCGTGGATCTTGCTCGGGTCGCTGAAGATCCGGCGCTCGCGGTCGCGCAGGATCGCGCCGTCCTCCCAACTGCCTTCCCAGAGCTTGTAGCAGACCTCCAGGTACTCCTCGGCGTAGTCGTAGCGAGCGTCGTGTTCGGTCTGGGCCTGCTGCCCGATGTTCTTGGCCCCGCTCTCCAGGTAGGAGGTGACGATGTTCCAGCCGGCGCGGCCCTTCGTCAGGTGATCGAGGGTGGATAGGCGCCGGGCGAAGGGGTACGGGTGCTCGAAGGACAGCGACGCGGTGAGGCCGAAGCCCAGGTGTTCGGTGACCAGGGCCATGGGCGGGATCAGTTGCAGCGGGTCGTTCACCGGGACCTGGGCGGCCTGGCGGATCGCTGCCTCGCCGTTGCCGTTGTAGACGTCGTAGATGCCCAGCACATCGGCGATGAACAACCCGTCGAACTTGCCCTTTTCGAGAATTTTCGCCAGGTCGGTCCAGTACTCCAGGTCCTTGTACTGCCAGGAGCGGTCCCGGGGGTGGGCCCAGAGGCCCGGCGACTGGTGGCCGACACAGTTCATGTCGAAGGCATTGAGGCGGATTTCACGGGACATCACACAACACTCCTGAAACCTTGGGGTGGCACGCCATTGAGGCGGTAGTTGCCGATCAGTTGGTATTTCCAGCGCAGCGGGTCATCCAGGGTCTGGGGCTGCGGGCTGCGCTGACCGGTGAGTTCGAACTCGGCGTCGCTGGCCGCCAGCAGCGCCTGGCCCGCGGCAATCGCCGCCTCGGCCAGGGCCACCGCAACTTCCGCCGGGTCCGGCTCTTGTTCTATCTGGCGCTGGGCCCGCTCCTGCAGGGCCGCGGCCAGGTCGATGCGGATGCTCAGGTCGCCAAAGCGGCTGATCACATAGGGGTCGTCGCTGGCCCTGGCCAGGCCGCTGCCGCTCCAGGGCCGGGCCTGCTCGCGGACGAAATCCAGGGTTTGCTGCAGCAGGACGCGGGCCCGCTGCAGGATCTGGGCGTTGTGTTCCAGGGCCGCTTGGGGGGTGTCGGGGCGGGTCAGTGCATTCATGGCGCAGTCCTTCAGTTCCAGGCGTGGCGGGCCGGCTTGATGCCGTTGAGCAGGTAGTTGCCGATCAGGTGATATTTCCAGCGCACCGGATCGTGCAGGGTGTGGGTGCGGGCGTTGCGCCAGTGGCGGTCGAGGTTGTACTTGCCCGACACCGAGCGGGTGCCGGCCAGTTCGAAGAGTTTGCTGGCGGCGAGCAAGGCACTCTCCGCCGACAGCACCTTGGCCTGGGCCACCACCAGGGAGGCCTGGGCGACGCTGTCTTCGCTGGGGCTGGCCAGGGCCTGATCGACCGCCTCGGCGGCCTTGGCCAGGATTGCCTCGGTGCCGTGCACCCGCCATTCCAGGTCGCCGATGGCGGCGATGGTGAACGGGTCCTGCCAGCCATGGTCCAGGCCGCTGTCGATCCATGGCCGGGATTGCCGGGCATGGTGCTTGGCGTCTTCCAGGGCGGCGACGGCGATGCCGGTGTCCACCGCGGCCTGGATGATCTGCGAGATCGGGCCATCGGCGGTGGGCTGGTCGAAGGCCCGATGGGCCGGGATCACCGCGCTGCGCGGCACCCGCACCGCCTTGAGGCTGACCCCGCCGCTGGCGGTGGTGCGCTGGCCGAAGCCGTCCCAGCTGTCGATCACCGTGAGGCCAGGGTTGTCGCGCTCGATAAAGGCAATGTGTGCCTGGTTGTGTTCGTCCACCGCCACCGCCGGGACGATGTGGGCGAACAGCGCCCCGGTGCAGTAGAACTTCTCGCCGTCGATCTGCGCCTGTTCGCCGTCGAAACGGATCTGGGTTTCAAAGGCGCCGACGTGCTTGCTGCCGGCTTCGGAAAACGCATTGCCGAAGCGGTAGCCCTGCAACACCTTGGCGAAGTAATGGCGCTTCTGCTCTTCGCTGGCGGTCTGCAGCAGGATGTCCACCACCCCCAGGTGGTTCTGCGGCAACTGGCCGAGAGACGGGTCGGCGGCGGAAATGAGCTTGATGACTTCCACCAGGGTGGCGTAGGACACCCCGGCGCCGCCGTACTCTTTGGGGATGGTGATGCCCCACAGGCCGCTGGCGGAAAATTCGTCGAGCTCTGCCCGGGGCAGGCGCCGCTCGCGATCACGCAGCGCCGCCTCCACGGCAAAGCGCTGGGCCAGGGCCCGGGCCACGCTGATGGCTTGCGCATCGCTCTGGATGAGATGGGCACTGCGAGAGGGTTGGGCTGGGGCTGTCATGGGCCGACTCCACTTCCTGAACATCAAGATGAACACCCGTCGCGGGGTTCTTTCCAGGACAATTGCAGGAGTCGTGCCTAAATATAAAAACCTTTAATATCAGCAGCTTGCTTGATAATTCAGCTAAAAGACATCAACTGAAAACAGGCAAAATGTCCAACTGCTGTTGCTGGGTAAACAGCGCTTGCCGGGCCACGGGGCGTCAGATCACCACGTTGCGCACGAAGCGCGTGGCCCGGGTGCCGTCGTTGCGGTAGCCGTGGGGCACGTGGCTGGCGAACATGAAGAAGTCACCGCATTCCAGGCGCCGTTCAGTGTCGCCGAAGAACACCGTCAGGCAGCCTTCGAAGACGTAGATCTGCTCGCTCCAGCCCTCGGCGTCGCACTCGGAGTGATAGACCTCGCCGGGCTCCAGCTGCCATTCCCAGAGTTCCACTTCACGGGTGGCCTCGGCCTTGGCCAGGAGCAGCGCCTTGCTGCCGGGGATAGCACCGGCCCAGGCCAGCTCGTTGATGCGGCTCGAATCCCGGGATTCCGGGGCCTGGATCAGGTCGCTGAAGGCCACGTCCAGGGCTTCGGCCACCCGGTCCAGGGTGCCGAGGCTGACGTTTTTCTCCCCCGCCTCTATCGCCACCAGCATCCGCCGGCTGACATTGGATTTTTCCGCCAGGGCGCTCTGGCTCAAGCCCGCGGCATTGCGCAGGCGGCGGACGTTGAGGCTGACATGTTGCAGGACCGAGGCCCGCTGGACGTTTTCTTTGTGCACTATATTGCTCACTCCTGGGGCTTGCGCAGTATACTGCCCAACTTCCGGCGCATTGTGCGTCCCCCTCAGGTAGCACGCAAGGCCATGACAGCAACGCCCTCCCGCGGATTCCAGTTCAAGATGAGCAAGGCCGAAGCCGTGCTGGTGCTGATCACCATGGTCTGGGGCGGCACCTTCCTGCTGGTGCAGAACGCCATGAGCGTCAGCGGGCCGATGTTCTTCGTCGGCCTGCGCTTTGCCGCAGCGGCGTGCATGGTCGGTGCATTTTCACTGCGCCACTTGCGCGGCCTGACCCTGTTCGAACTGCGCGCCGGGGCCTTTATCGGCACCGCCATCATGCTCGGCTACGGTTTGCAGACCGTGGGCCTGCAAAGCATTCCCAGCAGCCAGTCGGCGTTCATCACCGCCCTTTATGTGCCCTTCGTGCCGCTGCTGCAATGGCTGTTCATGGGCAAGCGCCCGGGGTTGCTGCCGAGTATCGGCATCATGCTGGCGTTCACCGGGCTGATGCTGCTGTCCGGGCCCAATGGCGCCTCCTTGGACTTCAGCCCCGGGGAGATCGCCACCCTGATCAGTACCGTGGCCATTGCCGCGGAAATCATCCTCATCAGCAGTTTCGGCGGGCGGGTGGATGTGCGCCGGGTCACCGTGGTGCAACTGGCGGTCACCTCGCTGCTGGCGTTCGCCATGGTGTGGCCGACCGGGGAAGCGCTGCCGGGGTTTTCCTGGCTGCTGCTGGCCAGCGCCCTGGGCCTGGGGGCTGCCAGCGCGGTGATCCAGCTGGCAATGAACTGGGCGCAGAAAAGTGTCTCGCCCACCCGCGCCACCCTGATCTATGCCGGCGAGCCGGTGTGGGCCGGGATTGTCGGGCGCATCGCCGGGGAGCGCCTGCCGGGGCTGGCGTTGCTGGGCGGCGCCTTGATCGTGCTGGCGGTGATCATCAGCGAATGGAAGCCCAAGGCAGAAGCCGGACAGCAGAGCGGCGAGGCGGTGGAGTCCTGAGCAACGGCCCGCTGCAGGGTGCTGGTAAAGGAGTTCTTGAGGGCCCTTTCGCTGGCAAGCCAGCTCCTACGAGCCAGCTTGTCGGCGAAGGCGCTCTTACAGTGCGGGGTCCCCGGGGGCGTAGAGCCAGGTGGGGACGGTCAGGGAGCCCTTGTGCTTGGGCTCCAGCAGTACCCGGTCATTTTCAGGCTCGCCGTGGTAGTAGAAGTAGGCGTGGTAAAGCGCGTGCCCCTCGGCAAAGGCGCGGTCGAAATAAAGCACTGTGCCCGGCGGCAGCACATAGTTGCGCTCATCCCCCTGCGGGCCTTCGATGACCAGCGCCTGGCGGGTCTTGAGCATGTCGGGGCGGTCCAGATAATGCTCCAGGCCAATGCCCGATGCCGCACCGATGGCGGTGAATAGCACGGCGAACGCGCCCCGTTGAAACAGCCGGCCCAGGGCCGATCCTTTAATCATGTGCACCCTTGTCGATCCTTGTGGCGGCTTGAGCTGGGCAGGACATTTGCCCCACAGCACCCGGTGAGCGGGCGCATCAGGCATTTGTCTCCTACCTTTGAAAGCGTATGTAACATTTCTTAGGGGGCCCGGGCCGCGCATGGCGGTTGGTGATCCAGGGCCTGGCACGTATTATGCGTCATACTTTTCCGCAGATTAGAAGCCTATGTCCCTGATAGTTCTACTGCTTCTGCCATTCATCGGCAGCTGTCTGGCGGCCCTGTTGCCGCACAACGCACGTAACACCGAATCTCTGCTGGCCGGCCTGGTGGCACTCATTGGCACCATCCAGGTGGCTCTGCTGTACCCACAGATCGCCGATGGCGGGGTGATTCGCGAGGAGTATGCCTGGCTGCCGAGCCTGGGGCTGAACTTCGTGCTGCGCCTGGACGGCTTCGCCTGGCTGTTCTCGCTGCTGGTGCTGGGCATCGGCAGCCTGGTGGCGCTCTACGCGCGTTATTACATGTCGCCGCAAGATCCGGTGCCGCGTTTCTTCGCCTTCTTCCTGGCCTTCATGGGGGCCATGCTCGGCCTGGTGATTTCCGGCAACCTGATCCAGATCGTGTTCTTCTGGGAGCTCACCAGCCTCTTTTCCTTCCTGCTGATCGGCTACTGGCACCACCGCTCCGATGCCCGCCGCGGCGCCTACATGGCGTTGATGGTCACCGGTGCCGGGGGCTTGTGCCTGCTGGCCGGGGTCATGCTGCTCGGCCATGTGGTGGGCAGCTACGACCTGGACCAGGTACTGGCTGCCGGAGACAAGATACGCGCCCACGCGCTCTACCCGATCCTGTTGCCCCTGATCCTGCTGGGCGCCCTGAGCAAGAGCGCGCAGTTCCCCTTCCACTTCTGGCTACCCCATGCCATGGCCGCGCCGACCCCGGTCTCGGCCTACCTGCACTCGGCGACCATGGTCAAGGCCGGGGTGTTTCTCCTGGCCCGCCTGTGGCCATCGTTGTCCGGCACTGAAGAATGGTTCTACATCGTCAGCGGCGCCGGGGCCTGCACCCTGGTGCTGGGCGCCTACTGCGCGATGTTCCAGAACGACCTCAAGGGCCTGCTGGCCTATTCCACCATCAGCCACCTGGGGCTGATCACCCTGCTGCTGGGCCTGAACAGCCCGCTGGCCGCGGTGGCGGCGGTGTTCCACATTCTCAACCACGCCACGTTCAAGGCCTCGCTGTTCATGGCGGCCGGGATCATCGACCACGAAAGCGGCAGCCGTGACATCCGCAAGCTCAACGGCCTGATCAAGCTGATGCCCTACACCGCGACCCTGGCCATGGTGGCCAGCGCCTCCATGGCCGGGGTGCCGCTGCTCAACGGCTTCCTGTCCAAGGAGATGTTCTTCGCCGAGACGGTGTTCATCAACTCCAGCGCCTGGGTGGAAATCGCCCTGCCGGTGATCGCCACCATCGCCGGCACCTTCAGCGTGGCCTACGCCCTGCGCTTCACGGTCGACGTATTCTTCGGGGAGCCGGCCACCGACCTGCCGCACACGCCCCACGAGCCGCCGCGCTGGATGCGTGCCCCGGTTGAACTGCTGGTGTTCACCTGCCTGCTGGTGGGGATCTTCCCGGCGCAGATCATCGGCCCGCTGCTGGCCGCCGCGGCGCTGCCGGTGGTGGGCGGAACCCTGCCCGAGTACAGCCTGGCCATCTGGCACGGCCTCAATGCGCCGATGATCATGAGCCTGATCGCCATGTCCTGCGGCATTGTCCTCTACCTGCTGCTGCACAAGCCGCTGGTGGCGGGCCGTTTCGCCTACCCGCCGGGCGTGGGCCGTCTCAACGGCAAGCTGTTGTTCGAGCGCAGCCTGGTGGGCATGACCCGCCTGGCCCGGCGCCTGGAACGCCGGTTGAGCACCAAGCGCCTGCAGACCCAGCTGTTCGTGCTGATCCTGGCGGCGGTGGTCGCCGGGCTGATCCCCATGCTCTACAGCCAGCTGACCTGGGGCGACCGGCCGAAGATCCCCGGTTCCATCGTCTTCGTGACCTTCTGGCTGCTGGCCATCGCCTGCGCCCTGGGCGCCGCCTGGCAAGCCAAGTACCACCGTCTGGCCGCCCTGACCATGGTCAGCGTCTGCGGCCTGATGACCTGCGTGACCTTCGTCTGGTTCTCGGCGCCGGACCTGGCCCTGACCCAGCTGGTGGTGGAAGTGGTGACCACGGTGCTAATCCTCCTCGGCCTGCGCTGGCTGCCACGGCGGATCGAAGACGTCTCGCCCCTGCCCAGCAGCGTGCCCAAGGCGCGCATCCGCCGCCTGCGCGACCTGAGCCTGTCGGTGGCCGTGGGCCTGGGCATGGCAGTGCTGTCCTACGCCATGCTGACCCGCCCCACCCCCAACGACATTTCCTCGTTCTACCTCAGCCGCGCCCTGCCCGAAGGCGGCGGCACCAATGTGGTCAACGTGACCCTGGTGGACTTCCGCAGCTTCGACACCCTGGGCGAGATCACCGTGCTGGCGGCGGTGGCCCTGACCGTGTTCGCCCTGCTGCGCCGCTTCCGCCCGCCCAAGGAAAGCATGCAGTTGCCGGCGCAGCAGCGCCTGCTGGCCCCGGACGTGGTCACCGACCTGGTCAACCCGCGCCAGGCCAGCGACACCGCCCTGGGCTTCATGATGGTGCCGGCGGTGCTGGTGCGCCTGCTGCTGCCGATTGCCCTGGTGGTGTCCTTCTACCTGTTCATGCGCGGGCACAACCTGCCGGGCGGCGGTTTCGTCGCCGGGCTGGTGATGTCGGTGGCCTTCATCCTCCAGTACATGGTGGCGGGCACCCAGTGGGTCGAGGCGCAGATGAGCCTGCGGCCACTGCGCTGGATGGGCACCGGGCTGCTGGTCGCCCTGGCCACCGGCCTCGGCGCCCTGGCCTGGGGCTACCCGTTCCTGACCACCCATACGCTGCATGTGGACCTGCCGCTGTTCGGTGATATCCACATCGCCAGCGCGCTGTTCTTCGACATCGGCGTGTACGCCGTGGTGGTGGGCGCGACCCTGCTGATCCTCACGGCCCTGGCGCACCAGTCGGTGCGGGCCCACAAGCCGGCCAGCCAGGCCAAATCCCTGACTCAGAACGGAGCCGCCTGATGGAAGAAGTCATCGCAATCGCCATTGGGGTACTCGCCGCTTCCGGGGTCTGGCTGGTGCTGCGCCCGCGGACCTTCCAGGTGGTGATGGGCCTGTGCCTGCTGTCCTATGCGGTCAACCTGTTCATCTTCAGCATGGGCAGCCTGTTCATCGGCAAGGAGCCGATCGTCAAGGACGGCGTGCCCCAGGACCTGCTGCACTACACCGACCCGCTGCCCCAGGCGCTGGTGCTCACGGCCATCGTCATCAGCTTCGCCATGACCGCGCTGTTTCTGGTGGTGCTCCTGGCTTCCCGGGGCCTGACCGGCACCGACCACGTCGATGGCCGGGAGCCCAAGGAATGAATCCGTTGTCGCACCTGATCGTCGCCCCCATCCTCCTGCCGCTGCTGACTGCGGGCATCATGTTGCTGCTGGGGGAAAAGCATCGCCCGCTGAAAGCCCGGATCAACCTGCTCTCCACCCTGCTGGGCCTGTGCCTGGCGGGCTACCTGCTGTACTGGACCCAGGTCCACGGCGCCACCGGTTCCTTCGGCGTGTACCTGCCGAGCAATTGGCAGGTGCCGTTCGGCATCGTGCTGGTGGTCGATCGCCTGTCGGCGCTGATGCTGGTGCTCACCGGGATCATCGGGGTCAGCGCGCTGCTGTTCGCCATGGCCCGCTGGGACGGTGCCGGGGCCAGTTTCCATGCTCTGTTCCAGATCCAGCTGATGGGCCTCTACGGGGCCTTCCTGACCGCCGACCTGTTCAACCTGTTCGTGTTCTTCGAGGTGCTGCTGGCGGCTTCCTACGGCCTGATGCTGCACGGTTCGGGGCGCGCGCGGGTGTCTTCGGGGCTGCACTACATCACCATCAACCTGCTGGCCTCGTCGCTGTTCCTGATCGGCACGGCGATGATCTACGGGGTCACCGGGACCCTGAACATGGCCGACCTGGCGATGAAGATCCCCTTGGTGCCGGAAGCCGATCGCGGCCTGCTGCACGCCGGTACGGCGATCCTGGCGATCGCCTTCCTGGCCAAGGCCGGGATGTGGCCACTGAACTTCTGGCTGGTGCCCACCTACTCCTCGGCCAGCGCGCCGGTGGCGGCACTGTTCGCCATCATGACCAAAGTCGGTGTGTACACCGTACTGCGCCTGTGGACCCTGCTGTTCTCCGGGCAAGCCGGGGCCTCGGCTTATTTCGGCAGCCAGTGGCTGGTGTACGGCGGCATGGCGACGATCTTCTGCGCGGCCCTGGCGATTCTTCCGGCCCAGCGCCTGGAGCGCATGGCCAGCCTGAGCATCCTGGTGTCGGCCGGCATCCTGATCTCGGTGATCGGCTTCGCTCAGCCGGCCCTCACCGGCGCGGCGCTGTTCTACCTGTTCAGCTCGACCCTGGCGATGTGCGCGCTGTTTTTGCTGGCAGAACTGATCGAGCGTTCGCGCTCAGCCAACGAGATCCCCCTGGAGGATGAAGGCGAGATCCTGCCGCGGCCCATGGAGTCGCTGCATCCGCCACGGGGCAGCAACCTCGACGATGAACAGAAAGTGGTGGTCGGCCAGGTGATCCCCTGGACCATGGCCTTCCTCGGCCTGAGCTTCATCGCCTGCGCCTTGCTGATCATCGGCATGCCGCCGCTATCGGGCTTCATCGGCAAGCTCAACCTGATTGCCGCCCTGCTCAACCCCGAGGGCCTGGGGGCCAGCGAGGGCGCGCCGATCACCCCGGCGGCCTGGTGCTTCCTGGCGCTGTTGATTCTCTCGGGCCTGGCCTCGCTGATTGCCTTTGCCCGCCTGGGTGTGCAGCGTTTCTGGACCCCGGAGGAACGCCCTTCGCCGGTGCTGCGGCGCCTGGAGTGCCTGCCGATCGTGGCACTGCTGGGGCTCTGCGTGCTGCTCAGCTTCAAGGCCGAGCCGTTGCTGCGCTTCACCCAGGCCACCGCCGACAGCCTCAACCACCCGGAGCACTACGTGATGGCGGTGCTGGGCACCCGCACCGTGCTCAGCCCTGAATCCAAGA
Organism: Pseudomonas sp. MWU349; assembly: GCF_017947325.1. Lineage (NCBI taxonomy): Bacteria > Pseudomonadati > Pseudomonadota > Gammaproteobacteria > Pseudomonadales > Pseudomonadaceae > Pseudomonas > Pseudomonas sp. MWU349. The sequence continues at coordinate 319,732 of NZ_JAFEVP010000007.1, read as the reverse complement.
CCGCAGCGGCGGTGGAGGTGCACCCATGAAGCGCCTGTTCCCCGCGCCATTCCTGTCCCTGGCACTGTGGCTGCTCTGGCTGGTGCTGAACCTGTCCCTCAGCCCGGGCAACCTGCTGCTGGGCGCCCTGCTGGGCTTTCTCGCACCGCTGCTGATGCGCCCCCTGCGGCCCCTGCCGATCCGCATCCGCCGCCCGGGCACCATCCTGCGCCTGTTCCTGGTGGTGGGCCGCGACGTGCTGGTGTCCAACCTGCTGGTGGCCTGGGGCGTGCTCAACAACGGCCGGCGCCCGGTGCACTCGGCCTTCGTCAAGATCCCCCTGGACCTGCGGGACGCCAATGGCCTGGCGGCGCTGTCCACCATCACCACGGTGGTGCCGGGCACGGTCTGGTCCGAGCTGTCCCTGGACCGCAGCCTGCTGTTGCTGCACGTCTTCGACCTGAAGGACGAGGCGCAATTCATCCAGCACTTCAAGGCCACGTACGAGCGCCCGCTGATGGAGATTTTCGAATGAGTGTCCTGCTGACCAACGCGATCTTGCTGAGTCTGTTCATTTTCTCCCTGGCCATGGTCCTGACCCTGGTGCGCCTGTTCAAGGGCCCCTCGGCCCAGGACCGGGTTCTGGCCCTGGACTACCTGTATATTCTGGCGATGCTGATGATGCTGGTGCTGGGCGTGCGCTACGCCAGTGACACCTACTTCGAGGCGGCGCTGCTGATCGCTCTGTTCGGCTTTGTCGGCTCCTTTGCCCTGGCCAAGTTCCTTCTGCGTGGCGAGGTGATCGAATGAACAGCCTGGAACAATTGCCACTCTGGGTGGAAGTGCTGGTGGCCCTGTTGCTGGTGATCAGCAGTGTGTTTGCCCTGATCGGGGCCCTGGGCATCCTGCGCATGAAGAGCTACTTCCAGCGCATGCACCCGCCGGCCCTGGCCTCCACCATGGGCTCCTGGGCCGTGGCCCTGGCGTCGATCCTGTACTTTTCCGCGCTCAAGTCCGGGCCGGTGTTGCACGCCTGGCTGATCCCGGTGCTGATGTCCATCACCGTACCGGTGACCACCCTGCTGCTGGCGCGGGCCGCGCTGTTCCGCAAGCGCATGGCCGGCGACGATGTACCGGCGGAAATCAGCAGCAAACGCAGCGAAACCGGCAACTGAGCACGTCCGCGCAACCTAGGAGCCGGCTGCCGGCCCTCAGGCCCAGGCCAGCACCAGCAGCCCGGCACCCAGCACCACGCAGAGGGGGGAATAGAACAGAGTGTCGAGGCGGGCGAATTTCGAATCCCGGACTTCCTTGAAAAAACCCACCAGCTCGGAGTCGCCGATGGCCCGGGCGAACATCAGCAAGGCGATGGCGCTGATCACCCACTGCAGGGAGGGATGGCTCACCGTCGGCAGGTAGAGCCCGACCCGCAGGCACACCAGCATCGCCACCAGCAACAAAGCCACTGCCACCAGCATCGTGGCCAGGGCCGGCGGGCGGAACGCCGGCTGGGTCATGCCGGGCACCGGCCCCGGCACCTGGGGAATCACCGCATCACTGCCACGCTTGCCACCCGCAGCCCAGTACAGATGGATCAGACTGATCAACAGGAAGCTGCCAGCCACCCCCTGTGCGAGCAGAAGATTCATGTTCAGACGTCCATGCAGAAAATGTCGCTGAAGAATGGACTCGATTGACCGTTTTTGTAAGTACGTTCGTCGCCTTCGATGATAAAGTGCCGCCCCATGAAATTTGCCCGTTCCGATCGCTCGCTCGTTGCCTGGATGCTCTATTGCTGCGTCCTGTTCAACGTGTTCGCCTGCAGCATCGGCCACGGGCAGATGCTCGGCATGCAGCTCAACGGCATCGGCGGGCAGTTCTGCAGCGTCGACCCTGCCACCCAGGCGCCGCTGCAGAAACCGGCCGACCAGGGCTCCCTGCCCACTCTCTCCAAGGCCTTCGGTTGCCCGCTGTGCTCCACCGGCGGCATGGGCCCGGCCCTGAACTCCAGCCTGACCCTGGCCCTGCTGCCGCAGCCCCAGGCCCCGCCTGCGCGCCCCCTGGCCAAGACCGACCTCCCCGCCCGCTCCACCTGGCCCGCGGCCCATCCCCGGGCACCGCCTCTCGCCTGATTCCTGCTCGTGCTCAACCTGCCCACTGCGCTGTCGCGCGGCGCGCGTGCGTGGGCCTTTTCCTAGCCAAGAATTCAGGATGTACCGATGAAACACCTTCCTTTGCTGGCGAGCCTGCTGGGCTGCCTGTCGATCAATGCCTGGGGCCAGCCGAGCCTCGAACTGGCCCCCACCACCATCGGCGCCGATGAGGCCGATGCCGAGCCGGGCCTGAACCTGGACCAGTCCAGCGGCATGGCCTCGCGCCTGGGCCTGAGCCTGCGCGAAACCCCGGCCTCGGTGGCCGTGGCCAGCCGCCAGGACCTGGAGCAACGGGGCGCCCGCAGCTTCCAGGACGCGGCCAACGCCCTGCCCGGGGTCAACGCCAGTGCGCCGCCGGGGTTTGGCGGCTTCGTCTCCTACCGTGGTTTTACCAGCAGCCAGATCACCCAGATGTTCAACGGCATCAACGTCGCCACCGGCCTGGCCCGGCCGGTGGACGCCTGGATCTACGACCGGGTGGAACTGGTGGGCGGCCCCTCGTCACTGATCAATGGCGCCGGCTCCGTGGGCGGTTCGCTGAACTACGTGACCAAGCTCGCGGACCGCCGCGAACAGGCCGCCGAAGGCCTGCTCGGCTACGGCAGCTACGACACCACCCAGACCGCTTTCGGGGTCAACCACGCCCTCAGCCCGGCCGGCGCCGAGGTGCAGCACTACGCGCGCTTGGACGTCAGCCACAACACCAGCAACGGCTACATCGACCGCCAGGAAAGGGATGCCTGGAGCCTGGCCTTCTCCCTGCTCAGCGACCTGACCCCGGACCTGTCCCACACCCTGGCGGTGGAATACCAGGATGAACACGAGGACAGCCCCTACTGGGGCACCCCGGTGCTCAATCCCAAGGCCGGTGAGCTGAAGATCGACAAGCACAACCGCTTCAACAACTACAACGTCGCCGATGGCCTGTATGAGCAACGCACGGTGTGGCTGCGCTCGATCATCGACTACCGGATCAACCCCAGCACCAGCCTGCGCAACACCCTCTACCACCTGGACAGCCAGCGCGACTATCGCAACCTGGAGACCTACCAGTACAACGCCGACAACAGCCGGGTGAACCGCTCGACCGCCTACCTGGTAAGGCACCAGGGCCAGCAGGACGGCAACCAGTTCGAACTGCGCCACGATGATCAGCTGTTCGGCCTCGACACCACCTGGTCCGGGGGTTTTGAGTACAAGGTCAACAGCACCACCAACTCGCCCTGGAACGTGCCGGCCAGCAACAGCGTCGATCCCGGCAACTTCCAGCCGGGGTATTTCTATGACCTGAAGGGCACCCGCCAGGGCTGGGCCAAGGACAAGACCAACCAGGTCACCACCCGCGCCCTGTTCGTCGAGAACCGCCTGGCCCTGACCGACGAGCTGTCACTGCTCAGCGGCCTGCGCTACGACGCCATCGACCTGGACGTGACCAACCACCGGGCGATCACCGCCAGCAACCCGCGCCACCTCAAGCGCAGCTGGGAGCCGGTCACCGGGCGCCTGGGCCTGACCTGGCAGTTCCTGCCCAGCGCCAATGTCTACGTGCAGTACAGCACCGCCGCCGAGCAGCCCAGTGGCACTCAGAACTTCGAGGTGTCCACGGGCAAGCAATGGGAAGTGGGCAGCAAGTTCGACTACCTGCAAGGACGGGGCTCGGCGACCGTTGCCGCCTATCGCATCGAGCGCAAGGACTTTGCCGTCACCGATCCCCTGGACCCGGCCAACAGCATTCCGGTGGGCCAGCAGACCTCCAGGGGCATCGAGCTGGCCAGTTCCCTGCACATCACCCCCAAGCTCCTGGCGCAAGCCAACTTCGCCTGGGTGGATGCCGAGTACGGCGAGTTCAACGAGAAGATCGCCAGCGGCGCGGTGGTCTCCCGCAAGGGCAACACGCCGACCAACGTACCGGACCGGCTGGCCAACCTGTGGCTGACCTATGACCTGTCACCCAGCTGGCAGACCGGAGTCGATGCGCGCTACGTGGCCTCGGTATACGCCGACAACGCCAACACCCTGCGGATGCCCGCCTACACCCTGTACGGCAGCTTCCTGCACTACAAGGTCGACAGCCACACCACGGTGACCGGCCGGGTGCGCAACCTGACCAACGAAGTCTATGGCCAGTTCGCCCATGTGTCCCCGGCGTACTACCTGGGCCAGCCGCGAACCTTCGAGGTGGCGGTGCAGACCCGCTTCTGACCCCTGCCCTGCACCCGCCGGGCGCAAGGTTCAAGGGCCCATTCGCCGGCACGCCGGCGCCTACAAGGTGGCGGCGATCTTGTCCGCCACGTCCTGGGGCACCCAGGTGCGCCAGACGTCAGGGTGCTGCTTGAGAAAGGCCCGGGCCACGTCCCGCGGGGCGCTGTGGTTCTCGCTCATCTGCGCCAGGGCGTGGTTCAGGGGCTCGATGGGCAGGTCGACCTTGGCGAAGAACTGCGCCAGTTGCGGGTACTGCTGCTGGAATGGCGTGGACACCCCGATCGACAATCTGGAGGCCAGGGAACGGGTTGGCCGGGGGTTGGGGTTGTCGGCGTCGGTCAGGGTCTTCCAGGCCTGGGCGTCAAAGGGCGGTTCTTGCAGCTGCACCAGCTTGAAGCGCCCGAGCAGCGGCGTGGGCGACCAGTAGTAGAACAGGATCGGCTTGCCGCGACGGATCGCCGAGCTGATCTCCGCATCCAGGGCCGCGCCGGAACCGCTGCGAAAATTCACGTAGCTGTCCTGCAGGCCATAGGCCTTGAGTTTCTGCTGGTTGACGATCTCCGAAGTCCAGCCGATCGGGCTGTTGAGGAAACGCCCCTTGTCCGGGCTCTCCGGGTCCTTGAACACGTCCTTGTAGCGGGCCAGGTCGGTCACGCTGCGCAGCTCCGGCGCCATGGGCTTTATACCCTTGGCCGGGTCGCCCTTGATCACGTATTCCGGCACCCACCAGCCTTCGGTGGCGCCCTTGACCGTATCCCCCAGGGCCTGCACCTTGCCTTCGGCCTCGGCCTTGACCCACACCGGGCTACGCCCCGCCCACTCTTCGCCGATCACCTGGATGTCGTTGTTGGCCAGGGCCGTTTCCAGGGTAATGGTGGTGCCGGGCAAGGTGTCGGTGGGCAAGCCATAGCCCTGCTCCACCATGATCCGCAGGATCTCGGTGATCAGGCTGCCGCTTTCCCAGTTCAGGTCGGCGAAATGAATCGGTTGCGGCGCCGCCACAACCGGCTGCACCGTACTCAGGGCGGCAAGGCTCAACAGGCTGCTGGCCAGCAGCGCGCGGATTCCTTTCATCGGGGTACACCTCTTGGGTCAGGACCTGGGCTACGGGGGCAGGCAGCGCCTAGGCGCAAAGCCCCCAAAGCATTAAGTCAACTGACTGTAGTAGAGGTTCAGTAGTTTCAACCCCGGGCCATTCCCGGATGGCCACTCAAGACGCCGGAGGTTCCTGCAACCGCTGCAACTCGCGGCGCACCATGCTGGCGTAGGCCGGCGGGCGCAGGTTGTACAGCTGGGCGGCGACCCAGTTCAGCCAGGCGCCCTGGAGCACGGGCTTCTGCGCGAACAGGCGCTGGGCTTCGGCCCTCGCGGCCTGTTGATGCTCTTGGTGAAACGCGGCGCGGCCCTGGCTCATCACTCGCTGGCCTTGAAGCTCACCAGTTCGCCCTTGCGCCATTTGGCGGCCTTGGCGGTCACCGCCTTGAGGGTCTTGGTCAGGCCTTCCTGCAACTGCTCGTTGGCGGCAAACACGGTCACCACCGAATGGCCTTCCTTGAACAGGATGCCCTGCCCCAGGGGGGTGCTGACAAAGGCGTAGTCGCCCAGGCCGTAGACCGTCAGCTTGATCTCGCGAAAGCGGATCTCCATCTTGCCGCCTTCACGGCTGGGCAGCACGGCGGCGCGAAAATGATCGCCGACCTTGAGTTCAAGGCGCGGCTTGTCGTCCACCACCAGGGCCGTCTCGGTGTCGATCTCGGCGACGTAGATGCCTTCGGCGGACTGTTCGGTGAGGTAGACAAAACGAGATTGGAACTGCTTGACCAGCTTTGCGCGCAAATCACCCAACACGAACAATGCATGCATTTCAAGATTACTTACTGCCAAGGAACACTCCCCGATACTCAAAATGATGTCGCCCGGAAAAAAACGGACGGCACGAAAAAACCGCCATGACGGCGTAGTCACCCCAATCGGTTACCCAATACACACAAGTGCAGCTGGCACTCCTGGCCACGACGCTGGCGGCGGCACTGGGCAAGGGGCATTTCGCCGATGCATCAGGCACATGTCGAAGGCGTGAGGAGTGAGCTCTGACCCGCAAAGCGTGGCGGCGCGTCGTCGGGGGTGGGTGCTGGAACAGGCCTGCTGGCCGGATGCACCCGGGTCACGATTCCCCCCGGTCGGCAGCCACTTCGGGTTGCAGAGGCAATTCTAGAGCAACTTTGTGCATTTCGACTATTTAAAGCGCACACCTGCTTCGTGCGCATCCACTTCAGCAAAAGCCTGAGTTGACGCGCAGCCGGTAATATTACCCAGCAACAGAAGCAGGAAGTTTCAGATTAGATCATCAGAATAATCGCCACCTAGAATCCAAATGATATAACTCAGCCCGCCATCACCCAACAACTGCCATACTCCGCCATTGATTGAATGCCCCCCTCTCGGGGGCGTTCAAGCACTCACTCATCTCCAAGGGAAGGCTAGAAGTGACCGAACTAGATATTGGCGAGTTTTTCATTCGTGGCGAGTGCAGAGAAGTCGAAGGCGAGTTCCAGGCCGTGATTGCCATGCGCGCCAAACCCCCACTGACCCAGGTCACCTTCCACCAGGTGGAACGCGATCGCTGGTTCAAGACCTCGGAAGACGCTGCCGCAGCAGCCAGAGCCTCGGCCAAGGCCCTCAAGCAGGCCATCGACCAGGGCGCACTGAACGCCTGACAGACAGCGCCAGTCAAGGATCCGACAGCGCGACCGATACAAAGGAGAGATCCGTTTAAGGGCATCATGATGATCGACTTGAAACCCCCATCTCGCCTGGCCGACTTCCTCAAGCCGGATCCAAGCACTGCGGTACTGGAAGCCTCGGACGACGGCGAGACCCTGGTCCTGAGCCGCTCCAGCGCGCAAACCCCGGAAGAGGCGCTGTTGCTGGCGAAGAAAAAACGCATCCGCCAACTGAAAAAGCAGATCGAGCTGCTGCAACAGAAACTGCAGCGGGCCAAGGCCCGCCTGGCCTCGGTCAAGGGCGCCAGTTCCGGCTCAGACACCGGCCGGGCCATGGCCCTGTCGTCCGCCCGGGCCCAGGTCATGGCCTACAGCACTGCCCTGTCCATGGCCCAGACGGCGTTGTTCCAGGCCGAGAGCGGCACCCTGGCCTGAAACCTTGGATCGAACTTGCGCGCCTGCCATGCCTCAGATGCACTGAGGCAGCGCCGGTGCTGCCCGTCACCCAAGGAGATCACCATGGAAGCGCCCACCCATAACCTCGAAGGGCTGTTCGACCAGTTGGGCCTGGATTCCAGCCCTGCCGCCATCGATGGTTTCATCGCCCGCCACTCACCCCTGGACGAAGACCTGAAAATGATCGACGCCCCCTTCTGGACGCCCCAGCAAGCGGCCTTTCTCAAACAGCAACTGCGCGAAGACGCCGACTGGGCCCCGGTGGTGGACGAGCTCAACCTGCGCCTGCACCAGGCCGGTTAAGCCGAATGCCGCAGGTGCCGGCCGCCGGGCAGCAGCACCTGCAGCTGTTGCTGCCAGGCCAGCCGGCATTCCTCGGCCTCGGCGCGGCTGGCAAAGGCCGTGCCGCGCTGTTCGCCATTGACCAGAACCACCCAGCACACACGACGGCCCAAGGCTCGCAGGCTGGCCGGCACGCCGCTGCCAATCATTACCGCTACATCGACTTTGCTGTGCATGGAGCCACCTCCAGAAAATTAGTTAGCTGCCTAACGATGTTGGCATACTAACTAACTTACCGGCCCCGAGAACAGCCTGTTCCTGCATTGCAGCGTTACCGATAGCGTAACAATGGAGGCCTCAGCCCTTGCCCGAGCCTGGCGCCTGCTCGGGTTTGTAACCCAGGCGCAGCCCGCCCCAGTGCCGACCCCGGACCATGATCGGCACCGAAAGATCGTGCATCAGCTCGCCGGTATCCCGGGTGTAAGTCTGCAGAAGCAGCGGTTGCTGGTGGCTGCCACAGCGGATCCCCGTGCGGTCGGCGAACTTGCGCTTGCTGCGGTTATGCAGGTTGTCCACCTCGGGGTCGCCGGTCAGCGGCTGGGAAAAAACCTTGTTGTGGGTCGGCACGTAGCCTTCCTGGGTACAGGCGATGGCGAACACCAGGCCGTCGTGGCGCGGCAGCAGGGATTCCTGGATCGGCGGCAGCACCTGGTCGGTGTAGCGGTCGAAGCGGGTCTGGTATTTGGCGGGGTCGGTGTTGGCGATCAACTGGTAGTGACGGTCGAACAGATCATCGAGGCTGATGCGGTTCTGCTCCAGGTCGGCCTCGAACTGCTCGGCAATGCGCCGCGCGCCTTCGCGGGCCAGGTCGTAGATGCGCTGGTGATAGTCATCCAGGCCCACCGCCGCCAGGCGTTCGCTGATGGTTTCGGCCTGCCCTTCCATCTGCACCGCGGCCTGGGCCAGGCTGCGGGTCTGCTGGTCGCTGACCGCCAGGTCGCTGCGCATCTGCTCCACGGCATGAAACAGGCTGTCCAGTTGCTCGCGGTTGGTCTCGGCACCCCGGGCGATCTCGCTGACCTGCCCTTCCACCCCGGCCGCCAGGCGCGCGATGTTGTCCAGGTGACGACCGGTGTGCTCCACCTGCTCGACCCCCAGGTTGAGGTCGTCGGCCAGTTGGCGGATCTGCTCCACCACGTCGCTGGTGCGCTGCTGGATATCCGCCACCATCACCCCGACCTCGTCGGTGGCCGCGGCGGTGCGCCCGGCCAGCCCGCGCACCTCATCGGCCACCACCGCGAAACCGCGCCCGTGCTCCCCGGCCCGGGCCGCCTCGATGGCCGCGTTCAGGGCCAGCAGGTTGGTCTGGCTGGCGATGGACTGGATCACCAGGGTCACCCGCTGGATCTCCTCGCTGCGCTGGCTCAGGGCCTCGATCAGCTCACGGCTGCCATTGGCGCGCTGGCTGAGCAGGTGCATGCGGCTGATGGACTCCCCCAGCACCGTGCGCCCTTCGGCGCTGCTGGCGTGGGCCTCGCTGGCGGCGCCCAGGGCCTGCTGGCTGAGCTGGGAGGTGACCTGCTCGGTCTTGATCATCACTTCGGCGTTGCCGACGATGCGCGCGGCGGCGTCGAGCTGGGATTGCAGCTTGCCCGCCAGCTGGGTCACCGAGTAGGCCACACCGGCGGCGGACAGTGCGTTGTGGGTGGTGCTGTAGGACAGGTCGCGGGTCAGCGCCGACAACTGCTGGTCAGCCGTCGCGCTCGCCACCAGGGGCTGCACGCGCACGCGCAACCGCGGCAGCCAGATCACCAGCACCGCCACGGGCAGGCACAGGTACAGCGACCAGCCGCCCAGGGCCTGGCCGGCGAACAGCGCCATCAGCGCCATGCTCTGCAAGGACGGCGTCCACCAGCGGGCGGCGGTTTCGGGTGTTGCCAGCGGCTGCGCGACCGGCGCCGCTAGAGATCCATCTCTTGACATCTGTGTCACCCCACATCGTTCTAATTGTTTGCGGCATTAGACGCCACTAGAGGGCCATTATCCATGGTCCCTTAGTCGCGGGTTTGCAGCAGATCAAGAGAATGTGCGGGCGGGCACTGCCCGAAAAAACAAAGCCCCCGCTGTGGCGGGGGCTGGCGATCAAGCTTGACGCTGATGCTTGTCGATCTGCTCGTGGCGCTCTTGGGCCTCGATGCAGTACTTGGTGGTGGGGCTGATCAGCAGGCGCTTGAGGCCGATCGGCTCACCGCTGTCGTCGCACCAGCCGAAGCTGTCGTCGCTGATCCGGCCCAGGGCCTGTTCCAATTGCGGCAGCATGCGCTGGTCGCGATCAATGGCGTTGACCAACCAGGTGCGCTCTTCTTCGACGGAAGCGGCGTCGGCCGGGTCAGCCGGGGTGTCCAGGCTTTCAATGGCGATCCGGTTCTGTTCGATGCGCTCGTGGGTTTCCACCTTCATGGCTTGCAACAGGTCGCTGAAAAAAGCGTGCTGCTCGGCATTCATGTAGTCATCCGCCGGCATGGCCAGCAACTTTTCCTTGGTCATTGATTTCTCTATAAAAAATACGTGCATTAAGGCGAATTCAAACTGTTTCCGGTTGACCCGTCAGGTCATCAGAAAGGCGCCATACCTTCCAAGCGCCACCCGGCACTCAATTTACGAGGGGCGGCAGTCTAAGGCCGGTTTGAGGGCGCAGCAACTGAAATGACAGCGAATCTGTCCGACAAACCGCGCAAAGCCCGCAAATGCGGGCTTTGGTGGCGTTTATAGGAGTGCGTTTATAACAAAAAATTCCATAGCCATGGGTCTGTTAGAAGACAAACGGCAGTGCCGGACGGCGGATTCTGGCCGTTTTGATCGATTTCCGGGGGCTTCGGACGGCTGGTGAAAAGGCCTTTGCAGCAGGCCCGGGCTCGGCGCGTCTTCGCTGGCAAGCCAGCTTCTACGCCAGCCGACGCCTCTGCCCTGATCAGCGCTTGAGCTTGCGCTTGTTGCGGTACTGGTCGATGACCACCGCCACCACGATGATCAGGCCCTTGATGATGTCCTGGATGTAGGCATCGACCCCGACAAAGGTGAAGCCACTGGCCATGACCCCGAGGATCAGTGCGCCGATCACCGTACCGGTGATGCGCCCCACCCCGCCGGCCAGGCTGGTGCCGCCGATCACTGCCGCGGCAATCGCGTCCAGCTCGTAGGACATGCCCATCCCCGCCTGCCCGGTGGCGGCCCGCGCCGAGGCCACCACCCCGGCCAGCCCCGCCAGCAGCCCGGCAATGCTGTAGACGATCACCAGGTGGCGCTTGACGTTGATCCCCGAGGTGCGCGCGGCCTGCATGTTGCCGCCGATGGCGTAGGTGTACTTGCCGTACTTGGTGTAGCGCAGGGCGATGTGGAAGATCACCGCCACCACCAGGAAGATGATCACCGGCATGGCCCCGTGGCCGATGGCCGTGTAGGAATCCGAGAGCATGCTCACCGGCTGGCCTTCGGTGTAGTAGCGGGCCAGGCCCCGGGCCGACACCATCATGCCCAGGGTGGCAATAAAGGGCGGAATGCCGGTGATGGCGATGATGCTGCCGTTGATCGCCCCCGCCAGCAGGCCCACCCCCAGCCCGGCCACCACCGGGATCCACACCGGCAGGTCGGTCAGGGATGGAAACACCGCCCGGGCAAAGTCCGAGGTCTGCGCCAGGCTGGCGGCAATCATCGCCGACAGGGCCAGCACCGAACCGGAAGACAGGTCGATGCCGGTGGTGATGATCACCTGGGTCACGCCGATGGCCAGCAGGCCGATGATCGACACCTGCAGGATCATCAGCACCAGACGCTGGGAATTGAGCAGGAAGCTCTGGTCACGAACGATCCAGCCGAACAGCTCGAACACCAGGCCGATGCCGATCAGCACCAGGAAAATACTCAGTTCGGTGGGAAAGCGCCGGCGCGTTCTGGCGGGCGCCAAGGCCGGTTTGTTTTCAGACATTACGTTCATAACCACTCACCTTTGTTATTGCCTGGCCGCGGCAGATCACTGTGCCGGCGGCTGCCATCGGTTGAAGAATCAATGCACCACCGCCATCCCCGACGCCAGCTGCATGACCCGTTCCTGGGTTGCCTCACTGCGGTCGAGAGTGCCCATCAGTTCACCTTCATGCATGACCATGACCCGGTCGCTCATGCCCAGGACTTCCGGCAGTTCCGAAGAGATCATGATCACCGCCATGCCCTCGCTGGCCAGGAAGGCGATCAGGCGATAGATCTCGGCCTTGGCCCCGACGTCGATGCCCCGGGTCGGCTCGTCGAGAATCAGGATCCGCGGCTTGGTCATCAGCCAGCGCGCCAGCAGTGCCTTCTGCTGATTGCCCCCGGACAGGGTGTCGATGCATTGCTCCAGGGACGGTGTCTTGACCCGCAGTTTCCTGCACATGTCCTCGCACAAGGCACGCAAGGCCTTCTGCTGGACAAAACCGCCGCCGGCGTAGTGCGGCAGTACCGCCACTTCCATGTTTTCCAGGACCGACAGGCAGGGGAACAGGCCACTGAGCTTGCGATCCTCGGTCAGCAGGGCAAGGCCCTTCTCGATCGCCTTGTGGGGGTCGCCGATGCGCAGGGGCTGGCCGTCGAGGACAATCTCGCCGCCATCGCTTGGGGTGATGCCGAACAGGGTTTCGGCGACATTGGTCCGCCCCGAGCCCATCAGCCCGGCAATGCCGAGGATCTCCCCGGCATGCAGGTCGAAGGACACGCCCTTGAACACGCCGTCCAGGCGCAAGTCGCGGACCTTGAGCAGCAGCTCGCCGATGGGCTTCTCGCGCTGGGGAAACAGCTGGCTCAGCTCGCGCCCCACCATCATCGAGATCAGGCTGTCGCCGTCCAGGCTGTCGGCCCGTTGCAGGCCGATGTAGGCACCATCGCGAAACACCGCCACTTCATCGGCAATGGCGAACACTTCGTTCATCTTGTGGGTGATATAGACGATGCCCTTACCCTGGGCCTTGAGGTCGGCAATGATCGAGAACAGGTGCGCCACCTCCTTGTCGGTGATGGCCGAGGTCGGTTCGTCCATGATCAGCACGTCGGAGTCGTAGGATACGGCCTTGGCGATCTCCACCATCTGGCGCTCGGCGATGCTCAGGTTACCCACCTGCTCCTCGGGGTCGAGGTCGATGCGCAGGCGCTCCAGCAACTGCGCGGTGCAGCGGTGCATGGCGCGGTGATCGATCAGGCGCAGGCCGTTGAGCTGTTCGCGGCCGATCCAGATGTTCTCGGCGATGCTCATGTGCGGCATCAGGTTGAGTTCCTGATGGATCATGGCAATGCCCGATTGCAGGGCCTGCAGGGGCGTGTCGAAGACCACCGGCCGGCCCTTGAGGCGCAGCTCGCCAGCATCCGGCTGGTAAATGCCGGCGATGATCTTCATCAGGGTCGACTTGCCGGCGCCGTTCTCGCCCATCAGCGCCAGCACCGTTCCCGGGCGTACCCGCAATTGCACATCGGACAAGGCGACCACACCGGGAAAGCCCTTGCTGACGTTGATCACCTCCAACAGGTAAGGTTCTTCGGTCGACGACGTGGCGGGCTGGAGAGCCGCCAGCGGAGTGCTCGTGGCAGTCGCGCAAGAGAACATGTCAGGTACTCCATCGGCAAGGCTGCCCGGGGCCGCCTTGTCACTTATTGTTGTTATGGAACCGCTTGCTCAGGTGCGCGGCATTACTTGAACTGGTCGACGTTTTCCGGGGTGATCAAGCGATACGGCACCCACACTGCCGGCTCCACCGGCTCATGCTTGATCATCTTCACCGCCGTATCGATGGAGCCATCCGCCTGGCCCTTGGCGTCCTGGAACACCGACAGCGCCAGGTCGCCCTTCTTCACCGCGCGCAGGCCATCAGGGGTGCCATCGACACCGGCGATCAGCACACTGCCCTTCTCGACTCCGGCCTGCTTCAGCGCCATGGCGGCGCCAATGGCCATTTCATCGTTGTTGGACACCACCGCATCGAACTGGCGGCCCTGGGTCAGCCAGTCGTTGACCAGGGTCATGCCCTTGTCCCGCAGCCAGACCCCGGTCTGCTCCTGGTCGACCTTGATCCCCGGGTACTGCGCCAGGACCTCCTTGACCCCCTTGGTGCGATTGGTGGTGGAGTTATTGGCCAGATCCCCCAGCAGGATCACGATGTTGCCCTTGCCGCCCATCTTGTCGGCCAGGTACTGCATCTGCATTTTCCCGGCCTCCAGGTCGTTGGAGGCCACGGTCACCACGCCCTTGGGCAGGTTCAGGTCATCCGGGCGGCGGTTGACGTACACCAGGGGGATGCCGGCCTTGACCGCGGCCTCGGTGATTTTCCTGGTGGCGGCGGTGTCCACCGGATTGACCACGATCGCGTCGACCTTCTGGCTGATGAAGTTCTCGACCTGGCTCAATTGCTTGACCACATCGCTGCGGGCGTCTTCGAACTGCAGCTTGACGCCCTCGGGCAGGGACTTGGCTTTCTGGTCCATCGACTCGCGCAGATAGGTCAGCCAGGTGTCATCGAACTGCGACATGCTCACGCCAATCTTGAGGTCAGCCAGCGCCGTGCCGCTGGCCAGCAGCAGCGACAGCGCGAGCGAGGCAAAACGGATCTTGGTGTTCATAACAGGTCTTTCTCCACATTCTTGTAGGTTTTATGGATAAAGCGCAGAAAAACTCAGAGCGGCAGGTGCACGATGGGGGCACCGGGTACGCAGCACACCAGTGAACCGTCGCGCTCTTCGCACAGGAAGCCCAGGCAAGTCAGGAGGACGGCGCAACGGCTGGCCCGAGGCAGATCGGCGGACGGCGCACGGGGATGGCGAAACAACGAACGTAGAGCCTGCACAGCGGATTGGAAGGTTTTCATCGACGGTACCTGTTTGTTTTTGTTGGTCGGCCCGCACCGGACTCAAGGCGTGCTTGAGGGGCTTGGAACCTAGCTAGTCGGCAACCTGGAAACGACTTTATTGGAAAATAATTTCCATATCAACTAATTTTAGAATTTTATTCTAAATCTGTAATTCCTCGGAAAACCCTGCCATCGATACCACTCGCGACTGCTGCGCACTCAAGCGTGCGGCATCCAGTACCTGGGTGGTGGCCAACGCATCGGCAGCCGTGACAGGTAGCGCGCCCTGGCCTTGCAGGGCGTCTAGCAACTGCTGATAGAACTGCTGCCAGGCGCCCCGCTCCGAGGTCACGCGCTGGCGCTCATCCCCCTGCTCGAACCAGCCCCAGCGCCGATGCTCCTCCATGCCCCAGCGTTCGCCCTCGGTTTTCGGCGAACGCCCCGCCAGCAACGCCTGCTCCTGGCCGTCGAGGCCCTCGACCGTATAGCAACCGGCGGTGCCGCTGACCCGAAAACGCGGGGCCTGGCTGTTTTGCAGGCAACTGCCCCATAAATGTGAAACCACGCCGTTGGCGTGGCTCAGGGAAACAAAAAAGCCGTGGTCAACCACGGCTTCTTCAGGGGTGTACTGCAGCTCGGCATAGACCCTAGCCACCGGCCCGAATAACTGCAGGGCCTGGTCCACCAGATGGCTGCCCAGGTCCCGCAGGAACCCACCGCCACTGGCATTGCCCACCGATTGCGGGGCATAACGCTCGACCCGCGACTCGTAACGGGTGATCCGGCCCAGCGCGCCGCTGTCGATGAGCTTGCGCAAGGTCAGGAAGTCCGAATCCCAGCGCCGGTTCATATACACGCTGAGCGGCACCTGGCGCCCGGCGGCGGCCTGGATCATTCCCTCGGCCTGGGCCGCATCGGCGGCGAAGGGTTTGTCGCTGACCACCGCGATGCCCCGTTCAATGGCCTCCAGCACCAGGGCCGGGCGCCCGTCCAGGGGCGTGGAAATCACCAGGGCATCCACCCCCGCCTCCGCCAACTGCTCAAGGTTGTCGAACGCCCTCACCCCCGGGTGATCCGTCGCCAACAAGCGCCGGCGTTCCGCGGAGCGCGTCACTACCCCGACAAAACTCGCACCGGCCAGGCTGGCAATCAGTGGCGCATGAAAATGACGACCGCCATGGCCGTAACCCACCAGACCTATCCGCATAGCGCCTCCATCCATTCACTCCCCACTATCGCCTCCCTCACGCCATCTTTCGTAGGAGCTGGCTTGCCAGCGAAGGCGTCCTCAAGCCACACACCATCGCCAGGCCCCTTCGCCGGCAAGCCGGCTCCTACGCAGCAAACCGCTACCGGCACAATTCGCTTTTGATCCGTTCCAGCATCATCAGGTTGGACTGGTCCGGGCGGTCTTCCCAGGCGAACACCGACACCGTGGCGATACCGTCGAACTGGATTTCGCGCAAGGTGCCGAAGAACGTGTCCCAGTCCACCTCGCCCTGACCGATGTCCAGGTGCTGGTGCACGGTGGCAGTGACGCCCGGCGGATTGACGATGTAGCGCAGGTTGGACGACGCCCGATGGTTGTAGGTGTCGGCGATGATCAAGTGGCTGAGCTTGGAGCCTGCGTACTTGAGCATCGAGGCGATATCGCCTTTGCCGTCGTCGTAGAAGAAGGTATGGGGCGCGGCGTAGAGGTAATTGATCCAGTCGCGGTCCAGGCCGCGAATGATGTCGACCGACTCGTTGTTGCGCTCGCAGAAATCATAGGGGTGGGCCTGGATGTCCAGCTTGATGCCTTCGCGCTCGAACTCGGGTATCAGTTCGTCCATGGAACGCATGAACTGGTTTTCACACACCAGCGGGTTATCCGACTGGCCGGTGAACTCGGTGTTGACCAGCTCGCAATCCATCTCCACGGCGATCTGGATCGCCCGCTTCCAGTTGCGCACCGCTGCTACCCGCAAGCCCTCATCGGCGCTGGCCCAGTGGTACATCGGCAACAGGGACGAGAGCTGCACGCCGCTGTCGCTCAGGGCCTTGCGAAATTCCTTGATCCGCGCCCGATCGACCCGGGGGGCCTTGTAGAACGGCATGAAGTCTTCACGGGGCGACAGCTCGATGTAGTCGTAGCCCAGCTCGGCGGCCTTGTCGGTCATCTTGCCCAGGGGCAGATGGCGGTACATGTAGGGGTCTAATGCAATACGCACAGTGACAGCCTCCCAAGATAAAAATGATGCCCTTGCGTAGGGGCTGGCTTGCCAGCGAAAGCGCCTTCACGAGCGCACAGCACGAAGGCCCCTCGCCGGCGAGCCGGCTCTTACCGGGTCGGGTTAGCCGTAGAAGCGTGGGCGTTCGGGCAGCTCGATCTTGACGATCTGGCCGCTGTTCTGCGCCTGGATGCAGGCGTCGGCCGCCACGGCGGCGGCATAGCCGTCCCAGGCCGAAGGCCCGCCCACTCGGCCGGCGCGCACGCCGTCGATAAAGGCCTGCAATTCCACGTCATAGGCGGCGATAAAGCGCTCCTTCCAATCCATGAGGATGGCGTTGGACAGCTTGGCTTGGCTGCGCAACTGCACCTGGGACGGCTCCGGCAGCCTGGCAATGCCGCTCTCGCCCACCACTTCGCACTGGATGTCGTAGCCGTACTGGCAGTTGACGAATACCTCGACGTCGATGCGCGTGCCTCGGGCGGTTTCCAGCAGCACGATCTGCGGATCGCGCAAATGAGCCAGCGCCTTGCTGGTCTTGCGCGGGAACACCACCTGCACCGACACGTAGTCGTCGGCCAGCAGCCAGCGCAACACGTCCAGTTCATGGATCAGGGTGTCGGTGATGGCCATGTCGGTCATGTAGTTCTCACCCACCCGCGGGTTGCGGTGGGCGCAGTGCAGCATCAGCGGCTCGCCGATCTGCCCGCTGTCGATCACTGCCTTCAAGGCCTGGTAACCCGAATCGTAGGGGCGCATGAACCCCACCTGCACCAGGCGCTTGCCGTGGGCCACTTCGGCCTCGACGATGCGCCGACAGCCGGCGGCGGTCACCGCCAGGGGTTTTTCGCAGAACACCGGCTTGCCCGCGGCAATCGCCGCCAGCACGAATTCCTCGTGGCTCGGGCCCCAGGAAGTGACCAGCAGCGCCTCGACGTCCGGCGCCTTGATCAGCGCGTGGCCGTCCGGGTAGACCTCGGCAGTGAGCTTGAGGTCGCTGACCACCTTGGCCGCCGACGCAAGGTTGATGTCGGTGACCGCCACCACCTGGCTGCCCAGCAGGGTCTGGCTGCAACGACGGATATGGTCCTGGCCGATGGCGCCGGTACCGATAACACCAAGTTTCAAAGACATGCAGATACTCCTGTTGTTGTTCGTTGCAGAGCGATCAGTACTGCCGGGCCTGGGCCAGGCGTTCATTAAGGGTCTTGGCTACCGCATCGGTGCGTGCGCTGGTGGACACCTGGGCCACGCCCACCCGCCACCAGGACAGGTACTTGTGGATCATGGTCTTGGGCAGGACCTTGATGTCGATCAGGGTCGAGACCGATTGGGTCCGGGCATCGGCCAGGGCCGCCAGCAGTTGCTCCTCGGTACTGACCTTGTAGGTCTTGCAGCCGTAGGCCGCGGCGCTCATGGCGAAGTCGACCGGCACAAAGCCGCCGTCGAGCTTGCCGGTCTGCGGGTTGCGGTAGCGGAACTCGGTGCCGAAGCTGTCCATGCCGTGTTCCATCTGCAGGTTGTTGATGCAGCCGAAGGTCATGTTGTCCAGCAGCACCACGTTGATCTTGCGCCGCTCCTGGATCGAGGTCGCCAGCTCCGAGTGCAGCATCAGGTAGGAGCCGTCGCCCACCAGGGCGTACACCTCGCGATCCGGCTCGGCGAGCTTGACCCCCAGGGCCGCGTTGACCTCGTAGCCCATACACGAATAGCCGTATTCCACGTGGTAGGTGTTGACCCCCTTGCTGCGCCAGCTGCGCTGCAGGTCGCCGGGCAGGCTGCCGGCGGCGGCGACGATGATGCCGTCCTCGGGCAAGGCCTGGTTGAGCACCCCGAGCACCCGGCTCTGGGTCAGGCAGGAGCCGGTCAGCTCGATGAATTCGCGCAGCACCGCCGGGTCCATGTGGTCATTGATTTCCGGGACAAAACCGTCGTCCTGGTACTGCACCTGGTAGACCCGGTCCACCTCGGCCTCCAACTGGGCCTTGGCGTCAGTGATCTGCCCGCCCCAGGCCGCCTGGTAGCCGCTGCGGCCCAGGGCTTCGCCGAGGGCCTGCAAGCCGACCCGGGCATCGGCCAGCAACTGCACGCCATCCAGCTTGAGGCTGTCGCCAGGGCAGACATTGAGGTTGAGAAATTGCACCCCGGGGTGCTGGAACAGCCATTTCGACGAGGTGGTGAAATCGCTGTAGCGGGTGCCGACGCCGATGATCAGGTCGGCCTCCCTGGCCAGCAGGTTGGCCGCCAGGCAGCCGGTTTCGCCGATCCCGCCGACGTTCAGCGGGTGCTCGGAGCGTACCGCGCTCTTGCCGGCCTGGGTTTCCGCAAAGGGAATGCCCAAGCGCTCGGCAAAGGCCTGCAACGCCCGGTTGGCCGCGGAATACTTGACCCCGCCGCCACAGATGATCAACGGCTTGCGCTTGCCCTGAAACAGCGCCAGGGCATCGCCGAGCATGGCCTCGGTGGCCGGGCGGCGGTCGATGCGGTGCACGCGCCTGGCGAGGAAACTGTCGGGGTAATCGTAGGCTTCACCCTGCACATCCTGGGGCAATGCCAGGGTCACGGCGCCGGTTTCCGCCGGGTCGGTGAGCACGCGCATGGCGTGGATCGCCGCGCTCATCAGTTGCTCGGGGCGGTTGATGCGGTCCCAGTATTTGCTCACGGCCTTGAAGGCATCGTTGGTGCTGAGGCTCAGGTCATGAAACTGTTCGATCTGTTGCAGCACCGGGTCCGGCTGGCGGCTGGCGTAGACGTCCCCCGGCAGCAGCAGCAAGGGAATGCGGTTGGCGGTGGCGGTGGCCGCCGCGGTCAGCATATTGGCCGCGCCGGGGCCCACCGAGGAGCTGCAGGCGTAGATCTTGCGCCGCAGGTGCTGCTTGGCGAAACCGATGGCGGCGTGGGCCATGCCCTGCTCGTTGCGCCCCTGGTGCACCACCAGGTCACCACTGTCCTGCTCCAGGGCCTGGCCCAGGCCGAGCACGTTGCCGTGGCCGAAAATGGTGAAGACTCCGGCGATGAACTTGCTCTGGACCCCATCCACCTCGACGTATTGGTTATCGAGGAATTTCACCAGGGCCTGGGCCATGGTCAAGCGTGTCGTACTCATGGTTTGCACCTTAATGTTGATGTGTAGCCAACGGCCCTGCTAACACGTCCGTAGGAGCTGGCTGGCCAGCGAAAGCGCATTGGAGACTTGCGCCCCGCTGTGGGCCGCCTTCGCCGGCAAGCCGGCTCCTACGCGAGGGCGGCGTCAGGCCAGGGATTGCTGCAGGTGGGCCATGCTCGCCCCCAGCGCCTGCCGGATGTCCGCCAACCCGTGCACGCTCTCGGCAAAGGGTTCGAACGACAGGTAGCCGCGGTAGCCACGGCGCAGCAACATGTCGATCTGCGCTGCATTGCCGAGGATGTCGGCCTCGCCCACCAGCACCCGATGACCATCGCGAATGCCGTTGAGCGGCGCTTCGCGGTCCTCGACACCGGAGATGTGCACCAGCCCGGTCAGCTCGGGGAAGAACTCATGCTCGCCGGCCAGGTGGTGGTGGAAGGTGTCGTGCACCAGGCGGAACACGTCCAGGCCACCGATGGCGCGGATCGCCTCCACCGCCGTGCGCTTGCGGCGCAGCGAGCATTCTTCGAAGCCCAGGGGCTCGATAAACCCCAGCAGGCCGTGATCCCGCAGGATCGGCGCCAGCTCGCTCAACGCGGTACGCAAACCACTGGCGCGCTGGGCCTCAGTGCGCGGGTCGCCAGGGTCATTGAGCGGGCACATCACCAGCCCCTCGGCCCCGCAGGCACGGGCATAGGCGGCGAGTTTCAGGGTCTGCTGGCGACGCTCGTGGTTCCACACATCGAAGGGGTACAGGGCGTTGATCGACAACACCTTGATGCCCTGGGCCGCGCACAACTCGCGGACCCGTTCCGGCGGCGTACCGTCCTCGATTTCCACGCCCGCAAGGTCATTGCGGATCTCAATGGCATCGGCCTTAAGCGCCACCGCCAGGTCGATAAACGAAGGCAGTGACAAACGCGGTGCAACCATACGATTGAGGGCGAAACGCAGGGGCTGGCTCATGCTTGTGGTTCTCCAAAATCCATCGCGTTGAAAAAGTTACTTGGCCGTCGGCATGCTGAATTCCGGGCCCTTGGCGATACTGTCGGGCCAGCGCTGCATCACGCTCTTGTAGCGGCTGTAGAAACGCACACCTTCCTCGCCGTAGGCATGGTGGTCGCCGAACAGCGAACGCTTCCAGCCACCGAAGGAATGCCAGGCCATGGGCACCGGGATCGGTACGTTGATGCCGACCATGCCCACCTTGATGTTGCGGGCAAAGGCCCGGGCCACGCCGCCGTCGCGGGTGAAGCAGGACACGCCGTTACCGAACTCGTGGGCGTTGATCAGCTCCACCGCGCTGGCAAAGTCGGGCACCCGCACAATGCCCAGCACCGGCCCGAAGATTTCCTCGCGGTAGATGCTCATCTCGGGGGTGACCCGATCGAACAGGGTGGCGCCGACAAAAAAGCCCTGCTCCGCCCCTGGCACCTTGAAGCCGCGGCCATCCACCAGCAGCTGTGCGCCCTGGGCCACGCCCTGGTCGATGAAACCTTCAACCCGGGCCTTGTGCTCGGCGGTCACCAGCGGCCCCATGTCGCTGTCGCCCTGCAAGCCGTTGCCGACCTTGAGTCGGTCGATGCGCGGCAGCAGCCTGGCGATCAATTCGTCGGCCACCTCGCCCACCGTCACGGCGATGGAGATCGCCATGCAGCGCTCGCCGGCCGAGCCGTAGGCCGCACCGATCAGGGCATCGGCGGCCTGGTCCAGGTCGGCGTCGGGCATCACGACCATGTGGTTCTTGGCCCCCCCCAGGGCCTGCACACGCTTGCCTCGGGCGCTGGCCTGCTGGTGGATGTACTGGGCAATCGGCGTCGAACCGACAAAGGACATCGCCTCGATGTCCGGGTGCTGGAGCAAGCCGTCCACAGCGCTCTTGTCGCCCTGGACCACGTTGAACACCCCCTCTGGCAAACCGGCTTGCGTCAGCAGCCGCGCCATCAGCAGGCTGGCGGACGGGTCGCGCTCGGACGGTTTGAGGATGAAGCAGTTGCCGGTGATCAGGGCGATGGGGATCATCCACAACGGCACCATCACCGGGAAGTTGAACGGCGTTACCCCGGCGCACACACCCAGGGGCTGGCGCAGGTTCCAGTTATCGATACCGCCACCGATGTTGTCGCTGAAATCGGTTTTCAACAGGTTCGGCGCGCCGCAGGCGTACTCGACGATCTCGATGCCGCGGGTCACTTCGCCCATGGCGTCGGACAGCACCTTGCCGTGTTCGCGGGTGATGATCTGCGCCAGTTCCTGGTGGTGCTGGTCCAGCAGCTCCTTGAACTTGAACATCACCCGCGCGCGGCGCAGGGCGGACTGCTCGGACCAGGCCGGGAAAGCCTTCAGCGCCGACGCCACGGCTTCATCCACGGTCTGCTGGCTGGCCAGGGCAACACGGGCCTGGACCGCACCCGTGGCCGGGTTGAACACCGGGCTGAAACGCTCGCCGGCATCCTGCACCTGGCCGCCGATGTAATGACCTATTACCGGGGTATCACTCATTGTTCTTGTTCTCCGTGAAAGGTTGCAGTCTCGATTCAGGGGTTCATAGATCCAGCAACCAGCTGTGCTGCGGGTCGTTATGGAACTGCCAGACCCGCTTGGGCCCGGCCATGACGTTCAGGTAATAGGACTCGTAGCCGTAAGGCACGCTGACCGGGTGATAGCCCTTGGGCACCACCACCAGGTCGCTGTTTTCCACCGCCATGGCCTGGTCGATGCTGCGGTCGTCGGTGTAGACCCGCTGGAAGACGAAGCCCTGGGGCGGGTTGACCTGGTGGTAATAGGTTTCTTCCAGAAAGCTCTGGTGCGGCAGGTCGTCGGTGTCGTGCTTGTGCGGCGGGTAGCTGGAGGAATGCCCGGACGGCGTGCGCACCTCCACCACCAGCAGGGAATGGGCCGGCTCGCTGTCGGGCAGGATATCGCAGACGTAGCGGGTGTTGGCGCCCTTGCCGCGCACGCTGCGCTTGCATTGTTCCGGGCGGATCAGCCGCGGGCCGGGGCTGCCCTCAAGCGCGCCCGGGGCGGCGCACAGGGCAATCTGCACCTGGCTCAAGGCGCTGACCTGGGCCTGGCTGCCCGGTGGCAGATAGACGGCAAAGGGCGACTTGTCCTCGAACACCGATTGCCGATCGCCCAGGTTGGACCACTGGAAGGCGCCCTGAGGCGCTTCGCCCTGCACATCGATGCGGCCACTGAGCAGCACCAGGCACAGCTCCTTGTCGCCGGCGCTGACCGGCAGGCTTTCCCCCAGGCCCAGGCGGTAGGCACTGAAGCCCACGTATTCCAGGGCTCCCTCTTGCAGCTGGACCATGGTCCGGCCGTGGGCGGCACTTTTAACCAGCAGGCTCATTGGGCAGCACTCCTGCGTTGCAGCGCGGAGTCCAGCAAGGCCCGCAGAGTGTCGTAACCTTTTTTCGCGTAGACATAGCTCGGCGCCACCGCCGGGTCCTGCTCGGCCTCCACCACCAGCCAGCCCTGGTAGCCAGCGTCCAGCAGCACATCGAGCAAGGCGGCGAAGTCAATATCGCCATCGCCGGGCACGGTGAAGGTGCCGTTGACGATGCAGTCGGGGAAGCTCCACAGGTTGTTGCGCGCCAGTTGCACCACCGGCTTGCGCACGTCCTTGAAATGCACATGGCACACCCGCCCGATATGCCGGCGCAGCACCTCCAGGGGTTCGCCGCCGCCCATGTAGCAATGGCCCGAATCGAACAGCAGGCCGACTTCCTCGCCCGTCAGGCGCATCAGCGTGTCGATGTCCGCCGGGGACTCGACGTAGGCGCCCATGTGATGGTGGTAGGCCAGGCGCACCCCCTGGGACAGGGTGAAACGCGCCAGTTCCGTGAGTTTGTCCGCGTAATCCTGCCAGGCCTGTGCACTGTGGAAGCGCGGGCGCTCGATCAGACGCACCGGTGAGCCCTGGATCGAGTCGGCCACTTCGCCGTAGACCAGCACCGAAGCGCCGTTGCGTTTGAGCAGTTCGACGTGGCTGGCAATGGCGTCGATTTCCTCGGCCACCGAACGCCGGGCCAGGCGGCTGGAGTACCAGCCCGAGACCAGCGCCAGGTCGTAAGGGCGCAACACATCGCCCACGCCCTTGGCGTCCTTGGGGAACTTGCCGTTGAGTTCAAAACCTTGGTAACCGATCTCGCGCCCTTCGCTGAGGGCGGTGTCCAGGGGCGTTTCTCCGCCCAGGGCCGGCAGGTCGTCGTTGCTCCAGGAGATCGGGTTGATGCCAATTCGGATCGCGGGCATGGCTGCACCTTTTGTTGTTATTCATGAAAGCGTGGAGAAGGGCCTTGCACCCGCAGGAGCTGGCTTGCCAGCGAAGGCGCCGCGGGCCTGGCTCCAGGCTCAAGACCCACTTCGCCGGCCAGCCGGCTCCTACAGAGGGCGGGCGCTGCGCCAGGCGTTGATCAGTTGCTCGAAGGTGCCCTGCACCTGCCGGACCAGGGTTGCGTCGTCGATCTCCCGCGCCAGCCACGCTCGGCTGGGCTCCTGGAAGATCGTGCGGCCCACGGCAAACCCCCGGCAGGTGCGGCTGTCGGCTGCTTGCCGGAAGCCCTCGGCGAGGGCTTCGGCCGAGGCATTCAAGCCCAGCAGCACCACGCCACGGCAATACGGGTCGCGCTCCTGGATCAATTCATCGAGCTTTTTCCATTCCTCGGCCGACTGCGCCTCGATCTTCCACCACGCGGGGTAGATGCCCAGGTTGTACAGGCGCTTGAGGCTGCGGTAGAGCACCTCGGGATGGGCCCCGGGCAAGTCCTTGGGCGGGATGATTTCCAGCAGCAGTTCATGCCCGCTGACTTGGGACGCCTGGTACAGGCCCCGGATCTGTGCTTCCTGCTCCAGGCGCAGCAGGGGTTCGTCGTCCGGGTGAAATTGCATCAGGCACTTGATGATCTGCTCCTGAGGCCAGGCGATCAGGTTGCTGCCCACCGAACGCCCGTGCTCGAACGCCAGGGGCCGCGAGCCCTGCACTTCCACCGGCCGCGCCACCCACCAGCCGCGCCCGGTGGCGGCGTTCAACGCCTCCTGGCCGAAACGCTGGTCGGCCAGCAGGCCGACATCGGCCTCGATGCCCTGGCGCCGCAGGTCGGCTTCGACCCGCTGCACCGCGTCTATGAAGAGTTGCTTGAGTTGACCGATGGCCTTGAGCTCGCGACCGGCTTGTTGGGCCAGCTCCACCAGTTGCCCACGGTGGTCGAAGGCAAAGACGAACAGGGGCTTCCAGGCCTTGCGCGGCACGCTGACCTGATGCAGGCGTTGCAGTACCGGGTCCTGGTCTGGACGGGTGATGGGCACCGGGCTGCTGAACAGGTAGTCCAGTTCGGCCCGGGTCGGCATCGCCGGGGCACAGGCATGGCGCGACACCACCAGGCCGCCGCAGGCGTTGGCCAACTGGCAGCAGCGCTCATCGCTGGCCTCTTCCAGCCAGCCACTGAGGAAGCCGGACATGAAGGCATCGCCGGCGCCCAGCACGTTGAGCACCTCCACCCGCACGCCGGGGTAGATCGCCCCGTCTTCCAGGCGCTCCGGAATCTCGCCGTGGATCACCGTGCACCCTTGCGGGCCAAGCTTGACCACCAGGGTCGCGGCGCTCAGGGAGCGCACGGTGCGCAGGGCCGTCAGCAGGTCGTCGCTGCCACCGGCAATCAGGAACTCCTCTTCGGTGCCGACGATCAGGTCAAAACGCCCCAGGATGCCCTGCACATGCTGGCTGACCTGCGGGTCGGCCACGAACCGGGTCTCGCCGTCGGCCTTTCCCGCCAGGCCCCAGAGCACCGGCCGGTAGTCGATGTCCAGGACCCGCTTGACCCCGTGCTTTTGCGCGTAGTCCAGGGCCTGCAGGCTGGCCCGGTAGACGCCGTCAGTGGAAAAATGAGTACCGGTGATCAGCAAGGCCTTGCTGGAGGCTATGAAGGCTTCGTCGATGTCGGCGGCGCACAGCGCCATGTCCGCGCAGTTCTCGCGGTAGAACACCAGGGGGAAGGTTTCGCGGTCCTTGAGGCCCAGCAGGACCAGGGCGGTGAGGCGCTGCGGATCGACCTTGACGGCGCTGACGTCACAGCCTTCGCGCGCCAGCGATTCCAGCAGGAAGCGCCCCATGTGGTCATCACCGACCCGGCTCAGCATCGCCGACTTGAGGCCCAGCCGTGCGGTGCCGAAGGCGATGTTCGCCGACGAGCCGCCGAGGTATTTGGCAAAGCTTGCGACGTCCTCCAGCCGAGCACCGACTTGCTGTGCATAGAGATCGACGCCCAGGCGTCCGAGGCAGATCAGATCCAATTGACGCCCACTGGCAAAACGAGTCTGGCCCATGCTGGCTCCTGTTATTTTTATCAGCCTGCGCTCGTCACCCTGGTCAGGTGCCGAGCACTCTTGGTCAGCGCAGACTAAAACGTCTCCCAGCCTCAATCAATATTTTTTCTATAAATTTTTTACATGGAATATTTTTTCCATTAAAATTTTTTCAAGCCTGAGCCAGACGCCCTGCAACGTTTCAGCAACGCCCTGGCCTGCCGTGACCCGAAGATTTTATGGGCCCCGACCCTGTAGACTGCCGGCTGCCCACCTATTGTCAGGGGACGGACCCACAGCCTTCCCCATCAGTACAAGCCAGAAGGATTTTCTATGTCCCGCACCGATCAGCCGGCCCTGTCCGATCGCACGCCCGAGAGCGACCTTGCCAGCCCTCCGACGAATGCCGAGCGGCTGCTGCAGTTGATCACCGAGGAATACGAGAGCCTGCCGCGACAGCTCAAGCGCATCGCCAGCTACATGAGCCAGCAGAGCGACCGGATCATGGTCGACCGGATCAGCGACATTGCCCGCGAATGTGAGGTGCACCCTTCGGCCATCGTGCGTTTTTCCCAGCGTTTCGGCTTCAGCGGTTTCAGTGAAATGCAGGCGCTGTTCCGCCAGGCCTACACCCACAAGGCCACGCCGGTGCAGAACTACCAGCAGCGCATCCGCAGCCTGATCGCCAACAAGTCGCAGAAGGCCAGCGGCGGCGACCTGGCGCGTGAGTGCATCAGCGCCACCCTGTCGGGAATCGAGCGCCTGGGCCTGGAACTGGACGATACGGCCTTCGAGCAGGCCGTGGACCTGGTGGTCAATACCGACAACATCTACGTGGTGGGGGTGCGCCGCTCCTTCGCCGTGGCCGACTACCTGGTGTACAACCTGCAGCACACCAACAAGCGCATCCACCTGGTGTCGGGCCTGGGGGGCAGCTACCGCGAGCAGATGCGCAGTATCCGCCCCAACGACCTGGTGATCGCCATCAGCTTCACCCCCTACGCCAAGGAAACCCAGCACTGCCTGCGCATTGCCCAGCACAACCAGGCCAAGACCCTGATCATCACCGACAGCACCCTGTCACCCCTGGCCAAGCGCGCCAACAGCGTGCTGCTGGTCAACGAGGGCAGCTCCTTCGCCTTCCGCTCCCTGAGTGCCACCCTGTGCCTGTGCCAGGCGCTGTTCATCGCCGTGGCCTACCGCCTGGAATTGAAGATGGACGAGATTCACGAACAGGGCGGCTTCGACGACTAGCCGGAAGCCGGCCCGTGGCTATGGGCCCGCAAGGCATCGGGCACGCCCCGGCGCTGCAGGCCGCCCTGCTCGACCCAGCCCAGGGTCTGGCGATACGCCCGCTGCAGCAACTGGTCGGTCTGGTTGAAGTCGAATACCGACACCCCCAATGGGCACAGGGGGTCGACCACATGGATCGCCACCCGCGGCGCATAGAGTTCGATGTCGCGCACCAGCTGGCGCATGCTCAACAGATTCAGGGTGTGCAGGGCCAGGGCCAGCATCCCCGCCGGCGGCGCCGGGCAGGCACAGCCGAAACCGGTGGGCAGGACGATCACCCGGGAGGCCCCCAGGCCCACCGCAGCGGCAATCGGCGTGTTGCTCGCAACCCCGCCGTCCACCAGCAGCTTGTCGCCGATGCGCACCCAGGGAAACACCAGGGGAATCGCCGCGCTGGCCAGTAGCGCCTGCTCGGTGTCACCACTGGACAGCACTTCCTGGGCCCCGGTCAGCAGGTTGGTGGTGACGATATGCAGGGCCAGCCGGGTGTCTTCGATGCGCACGACCGGCAAGGCCCGGCGCACCAGCCGGGACAGGGCCGTGGACGGCAGCAGGCAGCCTCTATGGCGAAGTAGGCCCAACAGGCTGTCGAGCCAGGAAAAGGGAAACACATCGCCCTTGCGCAAGCCGCGCCAGAAGTCCGCCAGCTCGGCCACGCCCCGGCCATCGGGCCGTGCGGCGAAATAAGCCCCGTTGATGGCACCCACAGAGGCCCCCACCACCAGATCGAACTCGACGCCCAGCTCCACCAGGGCTTGGAGCATGCCCACCTGCACCGCTCCGAGGCTGCCTCCCCCGGAAAGCACCAGCGCGGTTCTGTCCTCACTCATGACCGACCTCCCGCGCCGTGATCGGCGCTCTAGAAGCTCAGCATAGTCGCCCGCCGAAGAGCGTCAGGAGCGGCCCCGGCGGCGCTACTCGTAGATCTTGCCGCAGTACAGGAACACCGCGAAGCGCTGCCAGGGCGAAGCCTCCACCAACCCCTGGGTGGCACCGATGCCGGTGGCCTCGGCCCAGGCGTGGGCGCCGTCGAGGAAATCCTCGATGCATGGGTTCTGCCAACTGTCGGCCTCGCCGGCCTGGACCATGCGCTGCGCCTGGCGACGGTCGGCAATCAGCGCCTGGACGAAGTCGAGAAAGCTCTGCTCGTCATGCACCTGCTGCAAGCGTTGTTCAAGGTCCATTGGGGCTCTCCGGTTTCAGGACGTTGCCTGGAGCGCCAGGCCCTTGCGCAGCAGTTCCTTGCGCAGGATCGGCCGGCCCGGGCAATGCACGCCGTCCAGGGTGCTGCACTCTAGCAGCCGTTCCAGCTTGCGGGCACTGCCGGGGCTGCCGGTCAGCAGGTAGCTTGTGCCTTCGCCGAGGCAGATCAGGTTCAGCAGCCAGTCATCGCCCCACTGCCCCAGCACCTGCTCGATCAGGCTGCGCTGGCGCGCCAGCAGGCCCTGGGCATGCCACAGGGTCAGTTGGGCGAAACGCCGCGGCAGGTTGCTGGACGCTTCGAACACTTTCAGGTCCTTGAGCAGGGCTTCGGGCAGTTGCGCTTCGATCTGCTGCTGGCACTGTTTGAAATAGCCTTCGGGCCATTCGGGGCCCAGGCCGGCCAGCGCGGCCAGGTCGGCGTAGGCCAGGCGGTCCGCCGCGGTGCACCCCTGGCCGGTGAAGTTCAGGGTGTTGTCGAGAATGCCCGCCGCCAGCAGTTGCGCGCTGTCGCGGCTGATCCTGGGCAACAACCCGCAGTCGCGCCAGCGCTGGTAGACCTGGGTACAGGCGGCGCCGATCTGGCGGATATCCGCGTGCTGGCCCAGGCGCTCGGCCCAGAAGGCCTCGAACCCCGGGTGATGGTCGATGACCTCCACCACCCGGTTCAGGTCCACCTGTGGGTCCAGGTGCAGGGGGTTGGAAATGTCCACCAGCACAAACTGCTCGCCCCCCCTGCGGAATATAGGCGTCCAACCCCTTGAGGCGCTGGCGGAAAGTGCCCGGGATGCTCGCGTTGAGCGGCGCGCTGCTCAGGGCCCGGGCCGGGCGGCCGCTGAGGTTGAGCCATTCGGCATAGGCAATGCAGCCGGCGTAGGCGTCGATATCCAGATAGGCCGCGCCGGCGGTGACAATGATCATGACGTCCCTGTAATCCACAAAGGCCGGAAGCCGGGGCGTCGAGGTTGCCTGAGCCACATGACAGCCAGATGACAGTCAGCGGCCTTCTACAGCCCCTGCCTCGGCCACCAGCAGCGCCGCCAGCCGCGAGCCGCTGAAGCGGATCTGCGCCAGGCTCAGGGCTGCGTAGCCGACGATCACCGCCGCCGGCCGGCGCACCTGCTGGCAGTGCTCGGCCAGGCCCTGCAACAGCAGGCCCTGCTGGGCCGCGCGCTGGCGAAAGCGCGCCTCATCGCTGCCCGGCGGCAACGTCAGCAGCAGGTGCAGCCCGGCCTGCTGGCCGCTGATGCTGTAGCAGCCTGGCGCTTGACTGGCGAGGATCGCCAGCAGCAGGTCGCGGCGTTCCTGATAGGCCTGGCGCGCCGCCCGCAGATTGCGCAGGAAAGCGCCGCTGGCGATGTAGTCGGCTAGGGCCAGTTGCTCGATCACCCCCACCGAGCGCCCGGTGTCCTGCAAGGTCGCCAGCAACCGTGGACGCAGGCGCTCGGGCAGCAGCATGAACCCCACCCGCAGGCCGGCGAACAGGGTCTTGTTGAAGCTGCCGCAGTAGATGACGCGGTCGTCCCGGTCCAGGGACTTGAGGGCCGCCAGCGGCGCGCTCTGGTAGTTGAATTCGCTGTCGTAGTCGTCCTCCACCACCCAGGCCTCGCTGTGCCGGGCCCAGTCCAGCAGCGCCAGGCGCCGGGACACCGGCATGGTCATCCCCAGGGGCGCCTGATGGGCCGGGGTGACATAGACCATGCGGGCATCCTCATGGTGTTGCAACTGCTGTACATCGATCCCGTCCTCCTCCACCGGAATCGGCACCAGCCGCGCCCCTGCCAGGGCGAACAGGCTTCTGGCCGACAGGTAGCCGGGGTCTTCAAGGCACACCTTGTCGCCCGCTTGCAGCAGGCTGCGGGCCAGCAGGTCGAGGCCATGGCGGATGCCGGTGGTGATCATCACCTGATGCGGCTCGCAGGCGATGCCCCGGTGCTGCCCCAGGTACTGGGCGATCTGCTGGCGCAGGGCCGGCAGGCCGCCGGGGTCGGCGTCCCACAGCGACTGCGCCGAGGCATTGCCCAGGGCCCGGGTCAGGGAACGGGTCCAGCGTTGCAGGGGAAACAGCGCCGGGTCGGCCAGCCGGGCGACAAAGGGCTGGCCGGCCCGCACGCTGAGCGGCGGGTACGGCGGTTCGCTCTCGCTGACGATGGGTGCCGCCGCCCGTGCCGGGGCGCTCAGGTACAGGTCCGGCACCACCGCGCAGACCCGGGTCCCGGAACCGCTGGCCCGGCTCACATAGCCTTCGCTGCGCAGGCGGTCGAAGACCACTTCCAGGGTGCCCCGGGACAGGCCCCAGCGCTGGGCCAGGGTGCGGGTCGAGGGCAAGCGGCAGCCGGCCGGCAGGCGTTTTTCCAGGATCGCCTGGCGCAGGGCACTGTAGGCGCGGTCCTGTTTGCCCGGGGCTTCATCGCAGTGCGGGGGCAGCGGCAGGTCGAGGGGCACGGGGTGTTTTCCACGGCTCATAGTGGTCCAGTCAAAAGCGGCCTAAATGGTGCTCGGCATTAAACCACAAACCCCTTAATTTCAGCGCCATCGCCCCCTGTCCCGAGCCTGCCATGCCGCCCGCCAGCCCTATCACCACCCGCTCCATCGCTGTTGAACGCCCCCTCGCCCCCTGGCTCTGGACCCTGTTGCTGCTGGTGGTGGTCTGCCTGCCGCGGATCAGCATCGACCTGTACCTGCCGGCACTGCCGGCCATGGCCGACCAACTGGGGGCCAGCGACGCCCAGCTGCAACTGACCCTGAGCCTGTACATGCTCGGCTATGCCCTGTCGATGCTGCTGGGCGGCCCGCTGTGCGACCGCTATGGCCGGCGCCCGGTACTGCTGGCGGGCACAGCGCTGTTTCTCGCGGCCAGCCTGGCCTGCATGCTGGCCGCCAGTGTGGAAGTGCTGATGGCCGCCCGCCTGTTGCAGGCCCTGGGCGGTTGCTGCGGCACCCTGGTGGGCCGGGTCATGGTCCGCGACCGCTGCCCGCCCGAGGAGCAGCCGCGGCTGCTGGGGCTGTTGTCCATGGGCATTGCCCTGTCGCCGATGCTGGCACCGCCACTGGGCAGCCTGATCGACCAGTTGCTGGGCTGGCGTGGCCTGTTCCTGTGCCTGAGCCTGGTGGCCGCGGCGGCCTGGCTGCTGATATTCAAGCGGCTGGCCGAAACCCGCCCGCCGCAGCTCGCGCCCGTGGCCGTGAAAAGCCTGCCGCGCCTTTATCTGCGCCTGCTGGGCGAGGCCTACTTCATGCGCTATTCCCTGGCCATCGGCTGCCTGTACTGCACCTACTTCCCGTTCATTGTGCAATCGCCGGCGCTGTTGCAGCGCCAACTGGGGCTATCGCCCACGGCCTACGCCCTGGTGTTCGCCGCCACCGTGGCCGGCTACCTGATGGGGTCGCGGCTGTTCCAGCGCCTGGGGGTACGCCACAGTGCCGACCGCCTGATCACCGGGGCTTGCCTGTTGAACCTGGCCGGCGCCGGCCTGTTGCTGCTCACCCGCAGCCTGTGGCCCGGCAGCCTGTGGGCCATCGTGCTGCCGATGCTGGCGCTGATGCTCTCGGTGGGCCTGGCGATTCCCGCCTGCCAGCTGGCGATCCTGCAGCCCTATGCGGCGGTGGCGGGCACCGCCTCGGGGCTGTTCTTCTTTATCCAGATGGCCATGACCGCCGGCTGCGGGCTGCTGGCCAGTCTGCTGGCGGACAGCCCGGCGGGCTCGCTGCAGGCCCTGACCGGCCTGTTCAGCCTGGCCCTGGGGCTGGCCTGGTGGTGCCTGCGGCCACGGCGGCGGTAGGCGCCGGCTCGGAACACCTTCCTGCCCCCCTGTGGCCGCTGCTGAGCCTGCGAAGCTGCGAAAGGCCGGGCCGCGTTCGGTACGCAGGGCCTTGCTTGGCGGCCTCCTGCCGAACCTGTGGCGCCTTCAAGATTCCCGCGTCTCCTTCGGAGCCGTTCGCAGCCTGCGGCAGCGGCTACAGGTTTGCACTGTGCAAGGCCGCTTCAATACCGCTAAATTGGCCGCGCCTTTCCCATCCGTTGTGCCGTTCAAGACAAGGAAATACGTGATGAAGCTTATTGGAATGCTCGATTCACCCTACGTGCGCCGCGTCGCCATCAGCCTCAAGAGCCTGGGCCTGCCCTTCGAGCACCACTCGCTTTCGGTGTTCAGCACCTTCGAGCAGTTCAAGGCGATCAACCCCGTGGTCAAGGCCCCGACCCTGGTCTGCGAGGGCGGTGAAGTGCTGATGGATTCGAGCCTGATCATCGACTACCTGGAAACCCTGGCCGGCCCGCAACGCAGCCTGATGCCCACCGCCCTGCCCCAGCGCCTGCGCGAACTGCGGCTGATCGGCCTGGCCCTGGCGGCCTGCGAGAAGTCGGTACAGATCGTTTACGAGCGCAACCTGCGCCCCGCGGAAAAACAGCACGGCCCCTGGCTGGAGCGGGTTGGCGGCCAGTTGCAGGCCGCCTATGGCGAACTGGAGCAGGAGTTGCAGAAACAGCCCCTGCCCCGGGACGGCTCCCTGGGCCAGGCCGGCATCAGCCTGGCGGTGGCCTGGAGTTTCAGCCAGATGATGGTGGCGGACCAGTTCAACCTCGGGCAATTCCCGGCAGTACGCGGCTTTGCCGAGTACGCCGAACAATTGCCGGTGTTCCTCGCCACCCCCGCCACCTGAGCCACACCCTCCCCGTAGGAGCCGGCTGCCGGCGAAGAGGCCCGCAAGCCTTGCAGCGCCTTCGAAGACGCCTTCGCTGGCAAGCCAGCTCCTACAGAGCGGTCAGGCCGGTTCGGGTTGTTTCTTCACGGCGGCAGTGGCGAAGCGCCGGGCCAGGAAGGGGGTGATGTCCAGCGGCAGGGCTTCGTCGTTCACCAGTTTGTCCAGCAACACGCCGGTGATGGCCGAGGTCAGGATGCCGGTGCGGAAGTGCCCGCAGGCATTGAGGTAGCCTTCGACCCCATCCATCGGCCCGAGGATCGGCAGCTCATCCGGCGAACCCGGGCGCAACCCCGCCCAGCAGCGCTTGAGGTTGACATGGGCCAGCTCCGGTACGCAGCGCACTGCGCCCTGCACCAGGCCGTTGATCTCCGGGTAGGTGGTGGTGACGTCGAAGCCCTTGTCCTCGGTGGTGCTGCCGATCAGGATCTCACCGTTGTCCTTCTGCGCCATGTAGCAGTCGCTGGTGGTCAGGCAGCCGTTGAGCAGCTTGGGCATGCGCTCGGTGAGAAGGATCTGGCCCTTCACCGGCTTCACCGGAATCTCGATGCCGGTGGCCTGCAGGCTCAGCTCGGCGGCCCAGGCGCCAGCGGCGTTGATCAGGGTCGTGCAGTGGAACAACCCGGCGACGTCGGTCTTCACCCCGCTGACCCGATTGCCCTGGTGCAGGACCCCGGTGACGTTGGTGTTGAAGTACACATCCACGCCGTTCTGGCGTGCGCCTTCGGTGTAGGCGTCGGTGAGGCGGAACGGGTTGACCTGGTGGTCGCAGAGGAACTCCAGGGCGCCCTGGGCTTCATGGCTGACATTGGGTTCCGAGGCACGCAGGGCCGCCTGGTCGAGCCAGCGCACCTGGTCGCTCAGGTGCGGGATGCAGCCGACGATGTGCTCGGCGTACAGGCGGTCTTCCTCGTCATAGATAACGAACTTGAGCCCGGTCTGCTCGAACTTGAAATCCATGTTGTGCAGGCCCATCAGCTCGCGGTGCAGGCGCGGGTACAGCTCGTTGGACTGCAGGGCGAAGTCGAAGAACGACTGCGGCAGGATGTGCGGGGTGCTGGAATCCACCACCACCGCCGAACCCTGGGCCTCGCGCTTGCGGTTGGCCGACATCATGCGAAAGAAGATCACCCCGCAGCCCAGCCCGACCGACTCGCCGATGGCCCACAGGCCGCCGGCCGAAGCGCGGCTGGCGTTGCCCGGACGCTTGGCGTCGATCAGCGCCACCTTCAGGTCCTTGCGCTTGGACAACTGGTAGGCGCAGGAAGCGCCGATCACGCCGCCACCGGCAATGACCACGTCGTAATGCTTAATCATGCTGGGAGACCTCCTGGTCAGACGGCGGGAACGCGGAAAACGGAATAGGGTCCAGGGGGAAGCGCGGGCGGATCCAGCCCACGTCCTTGCGCCCGGTGGCCTGGCGCAGGCGGTCGCTGCAATAGCCCACGCACATGCGCCCCTGGCAGTCGCCCATGCTCACCCGGGTGCGCATTTTCAGGCTGGCCATGTCCTGCACGCCCTGGCTCAGGGCGCGCTCGATGTCGTTGCGGGTGGTGTGTTCGCAGCGGCAGATCACGGTGTCGCCCTTGGGCAGTTCTACCTGCCCGGCGCCACGCGCGGTATAGCGGTCCACCGCACCACGAAAACGCAGGATCGAGGCCAGCTTGCGCTCGTAGCCCTGGCGTCGTTGCAGGGCCGCTTCGTTGCTCAGTGCGCCACGCTGCATGAGGATCGACAGCGCGGCGATACGCCCGCTGAGCATGGCCGCCTCGCCGCCGCGGATGCCGCCCATGTCGCCGGCCAGGTGCACGTGGGGCTCGCTGCTCTGCTGCCAGGCGTTGGCGCTGGCGCGCAGGTAGCCGTCGTCGCTGAAGTTGTGTTCCAGGCCCATCTGCTGGCTCAACTGGGTACGCGGGATGAAGCCGTAGCCCACCGCCAGGGTCTGGGCAGCAATGCGCTGGGCCTTGGCCATGTCCGGCTGCCAGTCACTGGAGTACGGCGCCACGGTGACCACGCTCAGGGCATCCTGGCCCTGGGCTTCGACCACGCCCCAGCCATAGCGCAGGGCAATGCCGTGCAGCTTGAGGTAGGCGAGCATGCTCAGGCCGTCGAGAAACAGTTGCGGCTTGTTGAGCATGGCCAGGCTCTGCTTGGCGATCTTGCCCAGGGCGCAAGCCTCGTAGACCCCCGCCACCCGCACGCCGGAAGCATGTAGCTGGCACGCCACCAGGGGCAGCAAGGGGCCGGTACCGGCGATCACCACCGGGCTCTGGGGCTTGACCACCCCGCTCTTGATCTGCAATTGCAGGCCACCCAGCAGCTTGACCCCGGGCAAGGTCCAGCCGGGGAACGGCACACTGCGCTCATGGCAGCCGGCGGCCAGTATCAACTGCTCGTAGCTGACCTGCTGCACCTGCTCTTCGCCATCGAGCAGCACCAGGCTCTGGGTGCCCTCGGCGCCCACTACCCGGCTGTTGAGACGCACCTCGATCATCTGTTCGTGGTCGGCGAAATCGCCGTGCAGCTTGGCCAGCATTTCGCAGTAGCGCGGCCCCAGGTAATCCAGTTGCACGCCGTCGCGCAGCGGCCCGCGGTAGACCACGCCCCCCAGGCGCGAGGCCTCTTCGATCAGGGTACTGCGCACGCCGTGCTCAGCCAGTTCGATGGCGGCCGCCATGCCCGCCGGCCCACCGCCGACGATCACCGGGTTCAGGCTCATAACGTGGGCTCCGTTTCAGTGATGCGGTTGCTCAGGGTCTGCACCTGCATCCCCGGCTTGACCAGGGTCTGGCAGGCGCGGCGCTTGTGCCGGCCGTCGATCTGCACCAGACAGCAATGGCACACGCCCATGCCGCAGTAGGCGCCCACCAGTTGCCCGTGATCGTTGCGCGCCACCTGGCGCAGGCCGGTGGCCTGGATCACGCTGAGGACGGTTTCACCCAGGGCGGCAGTGACTGGCTGGCCATTGAGGCTGATGGTCATGTCCGCGTGCTGCAGCGGCTGAATATCGAAGTTGCGGTCTATCTGACGCATTGTGGGTTCATCCGTGAAAAATGAATGGGGTTGCCGGCGTCCCGCCGTCCATGCTGCTGCGGTCGGGACCGGGCAACGTCCCGGTCCCAAGCTGTTTGTCAGAACCGAGCGCGGGCCAATCTAGTCGGTTTGTCGGACACGGATATTGATCTGGGCCAAGCAAACGGCTGCCTCGCACCCGACGGTGGCCAGCCCTTGCAAAACTGCGATACCGCGCACAAAAACGCCGCTGGCGGCAATGGCCGGCAGCGGCGTTCGGGAAGGCCCGGGCCCGTTCGGGCCGGGCTTTATAGCTTGAATCAGTGCATGAACAGGGCGATCAGGATAATCACCGGGATCGGCACACCGAGGAACCACAAGAGTAATGAGCGCATGGGAAATCTCCTGGATCAGTGAACGGGGGTGGGGGCTACGGTGCGCGGCTGGACATCGCTTTCAAGCCAGACCACGGCGTCCCGACGACGACCGCCAAAGGTCGCCGCGAGGCTGGCGAAGAAAGCACCGCACAACAGCGCGATAAACATCCACAGCGACGACCAGGCAGCCACCTTGGCCGCGGTGTCGGCAGCTTCCTTGGCGGCCTGCTTGGCCTCTTCCACGGCCTGGCGGGTCTTGGCGAACACTTCATCGACCCGACGTTCGGCATCGGCCTGGCTGAGGTTGGTGCGTTGGGCCACCAGTTGCGCCAGGTAGCTGCGGTCCTCAGGGGCCAACTGGCCGTCGTTGCTCAGGGTGCGCACGAAGATCCGCGATACCGTGCCACGGGCCGCGTCATCGCTGACCGCCGCCGGGCGATCGTCGCGGAACAGGCTGTCGACGAAGTAGCCGTAGTCGTCCTGGGAACCCTGGGCGGCAGCATGGCCGGCCACCTGGGTCATGGCACCGGCGGCGCCGGAAGCCACCTGGGCGCCGGCATGCACGCCGCCGCTGACGACGCTGCTGACCGACCCCACCACCAAAGTCGCGGTGACCAGGGTGGCCACGGCCCAGGCCAGGAAGCCATGGGCGGTGTCGCGGAAGTACACTTCATCGCCATGCAGGTTGGCCCATTTCACCCGCAGGCGTCCGGCGATGTAACCGCCCAGGCCGGCAGCGATGATCTGCGTCACGGCCAGCCAGACAATGCTGGAAATGCCCAGGCCCTTGGCGCTGATACCGCTGCCGGCCCAGGGCGACACCGCGGAAAAGCCCAGGCCGAAGCCCAGCAACAGGAGGATCAGCGAAAGAGCGGCGGCCGCCGCGGCGCCGGCGAAGATCGCCGCCCAGGACACGCCCGAGTGATGACTCGAGGCATCTGCGGTGGCCAGCAGGTGTTCAGAGGGTCTGTTCATTGTTGTTCGGCTCCAGGCATGAAAAATGGTGTTACACGTCTCGAAGGGACAAGTGCAGCCACCGTGCCAGTTGCACGAACTTTATAAACTCTTTTATTTCAATGACTTGCGATAAGCAGACAATCCCGGATCGTGCAATTTACCGGCCCGGGAGTTTTAGGGCGGGCGTTCTGCACGGCCCGCCCGGCGCTCAGGCCTGCCGGCTCCGGTAGAGCTCCCGGCCGCGGGTCCAGCACAGGTGCACCAGCAGTACCAGGATCCACAGGGCCAGCAGCAGGTTGCCCACCAGGGTCAATTGCGCGATGCCCTGCCCCCACAAGGTAAAGAGCGGCAATGCCAGCCAGGCCGAACGACGAAAATCCAGCAGCCGCATGATTCCCGGCACGGCCACCGCCATCAGGGCGATGACCAGGACGTCCAGGCCGCGATACCCCAGCACCCAGCGCGCATAGCGAGGGTCGGCAGCATAGGCCTCCAGGTAACCCGGCAGGCGCAGCGCCAAGTCCACGGCGAGACTCAACAGCAGGCTGGCCACCAAAAGCCACAGCAGGCCTTTGAAACGTGATGCGTAGTTCATTGCACAACACCTTGATACACAGAAGGTCAATCGGGTTTTCAATGCCGCTTGTAGCTCTTGTTGCCACTGGGGGTCAGGCAGTACACCCCGCCCCGGGGCCCGGTGCAGAAACTGCCGCTGCCACAGGTGCATCCCTGGGCGTCGCGCAACAGGGGCTCGGCTTGCGGGGCGGTGGAGCGCTGGCCGGACATCAGGGCGCAGTTCTTTTTCGACGCGCTGATGGAGCCGTCGTTGCACAGGAACAGCTCGCCGTCGCACCGGGCGATGCCGCCCTTGCGCCCGGAACAGGGCGGGTTGGCCGCCAGCACCGCGCTGCTGCACAGCACCATCAGGCAGAGAAAGGACAATGGCTTCCAGCCAACCCGGGGCAGGCCCGTCATGGATGTGCCTCCTGGCCATAAAAGTGGCGCGATACTATCAGGCAACGCGGCCCCTGGCAGGGGCTTGTTCAAGGTCTGGACAGAGGCCTGGAGGCGCAGATGAAAGTTTTTTTAGAATTGCGGCCGCCGTTTCTTGGCAAAATGCCCGCCTGTGTCACGAACCGCCAAACAGGTAACGCCTATGACCCGCATTCTGACCATCGAAGACGACGCCGTGACCGCCCGGGAAATCGTCGCCGAACTGAGCAGCCACGGCCTCGACGTGGATTGGGTGGACAATGGCCGCGAGGGCCTGGTGCGCGCCGTGAGCGGCGACTACGACCTGATCACCCTGGACCGCATGCTGCCGGAACTGGACGGCCTGGCCATCGTCACCACCCTGCGCACCATCGGTGTGTCGACGCCGATCCTGATGATCAGCGCCCTCTCCGACGTCGATGAACGGGTGCGCGGCCTGCGGGCCGGTGGCGACGACTACCTGACCAAGCCCTTCGCCTCCGACGAGATGGCGGCCCGGGTCGAAGTGCTGCTGCGGCGCAAGAACACGGTCAAGGATTTCGACACCAGCCTGCGGGTGGCAGACCTGGAACTGAACCTGATCAGCCGCGAGGCAACCCGCGCCGACCAGCTGCTGAGCCTGCTGCCCACCGAATACAAGCTGCTGGAGTTCCTCATGCGCAACACCGGCCAGATCCTCTCGCGGATGATGATCTTCGAGGAGGTCTGGGGCTATCACTTCGACCCCGGTACCAACCTGATCGACGTGCACATCGGCCGCCTGCGCAAGAAGATCGACCCGCCCGGCATGACCCCGTTGATCCGCACCGTGCGAGGCTCGGGTTATGTCATTGCTGAACCCCTCTAAGGGCTGGCGCTCCTCCAGCAGCCGCCTGCTGGCGCTCTACAGCACGCTGTTCGTGGCCTGGAGCTGCATCCTCATGGGGGTGCTGTACTACGAGGTCTCCACCTACCTGGACAGCCTGGCCAAGCACTCGCTGATGCAGCGCCAGCACCTGTTCGCGCGTTTCGAGGGCGAGCAGTTGGTGGAAGCCCTGACCACCAGCATGACCTTCGACATGCGCGCCATCGACGCCTACGGCCTGTTCGATGAACAGCGCCGGCCCCTGAGCGGGCCGATCCGGCAGATACCCGACGACCTGCCCCTGGACGGCAAGATCCACGAACTGAAGAACTGCATCGACTCCGACGACCCGAGCCTGCCCCGCGACAGCTGCGACGCCGTGGCCACCCACACCCGGGATGGCCGCTGGCTGGTGCTGGTACGCGACAACGGCTCGCTGTTCGCGGTGACCCGGATCATCCTCCACGCCCTGCTCTGGGGCATCTCCCTGACCATCATTCCCGGCGCCGCCGGCTGGCACCTGCTGCGCCGCCGGCCCTTGCGGCGCATCCGCCAGATCCAGGCCAGCGCCGAAGCCATAGTCGCCGGCGACCTGACCCGGCGCCTGCCGCTGTCGGACCGGCGCGACGAGCTGGACATGCTGGCGGCCATCGTCAACGCCATGCTCGAACGCATCGAACGGCTGATGCACGAGGTCAAGGGCGTGTGCGACAACATCGCGCACGACCTGCGCACCCCGCTGACCCGCCTGCGGGCCCAGCTCTACCGCCTGCAGCAACAGGCCGAGGAAGGCTCGCCCCAGGCCCTGCAGATGGACCAGCTGCTGGCCGAGGCCGACACCCTGATGGCGCGCTTTCGCGGGCTGCTGCGGATTTCCGAACTGGAGGACCAGCAGCGGCGCTCGGGCTTCCTGGTGCTCGACCCCCTGCCCCTGTTGCACGAACTCTATGACTTCTACCTGCCCCTGGCCGAGGAAGGCCAGTTGACCCTGGTGCTGGATGTACCGGCGAGCCTGCCCAGCCTCACCGGTGACCGCGCCCTGTTGTTCGAGGCCCTGGCCAACCTGCTGAGCAACTCCATCAAGTTCACCCCACCGGGGGGCGAAGTGATACTGCGGGGGATCGACGACGACGGCAGCCCGCGCCTGGAAGTGCTCGACTCAGGCCCCGGAATACCCGCAGCGGAACGGGCGGCGGTGTTCCGGCGCTTTTACCGGGTGGATGAAAACAATGCCCAGGGCGGATTTGGCCTTGGCCTGTCGATCGTCGCGGCGATTGTCAGCCTGCACGGCTTCAAGCTTGAGGTGGGCAGCAGCGAACGCGGCGGCGCGCGCCTGAGCCTGGACTGCCGGCCGAGCCTGATTGCCGACAATTGACCCCGACCTCCACGCCCCTATGATCCGGTGCCTGTGACCCTGTAGCCGC
Source organism: Pseudomonas sp. MWU349 (assembly GCF_017947325.1). NCBI lineage: Bacteria > Pseudomonadati > Pseudomonadota > Gammaproteobacteria > Pseudomonadales > Pseudomonadaceae > Pseudomonas > Pseudomonas sp. MWU349. The sequence continues at coordinate 278,648 of NZ_JAFEVP010000007.1, read as the reverse complement.
TGCTGAGCCTGCGAAGCGGCGAAAGGCCGGGCCGCGTTCGGTACGCCGGGCCTTGCTTGACGATCTTGCGCCAAACCTTCCGCGCTCTCGCGCCCCCCGGCGCCTGCTGCGTCGCAATACCGTCCAAGCCGTCCAAGCCGTCCAAGCCGTTCGCAGCCTGCGGCAGCGGCTACAAGGCCTTGGGCAGTTGCCAACCGTAGCGCACCGAGAGCATGCGTAGGGCGAAACAGACGGTGCCCGCCAGCCAGGCCGACCACAAAGGCGGCACGCCCAGGCGCCGGGCGATGACCAGGCTGGCCGCGCCGACAAAGGCCGAGCTGGCATACAGGTCGACCTGCAGCACCAGGGGAATGCGGGCCAGGACAATGTCGCGAATCACCCCGCCCCCCACCCCGGTCACCGTGCCCATGAGCATCGAGACAAAGGGCGAGATGCCGAAGTTCTGCGCCTTCTGCGTGCCCGCCACGGCAAACAGCCCCAGCCCCGCGGCGTCCAGCAGCATCAGCAGCGGCCCGGACCACCCCAGCACCCAGTCCCGTGCCACGAAGGCCAGCCCGCCCATCAGCAGCGCCAGCGCCGGGTACCGCCAGTCGGCCACGGCCTTGGGCGGCGTGGCGCCAATCAGCAGGTCACGGGTCACCCCTCCGCCAAGGGCGACGATAAAGGCGATCACCATCACCCCCAGCAGGTCCAGTTGGGCGCGCATGGCGCTGATCGCGCCCTCCACGGCAAACACCGCAGTGCCCGCCAGATCCGCCACCAGTACGATGTTTTCCAGGCGCCGGGGCAAGCCCTGGGCCCGGGCGTTCATCGGCCCATCCAGAAAAGCGAGGTGTTCAGGGAAATACGGCGCGGCAACAGGGTTGAAGGCATGCCCGGGCACCTGCAAAAGGCTGGCGATGACGGCCGGGCACCCGACCGCCGACCCTTTGCTTATAGTTCAGGCCGTGGGCTGTCGCCATCGACCGGCCCCGGTGCAAGGCCGGGGTCAGGGCGCCAGATCGAGCTGGCCCAGGGAGTTGCTGCCCAGCTCATAGAGCAGTTCGTCGATGATCTTCTGCACATCGGCCTCGCTCTGTAGCGCCCGGGCGCTGAGCCCGGTCACCACCAGGTCGACCCGGCCGCTGGCCGGCTCGAACACCCGCAGGGTCAGGGTGCCGTCACCGGCGTTGCTGAAGCTGCAGGCCAGGGGCGCCAGGCGCTGCTCGATACAGGCGCGCAACTGCGCCAGGGTAATGGCCGCCGGCATTTCAGCGGCGCCGCAGCAGCAGGCCCGCCAACAGCCCGACGCCGGCCAGCAGGGCCACGCTCAACAGCGGTTTGTCCCGTACCCAACGCGCGCCCTGGTCCAGGGCCTGGCCGTACTTTTCCTGCAATTGCCCGGCGGCTTCCCGGGCCATGCCGCGGGCTTGCAACTGCTCATCATCCAGCCACTCACCCACCACGGCCTCGGCCTTGCCGGCCACCTTGCCCACTGTGCCCTTGATCTGTTCGCTAGCCATGCTGGAGCTTCCTCTACTGCGGTTCATGAATGGCAGAGGCCCGATACAGAGCCCTGCGCAGAATCACAGGATAGAAAGGCCCGCCCCTGGGCAAAAGGCGCATTTGCACTGGTTGCACTGGTGCATTTGCACCGGGTCAGCCGGCACTGCCGGCAAACAGCCCGCGCTCCCGGGCCCAGACAATGGCCTCGCCGCGGCTGTGCACATCGAGCTTGGAATACAGGGTGGCCACGTGATTGCGCACGGTGTTGGGGGCCAACTGCAGTTGCGCGGCAATTTCCTTGTCCGCCAGCCCCTGGTAGATCAGCCCCAGGACCTCGCGCTCGCGGGTGGTCAGGTCGGCAGAGGTTACCGCCGGGGCTTGCGCGCTGCGGGTGTTGCGCACATTGGCAAGCTTTTCGATCAGGGTCTGGCTGAACCAGGAGGCATCGCGCATCACCTCCTCGATGGCCCCCACCAGCTCCAGCTCCGAGCGCTTGCGCTCGCTGATGTCCATCAGCACCAGCAGGTAGCAGGGGCTGTCCTGGATCAGCACGGTATCGGCATAGGCCACGCAGTCCACCTGCTCGGCGCCCTTCTTGCGCACCTTGAGGTCCAGGCCCATGACGTTGCCGCTCTTCTCCAGGCGGCCGAACAACTGCTCGGCCGCCTGGGGCTCGGCGATAAAACCGATGTCCTGCACGGTCTTGCCCAGCAGCTCTTCGCTGCTGTAGCCACAGGTGTCGAGAAAGGCTTCGTTGACATCGACGATCTGCTGCTCGGCGCTGCACACCAGGGTCGGCACCGGGGTCAGGCGGAACGACTTGGCAAAACGCTCCTCGCTCTGGCGCAGGGCGATCTCGGCCTTGCGCCGCGGCTCCAGGTCCATGAAGGAAAACAGCATGCAATCCTCGTCGTTGATGTCCAGCGGCTGGCCGGCGACGATCACCAGCTTGCTGCCGCCCTCAGGCAGGCGCAGCTCGGCCTGCATCTGCGGGATGGTCGCCCCCTGCCCCAGGCGTTCGACGGCCAGTTCCTTGTGCTCGGCGTCTTCCAGCACGTCCAGCTCGTACACCGAACGGCCGATCACCTGATCCCGGGCATAGCCGGTCATTTCCAGGAAGCCCTGGTTGACCTTGATGTAGCGCAAATCCCCCAGGCGGCAGATCACCGCCGGCGCCGGGTTGGCGTTGAAGGTTTTCTCAAAGCGCTGCTCGGCGCTGGCCCAGTCCGTGGCGTCACTGAGGATCAGCACCAGGGACTCCGGCGCGCCATTGCGGTCCTCCAGGATCATGCTGCGCACCCGGTGCACCCAGTGCCGGGGTTCGCCATCGATCTCGGCCTGGACCTCCACCACCACGTCGCTGAAGGTTTCTCCGGCAGCCACCCGGTTGATGGGGTAGCTGTCCAGGCCCAGTGGATGGTTGTTGCGGTAGCGCAAGGCATAGCGCCGGGCGTATTCGCGCAGGTTGCCGCCCAACTGCTCGACCGTGCTGACGCCGTGCATGGCCAGGGCCGCTTCATTGGCCCAGAGCAGGGTCCGGGCCTTGTCGGTCTCGATCAGGATCACCCCGTCGGACAGGCCGGAGATGATCTGCTGCAATTGGCGGCGGTTGGTTTCGGTGGCAAGTACGGCCTGGCTCATGGCATCTCCGGTAGAACCCGACGCTGCGCCAAACATCCCGCACGCCGGAAAAAGGGGGCTGCAACTACGACCACGGCGCGCCGCCATCGTGCCCCGGCCCGAGCACTGGAGCCCCTTTGGGCAACGGAGTAAGCTGCCCCGTCCGGATTGCGGGCCAGCCGCCAGCCCGGCGAAACCGGCCAGCCGCCCCTCGAGGAATGACGCATGATCACCATCCGTGAAGCCGACAGCCGCGATATCGACACCCTCCAGGCCATTGGCTGCGCCACCTACCGCGAGCACTTCGCCGCGATCTGGAGCACCGAAGGCATGCAGCAGTTCCTGGCCCAGGATTTTGCCCCCGCCCCCCTGGAACAGTCCCTGGCCGACAAGCACCTGCACCTGTGGCTGCTGGCCCTGGACCCGCAGCAGCAGCCCATCGGTTTTGCCAAGCTCAACTGGGACCGGCCACTGCCCGATGGAGCCCGGCGCGGGGCCGAACTGCAGAAGATCTATCTGCTCAAGTCCGAGGCCGGCAAGGGCTATGGCCGCCGGTTACTGGAGCATGTGCTGCAACGGGCCAGCGCTGCCGGTGAGCCCTGCCTGTGGCTGGACGTGCTCAAGAGCAACAGCGGCGCCCGGCGCTTCTATGAAAGCGCCGGCCTGCGGCAGGTCGGCGAGGTGCCGTTCAGCACCGACCTGGAACAGATCGGCATGTGGGTGATGGCCTGCGACCTGCCCCGGCAGAAACACCCCGCCCGAGGCTGAGGCGGCCCTGCCGCCCTCGCCCGCCGCTACAGCCCCAAGGCCTTGAGCCGCCGGTACAGGGTCCGCTCGCTCAGGCCCAGGGCCCTGGCCAGTTCACTGCGCGACCCCTCGAACACCTCCAGGGCATGGGCCAGTTGCTCCAGGTCCTTGCTGCCGCGGCGGCGGCCGGGGGGCGCGGGTGCCGGCGTGCTGCGCAGGTCCGGCGGCAGGTCCGCCAGGCGGATCACCCCGTCGTCGCTGAACAGCCGCGCCCGTTCGAGGATGTTGCGCAGCTCGCGGATATTGCCCGGGTAGGTGTACAGGCTCAGTTGGGCCAGGGCCTGGGGATCGACCCGCGGCACTACACCGGGGTCAAGCCGGCGCAGCAGGCTGTCGATCAGCAGTGGCAGGTCGTCGGCGCGTTCGCGCAAGGCCGGCAGGCGGATCGGGAAGGCGCTGATACGGTAGTACAGGTCCTGGCGGAAGGTGCCGGCGGCGACCATCTCCTTGAGCGGCTTGTGGGTCGCCGCCACCAGGCGGAAATCCGAGTGCACGGTGCGCAGGCTGCCCACCGGGCGAAAGCTGCCGGACTCGATCAGGCGCAGCAGTTTGACCTGCATGGCCAGGGGCACTTCGCCGATTTCATCAAGAAACAGGGTGCCGCCATGGGCGGCTTCGGCCAGGCCGATCTTGCGCTGCAGGGCACCGGTGAAGGCGCCCTTTTCATAACCGAACAATTCGCTTTCCAGCAGGCTTTCGGTAAGCCCGGTGCAGTCCACCACCACCAGCGGTCCGCTGGCCCGGGGGCTGCCGTCGTGCAGGGCACGGGCGAACAGCTCCTTGCCGGTGCCGGATTCGCCCTGGAGCAATACCGGGATCGGCGCCGGCGCCGCCCGCTGCAAGGCGCTCAAGGCTTCGTTGAAGGCCGGCGAGCGCCCCACCAGCCCCTTCTGCTGGGGTTGTACCGAGGCCACGGCCACCGAACTCAGGCGCTCGACATAGGCCACCACCGTGCCGTGCTCGCCAATGATCGGCCGCAGCTCCACGTCCACATGCTCCGGCCCCCGGGGCGTGTGGTGGATGTGCAGCATGCGTTCCGGCACGCGGCTGTCATGGGCCTTGCGCATCGGGCAATGCTCGCCGGCCTGGTCGCAGGGCACGGCGAACTGGTGGGAGACCCGGTAGCACTTGGCGCCCACGTGGGGCTTGCCGGCCACGCCGAACTGGCGCTGGTAAGCGGTGTTGGCGGCGATGATGTTGTAGTCGGTGTCCAGCACTATGGTGGGCTGCGGGTCGTGTTCGAGGTAGGACACCAGGGCGGACATCGGTGGCGGGACTAGGTCGGTGGCAATCAGGGACATGGGCAACTCCGGGGCAGAGGCGGCAGCTTAAAGCATGGACGCCGTTACTGCCATTTTCTGCCAGTAACTGCCAAATGACTGCCAGGTTCGAGTGACAGTCCCGGCGACAACGCATCACCAGGGGGCTGGAAAACCGTCTAGACCAATGAACAGGCGCCAAACGACGCCGTTTCGGGTTGGCACGCTTATTGACACTTCAAGAAACGAGCGTCAGCGCAGACTGCCCTCACCTTCATTGCCTGGAGTGCCCCATGATCATCAGCGACACGCTGCGTGTAGAAGCCTTTTTCGACAGCCATACCTGGACCATCAGCTACCTGGTGATGGACCTGGCTAGCCGCCACTGCGCATTGATCGACAGCGTGCTGGACTACGACCCGAAATCCGGCCGCACCCACACCGAGTCCGCCGACCGCCTGATCGCCCGGGTCAAAGAACTGGACGCCCGGGTCGACTGGATCCTGGAAACCCATGTGCATGCCGACCACCTGTCGGCCGCCGCCTACCTCAAGGCGCAGCTCGGGGCCCAGGTGGCCATCGGCAATCAGATCACCCGGGTGCAGAAGACCTTCGGCGCACTGTTCAACGAAGCCCCGGCCTTTGCCCGGGACGGCAGCCAGTTCGACGTGCTGCTCGAAGACGGCGCCGAATTCGCCATCGGCACCCTTACCGCGCGGGCCATGCACACCCCGGGGCATACCCCGGCCTGCATGACCTACCTGGTGCAGGTCGGCGACGAAACCCTGGCCTTTGTCGGCGACACCCTGTTCATGCCCGACTACGGCACCGCTCGCTGCGACTTCCCCGGGGCCGATGCGCGGACCCTGTACCGCTCCATCGGCAAGATCCTCGCCCTGCCCCCCAGTACCCGGCTGTTCATGTGCCACGACTACCTGCCCAACGGCCGCGAGCTGCAGTACATGACCACCGTCGCCGAGCAGCGCGCCAACAACATCCACATTCACCAGGGGGTCGACGAAGACAGCTTCGTGGCCATGCGCGAAGCCCGCGACGCGACCCTGGACATGCCGGTGCTGATCCTGCCTTCGGTGCAGGTCAACATGCGCAGCGGGCACTTCCCCGAGCCCGAGGACAACGGCGTGAGCTACCTGAAGATTCCCCTGAACACCCTATAACTATTACCGACTCCACACGGAGACCTTGCCATGCGTCCCTTCAACCCGGCCCTGCCCGCTGTCGACGGCAGCCACCAGGTGCTGATCGTCGGTGGCGGTGCCGCCGGCATCGCCGTTGCTGCCAGCCTCTTGACCCGCGATCCACACCTGGACGTGGCACTCATCGACCCTGCCCGGCACCACTACTACCAACCCGGCTGGACCCTGGTGGGCGCCGGAGTATTCAGCGCCCAGTCCACCGAACGCACCATGGCCGAGCTGATGCCCCAGGGGGTCAAGTGGATCCAGGACGCGGTCAGCCGCTTCGACCCGGAACACAACGCCCTGGTGCTGGAGGACGGCCGGGTGCTGGCCTATGACCAACTGATCGTCTGCCCCGGGCTCAAGCTAGACTGGGCCGCCATCGACGGCCTGCCCCAGGCCCTGGGCAACCACGGCGTGACCTCCAATTACCGCTACGACCTGGCGCCCTACACCTGGCAACTGGTGCAGCAACTGCAACAGGGCGAGGCGCTGTTCAGCCAGCCGCCGATGCCGATCAAGTGCGCCGGAGCGCCACAGAAGGCCATGTACCTGTCCTGCGACCACTGGCTGCGCCACGGCCGCCTGGGGCAGATCAAGCCGCGCTTCCTGAATGCCGGCGGTGTGCTGTTCGGCGTCGCCGACTACGTGCCGGCGTTGATGGAATACGTGAAGAAATACGCCATCGAACTGGATTTCGGCCATAACCTGGTGGCGGTGAACGGCCCGGCCAAACGCGCGACCTTTGTCCGCACCCTGGCCGATGGCCGCCAGGAAACATTGGAACGGGCCTTCGATATGCTGCACGTGGTGCCTCCCCAATGCGCCCCGGATTTCATCCGTCAGAGCCCCCTGGCGGACGCCGCCGGCTGGATCGACGTCGACCCGGGCAGCCTGCGCCACAAGCGCTACGTGAACATCCACGGCCTGGGGGACGCCACCAATACCAGCAATGCCAAGACCGCCGCAGCGGCCCGCAAACAGGCGCCGGTAGTGGCCAACAATGTGCTGGTGGCTCTCAAGCGCCTGACTCGCCTGGCCGAGTACGACGGCTACGGCTCCTGCCCTCTGACCGTGGAACGGGGCAAGATCGTCCTCGCCGAATTCACCTATGGCGGCAAGCTGGCACCGAGCTTTCCCCGCTGGCTGCTGGACGGGCGCCAGCCGACCCGTCGCGCCTGGTGGCTGAAGGAACGGATCCTGCCACCGCTGTACTGGCGCGGCATGCTCAAGGGCCACGAATGGCTGGCGCAACCGACCCTGGCCACGGACACCCCGAAAGCATGAACGAACACAGTCTTCTGGGCGCCGGGCTGGGGGCGATCATTGGCGCGATCCTGGCCCTGACCGGGGCCGGCGGCGGCATTCTCGCGGTGCCACTGCTGGTCTTCGGCCTGGGCCTGAGCATGGTCGAGGCCGCGCCCATCGGCCTGCTGGCGGTGGGCCTGGCCGCCAGCGTCGGTGCGGTGCTGGGCTTGCGCCAGGGCATCGTGCGCTACCGCGCGGCAGGGTTCGTCGCCAGCATCGGCATCCTCATGGCACCGCTGGGGCTGTGGCTGGCCCACCGCCTGCCCAACCTGCCCCTGGCCCTGCTGTTTTCCCTGGTGCTGCTGTATGCCTGCGGGCGCATCCTGCGCAAGGCCAGCCTGGAATTGAAACAGGGCCAGGCGGCGCCGCGCCCGGCGTTCCTGCCTTGCGTGCTCAACCCGGCCCAGGGCCGCCTGCGCTGGACCCTGCCCTGCGCCCGGGCGCTGACCTTCACCGGGATGCTCTCGGGGTTGCTTTCCGGGCTGCTCGGCGTGGGCGGCGGCTTCGTGATCATCCCGGCCCTGAGCCGCTACACCAACCTGGACAGCAAGAGCATCGTCGCCACTTCGCTGGCGGTGATCGCCCTGGTCTCCCTGGGCAGCGTGGTCACCGCCAGCCTCAGTGGCGTGATGCACTGGGCGGTAGGTGCGCCTTTTGCCCTGGGCGCAGTAGTGGGCCTGGTGCTGGGCCGCCAGGTGGCCAGTCACCTGGCCGGCCCGCGCCTGCAACAGCTGTTCGCCATCACCGGCCTACTGGCAGCGCTGCTGCTGGCGGGCGGAGCCCTGGGATGGCTGCCCCATTGACCCCATACACCGCGTAGGAGCTGGCTTGCCAGCGAAGGCGTCCTCGCCGACGCCCCTGACCTGACGCAAGACTCACGGTGCCTGGTCGGGCCCTATCGCCGGCAAGCCGGCCCCTACAAGGAACAGGACATGCTTTTGGATTATCTGCATTTCACACCGTGGTCGGCCCTGGCCGGAGGGGCATTGATCGGCCTGGCCGCCGGGCTGTTGATCGTCGCCAACGGGCGCATCGCCGGCATCAGCGGCCTGCTCGGCAGCCTGCTGCAACCGGGCAGCGACGGTTGGGGCGAGAAAGCCCTGTTTATCCTCGGGCTGTTGCTGGCGCCGCTGCTCTGGGGCCTGTTTCATGCCCTGCCCGTCGCCGAGTTCCAGGGCGGCCTGCTCGGCCAGATCAGCGCCGGCCTGCTGGTGGGCATCGGCACCTGCTACGGCGCCGGTTGCACCAGCGGCCACGGCGTCTGCGGGATCTCCCGACTGTCACCGCGCTCGATCATCGCCACCCTGTGCTTCATGGGCACCGGCTTCGCCACGGTCTGGGTACTGCGGCATCTGCTGGGGCTGCTGCCATGAAAAAGCTCAGCGCTTTTGTCGCCGGCCTGCTGTTCGGCATCGGCCTGTTGCTGGCAGGCATGGCCAACCCGGCCAAGGTCCTGGGCTTTCTCGATCTGGCCGGCAACTGGGACCCGTCCCTGGCGCTGGTGATGCTCGGCGCCATCGCAGTGGCGTGGTGGCCCTTCCATTGGGCCATGGGGCGCTCGCGCTCGCTGCTCGGGGCGCCCATGCACATCCCCGCCACCCGCAGCGTGGATCGGCGCCTGATCGGCGGCAGTCTGCTGTTCGGCATCGGCTGGGGCATCGCCGGGATCTGCCCGGGACCGGCCCTGGTGCTGTTGCCCGGCGGCCACTGGCAAGCCGGGGTGTTCGTCCTGGCCATGCTCCTGGGCATGCTGCTGTTCCAGCGCCTGGAGGCCCGTCGGCGGCCCTGAACCCTACGCCCAGAGGCACTGTGGCAGCTGGCTCGCCAGCGAAGGCGCCCTTACAGGCACCGCTGACCTGACCCAGGATTCACGGCGCCAGGGCCGGCCTCTTCGCCAGCAAGCCGGCTCCTACCTGGGCAACCACCGGGGAAATATTGGCCTCTGCCGGTCCAGCGCCCGGGTGGCGACCATGACCTGGACCCATGTCCTCCAAGGAGCGCGCCATGTCCACCGCCCAGTCCCTTGAACTCTGTTTCTGGCGCAAGATCGGCCGCTACGCCTCGCGCATCGGCCGCACCTTGCTCCAGAAAGCCCTGTGGCTCTACTACGCCGCGCAACGACCGCAAACCCCGATCTGGGCCAAGACCACCATCTACGCCGCCCTGGGTTACTTCGTGCTGCCGCTGGACATCATCCCCGACCTGATTCCCGGGGCCGGGTACGTGGATGACCTCGGCCTGTTGACTGGCTCAGTGGTGACAGTGGCCGCCCACATCAACGCCGAGGTCCGGGAGCAAGCCAGCGCGCGCCTGGCCGACTGGTTCGGCAGCGAGCCGGAATAAGCCGCGGGCCGGCGCCAAGCTGTGCATGCGACTCAACAAGGCCCTGCAAAACCCCGGGCACCATGGCCGTCCGGCTCACCGCGCCTGGGTGTCCAAGGCATAGAACTCCTGGAGCTTGGCCTGCAGCAGCTTCTTGTCTGGCAGCTGGGTCCGGTACTCGGCGATCAGCGCCGGCGACAGGGAACGGTTGAGGGCATATTCCACCACCTCGTCCTCCTTGCTGGCACAGAGCAACACGCCCAGGGCAGGGTTCTCGTGGGGCTTGCGCACCTGGCGATCCAGGGCCTCCAGGTAGAAGTCCAGCTTGCCCAGGTACTCCGGCTCGAAGCGCCCGACCTTGAGTTCAACGGCCACCAGGCAATTCAACCCGCGATGGAACAGCAGCAGGTCCAGGGCGAAATCGCGCCCGCCGACCTGCAGGGGATAGCCTGAAGCGACAAAGCAGAAGTCGCGCCCCATCTCGATCAGGAAATCCTTGAGTTGGCGCACCAGCCCCTGGTGCAGGTCGGCTTCATCATGCCCCTGGGCCAGGCCGAGAAACTCCACCATGTAGGCATCCTTGAAGACCTCCAGGGCCTCGGGGCGGTCCTGCTTCAAGGTTGCCGAGGCACTGGCCGGGCGGGTCAGCGTGCGTTCGAACAGGGCGGATTTGATCTGCCGTTCAAGTTCTCTGCGTGACCATTGTTCCTGGACCGCCAAGCGCAGGTAGAACTCACGTTCACGGGGCCCTTTGCTCTGCCCCATCACCACCAGATGGTGGCTCCAGGACAATTGTCGCACCAGCGGTGCGACTTTCTCGTGAGCACGATAGGCCTCATAAAACTGACGCATGCGAAACAGGTTTGCCCGGGTAAACCCCCGCAAACCCGGCTGCTGCCGCGCCAGGTAATCCGCCAATTGCCGGACCACGCCATCGCCCCACTCCGCCGCCTCGATCTTGCGGCTGATATAGGCCCCGACCTGCCAGTACAACTCCACCAGTTCAGTATTCACCGCGCGCACTGCCCGCTGCCGCGCGGCGGTGATCATTTGCGCCACTTCGCCAAATGCCACTTCGGTGGAGCAGATCGCCGCTTCAGCCTTTTGCTTCATGACACACGCCCGCTTGCTGGGAGACAGGCCCCTATCATCCCGTGGCTTGCCATGGGCCTGAAGTCAGGCCCGTCTCTTTGTGGTGAGCGAAATGTCCTTGTTTGAGCGCGGTAAACAGCCCCGTCAGCCGGGCATGCAATTGAAGTCGTGGGTACTGGCCACCTGCTTGCCCTTGGCGTCATACAGGCGCGCCGACACCTCGCTCCCCAGGCTCGACTCCACCAGTGTGTAATGCTCACCGGCCTTGAAGCCGCCGTAGCTGATGTGGCCGTCGCAGTCTTGCTGGTTGGAGTCGCCGACGTTCTCTTCAAACAGGGTCACGTCCAGGCGGTGAGCACCGGGCTTGACCTGGAAATAGCGACCATCGTCGATCTTCTGCCCGTCCACCCGTTCGGCCATTAGGTCGTTGGGCGCCTCTTCCTGCAGGCCGATCCAGGCCTCGCTGGGATCGGGCTGGGGCATGGGCCCGGCGCACGCGCCGAGCAGGCACGCGAGGCCCAGGACGGGTATCAGCAGCAGCGGTTTGAGTGTCATGAAAATCTACCTTGGCAATGGAAAAAAGAAGCCCTACAGGCAACTGAATGGCCGGCTCTGGGCCACCTGCCGGCCCTGGGCGTCCAGCAGCTCGGCGCTGACGTCCTGGCCCTGGCTGGCCTCCACCAGTCGGTAATGGCCCCCCGCCTGGAACCCGGCATAGTCCAGGCGCCCCAGGCACTCGGGTTGCGCCGAGTTGCCGTTGGCCCCTTGCAGCAAGGCCATCTGCAAGCGGTGCTGGCCGGGGCTGACCTGGAAGTAGCGGCCATCGTTCAGGCGCTTGCCATCGACGCTGTCGGCCAGCAAGTCGTTGGGCGACTCCGCAGAAAGATCAATCCAGGCCTGCTGAGGATCGGCCTTGGGCAGCGGCCCGGCACAGGCCGAAAGCAGGCACGCCAGGCCAAGGCCCGGCAGCAGCAACAAGGGTCTGAGGGACATGGAAGAAACCTCGCAAATGACAGTAATGAGTGCGGCGCAGGCCCGGAAAAATCCCCTGCGCCGATGGCCACCAAGCTTGTCGAGGCCCCGGTGCGAGAACAAATGAATCCCCATGAAAGGAATTTCAGGCCTTACCTAAAACTTCCTTCACCTGGCTGAAAGCCGCGTGTTAGGTGGGTCGCTGCAGGCTGCCGAGGTTTGCAACCCCACTCCCTCGGAGGTTTTCGGCATGCTCGGGCTGGTCAAGACCGCACTGCTCAAGCCCTACACGTTCATCGTGCTGGCGATATTCATCTGCATCATCGGGCCCCTGGCGGCCCTGCGTACCCCCACCGACGTGTTCCCGGATATCGGCATCCCGGTGGTGGCGGTGGTCTGGCAGTACAACGGCCTGTCACCGGATGCCATGGCCGGGCGGGTGATCTACACCTACGAGCGCTCCCTGAGCACCACGGTCAACGACATCGAGCACATCGAGTCGCAGTCGCTGCCGGGCATGGGCATCGTCAAGATCTTCTTCCAGCTCGGGGTCGATATCCGCACCGCCAACGCCCAGGTGACGGCGGTGTCACAAACCGTGCTCAAGCAGATGCCGCCGGGCATCACCCCGCCGCTGATTCTCAACTACAGCGCCTCGACGGTGCCGATCCTGCAAATGGCCTTCTCCAGTCCGACCCTGTCGGAGGCGAAGATCCGCGACCTGGTGCAGAACAACATCCGCCTGCCCCTGAGCTCCCTGCCCGGCCTGGCCATGCCCACCCCCATGGGCGGCAAGCAGCGCCAGATCACCCTCGACCTGGACCCGCAAGCCCTGGCCGCCAAGGGCCTGTCGGCCCAGGACGTGGGCAATGCCCTGGCGGCGCAGAACCAGATCATCCCGGTGGGCACCGCCAAGCTGGGCGGCGATGAATACACGGTACTGCTGAACAACAGCCCGACCGCCATCGAGGAGCTCAACGACTTGCCGATCAAGACCGTGGACGGCGCGCTCATCACCATCGGCCAGGTGGCCCACGTGCGCGACGGCTCGCCGCCGCAGACCAATATCGTGCGGGTCGACGGGCGCCGCGCGGTGCTGATGCCGGCCCTGAAGAACGGCAATATCTCCACCCTGTCGATCGTCGACGGTATCCGCCAGATGCTGCCGCGCATCAACGAAACCCTGCCGCCAGCGCTGAAGACCTCACTGCTGGGGGACGCCTCGGTGTTCGTCAAGCAGTCGGTGGGCAGCGTGGCCCAGGAAGGCATCATCGCCGCCCTGCTGACCAGCGCGATGATCCTGCTGTTCCTCGGTAGCTGGCGCTCCACACTGATCATCGCCGCCTCGATTCCCCTGGCGGTACTCTCGGCCATTGCCCTGCTCGCGCTCAGCGGCCAGACCCTGAATGTGATGACCCTGGGCGGCCTGGCCCTGGCGGTGGGGATCCTGGTGGACGACGCCACGGTGACCATCGAGAACATCAACTGGCACCTGGAACAGGGCAAGGCGGTCAAGCAGGCCATCCTCGACGGCGCCAAGCAGATCGTCGGCCCGGCCTTCGTCTCGCTGCTGTGCATCTGCATCGTCTTCGTGCCGATGTTCCTGCTGCAAGGCATCGCCGGCTACCTGTTCCGGCCCATGGCCCTGGCGGTGATCTTCGCCATGGCCAGCTCGTTCATCCTCTCGCGGACCCTGGTGCCCACCCTGGCCATGTACCTGCTCAAGCCCCATACGCCGGAAGCCGGCCCTGGGCATCACCCGGAAGACGCCTTCATCAACCACCACGAGGGCGAGCAGCACGCCAAGCCGCGCAATGCCCTGGTACGCGGGCTACTGGCCTTCCAGCAGGGCTTCGAGGCGCGTTTCTCCAATGTGCGCGACACCTACCACGGCCTGCTGCACCTGGCCCTGGGCCGGCGCAAGACCTTCATCCTCGGCTTTCTTGCCTGCGTGCTGGCCTCCTTTACCCTGCTGCCGAGCCTGGGCCAGGACTTCTTCCCCGCCACCGACGCCGGGGCCCTGGCCCTGCACGTGCGCCTGCCCCTGGGCACACGGATCGAGGAAAGCGCGGCGGCCTTCGACCGCATCGAAGCGCGGATTCGCGAAGTGATTCCAGCCGAGCAACTGGACAGCATCATCGACAACATCGGCATCCCCTTAAGCGGCATCGACATGGCCTACAGCAACAGCGGCACCATCGGCCCCCAGGACGGCGATATCCAGGTCACCCTCAAACCCGGCCACGCCCCCAGCGCCGACTATGTGAAACAGCTGCGTGAAGCCTTGCCGGAAAGCTTCCCCGGCAGCCAGTTCGCCTTCCTGCCGGCAGACATCAGCAGCCAGATCCTCAACTTCGGCGCCCCGGCCCCCCTGGACGTGAAAATCTCCGGGCCCGACGCCGCGGCCAACCGCGCCTTCGCCCTGGAATTGCAACGGCGCCTGCAACATGTGCCGGGCATCGCCGACCTGCGGATCCAGCAGTCCACCGGCTACCCGTCCTTGCAGGTCAAGGTCGATCGCCTGCGGGCCAATGGCCTGGGCATCACCGAGCGCGACGTGACCAACAGCATGGTGGCGTCGCTCGCCGGCAGCTCCCAGGTGGCGCCGACCTTCTGGCTCAACCCGAAGAACGGCGTGTCCTATTCCATCGTTGCCGCCACCCCGCAATACCGCCTGGACAGCCTGCCGGCCCTGGAGGCGCTGCCGGTCACCGGCAGCAACGGCCAGTCGCAGATCCTCGGCGGCCTGGCGGATATCTCCCGGGTCGAGAGCCCGGCGGTGGTCAGCCACTACAACATCCAGCCCACGCTGGACCTGTACGCCAACGTGCAGGGCCGCGACCTGGGCGCCGTGGCCCACGACATGCAAAAGGTCCTGGACGACGCCGCGGCCCTGCGGCCCAAGGGCGCCACGGTCAGCCTGCACGGGCAGATCGACGCCCTGCATGAAGCCTTCAGCGGCCTGAGCCTGGGCCTGCTGGGGGCGGTGGTGCTGATCTACCTGCTGATCGTGGTCAACTTCCAGTCCTGGGTCGATCCGTTCGTGATCATCACCGCGCTGCCGGCAGCCCTGGCCGGGATCGTCTGGATGCTGTTCTTGAGTGGCACCTCGCTGTCGGTGCCGGCGCTGACCGGGGCCATCCTGTGCATGGGGGTGGCCACCGCCAACTCGATCCTGGTGGTGAGTTTTTGCCGCGAGCGCCTGGCGGCACATGGCGATGCCCTCAAGGCCGCCCTGGAAGCCGGCTACACGCGCTTTCGCCCGGTGTGCATGACCGCCCTGGCGATGATCATCGGCATGCTGCCCCTGGCCCTGTCCGAGGAACAGAACGCCCCTCTGGGCCGCGCGGTGATCGGCGGGCTGATCCTCGCCACCGTGGCCACCCTGATCTTTGTCCCCGTGGTCTTCAGCCTGGTCCACGGCCGCCGTCCCCAATCCGCTGTTGCTGGAGAAAACACCCATGTCGCCTGATCACACCCCTTCGCGCAAACGCCTGATGCTGCTGGGCATCGGCGGCCTGAGCCTGGCTGCCCTGCTGGTGGCCGGCGGCCTGGCCGCGCGCACCCGGCATGAACGGGCCGTCGTTGCCTGGACCGAAACCGCCGCCGTGCCGCAAGTGCTGGTGTTCCAGCCGCAGCACAACGTGCTGGGCGACACCCTGCGCCTGCCGGCGCACCTGGAGGCCTGGAGCAAGGCGCCGATCCACGCCCGGGTCAGCGGCTACCTCAAGGACTGGACCCAGGACATAGGCACCCAGGTGGCCGCCGGGCAGGTACTGGCCCATATCGACAGCCCCGACCTGGACCAGCAAGTGGCCCAGGCCCGGGCACGAATGATCCAGCAGCAAGCCAATGCCCGGCTGGCCCGGACCACCGCCGAGCGCTGGCAGAACCTCTTGGCCAGCCACTCGGTATCGCGCCAGGAAGCCGATGAAAAAACCTCCAACGCAGCCGCCGCCAAAGCCAATGCCGAGGCGGCCGCTGCCGACTATGCGCGGCTCTCGGCGCTGGAGGACTACAAGACCATTCGTGCACCGTTTGCCGGCACCATCACCGCCCGCCACACCGATATCGGCCAGTTGATCAAGGCCGACAACGACAGCGACCCGGAGCTGTTCGACCTGGCGGACACCCACAAACTGCGGCTCTACGTGCCGATTCCGCAGAACTACGCCAGCGTGATCCGCCCCGGCCTGCAAGCGCAGTTGACCGTGCCCGAGCACCCTGGCCAGCACTTCAGCGCACAACTGCTGGGCGACTCCACCGCCATCGACCCGCGCTCCGGCACCCTGCTGGCGCAGTTCGTCGCCGCCAACCCGGACGGCGCGCTGATGCCCGGTGACTATGCCGAGGCGACCCTGGCGATTCCCGCCGACACCCACGGCGTGAGCATCCCCGCCAGCGCCCTGATCTTCCGCGCCCAGGGCACCCAGGTGGCGGTGATCGACAGTGCCAAGCGCGTGCACCTGCGCAGCATCCATATCGGCCTGGACCTGGGCGAGCGGCTGGTGATCGACCAGGGCCTGCAAGCCACGGATCAAGTCATCGACAACCCGCCGGACGCCCTGCGCGAAGGCGACCTGGTGCAACTGGCGGACGCGGGAGGCGAACATGCGCCCAAGGCTTAAGCCCCTCGCCGCCCTGCTGTTGCTGGCCCTGCACGGCTGCTCCCTGGCCCCTCATTACCAAGTGCCGGCCATCGACCTGCCGGCGCAGTATCGCGAACAGGACGCCGACGGCCCCTGGCACCCGGCCGCCACGCCCCAGGTGCTCGCCGAAAAGTGGTGGCTGCTGTACCAGGACCCACAGCTGGATGACCTGCAACAACGCTTGCTCCAGGCCAACCCGGACCTCGCCGCGGCCCTGGCCCACTACGACGCTGCCCAGGCCTACGCCAGCCAACTGCATGCCGGGCTGTTCCCGCAGATCAGCGCCAGCGCCCAACCGCTGCGCCAGCGCCAGTCGGACAGCCGCCCCCTGCGTGGCAGCACGCAACCGTCGATCTACAACAGCAACACCGCCGGTTTTGCCCTGAGCTTCGACCTCGACCTGTGGGGGCGGCTTCGCAATCAAGCCGCGGCCGGAGACGCCCAGGCCCAGGCCTCTGGCGACGACCTGGCAGCCGCGCGCCTGAGCCTGCAAAAACAGCTGGCGAGCCTGTATGTGCAACTCAATGGCCTGGACGCCCAGAGCCGCATCCTCAGCCACTCCCTGGAGGATTACGCCCAGGCCCTGCAACTGACCCGCGACCGTTATCAAGGGCAGATCGCCTCGGAACTGGACCTGACCCGGGCCCAGAGCCAACTGGCCAGCGCCGAAGCCGAACTGGACGAAGTGCGCGCCCAGCGCAACCTCACCGAACACGCCATCGGCGAACTGGTGGGCGAGCCGGCCAGCCAGTTCCACCTCGCGCCCTCTGCGCAACTCTTGAGCCTGCCGAGCATTCCCCGGCAACTGCCCAGCACCCTGCTGCAACGAAGGCCGGACATTGCCGCGGCCGAACGCCGGGTCTACGCCGCCAATGCCGGCATCGGCATCGCCCGCGCCGCCTGGTACCCGGATTTCAGCCTGACCGGAATGCTCGGCGGCCAGACCCAGGGCGTGGGCAACCTGCTGGCGGCGGGCAATCGCTATTGGGCCCTGGGGCCGTTGGTGAACCTGCCGATTTTTGACGGCGGGCGGCTGAGCGCCAATGAGCGCCAGGCCCACGCCGAGTTCGAAGAGGCTGCCGCGCATTACCGTGGACAGGTGCTGCGGGCGGTGCGTGAGGTGGAGGATAACCTGGGGCAATTGCGGGACTTGCGCCAGGAAGCGCTGGATCAGCAGGCGGCGGTAAATGCTGCCCAGCACACCCAGACCTTGGCCATGAACAGCTATCAGGCCGGAGCAGTGAGTTACCTGGATGTGGTGACGGCGCAGACCGCGGCCTTGCAGGCCCAGCGGGGGTTGCAGGCGCTCCAGACGCGGGAGTTGCAGGCGAGTGTGGGGTTGGTGGTGGCGTTGGGTGGGGGGTGGAAAGGTGGGGCTTGAAACCTGAGGCGGAATCCTTGTTGCCTGCCTGATTGTTGTATGTCCCGCGCCCCACCCGCGGTAGGAGCTGGCTTGCCAGCGAAGGCGACCTCGAAGGCGCCGCAAGGCTCGCAGACCTCTTCGCCGACAAGCCAGTTCCTACAAAAGCCGGCGTACCTGCAAACGATCAGATGTGGCAACTGCTCAGGCCGTTCTTCTCCAGGTAGCGCTGGTGCGCTTCATCCGCCAGGTCGAAACGCCCCAGGGGCACGATCACCGTGGCCACGGGTTTGTTGAGGCGGCCAGAGTCCTGCAGGGCAACCTTGGCCGCCCTCGCCTCTTCGGCCTGCAAAGCGTTGGTGTGGAAGATCGCCGAGCGATACTTCACCCCACCATGCTCACCCTGGCGATCCACCGAGGTGGGATCATGCAGCCCCCAGAAGTGTTCGATCAGGGTCGAATACGCCAGCACCTGCGGGTCGAAATCCACCTGCACCACTTCAATTTGCACCGCCTCGTCCCCGGCTTCCACGGCGTAGCCGACGCGGCTGTCGATAACGCCCGGCAGCGCCCGGAACGCGGCTTCCGCGCCCCAGAAGCAGCCGGCGCCGAAAGTCGCCTGTTCAATCTCACTCATTGAATCGCTCCCACTTTTTCACCGCTGGCACCCAGCCAGCCATCAACGATCTGCGGATGCGCCGCCACCCATTCCTTGGCCGCCTGCGCTGCCGGTTGCTGTTCCTTTTCGATTTTGAGAATCAGGTCGTTCAGGGCCTGAGGTTCGATGCTGAAGTTCTCCAGGAACGCGGCAATTCGCGGTGCGCGTTTTTGCAGGGCGCTGGACGCCAGGACATACACCCGGGCATCCGGGTAGGCGCAGGTGATCTTGCTCTTGCTCAGCCAGTCGGCATCCACCGTGGGGCTGATGAATTTCCAGCAGCCGTCGGCCTTGTACAGCGGGTCGCCCTTCTTGTTGTCCTGGGCGTAGCCGTCGAACGCCGGTTCATCCAGGCGGCGCAGGTCGAAGGCGGAGAAGATCCAGTCCGGGGTGTAGGCGTAGAAGACCACGCCGCGCTGGGCTTTATAGGCCGCCGCCAGCTTGGCGTAAGTCACCGAGGCTTCGGTGGACACCGATTCGAATTTGTCGGCAAAGCCGAAATCCTTGGCCTTGATCTCACCGATGTAGGTCGACTCCCAGCCCGCCGGGCCCACCAGCAGTTGCGCCTTGCCGCCGCCCAGGGGTTCGAAGAGTTTCGCCACTTCGGGCTTTTGCAGGTCGTAGACCGACTTCACGCCGTATTTGTCTTGCAGGTAGCCGGGGATGTAGAAGCCCTGAACCCCCAGGTACGGCTGTTTGTTGGGCACCAGCGAGCGAGTGCCGCCGGTGACGTATTTGGCCCAGGCGGCGGACTGGTTGGGCAGCCAGATGTCGGTGAGCACGTCCACCGAGCCGTCGCCCTTGGCGGCAGCGGCAAACAGCACCGGCACGTCACCGGCGAGGTAGGAAACCTCGCCGTCGAGGCGGCTCTTGATCACTTCGCCAAGGATGTTCTGGATGGCGATGGCGCCGGTCCAGTTCTGCTCGCCGATGACGATCTTGTCCTTGGCCAGCACCGGCAGGGACAAACCCAACAACAGCGCGGCGGCGCCAAGGGTACGGGTAAACGACTTGTTCAAGGGACACCTCATGATTGCTGCAATGTACGATCCCGCTGGCGCAGGGTCGCTTGAATGATGCGGTCGGGAATCAGCGCGCAGAACACGATCGCGGCGCCGGCCAACATGCCCTCGCCGCCCTTGATGTTGCGCAGTGCGGTCATCACGTCGTAACCCAGGCCGCCGGCGCCGATCAGCGCCGCCACCACCACCATCGACAGGCTCATCACCAGGGTCTGGTTGATCCCCAGCAGCAAGGAGCCCGCAGCCAGGGGCAGTTCGACCTTGGTCAGGATCTGCCACGGCGTGGCGCCGTGGGCCAGGGCCGCTTCGACGGCGGTCTTGGGCACTTCCTGAATCCCCAGGGCAGTGAGGCGGATCATCGGCGCCAGGGCAAAGATCACCGTGGCGATCACCGCCGGGGTCTTGCCCACCGAGAAGAACGCCACCGCCGGGATCAGGTACACGAAGGTGGGCAAGGTCTGCATCACGTCCAAGAGCGGAGTGATGAGGCGCCGGGCCAGGGCGCGCTTGGCCAGGAGGATGCCGGCGGGCACGCCAATCAACAGCGAGATCAGCACCGAGGAGCCCACCAGGGCCAGGGTGGCGATGGTTCGTTCCCAGAAACCGAACAGGCCGATGTAGAGCAAGGCCGCGGCGCTGGTCAGGGCCAGGGCCGCGCCGGCGCTGCGCCAGGCCAGCAGCACCAGGGCCAGGGCCGGCACCGGCCAGGGCAGCCAGCCCAGCAAGCTTTCGATGCTTTCGATCACCGTGCGCACGGCGACGATCACGCCGACGAAGGTGCTTTCGAACGTCACCTGGGACCAGGCAATCAGTTGATCGATGGCCGCGGCGGTGCCCAGCAGCACTTGCCGGTCGGCGGGAAATTGCAGCCAGGGGCCCGAGGCATCGGTGGCCAATACCCGCCACAGCACCAGGGCCTGGGACAGCAGCAACACCAGCCACGGCAGACGCCAGTCCGAACGCCCCAGGCGGCTGGGGCGGCGGGCCAGGGCCAGGCTCAACAGGCGGCTGAGCAGCAAGCCGATGAGCGCCAGGGCGGCCCAGGCGAAGCTGGCCGTGGCCAGCCCTTGCCCCAAGGCTGCGGCCGCCCCCAACTCCAGGGCGAAGCCCAGCCAGTACAGGCCACCACGACCGCTGGCGGCCAGAGCGGCGGGCCCCAGCAGCAGGGCCTGGGCAAAGGACAGCCCGGGGCTGACCGGTGCCGGGGCCGTCGCGCTCTTGCGCGGGGCAATCGTCGCCACCGGCGTGGCGCTGCGGGCGCCGTGTTCCTGGAAGAAGTCCGCCACTTCGGCATCCGCCGGCTGCTTCAGCAATTCCTCGGGCGTGCCGACCTGAATCAGCTGGCCGTGGCGCAGCACGGCGATACGATCCGCCAGGCGCAGGGCTTCCGCCGGGTCGTGGGTCACCAACAAGGTGGTGATGCCGCGCTCGCGCACCACCTGCAGAAAATGGCTTTGCAGGTCGCGGCGGATGGTCGGGTCCAGGGCGCTGAAAGGTTCGTCCATCAGCAGGATGTCCGGCTCGCTGACCAGGGCCCGGGCCAGGCCGACCCGCTGCTGCATGCCGCCGGACAGCTCATGGGGGCAGTGATCGCCCCAGCCTTCCAGGCCCATGGCCTGCAGTTGCACATCGGCTGCGGCATGGCGCAGGGCCTGGGGTTCGCCGCGCAGTTCCAGGGGCAAGGCGACGTTGTCGCGCACGCTGCGATGGGGCAGCAGGCCGAAGTGCTGGAACACCATGCCAATGCGCCGGGAACGCAGGGTGCGCAGTTCCCGGGCCGAAAGCTGGCTGATGGCCGAACCGTCGATCAGCACTTCGCCGCTGCTGGGCTCGATCAACCGGTTGATATGGCGCAGCAAGGTGGACTTGCCGCTGCCGGAGGTGCCCATCAGGCACAGCACTTCGCCACGGCGCACCTTGAGGCTGACCTGCTCAACCGCTGGCGGAGCAGACTGGCCACGGCGGCGGGCGTAGTGCTTGGTCAGGTGGCGCAATTCCAGCACCACATCGGCGCTATCCGCAGGCGGGCTGGACGAGGCAGGGACGGCAAAGGCCTCTTGGGGGTGAACGGCAGACACGGGAACTCCTGACGCCGGGCGCGGGATGGCGTAGCCGGCGGTGAACAAGAAAAAAGGGGGGAACTGTTCGCCGGCAAGCCGGCTCCTACAGGCGAAAGCGATCTAACGGTCAATTACAACGATTTCGGGCTCCACAACTGCACCGCCCGGGCATCCACCGGCTTGGGCAACAGCTTTTCCTGGTAGAAGGCATCGGCGATTTTCTGCTGCTCGCCCAGGGCGTCGGGCTTGACCGCTTCTACCTGGTAGGTGCGGCGGCTGTTGGCCAGTTCCACCGTCGGCACATCCAGGTTGCCCCACAGCGGGCCCAGCAGTTTTGCCGCCTCGGCCGGGTGCGCCTTGACCCAGGTGCCGGTCTTCTGCAGCTCGGCGAACACTTGCTGCAGCACCTCGGGATGGGCCTTGGCGTAGTCATTGGACGCCAGGTAGTAACGGCGATAACTGGCCAGCCCCTGGCCGTCGTGCAGCACCCGCGCGCCCTGCTGGCGCTGGGCGCTGGCAACAAAGGGTTCCCAGGTGACCCAGGCATCGACCTTGGCGGTTTCCAGCGCCGCGCGGCCATCGGCCGGGGTCAGGTACACCGGCTGGATATCGGCGAAGCTCAAGCCCGCTTCGCGCAAGGCGGCGATCAGCAGGTAGTGGCTGCCGGCGGCCTTGGTCACGGCGATGCGCTTGCCCTTGAGGTCGGCCAGGGACTTGAGCGGCGAATCCTTGGGAATGACGATGGACTGGGCCGCCGGGGAGGGAGTCTCGCTGGCGAAATAGGTCAGCTGGGCCCCGGCGGCCTGGGCGAAGACCGGCACCGTGTCGGCGACATCGGCGCTGATGTCGACATTGCCCACGTTCAGCGATTCCGCCAACGGCAGGCCGCTGGTGAACTCGTGCCAGGTGATGTTGACGCCCTGCCCCGCCAGCTGTTTTTCCAGGGTGCCCTGGGCCTTGAGCAAGGCCAGCAGGGTCGAGGATTTCTGGTAGCCGATGCGCAGGTCGGTATCGGCCTGGGCATTGAGGGCCATGCCCAGCGCCAGGCCGGCCAGGGCGGTGATCGACAAGCTACGACGCAAAGCAAAGGGCAGGCGCATGGGGGCGAACCTTCTGAGAGACAGGAAAGTCGCTAAAAGCTAATCGATCTAACAAATCTAAAATAAATACTTTTTAGGAATTAGCTTAGGTTCGTGCGGTTGACCGGTGTTAACGGCCGCAGGGCACCGATCCACCGAACTTCGACTGTCGCATACAGAAGTAGCTGTGCTTCTTCAAGGTGACCGGGGCTGCCGCACAGGGCAGTAGGGCCTGATTGACCTCAATCGACAAGCGCTCGCCCTGCAGCTCACGAGCGTCCAGGTGGATGCGACAGCTGTTCGCCAATTGACGGGATGGATAGCCAATAGAGCTGATGACCCGGTTATCCATCTTCAACACCAGGGGGTTCTCTGCCGATGAAGTGCAAGTCACCAAGCCCGGGTGACTGGCACGGATTTCCACGGAGTCGTCATCACTGAGCGAGGCGGAAAACAAGGGAACCAGAAACAGCGAGACCAGTTGGTGAGGAGTGCTGGACTGCACACTCACATAGAGCGGCTCGGCCCCGCAGGCCAGCTTGAACGAAGTGCCCTGGTCATAGTTGCCGGTGCTGGCATCCTGCCAACCGCCGAGGCTGTCGGCCTTCCAGTCGTGGCCCCATTTGTAATCGATACAACCGCCCAGGCTCAGAGCCAGGGCCAGACAGAGCACCATCCTGTGCATATTCGGCATCCCATGGGAAAAGTTCGCCAGTGTACGCCAGGCAAAGCACCCCACGATGCCCCGTGTAGGAGCTGGCTTGCCAGCGAAGGCGCCGGCACGGGCGACGCATGCCTTGCGGGCCTCTTCGCCGGCAAGCCGGCTCCTACGGGGATCGTGGTGTGGGCTGATTCATGGAAACACCACAAGCCCCGTGTAGGAGCTGGCTTGCCAGCGAAGGCGCCGGCACGGGCGACGCATGCCTTGCGGGCCTCTTCGCCGGCAAGCCGGCTCCTACGGGGATGGTGGTGTGGGCTGATTCATGGAAACACCACAAGCCCCGTGTAGGAGCTGGCTTGCCAGCGAAGGCGTCGGCATGGGCGGTGCACGTCTGGCGGGCCTCTTCGCCGGCAAGCCGGCTCCTACGGGGATCGTGGTGTGGGCTGATTCATGGAAACACCACAAGCCCCGTGTAGGAGCTGGCTTGCCAGCGAAGGCGTCGGCATGGGCGGCGCACATCTGGCGAGCCCCTTCGCCGGCAAGCCGGCTCCTACGCTTGGCGCTGGGCGATGGCCTGGGAGGCGGCGAGCATGGCGCGCAGCAGCACGGCGCAGCCGGCGGCGAGGTCGTCGGGGTCGGCGTTTTCGATTTCGTTGTGGCTGATACCGCCTTCGCAGGGCACGAAGATCATCCCCGCCGGGCCCAGTTCGGCGACGAAGATCGCGTCGTGCCCGGCGCCGCTGACGATGTCCATATGCGACAGGCCCAGCCCCTGCGCCGCACCGCGCACGGCTTCGACGCAGACGGGGTCGAAGTACAGCGGCGGAAAGTCCGCGGTGGGGGTCAGTTCGTAGCTCAGGCCGTGTTCTTCGCAGGTGTTGTCGATCACCTGGCGCACCTCGGCAATCATCGAGTCCAGGCGCGCCGGCTCCAGGTGGCGGAAGTCCAGGGTCATGCGCACCTCGCCCGGAATCACGTTGCGCGAACCCGGGTAGGCTTGCAGGCAGCCAACGGTGCCACAGGCGTGGGGCTGGTGGCCGAGGGCGGCGCGGTTGACCGCCGCGACCACGGCCGCGGCGCCCACCAGGGCGTCCTTGCGCAGATGCATCGGGGTCGGGCCGGCATGGGCTTCCACCCCCCGCAGCTTGAGGTCGAACCACTTCTGCCCCAGGGCGCCGAGCACCACGCCTATGGTCTTGCGCTCGTCTTCCAGGATCGGGCCTTGCTCGATATGCGCCTCGAAATAGGCGCCCACCGGATGCCCGCTGACCGGGCGCGTGCCGGCGTAGCCGATGGCGTTCAGGGCCTCGCCGACGCTGATGCCATCGACGTCGGTCTTGGCCAGGGTGTCTTGCAGGGTGAATTTCTCGGCGAACACCCCGGAGCCCATCATGCACGGCGGGAAGCGCGAGCCTTCTTCGTTGGTCCACACCACCACTTCCAGGGGCGCCTCGGTTTCCAGCTTGAGGTCGTTGAGGGTGCGCAGCACTTCCACCCCGGCCAGCACACCAAAGCAACCGTCGAACTTGCCGCCGGTAGGCTGGGTGTCGATATGGCTGCCGGTCATTACCGGTGGCAGGTGCGGATTGCGCCCGGGACGGCGGGCGAAGATGTTGCCGATGCCATCCACCGTGACGGTGCAACCGGCCTGCTCGCACCACTTCACGAACAGATCCCGGGCCTGGCGGTCGAGGTCGGTCAGGGCCAAACGGCAGACGCCACCCTTGACCGTGGCGCCGAGCCTGGCCAGTTCCATGAGCGACTGCCACAGGCGGTCGCGGTTGATGTGCTGATGGCTGGATTGCAGAACCTCGACGGCAGCGTTCATGGTGATTTCCTCAGGCGTTTCTTCTGGTTTTGTCGGGGGATGCGTGGCGCAATCGCCCGGGATAACGGCCTAGCAACAATCGGTAGGAGCCGGCCGGGCGGCGTTGCGCTTGCCGGCGAAGGGGCCCGCAAGATGTGCGTCGCCCTTGCCGACGCCTTCGCTGGCAAGCCAGCTCCTACGGGACGGGGGTGGTGCCCGCGAGCACGTTGGTTGGGTGTTCATGTTGGGGTCTTGGCGGTCGCCACCTGGGGGCTGCGCCAGGTGCACAGGCCGTAGTAGATCAAGCCGCCCAGGGCCGAGCCGGTGAACCAGCCGTAGCTGTAGAACCAGTTGAAGGCGCTGCTGCCCAGGGACATCAGGGTCAGGGCCACCGGTACGCCGAAGGCGATGAAACCGTGCCAGTTCCACGCCGGGTAGACGTCGTCGCGGTACAGGCCGGCCAGGTCCAGGCGCTGTTTCTTGATGATGAAGTAGTCCACCACCATGATCCCGGCAATCGGCCCCAGCAGGCTGGAGTAGCCCAGCAGCCAGTTGGAATACACCGTCTCCAGGCTGACGTCGGAAATCAGCAGGCCGAGTTTTTTCAGCAACTCGTGGCCCATCAGCGCCAGCCCCACCAGGCCGGTGAGGATCACCGCGGTGGTGCGGCCGATCAGCTTGGGCGCCAGGTTCTGGAAGTCGTTGGTGGGCGAGACGATGTTGGCGGCGGTGTTGGTGGACAAGGTGGCGATGATGATCAGCGCCATGGCCAGGGCCACCCAGCCCGGGCTCTGGATATGGCCGATCAGGCTCACCGGATCGGAGACGGTCACGCCCACCAGTTTCACCGAGGCGGCGGTCATCACCACCCCCAGGGCGGCGAACAGGAACATGGTCAGCGGCAGGCCGAAGATCTGCCCGAGGATCTGGTCCTTCTGGCTTTTCGCGTAGCGGCTGAAGTCGGGAATGTTCAACGACAAGGTGGCCCAGAAACCCACCATCGCCGTCAGCCCGGCCATGAAGTAGCCGGTGACACTGGCACCCTCGGGACGCTTGGGCGGGATCGCCAACAGCTCGGTCAGCGACACGCTGGGCAAGGCCCATACCAGCAGGCCGATGCCCACCGCCACCAGCAGCGGCGCGGACAGGGTTTCCAGCCACTTGATCGATTCGGCGCCGCGCAGCACCACCCACAGGTTGAGGGTCCAGAAGATCATGAAGCCGATCACCTCGCCGGTGCCGCCCAGGGCCTTCCAGTCCTCGAAGATCGAGCCCAGGAACAGGTGGATCGCCAGCCCGCCGAACATCGTCTGGATGCCGAACCAGCCACAGGCCACCAGGGCGCGGATCAGGCACGGCACGTTGGAGCCGATGATGCCGAACGAGGAGCGCAGCAGCACCGGGAACGGAATGCCGTACTTGGTGCCGGCAAAGGCGTTGAGGGTCAGGGGCACCAGCACCACGATATTGGCCAGCAGGATCGCCAGCAGCGCCTCGCCGACACTGAGGCCGAAGTAGGCGGTGAGCACCCCGCCCAGGGTGTAGGTGGGCACGCAGATCGACATGCCGATCCACAGTGCGGTGATGTGCCATTTGTTCCAGGTGCGTTCCTGGACCTGGGTTGGTGCAATGTCGTGGTTGTAACGGGGGCTGTCGAGTACGTCGCTGCCGGCGTCCAGCTCGTACAAGCCGGCGCGCTCGGTCACCTGGGATCTGATCTGTTGCATGGCCGCTCCACTGTTGTTCTGATTATTTTGCTCATCAGGCCGGCACACCAAGGGACAGCGCGCCGGACGATGGCCGGAGAACTTACGACTTCCACCCTCCGGCACATCGACCTGCGGCGGCACTCAATAAAGATGCCAAGTACTTGCGCGGTCGTTGCTGCACGGCTAGCGGAATCCATGTAAACAACTGATGTCATTGGGTTTTATGCAAACAACTTTCAAGCCCTTGGTTAGTTGCCAACTCACTCAGGCCGGGTGTTTGGCAAGTTGTCCATCTGGTCAGGACCCAAAGCAGTGCACGGTTACTTTCTTAGTTACTTCCCGGTCTTCCCAGCGCCTCCTCAAGCAGCTGATTTGACATAGGAAATCTCGACTATTTTTCGATCCTGTCAAGTGCGTCAAAATGGTGAGAGGCTGCACCATTTTGCGGAATTTAACTTTTAATCGTTATTTTTCAATAAGTTATATTGAATATAAGCTTATAAAAAATATTCTTGATGTTTCTTTGAAGTGCGACTAGCTTCTAATCCTGTCACCGCTGACAGGATTATTTAAGTTGTCAGCGCGTTCAATAAAAAAGTTAGAACCGACAGCAGTCGGTCATGCCTGCGAGGAACTCGGAATGTCTCTGTTGATCCGTGGCGCCACCGTTATTACCCATGATGAAAGTTATAAG
The DNA here is from genome assembly GCF_017947325.1 of Pseudomonas sp. MWU349. NCBI lineage: Bacteria > Pseudomonadati > Pseudomonadota > Gammaproteobacteria > Pseudomonadales > Pseudomonadaceae > Pseudomonas > Pseudomonas sp. MWU349. Next base: position 250,885 of record NZ_JAFEVP010000007.1, on the reverse strand, counting down.
GCCGATGTTCTATGCGCAGAGGGTGTGATTCGCGCCATCGGCAACGATCTGGATATTCCCGCCGGCTGTGAAGTACTCGATGGCAGCGGCCAATACTTGATGCCCGGCGGCATCGACCCCCATACCCACATGCAACTGCCCTTCATGGGCACTGTGGCCAGCGAAGACTTCTTCAGCGGCACCGCGGCGGGCCTGGCAGGCGGCACCACCTCGATCATCGACTTCGTGATTCCCAACCCCCAGCAGTCGTTGCTGGAAGCCTTCCACCAGTGGCGCGGCTGGGCGGAAAAGTCCGCCAGCGACTACGGCTTCCACGTGGCCATTACCTGGTGGAGCGAACAGGTACGCGAGGAAATGGCCGAGCTGGTGCAGCACCACGGCATCAACAGCTTCAAGCACTTCATGGCCTACAAGAACGCCATCATGGCCGCCGACGACACCCTGGTGGCGAGCTTCGAGCGCTGCCTGGAGCTGGGCGCGGTGCCCACGGTGCACGCGGAAAACGGCGAACTGGTCTATCACCTGCAACGCAAGCTGCTGGCCCAGGGCATCACCGGCCCCGAAGCCCACCCGCTGTCGCGGCCTTCGCAGGTGGAAGGCGAAGCCGCCAGCCGGGCCATTCGCATCGCCGAAACCCTGGGCACGCCGCTGTACCTGGTGCACGTCTCGACCCAGGAAGCCCTGGACGAGATCAGCTACGCCCGAGGCAAGGGCCAGCCGGTCTACGGTGAGGTGCTGGCCGGGCACCTGCTGTTGGATGACAGCGTGTACCGCGATCCAGACTGGCAGACTGCCGCCGGTTACGTCATGAGCCCACCCTTCCGCCCCCTCGGCCACCAGGAAGCCCTGTGGCGCGGCCTGCAATCGGGCAACCTGCACACCACCGCCACCGACCACTGCTGCTTCTGCGCCGAACAGAAAGCCGCCGGCCGCGATGATTTCAGCAAGATCCCCAACGGCACCGCCGGCATCGAGGACCGCATGGCCGTGCTGTGGGATGAAGGGGTGAATACCGGGCGCCTGTCGATGCAGGCGTTCGTCGCCCTGACCTCCACCAACACCGCGAAGATCTTCAACCTCTACCCGCGCAAGGGCGCGATCCGCGTCGGCGCCGATGCCGACCTGGTGCTCTGGGACCCCCACGGCAGCCGCACCATTTCCGCCAAGACCCACCACCAGCAGGTGGACTTCAGCATCTTCGAAGGCAAGACCGTACGCGGCGTGCCCAGCCACACCATCAGCCAGGGCAAGCTGGTGTGGGCCGCCGGCGACCTGCGGGCCGAACGCGGCGCCGGGCGCTACATCGAACGCCCGGCCTACCCGGCGGTGTTCGACCTCTTGAGCAAGCGCGCCGAGCGGCACAAGCCGACGGCGGTTAAACGCTGATCCCGGGGGGGGCGTTGCCCCCCCTATCGCGAGCAAGCTCGCTCCTACAGAAACCCATGCCCCCTGTAGGAGCTGGCTTGCCAGCGAAGGCGCCCGCCAATCCCTTGTAAGAGTCAAAGGCCTATTCGCCGGCAAGCCGGCTCCTACGGATATGGGTGATCCCAGCTATAGAAAATGCCCGTCAGAGGCAACCAAGAAACGAACCGTGAGGCCAAAACCGTGATCAAGACCTTGAACCACTTGCCCCACCCGACCCTGGACGGCGCCACCCTGGCCGGCCATTTCAGCGACCTGGCGCCGCCGCTCAACGCCCGCCAGGCCCACCTGGAAGCCTCCCGCTGCCTGTATTGCTACGACGCGCCCTGCGTCAACGCCTGCCCCAGCGAGATCGACATTCCTTCGTTCATCCGCAATATCCACACCGACAACGTCCAGGGCGCGGCGCAGAAGATTCTCTCGGCCAACATCCTCGGCGGCAGCTGCGCCCGGGTCTGCCCCACGGAAATCCTCTGCCAGCAGGCCTGCGTGCGCAATAACGCCCAGGAGTGCGCGCCGGTGCTGATCGGCCTGTTGCAGCGCTACGCCCTGGACAACGCGCACTTCACCCAGCACCCGTTCCAGCGCGCCGCGCCTACCGGCAAGCGCATCGCCGTGGTCGGCGCCGGCCCGGCGGGCTTGTCCTGCGCCCACCGCTGCGCCCTGCACGGCCATGAGGTGGTGATGTTCGAAGCCCGGGACAAGGCCGGCGGCCTCAATGAATACGGGATCGCCAAGTACAAGCTGGTGGATGACTTTGCTCAGCAGGAGCTGGAGTTTCTACTGGGCATTGGCGGCATCGAGATCCGCCATGGGCACCAGCTGGGCGTCAACCTGAGCCTGACCGAACTGCACCAACAGTTCGACGCGGTGTTCCTCGGCCTCGGGCTGGCCGCCAGCAAGCAACTGGGGCTGGCCGACGAAGAAGCCCCCGGGCTGCTGGCCGCCACCGACTACATCCGCGAGCTGCGCCAGGCCGACGACCTCAGCCAACTGCCCCTGGCCGAGCGCTGCATCGTTCTCGGCGCTGGCAATACCGCCATCGACATGGCGGTGCAGATGGCGCGCCTGGGTGCCAGTGACGTCAATCTGGTGTACCGCCGGGGCGTCGAGGACATGGGCGCCACCGAGCATGAACAGGACATCGCCAAAGCCAATCAGGTGCGCCTGCTGACCTGGGCCGCGCCGCAACAGGTGCTGCTGGATGACCGGGGCCGGGTGCGCGGCATGCGCTTCGCCCGTACCCGCATGGTGGAAGGCCGCCTGCAAACCACCGGCGACACCTTCGAACTGGCGGCCGATGCGATCTTCAAGGCCATCGGCCAGAGCTTCGACGCTACAGCCCTGAGCGACCCGCTAGCCCGGGAGCTGCAACGCAGCGGCGATCGTATCCAAGTGGACGAACACCTGCACACCAGCATTCCAGGGGTCTACGCCGGAGGCGACTGCGTCAGCCTGGGCCAGGATCTCACCGTGCAGGCGGTACAACACGGCAAGCTGGCCGCAGAAGCCATGCATGCCCGGCTCATGCTCAATGTGGAGGCTGCATAAATGGCCGATCTGTCGATTGTCTTCGCAGGTATCAAGGCGCCCAACCCATTCTGGCTGGCCTCCGCGCCGCCCACCGACAAAGCCTACAACGTGGTCCGCGCGTTCGAGGCCGGCTGGGGCGGCGTGGTCTGGAAAACCCTCGGCGAGGACCCGGCGGCGGTCAACGTGTCGTCGCGCTACTCGGCGCACTTCGGGCCCAACCGCGAGGTCATGGGGATCAACAACATCGAGCTGATCACCGACCGCTCCCTGGAGATCAACCTTAGGGAAATCACCCAGGTGAAGAAGGACTGGCCGGACCGGGCGCTGATCGTCTCGCTGATGGTGCCGTGCGTCGAGGAATCCTGGAAAGCCATCCTGCCGCTGGTGGAAGCCACCGGTTGCGACGGCATCGAACTGAACTTCGGCTGCCCCCACGGCATGCCGGAACGGGGCATGGGCGCGGCGGTGGGCCAGGTGCCGGAGTATGTCGAGCAGGTGACTCGATGGTGCAAGACTTATTGCTCGCTGCCGGTGATCGTCAAGCTGACGCCGAACATCACCGACATTCGCATGGCCGCCCGCGCCGCCCATCGTGGCGGGGCCGACGCGGTGTCGCTGATCAACACCATCAACTCCATCACCAGCGTCGACCTGGAGCGCATGGTGGCCCACCCCATAGTGGGCAGCCAGAGCACCCACGGCGGCTACTGCGGTTCGGCGGTCAAGCCGATTGCCCTGAACATGGTGGCCGAGATTGCCCGCGACCCGCAGACCCGCGGCCTGCCGATCTGCGGCATTGGCGGCATTGGCAACTGGCGCGATGCGGCGGAGTTCGTGGCCCTGGGCTGTGGCGCCGTGCAGGTGTGTACGGCGGCAATGCTGCATGGCTTTCGCATCGTCGAGGAAATGAAGGACGGGCTGTCGCGGTGGATGGACAGCCAGGGCTACCGCAGCCTGCAGGACTTCTCCGGGCGCGCGGTGGGCAACACCACCGACTGGAAGTACCTGGACATCAACTACCAGGTGATCGCCAGGATCGACCAGCAGGCCTGCATTGGCTGCGGCCGCTGCCATATCGCCTGCGAAGACACCTCGCACCAGGCGATTGCCAGCCTCCGGCAAGCCGACGGCACCCATGTATATGAAGTGATCGACGACGAGTGCGTGGGCTGCAACCTGTGCCAGATCACCTGCCCGGTGCAGGACTGCATCGAGATGGTGCCCCAGGACACGGGCAAACCGTTCCTCGACTGGCTGCACGACCCACGCAACCCCTACCGCGAAGCTGTTTGAGAGAGAGGCCTGCTCTTGCCGGCGAAGGTGGTCTTGCGGGCCTCTTCGTTGGCAAGCCAGCTCCTACGGCTGGCAGGAATATCGCGGGAGGTTCTGTAGGAGCCGGCTTGCCGGCGAGGGCGGTCTTGCGGGCCCCTTCGCTGGCAAGCCAGCTCCTACGGGAAGCGGCGATGCAGGTTCAGGGCTCCAGCCCGATACCCCGCAGGATGACGCTGGTGACGGTCTGCACCGCGCGTTCGAATTGCAGGTCCGACAGGGGCTGGTGGTCGTTGAGGATCATCACCTGATGGTCGAAGTCGGCGTAGTGCTGGGTCGAGGCCCAGATCATGTACAACAGGCTGGAAGGCTCCACCGGCAGGATCCGCTCGTCCTCCACCCATTGGCGGATCTTCGCTTCCTTCATCTTCGCCCAGTCGTAAAGGCTGGCATCCAGGGTCTCGCCCAGGGTCGGGGCGCCGTGCATGATTTCGTTGGCCCAGACCTTGGAACCATAGGGCCGGCTGCGTGAATGCTGCATCTTGGCGCGAATGTAGCTGCTGAGCACCACCCGGGGGTCGTCGAACATCTCGAAGCACAGGGCGTCCTGTTTCCAGACGTCCAGCAGGTCCAGGAGCACGGCGCTGTACAGCTCGTTCTTGGTGCTGAAGTAGTAATGCAGGTTGGAGCGCGGCAGTTGCACTTCTTCGGCGATGTCGGCCATGGCAGTGCCGGCATAGCCCTTTTCAGCGAAGATTTTCTCGGCACCCAGGAGGATCTTTTCCACGTTGCTGCGGCGAATCTCGATCTTGTGATTGCCCATGAGGGCTCCTACGAAAACAGTCTGGGGCAAGACTAGCATCCGCCCGCCCACTGCGGGGAGCTGCCAGGCCTGCGACATCGCCGGCCTGCGTCGGTCTTTCACCGCCCGGCCATATTGGGTAGGATCGGCCTCCCGCTCATTTGCAGCAGCCACTGCGGTGCTCCGTCCAGGCGTTAATTCGCGACACGGGCATACAGGTCTCTGCCCGAATGCCGGCCCTGCCCCATCGCCGGCCATCTGTCCTGTTACCGATGGAACATGCTCATGAAGATTCGCCCTCGCGTCGCTGCGGACGACGCCCTGCTGACCGCGCTCTGGGAGCGTTCGGTGCGCGCCACCCACGACTTTATCGCTGAAGACGATATCCAGCGTCTCTACCCGCTGGTACGCGACAGTTACCTGCCGGCCCTTGAGGCCTGGGTCTGGGAGAACCCCGACGCCAGCCCCGCAGGCTTTATCGCCACCAGTGACGACACCGTACAAATGCTGTTCATCGAACCGGCCCAGCGCGGCCAGGGCATCGGTCGCAAGCTCCTGGACCATGTGCGCCGTCCCGGCCTCAAGGTCGACGTCAATGAACAGAACCCCCAGGCCCATGGCTTCTACCGTCACTATGGTTTCGTCGACTGCGGCCGTTCGGAAACCGACGGTGAAGGCCGGCCGTTTCCGATCATTCACATGCAGTTGCAAGACCAATGAGCCCCATTCTCTATAAAGGTAAACCTGCCATGACCCTGAAAAACCTCTTCACCACCACCGCCCTGCTGACCTCCCTACTGGCCGCCAGTTCGGTGTTCGCCCACGCCCACCTCAAAAGCTCGACCCCGGCGGCCCAAAGCAGTGTCAGCGCGCCCAGCGAGCTGCGCCTTGTATTTAGCGAAGGCGTGGAAGCGGCCTTTACCCAAGTCACGCTGAGCAAGGACGGCGCGCCGGTGGAGGTCAAAAGCGTCGCCACCGAAGGCGCGGACAAGAAGACCCTGGTGGTCACCCCGGCGGCCACGCCGCTGCGCGCCGGCGAGTACAAGGTGGAATGGCACGCCGTGTCGGTGGACACCCATAAGAGCGAAGGCAGCTACAGCTTCAAGGTGAGCCCTTAATCCATGGCGTCATGGCTGGTGCTGTGCCGCTTCGTGCACTTTGCGGTGGTGCTGACCCTGGTGGGTGCCTGGGTGTTTCGCCCGCTGCTGCTGGGCCGTGGTTCAGCGCACAACGGCCAGGGCGCCGTGCATCGACAGCTCGATCGGCTCAGCCGCTGGCTGGCGCTGGCCGGCCTGGCCAGCGGCCTGTGCTGGTTGCTGCTGATCACCGCCAGCATGGCCGGCTCCTGGCCGGCAGCGCTGGACCCGGCGACCGTGCAGTTGGTGCTGGGCAAGACTTTCTTCGGCCAGGTGTGGAGCTGGCACCTGTCGCTCAACCTGCTGTTGCTGGGCCTGCTGCTGACGCCGCTGGGCCGGCGCCTGCCATTGCAACTGGGCCTGGGCGCCCTGCTCCTGGCAACCCTGGCTCCGGTGGGCCACGGCGCCATGCTCGATGGGTTGGCGGGGCAGTTGCTGATCCTCAATCAGGTCGTTCACCTGAGCTGCGTGGGCGTCTGGCTTGGCGGTTTGCTGGTGTTGCTGCTGGTGTTGCGCCAACCACCGCAGGCCTCTGTGGAACCGCTGTTGCGGCGTTTCAGCGGTGTGGGGTACGGCTTGGTCGCGGGGTTGCTGGCAAGCGGCCTGATCAACGTGCGGGTGCTTACCGGGCAATGGTGGCCAACGCCCTTGTTCAGCGGCTTTGCCCTGATCCTGCTGATCAAGGTGCTGCTGGTGGCGGGCATGCTCGCGCTGGCACTGTTCAATCGCCTGCGGATTCGCGGCTGCGACCAGCGCCTTGCCGGCCTGCGCAACAGCGTGCAGCTGGAATGGCTGCTGGGCGTGGCCGCAGTGGCGGCGGTCTCGTTGCTGGGCACCTTGCCGCCGATGCAGGTTATCTGAACACCCCCCACCCCACCTTGTAGGAGCTGGCTTGCCAGCGAAAGCGCCCGCAACATCAGCGCAAATCCTGCGGGCCTCTTCGCCGGCAAGCCGGCTCCTACAGAGCGGCGCTGCGTCGGTTAGCGGGAGGTGTCGATGCTGACCACCACCGACAACCCCGGGCGCAGGCGGTCGAGCTCTGGCTGGTCCGGGTCGACGGTGATCCGCACCGGCACCCGCTGGGCAATCTTGACGAAGTTGCCGGTGGCATTGTCGGCCTGCAGCAAGGCGAACTCGGAACCGGTGGCCGGGGAGATCCGCTGCACCTTGCCGCTGAATTTGCGGTGGTTCAGGGCGTCCACGGTAAAGCTCACCGGCTGCCCGACCCGGACGTTGTCCATCTGGGTTTCCTTCATATTGGCAATCACCCACAGCTGGTTCGGCACCAGGGCCATGAGCTGGGCGCCGGAATTGACGTAGGCCCCCAGGCGCACGCCGATCTGCCCCAGCTGGCCGTCCCGCGGGGCAAGGATGCGGGTGTTGGACAGGTCGATCCGCGCCAGTTCCACTGCGGCTTCGGCGCTGGCCACTGCCGCTTCCAGGGAGCCGCGGTTGACGATCACGGTCTGCAGGTCCTGGCGGGCTATTTCCAGTTGCGCCTGAGCCTGAGCCACGGCGGCCACGGTCTGGGCATTGGCCGCGCGGGTCACGTCCAGCTCACGCCGGGACACCGAGCCGTCGGCAATCAGTGCCTGGTTGCGTTGCAGGTCGGCCGCGCTCTTGCGCGCCTGGGCCTGGCTGTCGGCCAGGGCCGCCTGGCGCAGCTTGATGGTGGCTTCGGCGCTGTTGCGCTGCTGCAGGGCATTGGCCAGGGCCGCCTTCTGCACCGCCAGTTGCGCCAGGGACTGGTCCAGGCGCTGCTGGTAGATACGGTCGTCGAGGCGCACCAGCAGGTCGCCGGCCTTGACCTGCTGGAAGTCCTGCACCGGCACCTCGAACACGTAGCCACTGAGCTGCGGGCCGATGATGGTCACCTGCCCCCGCACCAGGGCGTTCTCGGTGCTTTCGATGGCGCTGGAGAACGGTGGCAGCTGCCAGGCGTAGAGCACGATCAGCACACCGACGATGGCGATGGCGGCAAAGCCCAGGGACGAGATGATGCGCACTGCCAGCGGCCGCGGCTCGGTGGCCGGGATGGTTGGCGGGCCGCTGGGCTCGGGAGTCGAGGCAATGGCGTTGGTGGTGGGGTTGACGGTTTCGCTCATGAAGAAGAGGCACCACTTTGTTGAACGGGAGCCGGGGCGGCAGGCGCGACCGCTTGGGTCGTGCTCATCAGCCACAGGCTGCGAATGAATATCCAGATCATGGTCAGTACCGCAATCACCGCGATCAGCATGAATACATCGTTATAGGCCAGCACATTGGCTTCGCGCGTGGCCGCGGCGGCCAGGCTGCGTATGCCTTGCAGGGTGCGCAGGTCCGGGTCGGCGATGACCTTGCCATAGGCCAGCCCGCCGCTCTGTACCCGGGCCAGGACCTGGGGATCAAGCAGGGTCAACTGCTCGACGATATGGCTGGAATGGTACTTCTCGCGCACGATCTGGAAGGTCCCGAGCAAGGCCGAGCCGATCAGCCCGCCGAGGTTCTGGCAGATGCCGAACAGCACCGAGAAGCTCACCAGGTTGCGCGGGTTGGTCAGCACGTTGCGGGTGCCAAGGACCATGGTCGGGCCAAGAAAGAACGTACCGCCGAAGGCCAGCAGGAACTGGCTGAAGTACATGTTGGCCGGGCGCGTGAGGTTGCTCGAAAAGCTGTCCATTACCGACCCCACGGCCATCAGCGCCAGGGAAATGACCAGCGGCATCAACAGGTGCGCCGGGTTGATGGTCAGGGCGCTGGTGGCCAACCCGGCAATGCTGCCCAGCAGCATCACCCCGTAGAGCATGCGCATCTGCTGGCTGCTCATGTTCAGCGCCTGGAGAAAGCCTACGGCGCCGGTGGACTGTTCCGACAACACCATGCGAATCAGTATCACTGCCAGAGCCAGGCGGATCATCGCCCCGCTGCCCAGCCAGCGGGTCATCAGCATCGGGTTGCTGCGGTTGTGTTCAATGCACAGCCCGGCCAGGATCAGCACGATGGAGCCGGCACTGGCATAGCCGATCCACGGCGCCTCCAGCCACCAGTCGATACGCCCCAAAGACAGCACCGCGCACAGCAGCGCCACGCCAGTGGCCAATAGGGCAAAGGTCAGGAAGTCGAGTTTCTCGAAGGTACGGAAGCGGTCCCCCGGGGGCAGCTTGAGCATGAATACGCAGCCCAGGGAGGTCAGCGCCAGGCCCAGTTCGAACAGGTACAGGCCGCGCCATTCGGCGATCTGCAGCAGGTCCTCGGAAAACAGCCGGGCCAGGGGCAAGGCCAGTTGCGAGGCGCCCAGCCCCAGCACCAGGGCCTTGAGCCGCCACTTCGCCGGGAAGGCCTGGACCATGTAGTACAGGCCCAGGGAGCTCAGCGCCGCGCCGACCATGCCGTGGGCCGCGCGCACGGCGATGGCCGAGCTCAGGTCGTTGACGAACAGGTGGCCGAAGGTCACCAGGGCGTAGAGCACCAGGAACACTTCGGTGAAGGCGCGCAGGCCGAACTGCTGGCGAAACTTCACCAGCAACAGGTTCATCGACACGTTGGTCATCACGTAGGCGGCCGGCAGCCAGGCCATCTCCGCAGTGGTCGCCCCCAGCGCCCCCTGCAGGTAAGGCAGGTTGGCGATCACCAACGAGTTGCCCAGGCCACCGGTGATGGCCACCAGCAAGCCCACCAGCGCATAGGCCAGGCGCTTGTGGGTGGGGTGCAACGGTGTCGAGGGGGAACCGGGCAAACTGGGCTTTTCGTGGGGCTGCCAGTTGCGCGGGGCGTAGTGATCCATGCCATGACCTTGTGCTGTGCCGGCCGCTGTTGCGGCGGTCGGCGATGTTCCTGGTGGTCCGGCAGTGTGCCGGAAAATCCCCCAGCCCAGGCAACAGCCGGGCTCGCAGGATGAATTTTATTTTAAGGTGCTGGCGCCGGTGGCTTTTTTTCGGAATCCTGCATGCGCTGGCCCTTCCCTGCCCCCGCCTGCTGGAGCCCGAATGCCCCTGAACTTTGTGAAGATGCACGCCAATGGTGACGATTTCGTGCTGATCGACGCCCGTGGCCGCACCAACCCGATCACCCGCGAGCTGGCCAGAACCCTGGGGGACCGCCGGCGTGGCATCGGTTTCAATCAGTTGGTGGTGCTCGGCGATTGCAGCGACAGCGCGGCGCAACTGACCTTCTTCAACGCCGATGGTTCAAGCCTGGACACCTGCGGCAGTGCCACCCGGGGCGCCGCCGATCTGCTGATGCAGGAAAGCGGCGTCACCTCGGTGCAGGTGAAAACCGCCCGCGGACTGCAGCAATGCCTGCGCCTTGAGGATCGGTCGGTGTCGGTGGAAATGGGCCTGCCTTCGTTCGACTGGCAGTCCATTCCCCTGGCCCGAGAGCTGGACAGCCTGCACCTGCCACTGCCGGGAACACCGGCGGCGTGCAGCATGGGCAATCCCCATTGCAGCTTTTTCGTCGCCGACCTGGCCCCGCTGGACATTGCCACGCTGGGCCCAGAGATCGAGAACCACCCGCTGTTTCCGCACAAGACCAATGTGCACTTCATTCAGGTGATCGATCGCCAGACCATCCGCCTGCGCATCTGGGAGCGCAATGGCGCCATCCCCCTGGGTTCCGGCTCCTGCTCCTGCGCAGCGGCCGTCAACGGCATCCGCCGCGGCCTGCTGGACAGCCCGGTGCGGGTGCTGTGCGATGGCGGGCCGGTGACGGTGAGCTGGGACGGCCAGGGCAAGGTGCGCCTGGCCGGCAGCGTGACCCGGGTGTTCAGCGGGTCACTGTGAAGGGATTTACTTTTCCTACATCCAGCCCAGCCATTTCCACCAGGTCATGGCGAACACCAGCATCAACAGGTAGCCGATCAGCGTCACCAGCAGCCCGACCCGGGCGAACTGCCGCGCGTTGAAGGTCTCGGTGCCCAGGCAGACCATGTTCTGCGGCGCGTTGATGGGCAGGATGAAACCGTAGCTGACCACAAAGCCCAGGAGCATGGTCATGCCCAGGCGGCTGAATTCTCCCGGCAGGGTCTGCAGCACGGCGATCAGGATCGGCAGCAAGGCCGAGGTCAGCGCCGTGGCGCTGGCGAACCCCAGGTGAATGAGGATCAGGAACGCCGCGAGAATCGCGAACACCGCCAAAGGCCCCACCTGGTCCAGGCCGGTATGGGCCACCACCTGGCTCCCCAGCCACTGCCCGGCCTGGGTACTGAGCAGCGCCGAACCGAGGCTGATGCCAACCCCGAAGACGATCACCGTGCCCCAGGGAATGCGCGACTGCACATCCTTCCAGGTCATGATGCCGATCCGTGGCAGCAGCAGGATCACCAGCCCGGCGTAGGTGGTGGTCGTGGTGTCGAAGGGGTGCAGCTTGCCTTCGGTGGACCAGGCCAGAAGCAGCAGCAGCGACACCGCCAGCAGGCGTTTCTGCGGCCCGGTCATGGGGCCGATGTCCGCCAGGGACTGGGCCACCGCCTCCTTGCCGCCGGGGATGCTGTCGGTTTCCGGCGGCAGCAGTTTCAGCACCAGCCACAGCAGCACCAGGGACATGATCAGCGCCCAGGGCGCCCCGGCGATCAGCCAGTCGAGCCAGGCCACGCGCTGGCCGAGCATCTTGTCCATAAAGCCCACGGTCAGCAGGTTCTGCGCCGCGGCGGTCTGGATCCCGACGTTCCAGATGCTGGTGCCCTGGGCCACGACTATCATCAGCCCGGCGGCGATGTTGGAGCGCTTGTCGACGCCGAAGGCGGCAATCACCCCCATCATGATCGGCACCACGCAGGCACTGCGGGCGGTGGCGCTGGGCACCAGCAGGCTGAGCAGGATGGTCACGGCGATGGCGCCGACAAGGATGCGCCGGGTGCTGGTGCCGACCCGGGTCAGGGTCACCAGGGCGATGCGCCGGTCGAGGCCGGTGTGGGTCATGGCGGCGGCGATGAACAAGGCACCGGCCACCAGGGCCAAGGCCGAGTTGGAGAACCCGGTGAGGGCCAGGCTGATGGCCGCCGAGCTGCCATAGAGCTGGGTCGGGTCCTGCAGGGTCGGCGCGGTGCCGATCAGGAAGGCCATCAATGCGGTGATCATGATCGCGCTGGCCTCGTAGGACACCGCTTCGCTGATCCACACCACCACGGCAAAGGCCAGGATCGCCAGCATCCTGTGCCCCGCGACCGGCAGGTCGGCGGGCAGCGGCAGAAGCAGCACGGCGACCAGCGCCAGCACGGCGATCAACAGCCCGACGGGCAAGCGTGCCCGGGCCTCGGAGGCTTGACTGACAGGGGGGGTCATGTATGGGTATTCCTTCTTCTCCGGTTGGGCCTGCACAGCATGCCTGGGTCTTCGGCAAACGGCCTTGATGAGGGTCAAATGGAGCCGCCCGAGGGTTACCTAGACTGCACAAGTAACGCCTGCGAAAAAGGCATTGCCCGGCCTGTCGCCTTGCTGAACAACCCCGAAAAACTAGAAATACTTTTTTACATTTCTACAGATTTTTCACTTTAATGAGATCAGATTGGCATCAAGGCGACAGGGAGTCGAAGTATCAGCCGTACCACTCCAAACAAGCAGGTGCCTTATGGTGACAAGAAACATGAAATTGACCTTGCGTGCGCTAATCAGCTTCGGCTCGATCTGCGTGTTATTGGTTGGCCTGGGAGGACTGGCCCTGTGGAAGATGGGGCAGATCCATGATGCCGCGGTAGAGCTGCAAACCAACTGGCTGCCCAGCGTGCGGCAAGCCACCCTGATTGAATCGAGCACCCTGCGCCTGCGTCTCGAAACGCTGCACTATGTCACCGAGAATGCGGCTGACAAGGCCGCCACCCTGGGCAACCTCGCAACACTCAAGAGCAACCTCAACCAGGCCATCAAGGACTACGCTGCGCTGGTATCCAGCCCCCATGAGCAAGACACCTACGACCTGGTCAAGAGCGGCGCCCAGGCCTACCAGGACAAGCTGGCCGTGCTCCTGGAAAGCAGCAAGACCAGCAGCACCGAAGAGGCCACCAACTATGTCAACCAGGTGACGGTGCCCCTGGCCAACACCCTGCAGTCCTCCATCGATGAGCTGATCCGCATCAACGAACAAGGCGCGGCGCAATCGGCCACCGATGCCGGCGCCCAGTTCACCGCCGGGATTACCCTGACCGGGGTGATCATTGTCGTGGCCATCCTGCTCACCGCGCTGATCGCCCTACTCTTCACTCGCAGCATCATCCTGCCGGTGCAGACCCTGCTGGCGACCACGCGGAAAATCGCCGAGGGCGATCTGCGCACCCAGGTTGAAGTCAGCGGCCAGGACGAACTCACCGAGCTGCAGACCGCCACCCGGGCCATGCTCGACAGCCTGAAGTCGACCATCCGCCACATTGCCGATTCGTCCACCCAACTGGCCTCGGCCGCCGAGGAAATGAGCGCCATCACCCGCGAGTCCAACGCCGGCATCCAGCAGCAAAGCATGGAGACCGAACAAGCCGCCACGGCGGTCAACGAAATGACCGCCGCCGTCGAGGAAGTGGCGCGCAACGCAGTGTCCGCTTCGCAGTCGACCCAGGAATCCGAGCGCTCCGCCGGGCTGGGCAAGGAGCGGGTCGAGCAGACCATCCACTCCATCGAAAAGCTCACCGGCACCGTGGAAAACACCCGGGTGGAAATGGCCGGCCTGGCGCAACAGGCCCAGGACATCACCAAGGTCCTGGACGTGATCCGCGCCATTGCCGAGCAGACCAACCTGCTGGCCCTCAACGCCGCCATCGAGGCCGCCCGGGCCGGCGAGCAAGGCCGCGGCTTTGCCGTGGTCGCCGATGAAGTGCGGGCCCTGGCCCACCGCACCCAGCTCTCGACCCAGGAAATCGAACAGATGATCCAGGGCATCCAGAGCGGTTCGAACAAAGCCATGCTGTCCATGCAACAAAGCAGCGAGGACGCCAGCCAGACCCTGGCCATCGCCCATGAAGCCGGCTCGGCCATCGGTCACATTACCCAGGCCATCAGCCACATCAACGAACGCAACCTGATGATCGCCACCGCCTCGGAGGAACAGGCCCAGGTGGCACGCTCGGTGGACCAGAACCTGATGAGCATCCGCGACCTGTCGGTGCAGAGCTCGTCCGCCGCCAGCCAGACCTCCATTGCCAGCAGTGAACTGTCGTCACTGGCGGTCAGTCTGAACAAACTGGTGGCACGCTTCTCCCTATGACCGGGCGCGACCGGTCAAGCGGTTCAGGATAAGTAACGGCAAGGAGCGTTATCGATCAGCCGGCCCGGGCGCCTCTTGGCGCCCGAGCCGGTCTGAATCAGGTGGGGGGCTTGACCGTGCTCAAACTCATTTCCGTGCAGCAGTTGCAGATGGGCATGTACATCCACCAATTCTGCGGTTCGTGGCTGGACCATTCGTTCTGGAAAGCCGGCTTCGTGCTCAATAGCCGCGCCGACCTGCAGCGCTTGCATCAGTCCAATGTCAGCAGCCTGTGGATCGACACGGCCAAGGGCCTGGACCTGCCGGCGAACCCGCAGCCCAGTGCCCCGGCCACCCAGCCGCCGCTCAAGAGCGACGCCCCGCTGCGGGTGGAGCGGGCCGAGGAAATCCAGCGCGCACTGAAGATCTGCGCCCACTCCAAGAAGGCGGTAATGCAGATGTTCCAGGAAGTGCGCATGGGCCAGGCCATCGAGCTGGTCAAGGTGGACGACCTGGTGCACAACGTCTCCACCTCGCTGCTGCGCCACCCCGACGTACTGATCAGCCTGGCCCGTCTCAAGACCGCCGACGACTACACCTACATGCACTCGGTGGCGGTCTGCGCGCTGATGGTGGCGGTGGCCCGGCAACTGGAACTGCCGGTGGCCCAGGTGCACCAGGCCGGGGTCGCCGGGCTGCTGCACGACATCGGCAAGCTGACCATCCCCGAGAGCATCCTCAACAAACCGGAAAAACTCTCCGCCGACGAGTTCGAACGGATCAAGCTGCACCCCGCCGCCGGTGGGGCCATCCTGCGCCAGAACCCGCAGCTGGACGCGCTGGTGCTGGATGTGTGCCTGCACCATCACGAAAAGATCGACGGCAGCGGCTACCCGCACCACCTGGCGGGGGAGCAGATCAGTCTATTCGCACAGATGGGCGCGGTCTGCGACGTGTATGACGCCGTGACCTCGACCCGCCCCTATAACCGTGGCTGGGACCCGGCCGAGGCCTTGCAGCGCATGTCCGGCTGGACCGGACATTTCGACTCGCGGGTGTTGCAGGCCCTGGTCAAGTGCGTCGGCATCTATCCGGTGGGCTCTCTGGTGCGCCTGCACAGCGGCAAGCTGGCGGTGGTCCTGGAGCAGAACAGCGAGTCGCTGCTGCTGCCCAAGGTCAAGGTGTTCTTTTCCACGCGCTCGAAGATGCCCCTGCCACAACGGATCCTGGACCTGTCACGGCTGCAGGGCGAGGAACACATCGTCGCCCGGGAAGCGCCGGAGGCTTGGGACTTCAAGCAGCTGCAGCAGCTGTGGAACGAAATCCCGGCCTGAGCCTCAGGTGCCCAGGGTCAGGCCGTTGGCCGGCAGCGGCAGCGCGGTCTTGTAGCGCACCTGCTTGAGGGCGAAGCTGGAGCGGATATTGGCCACCCCGGGGACCTTGGTCAGGAAGTCCATCATGAAGCGTTCCAGGGACTGGATGCTGGGCACCAGCACGCGGATCAGGTAGTCCGGGTCACCCGCCATCAGGTAGCACTCCATCACTTCCGGGCGGTCGGCAATCGCCTCCTCGAAGTGCTGCAGGGCCTCTTCCACCTGCTTCTCCAGGCTGACGTGGATGAACACATTGACGTGCAGCCCCAACAGGTCGGCATCCAGCAGGGTCACCTGCTCGCGGATCAGCCCCAGTTCCTCCATGGCCTTGACCCGGTTGAAACACGGGGTGGGCGAAAGATTCACCGAGCGGGCGAGGTCAGCGTTGGTGATGCGGGCATTCTCCTGAAGACTGTTGAGAATGCCGATATCGGTACGGTCCAGTTTGCGCATGAGACAAAACAACCTTTTTTTTATGTTTATGCAGATTTTTTATCTGCAAATACCGTCCAGCGCAATGAAACAGAGATAAATATTCTTCTACGCCCGGCCTATGATGTTTGTAGGACAAGATTTCTCTTACCCAGGGAATGACTGTCAGCTAGCGCGCCCAATTACAAGAAATCCACAAGATCGAGCGTAGAAAGCCATGACCACCGCGTATGCACCGCTACGCCTGCACGTTCCCGAACCCTCGGGGCGTCCCGGCTGCAAGACCGACTTCACCTACCTGCGTCTTAACGATGCCGGCCTGGCCCGCAAACCTCCTATCGATATCGAACCTGCCGACTGCGCCGACCTGGCCCGTGGCCTGATCCGCGTGCTCGACGACCAGGGCAACGCCCTGGGCGACTGGGCCGCGGACGTGCCTATGGAGATTCTCCGCCAGGGCATGCGCGCCATGCTCAAGACGCGGATCTTCGACAATCGCATGGTGGTCGCCCAACGGCAGAAGAAGATGTCCTTCTATATGCAGAGCCTGGGCGAGGAAGCCATCGGCAGTGCCCAGGCCCTGGCCCTGAACATCGACGACATGTGCTTCCCCACCTACCGCCAGCAAAGCATCCTGATGGCCCGGGAAGTGCCGCTGGTGGAGATGATCTGCCAACTGCTGTCCAACGAGCGCGATCCGCTCAAGGGGCGCCAGTTGCCGATCATGTACTCGGTGAAGGAATCCGGGTTCTTCACCATCTCCGGCAACCTGGCGACCCAGTTCGTGCAGGGCGTGGGCTGGGGCATGGCCTCGGCGATCAAGGGCGATACCAAGATCGCTTCGGCCTGGATTGGCGACGGCGCCACCGCCGAGTCGGACTTCCACACCGCCCTGACCTTCGCCCACGTGTACCGCGCACCGGTGATCCTCAACGTGGTCAACAACCAGTGGGCGATCTCCACCTTCCAGGCCATCGCCGGCGGTGAAGCCACCACCTTCGCCGGACGCGGCGTGGGCTGCGGCATCGCTTCCCTGCGGGTCGACGGCAACGACTTCATCGCCGTCTACACCGCCTCGCGCTGGGCCGCCGAACGCGCCCGGCGCAACCTCGGCCCGACCCTGATCGAGTGGGTCACCTACCGCGCCGGCCCGCACTCCACCTCCGACGACCCGTCCAAGTACCGCCCGGCCGACGACTGGAGCCACTTCCCCCTGGGCGATCCGATTGCCCGCCTCAAGCAGCACCTGATCAAGATCGGCCAGTGGTCCGAAGAGGAACACGCCGCGGTCAGTGCCGAGCTGGAAGCCCAGGTCATCGCCGCCCAGAAGGAAGCCGAACAGTACGGCACCCTCGCCGGCGGCCAGATCCCCAGCGCCGCGACCATGTTCGAGGATGTCTACAAGGACATGCCCGAGCACTTGAAACGCCAACGCCAGGAACTGGGGATCTGAAATGAACGATCACAACAACAATATCCAGCTGGACACCGCCATGACCACCACCACCATGACCATGATCCAGGCCCTGCGCTCGGCCATGGATGTGATGCTTGAGCGTGACGACAACGTCGTGGTGTTCGGCCAGGACGTGGGCTACTTCGGCGGCGTGTTCCGCTGCACCGAAGGCCTGCAGGCCAAGTACGGCACCTCGCGGGTGTTCGACGCGCCGATCTCGGAAAGCGGCATCGTCGGCGCGGCCATCGGCATGGGCGCCTACGGCCTGCGCCCGGTGGCGGAAATCCAGTTCGCCGACTACGTCTACCCGGCCTCGGACCAGATCATTTCCGAAGCCGCGCGCCTGCGCTATCGCTCCGCCGGCCAGTTCACCGCGCCCATGACCCTGCGCATGCCTTGCGGCGGCGGCATCTACGGCGGCCAGACCCACAGCCAGAGCATCGAGGCGATGTTCACCCAGGTCTGCGGCCTGCGCACCGTGATGCCCTCCAACCCCTACGACGCCAAGGGCCTGCTGATCGCCTCCATCGAGAACGATGACCCGGTGATCTTCCTCGAACCCAAGCGCCTGTATAACGGCCCGTTCGATGGCCACCACGACCGCCCGGTAACCCCCTGGTCGAAGCACCCGGCGGCCCAGGTGCCGGACGGCTACTACAAGGTGCCCCTGGATGTGGCGGCCATCGCCCGCCCGGGCAAGGACGTCACCGTCCTCACCTACGGCACCACCGTCTATGTGTCGCAAGTGGCGGCCGAGGAAACCGGCATCGACGCCGAGGTCATCGACCTGCGCAGCCTGTGGCCCCTGGACCTGGACACCATCGTCAAGTCGGTGAAGAAGACCGGCCGTTGCGTGGTGGTACACGAAGCCACCCGCACCTGCGGTTTCGGCGCCGAACTGGTGTCGCTGGTGCAGGAACACTGCTTCCACCACCTGGAAGCCCCGATCGAGCGCGTCACCGGTTGGGATACGCCGTATCCCCACGCGCAGGAGTGGGCATATTTCCCAGGGCCGTCCCGAGTGGGCGCGGCGCTGCAACGGGTCATGGAGGTCTGAATGGGCACGCACGTAATCAAGATGCCGGACATCGGCGAAGGCATCGCGGAAGTGGAACTGGCGCAGTGGCACGTCAAGGTCGGCGATCAGGTAGTGGAAGATCAGGTGCTGGCGGACGTGATGACCGACAAGGCGATGGTCGACATCCCCTCCCCCGTTCACGGCACGGTCATCTCCCTGGGCGGCGAGCCCGGTGAAGTGATGGCGGTGGGCAGCATTCTCATCAGCATCGAGGTCGAAGGCGCGGGCAACCTCAAGGAGTCCGCCCAGGCAGCCGCACCGGCGGTAAAAGAGCCGGCAGCTATTAATAAGCCGGCGGCGGCCGCGCCAGTGGTCGAAGCGCCGAAGGTGGAAAAAGCCGTCGTCAGCCAAGCCGCCTGCCGCGCCGCGCCCCAGGCACCGGTGGCCCGGGAAGCCGACGAACGCCCGCTGGCCTCGCCGGCGGTGCGCAAGCACGCCCTGGATCTGGGCATCCAGCTGCGCCTGGTGCAAGGCAGCGGCCCGGCCGGGCGCATCCTGCACCAAGACCTGGAGGCCTACCTGGCCCAGGACAGCCAGCCGCTCAAGGGCTACCCGGCGCCGGGGGCCGGTTATGCCGAGCGCCACGACGAAGAGCAGATCCAGGTCATTGGCATGCGCCGCAAGATCGCCCAGCGCATGCAGGAGTCCAAGCACCGCGCTGCGCACTTCAGCTATGTCGAGGAAGTGGACGTCACCGCCCTGGAAGAGCTGCGCATCCACCTCAATGAAAAACACGGCGCCACCCGCGGCAAGCTGACCCTGCTGCCGTTCCTGGTGCGGGCCATGGTGGTCGCCCTGCGCGACTTCCCGCAGATCAATGCCCGTTACGACGACGAAGCCCAGGTCATCACCCGTCACGGCGCGGTGCATGTCGGGGTCGCCACCCAGAGCGACGTCGGCCTGATGGTACCGGTGGTGCGCCACGCCGAAGCCCGCAGCCTGTGGGGCAACGCCGAGGAAATCGCGCGCCTGGCCCAGGCTGCTCGCAGCGGCAAAGCCGCCCGGGATGAACTCTCCGGCTCCACCATCACCCTCACCAGCCTCGGTGCCCTGGGCGGGATCGTCAGCACCCCGGTGCTGAACCTGCCGGAAGTGGCGATTGTCGGAGTCAACCGCATCGTCGAGCGGCCCATGGTGGTCAAGGGCCAGATCGTGATCCGCAAGATGATGAACCTCTCCAGCTCCTTCGATCATCGGGTGGTCGACGGCATGGACGCTGCGCAATTCATCCAGGCCATTCGCGGCCTGCTCGAACAACCCGCCACGCTGTTTGTGGAGTAAGACATGCAACAGACTCTCAATACCCAACTGCTGATCATCGGCGGCGGCCCTGGCGGTTATGTGGCGGCCATCCGCGCCGGCCAGCTGGGCATTTCCACCATTCTGGTGGAGGGCCAGTCCTTGGGCGGCACCTGCCTGAACATCGGTTGCATCCCGTCCAAGGCGCTGATCCATGTCGCCGAGCAGTTCCACCAGACCCGCCACCACAGCCAGGGCTCGGCCCTGGGCATTGAAGTGGCCGCACCGACCCTGAACATCGGCAAGAGCGTGGAATGGAAGGACGGCATCGTCGACCGCCTGACCACCGGGGTCGCCGCGCTGCTGAAGAAAAACAAGGTCCAGGTGATCCAGGGCTGGGCCAGGGTCATCGACGGCAAGACCGTGGAGATCGAAGGCGCCGATACCCGTATCCACTGTGAGCACCTGCTGCTGGCCACCGGTTCGAAAAGTGTCAACCTGCCGATGCTGCCCATCGGCGGGCCGATCATCTCTTCCACCGAGGCCTTGGCGCCCAAGACCCTGCCCAAGCGCCTGACCGTGGTCGGCGGCGGCTATATCGGCCTGGAACTGGGCATCGCCTACCGCAAGCTCGGCGTCGAAGTCAGCGTGGTGGAGGCTCAGGAACGCATCCTGCCGGCCTACGACGGCGAACTGACCCAGCCGGTGCTGGAGTCGGTGAAGCAGTTGGGGATCAAGCTCTACCTCAAGCACAGCGTGCTGGGCTTCGATGCCGCCAGCAGCAGCCTGCAGGTGCGCGAACCCAATGGCGACACCCTGAACCTGGCCACCGACCAGGTGCTGGTGGCGGTGGGCCGCAAGCCCAACACCCAGGGCTGGAACCTGGAAAGCCTGAACCTGGAGATGAACGGCGCGGCCATCAAGATCGACCACCGCTGCCAGACCAGCATGCGCAACGTCTGGGCCATCGGCGACCTGAGCGGTGAGCCGATGCTCGCCCACCGGGCCATGGCCCAGGGCGAGATGGTCGCCGAGCTGATCGCGGGCAAGCACCGGGAATTCAACCCGGCGGCGATCCCGGCGGTGTGCTTCACCGACCCGGAACTGGTGGTGGTGGGCAAGACCCCGGACGAGGCCCGCGCCGCTGGCCTGGATTGCATCGTCAGCAGCTTCCCGTTCGCGGCCAATGGCCGGGCCATGACCCTGGAATCGAAAAGCGGTTTCGTGCGGGTGGTGGCCCGAAGTGACAATCACCTGATTGTCGGCTGGCAGGCAGTGGGAGTCGGAGTCTCCGAGTTGTCCACGGCGTTCGGCCAATCCCTGGAAATGGGCGCGCGCCTGGAAGACATCGGCGGCACCATCCACGCCCACCCGACCCTGGGTGAAGCGGTTCAGGAAGCGGCGCTGCGGGCCCTGGGCCACGCCCTGCATCTGTAACCATTCAAGGGGCACACAGGACTGTGCCCAGTTAGGAGCGAGCTTGCTCGCGAAAGAGCTGGCGGGAATAGCCAAGCGTTCTCGCCGAGACCTTCGCGAGCAAGCTCGCTCCTACAGGGGGTATGGGGGAAGCTTCATAAGCAGGCTAAGTTTTTTTGCGCCCCCTCCCATCGTCCGGGATGCGGCATGCCCCCGGAATGCAGTATTGTTGTGCCCATCCAAAAAAACGTCAGAAGCCTTGAGCCGTTCCGACGGTTGTTAAGCGATAGAGGGTGTCATGGGTAACGAAAGCATCAATTGGGACAAGCTGGGTTTTGACTACATCAAGACAGACAAGCGCTATCTGTCGCACTGGCGTAACGGCGAGTGGGACGCAGGCACCCTGACTGAAGACAATGTGCTGCACATCAGCGAGGGCTCCACCGCCCTGCACTATGGCCAGCAATGTTTCGAAGGCCTCAAGGCCTACCGCTGCAAGGACGGTTCGATCAACCTGTTCCGTCCGGACCAGAACGCCGCACGCATGCAGCGCAGCTGCGCCCGCCTGCTGATGCCGCAAGTCTCCACCGAACAGTTCATCGAAGCCTGCAAGGCCGTGGTCAAGGCCAACGAACGCTTCATCCCGCCCTACGGCACCGGCGGCGCGCTGTACCTGCGCCCGTTCGTGATCGGCGTCGGCGATAACATCGGCGTGCGCACCGCGCCGGAGTTCATCTTCTCGATCTTCGCCATCCCGGTCGGCGCCTACTTCAAGGGCGGCCTGACCCCGCACAACTTCCTGATCTCCAGCTACGACCGCGCGGCGCCTCAGGGCACCGGCGCGGCCAAGGTCGGTGGCAACTACGCCGCCAGCCTGATGCCCGGCGCCCAGGCCAAGAAAGCCAGCTTCGCCGACTGCATCTACCTCGACCCGCTGACCCACAGCAAGATCGAGGAAGTGGGTTCGGCCAACTTCTTCGGCATCACCCATGACGACAAATTCGTCACCCCCAACTCGCCATCGGTACTGCCGGGCATTACCCGCCTGTCGCTGATCGAACTGGCCAAGACCCGCCTGGGCCTGGAAGTGGTCGAAGGCGACGTGTTCATCGACAAGCTGGCGGACTTCAAGGAAGCCGGTGCCTGCGGTACTGCCGCGGTAATCACGCCGATCGGCGGCATCGAGTACCAGAACAAGCTGCACGTGTTCTACAGCGAAAAAGAAGTCGGCCCGATCACCCAGAAGCTCTACAAAGAGCTGACCGGTGTGCAGACCGGCGACGTCGAAGCGCCAGCGGGCTGGATCGTCAAGGTCTGATTCCCCTCCCTGCTTCAGCCGAGCCCGCCCCTGGTTGCCAGGGGCGGGCTTTTTCATGCCTGGAGCCTGCAGGATGCCAGCCGAAGGCGGGGCTCCCTCAGAGGCTGATACCGAACAACATCAGCACCTGTTGCGTTCCATCCACCACCAGCAGCGCGGCCTGGGAAGCCATCAAGGTGTAGAGAAAGCTTACGATCAATACGCAGAGTTCGAACCAGACGAACATCGGCCAGTCGCTGGCGCGCAGCGGTCGCTCTTGCATGAGCTGCCTCACGCCGTTGCGTGGCAGGTGATAGACGATCTCGAACACCTTGGTCTCGCGAAAATTCTTGACCACTGCATACATCACGGCAAAGCCGGTGACAGCCGCCATCCACCAGAAACCGACCTGTTCCATCCCCCTGTGCCCCTGGAACTGGAGGCTGGCGCTCTGTTGAAAAAAAAGCATGCCCACCGCTGAAACCAAAGGCATCACGACCCCGAAGTAGACCACCAGCCCCAGGCTGGCCATGGCCACACCGCTGGCAAACACACTGATGCGGATCACCCAGGCGAGGAACCCGGGGGAAAACTTCGAATAGGCCCTCTGGGTTTCGATCACCAGCAAGGGGATCAGCATGGTCAGCACCCCGACCCCGATATCAACGGTCTTGAACCCGGTCTTGGGCAGCAGCAGCGCCGCCAGGAAGGTCACGCCGCGGCTGCCCACCCGCCACATCATCTTCGCGTCGTCAGTCACTCCCTTCGACCAGAATTCCTCGGTAATGCCCTTGCCGTCATCCACGCCTTCATCCATTGGCTGCCTGCCTCATTGTTCAAAGCCGCCCATTGTCAGGGAAGGCCCTGGGGCCTGCCCAGCGCTATCGCCGCGCGGCTGGCCGATCCGCTTGCCTGGCCGTGCTGCCACCTGGCTGGCCTGCCCGTCGCGCTGCTTGCCGTGGCGAGCCTGGTTGATCAGTGCCGGAATCAGCGGCCCCTCGGGCAAGTGCTTCCAGAAGCGCGCCGGCAAATGGCCCTGCATCACCCGGGGGTTGAGCCGCGCCGGGTTGAAGATATGGCTGTAGTAGGCCAGCCACAGCTCGCCCCCGGGGTCTTCACTGGCCTGGGCCAGTTGCCGCCAGGCGCTGGGGCAGCGCCTCTGGTGGTGCAGTTGCGTACCGTCGAAATACACCCCGTCCCGGGGCGTGGCGATCATCCAGCGGTGGCGCCCCATGCGCCCGATGAAATGCCGGCTGGCCGGGGCCAGGATGTCGTGGGCCGGCTCGTGCCAGGCCACGTATTCAGGCTGCTCGGCCAGCTGTGAGCGGCCCGCGGGCAAGCTGACGAAGCGCACGAAGGCATGCAGGTGATGGGCCTCGCGGTCGACTTGCTTGATTCGCCGCTGCAACTCGCTGCCCAGTTGATCGCCGCTGAGCATGGCCGTGCGGTCGCCATGGCTGACCCGCCACAGCACCTCGTACAACAGGCTCCAGCGCTGATCGCCGCGATAGCAGGCGGCCCGTTCCAGCAGCTGCAGCAGGGCCTGGGGAATCCGCGCACGAAACGGCCCGGGCTGCTGCGGGCAGTCCTCATCGCTGGCGAACAGATCGGCCTCCTGCGTCCCGGACCAACTGACCCGGCTCGGGTCGATGGAATGGCTGAGCAGCCAGCGCGCCTGCTGGCGCCAGGTGTCGAACAGGTCGTCACAGTCCAGGCTGATCATCCCCAGAGCCCCATCTGCTGAGGTTGCGGGCGTTCCCGCAGTTGCTGGTAGAGCAGCGCGCTGCTGGTTTCCGCCTGCTGCGGGTGATAGTCGCTGGTGATGAAGAACGGCCTGGCCTTGCTCAGCACACAGCGCATGCGCGCCAGGTCCTCGTAGCGGATACGCCGCTCGCGGCGCAGTTCCACCAGGCGCTGGGTAGTGCGCAGGCCAATCCCTGGAATGCGCGAGATCAGCGCCGGTTCTGCACGGTTCAGGTCCAGGGGAAACACGCTGCGGTTGTCCAGGGCCCAGGCCAGCTTGGGGTCCATGTCCAGGGCCAGGTGCCCCGGCCCCTGGAACAGTTCGTTGGCACTGAAGCCATAGCCGCGCAGCAGGAAGTCGGCCTGGTACAAGCGGTGCTCGCGCATCAGCGGTGGCGCGGCCAGGGGTACGCTTTTCGGGCTGTTGGGAATCGGGCTGAAGGCCGAGTAATAGACCCGGCGCAGGCGGAAGTTGCCGTACAGCGCCTCGGCGCTGTGGAGGATGGTGCTGTCGTCGGTGTCATCGGCGCCGACGATCATCTGGGTGCTCTGCCCGGCCGGGGCGAAGCGCGGCGCCCGGGGCTCGTTGAGCACCGTCTGCTCGCCGGTATAGATGGTGCCCATGGCCTGCTTGATCGAGCCCAGGTGCTTTTCCGGGGCCAGGGCCTTGAGGCCCTGGTCGGTGGGCAGCTCGACGTTGACGCTGAGGCGGTCGGCGTAGCGCCCGGCCTGCTCGATCAGCAACGGGTCGGCGTCGGGGATGGTCTTGAGGTGGATGTAGCCACGGAACTCGTGCTCTTCGCGCAGCAGCCTGGCCACCTGCACCAGTTGCTCCATGGTGTAGTCCGCCGAGCGGATGATCCCCGAGCTGAGGAACAGCCCGCTGACGCAATTGCGCCGGTAGAAATCCAGGGTCAGGCGCACCACTTCCTCGGGGCTGAAGCGTGCCCGGGGTACGTCGCTGGAACGGCGATTGACGCAGTACTGGCAGTCGTAGAGGCAGAAATTGGTCAGCAGCACCTTGAGCAGCGAGACGCAGCGTCCATCCGGCGTATAGCTGTGGCAGATGCCCATGCCATTGCTCGAACCCAACCCACTCTTGCCTTCGGAGCTGCGCTTGGGCGCGCCGCTGCTAGCGCAGGAAGCGTCGTACTTGGCGGCATCGGCGAGGATGCTCAGCTTGTCGATCAGTTGCATGGTCGGGCCCGTATACTGTTTTTATATACAGTACAGAGTAAAACCCCGGGACCACAAGAGAGTGGCCGCAGGCAAAATGAAAAAAACCTCTCGCCACCCCACCGGCAGCCTGGAGCTATTGCTGAAAATCCTTAAGATACGCCCGCGCCCATGACCTCTGGAAAGGACTCTGCCCCATGCCTCGTCACTACCGTTTCTGCCTGTTCGGCATGGCCCTGCTGTCGAGCCTTGCCGCCAATGCCGCGCCCACCGACCAGGCACTGATCGACGCCCTGTACGCCAAAGTCCAGGCCCGGCAGGACTGGCAGGCCCAGGCCAGGCAATGCCCCGGCGACAACATGCCGGCCAGGGCCGCGATACGGGCCACGCAGGCCAACCGCTGCGAAACACCGGAGCAGCTGGGGGCCTGCCTGCAGCGCTGCGAAGCCGGCGACGGCAACGATTGCTACTGGCTGGCAACCACCCTGCAACAGGCCAAAGGGCCCGCCGAAGGCTATGAACCGCTGTACCAGCGCGCTTGCAGCCTGGGCCTGGTCTCCGGCTGCACCAACCGCGCCGCCGGCATGCTCACGGCCGACGCCGACAGCCAGGGCACCCGGCACTGTGCAGTGCAGACCTTCAACAAGGCCTGTGAGCTGGATGACCCCTGGGCCTGCACCATGTACGGCTTCCACCTGAGCCGGGGCATAGGCGTAGCGCCCGACGCCGATCTGGCGCTGAAGGTGCTGGATAAATCCTGCAAGCACGGCCCCACCGACCCTGCCTGCAGCGGTGCCCGCCAGTTGCAGGAAGACATTCGCCACGCCCTTGAGGCGGCAAAACGCTGAATCGTCCCCGGGACAGTTTCACTGGCAGGAGCCGACTTGCCCACAACCGGGCTTTCACGAACTGCGCGGCGCCACCGGGGTTTCGCGATTGCGCTTGAAACGCTGGCGCAGCCACTCGTAGCCGCTGACCATGACAATCCCCGCCAGCACCAGCAACGCGCCGAAAATGAAGTTCGGCTCCAGCGGCTCATGCAGCAGCCAGACCCCGAAACCGATGCCGAACAGCGGGGTCATGAACGACAGCACGCCCAACCGCGAGGCCGGGTAGCGGCGCAGCAGGGTGAACCAGATCAGGAAGCTGGCGAACGACACCACCAACACCTGGAAACCCAGGCTGGCGACCACCAACGGGGTGAAATGGATGTTGGTCTGATCGGTCAGCAGCGCCGCCAGCCCGAGCCAGACAAAGGCCCCCAGCAGTTGATACTGCAGGGTCCGGGTGGTGGGGCTAGAGGCCAGCCGCGAGCAGCGCACCACCACGGTGGTGGCGCCCCAGGCGACCCCACCCAGTACCCCGAGAAAATCCCCCAGCAGCACATGGCTGCCACCGCCGTGCCCGGCCGCGGCAGGGCCGCTAAAGGCCACGACTATGCCGCCAAAGGCCACGCCAATACCCAGCCACTGCGCGGGTTTCAACCGCTCGGCCGGCATCAGCCAGTGCAGCCCCAGGGCGGCGAAGATCGGCGCGGTATAGAGAAAGATCGCCATGTGCGAGGCCGTGGTGTAGCGCAGCCCTTCACCCACCAGCAAAAACTCCAGGGCGAACAGCCCGCCCACCAGCAGGCCCGGGCGCCAATGGCCGTCGCCCAGCCCCAGGCGCTCGCCGCGCCAGCACATCAGCAGGCCCACCAGCAGCGCCGCGCCGCCGGAGCGCAGGGCAATCTGCAGCACCGGGGCGATGTCCGACGCAGTGGCCTTGAGCGCCACCTGCTGCAGGCCCCAGATCGCACACAGGCCGACCATCAGGCTGCAGGCGGTGGCATCCAGGGGTTGGCGAGTGGCCATGGCAGATCCTTCATCGAGAAAAAGTGATGAAGGATTGTCCGCCTGACAGTTTTCCTAGATATAGTTTTAATCCGCCAGCCCATAGCACTTATCCGCCAACCGGTGCCCGCCGTGAACAAAGCCGCGCAACAGTTGCACCTGCCGCCTTTCAGCGAAGCCCTGCCGGCACCGATCTTCTTTCGCGCGGCCAACCTGCCGGCCCACGCCACCTACCCGCGCCACCGCCATCCGTGGGGCGAGTTCGTCTATGCCTACAGCGGGGTAATGGAAATCGAACTGGGCGACCACCATTACCTGGCGCCGCCGCAGTACGGCATCTGGCTGCCGCCGAATGTCGAGCACATGGGCTTCAACCGCCACGAAGCCTGCCACTGCTCGCTGTACCTGGCGCCCGAGCGGTGCACCGCCCTGCCCGCCCGGCACTGCGCCCTGAGCCTGAGCCCGCTGGTCCTGGCCCTCCTGGACGACTTGCGCCAGGCGCCACCGGGCCTGCCCCAGAGCGACGAGCAACAGCGCCTGCTGCAGGTGCTGGTGGACAAGCTGGGGCAGGCCTCCTGCGCCGGCAGCTACCTGCCCTCTTCCGACGACCCGCTGCTGGGCCCGGTGCTGCGCACCCTCAAGGCCAACCCCGGCGACCCGCGCTCGCTGCCGCAACTGGCCCATGCCGCCAACACCAGCGAACGCACGCTGATGCGGCGCAGCCAGCGCGAGCTGGGCATGTCACTGGTGGAATGGCGCCAGCGCCTGAAGGTGGTGCAGGCCCTGGCCCTGCTGGAACAGGGACGGACCGTGGAAAGCATCGGCCTGGACCTGGGCTACAGCAGCGCCTCGGCCTTTATCAGCATGTTCCGGCGGATGATGGGCACCACCCCGGATGAATACCGCCGCCAAGCCATGGGCCGCGACTGAGCCCGGCGCGCCTATTGATGCTGGACCTGCATCATGGAACTGACCTGCACCTGAGCGTGCATCTGCTCCGCCCCGCCACCGCGACGCATGCCGCGTACCGGGCAGGCGTCCAGATAATCCAGGCCCACCGCCAGTTTCAGGTGGCGCTCGGGGCGGTCCAGGCGGTTGGTCACGTCGAAGCTGTACCAGCCGTCATCCAGCCAGGCTTCGGCCCAGGCATGGCTGGCCAGGTGGCTCTGATCCTCGGTGCACAGGTAGCCGGACACGTAACGCGCCGGTATGCCCAGGCTGCGGGCGCAGGCCAGGAACGCATGGGTGTGGTCCTGGCAGACGCCGGCGCCGCCGGCAAAGGCTTGCGCGCCGGTGCTGCCGACCCCGGTGGCGCCAGGGCTGTAGGGCATGTGCTCGGCCAGGGCCTGCATCAGCTCGATCAGCGCGGCGCGATCGCGGCGCTCGCCACAATGCTGTCGGGCAAAGTCGCTCAGGGCCGGGTCGGCCTTGCTCAGGTGGCTGCTGCGCAGGAACGGCAGCGGCGACTGGCTGTCGCCCTCCACTTCGCGCAGCGGGTCGATCTGCACTTCGCCGAAAGCGCTGAGGACGATCGCGCCGTGGGGCTCGTCCAGGGTCATGACGTGGAGGATGTTGCCGTAGGGATCGCGCTGGGCACGCACCCGCCGCGGCAGCTCCAGGTGCCATTGGAGGATCTGCTGGCGCAGGCTGTTCTGGGGCGTCAGGCGCAGAAACTGGATGCTGGTGCAGACTTCATCGGTGTAGCTGTAGGTCGTGTCGTGACGAATGGACAGTTTCATACCACCTCCAGATAGGACTCGTGCACGGTTTGCCCCAGGTGGCGGATCTGAGCGATGCAGTCGGTCAGCCACTGGTGCAGCCCGGAGTCGAGAATCTCGTTGATCCCGGTGTAGCGCAGCCGCGCATTCAGCTCGGCGGCCAGGCGCTGTGCCGGGCGGCCGTTGTCCCCCGGCAGCGCAGCGAGGATCTGGTCCAGCTCCTCGACGCAGGCGTGCAGCGAGCGCGGCACATCGGCGCGCAGCAGCAGCATTTCGGACACCTGCTCGGCCCCCGGGGCGTTGCGGTAGATCTCGTTGAACGCCTCGAAGGAGGACAAGGCGCGGAGCAAGGCGCTCCACTGGTAGTAGCCGCGGGCCGAGTCGTCGCTGACCTCCTCGGACTCCTCGCCGAACATTTCATAGCGCGCATCCAGCAGGCGCAGGGTGTTGTCGGCGCGTTCGATAAAGGTTCCCAGGCGGATGAAGCGATAGGCATCGTTGCGCATGATGGTGCCGGCGGTAGCGCCGCGGAACAGGTGCGAACGCTCCTTGACCCACTCGCAGAACTGGCTGATGCCATAGCGCCCCAGGCCGTTGCGGGCGATGTTGCGCATCTCCAGCCAGGTGGCGTTGATGTTTTCCCACATGTCGGCGGTGATCCGCCCGCGCACCGCGTGGGCATTGCTGCGTGCCGCGCGCAGGCAGCAGTAGATGCTGCCCGGGTTGCTCTCGTCGAGGGCGAAGAAATGCAGCATGCGCTCGCTGTTGAGTTTGCCGTGGCGCTGGTGGTAATCGTCCAGGGTGCCGGCGGCCAGCAGCGACATGGCCAGTTCGGCCTGGCCGTCGCCGCGCCCGGCCTGAGGCATCAGCGACAGCGAATAACTGACTTCGAGCATGCGTGCCAAGTTCTCGGCACGCTCCAGGTAGCGGGACATCCAGTACAGATCGGCTGCGGTTCTTGAAAGCATGGTTCAGTCCTCCACCACCCAGGTGTCTTTGGTGCCGCCGCCCTGGGACGAGTTGACCACCAGCGAGCCCTCGCGCAGCGCGACCCGGGTCAGGCCGCCGGGCACCAGGCGGGTTTCCCGACCCGAAAGCACGAACGGCCGCAGGTCGATATGCCGCGGCGCGATGCCGCTTTCGACAAAGGTCGGGCAGGTGGACAGCGACAGGGTCGGCTGGGCGATATAGGCCTCGGGCCGGGCCTTGATCCGTGCACGGAATTCCTCGATCTGCGCCGCCGTGGCCGCCGGCCCCACCAGCATGCCGTAGCCGCCGGAACCCTGGGTTTCCTTGACCACCAACTGCGCCAGGTTGGCCAGTACGTGGGACAGTTCGGCGGGCTTGCGGCACTGCCAGGTGGGCACGTTCTTGAGGATCGGTTCCTCGCTCAGATAGAAGCGGATCATCTCGTCCACATAGGGGTAGATCGACTTGTCGTCGGCCACCCCGGTGCCCACGGCATTGGCCAGCACCACGTTGCCGCAGCGGTAGGCGGCGATCAGCCCGGGCACCCCGAGCATGGAATCGGGGTTGAACGACAGCGGGTCCAGGTAGGCGTCATCCAGGCGTCGGTAGATCACGTCCACCGTCTGGGCACCGGCGGTGGTGCGCATGTACACCCGGTCGTCACGCACGAACAGGTCGGCGCCTTCCACCAGTTCCACGCCCATCTCCCGGGCCAGGAACGCATGTTCGAAATAGGCACTGTTGAAGCGCCCCGGGGTCAGCACCACCACGGTCGGGTTGTCCAGGGGGCTGGAGCTTTTCAGGGTATCGAGCAGCAGGTTCGGGTAATGGTCGATGGGCGCGATGCGCTGGGCGGCGAACAGTTCGGGGAACAGGCGCATCATCATCTTGCGGTCTTCGAGCATGTAGCTGACGCCGCTGGGAGTGCGCAGGTTGTCTTCGAGCACGTAGTAGCTGCCGTCGCCGTCGCGCACCAGATCGACCCCGGCGATATGGGCATAAACGCCGCGGTGCAGGTCCAGGCCCTGCATCGCCACCTGGTAGCCCTCGTTGGCCAGCACCTGTTCGGCGGGGATGATGCCTTCCTTGACAATCCGCTGGCCGTGATAGAGGTCGGCGAGGAACAGGTTCAGCGCCTGCACCCGCTGGATGCAGCCGCGCTCCACGGTGCGCCATTCGCTGGCCTTGATGCTGCGGGGAATGATGTCGAAGGGAATCAGGCGCTCGGTGCCCTGCTCGTCGCCGTACAGGGTGAAGGTGATACCGGCGCGATGGAACAGCAGGTCGGCCTCACGCCGGCGCTGGTCCAAAAGTTCCAGAGGAGTGTCCGCCAGCCAGCGGGCAAAACCCTGGTAGTGAGGCCGGCAGACGCCATCGGCAGCATACATTTCATCAAAGAAAGCGCGGGACATAGCCAACTCCTTGCCGTGACGTGAACGGCTTTTTATTTGAACCCTGTGTGTACGTGACCCGGCTTCGAGCGTGAGGGACCCTGCCCCCTGAAAGAGTGATAGCAATCGCTATGCCGCAAATGCACGATGCGCC
This sequence comes from Pseudomonas sp. MWU349, assembly GCF_017947325.1. NCBI lineage: Bacteria > Pseudomonadati > Pseudomonadota > Gammaproteobacteria > Pseudomonadales > Pseudomonadaceae > Pseudomonas > Pseudomonas sp. MWU349. Next base: position 219,301 of record NZ_JAFEVP010000007.1, on the reverse strand, counting down.
GCCCCGGGGCTAGCCCGTGGCAAAAATGACCGCATAGCGACAAATAGATTCAAAAAAGAGACACAAAGAAGGCTGAAGCCCCCCAGCAGCAAAGCCCCAGCAGCGTAGTCGACGCCGCTCGCGGCTTTGCGCGAACAGAATCGGTGCACAAAGCCCCCACGCTGAGGGTTTTGCCCCGTTATCGGGAGTTTTCCGGCCAATGGCGCCCCACAGCACGAGCCCAAGGCGCCACCGCGGGGCCCTGAGCACTGACCGTCAGTGCACCACCGAGGTTCAAAGACTTGGCGCCTCTGCCCCCGGCAACCTCAGGCGCCCGGCAGGCACGCCAGAATCAGGGCCAGGGCCTGCTGCGGTGAGAGCTGCGCGGTGTCCAGGCGCAGCGGCGAGCTCGCCCAGGGCTGATAGTCATGCTCGAGCACCGATTGCCAGCTGGGCGGGCGCAGGCCCGGCACATCCAGCTGGCGGGTCTCGACCCGGCGCCGATGCTCCGCAAGATCGGAGCACACCACCTCGATCTCCAGCAGCCTCACCCCCTGCCTGCTGGCCAGGGCCTGCCAGGCCTGGCGGCTTTCCTGCACCGGATTGACGCAGTCGGCCAGTACCCGGTTGCCCAGGGCCAGGTTGGCCTCGGCCAGTTGCAGGGCAATCTGGTAGCCGGCCTTGCCCACCTGCGCCAGGCCGGCGTCACGCAGGCCCTGTTCGATGCTGTCGATGCGCAGGTAGGTAGCCGCCAGGTGGGGCGCCAGGGTACGGGCGATGGTGGTTTTGCCGGTGCCCGGCAAGCCGCTGAAAACGATGAGCATGCAAGGACCCGCCAACGTTGAAGGACACACAGCTTCACCACTATTGCCGCACCCGTCCAGCCCCAGGCCTGCCATTGACCCTGACCCGGGACGCCCGTCCACCGCCCGACAGCGCACTTGCCCAAGCCCCGGCAACCCAGGAAAATGGGCCGATTTTTTGCGCCCTCCCGTGATCTATACTGACGTCCAGCATTGACGGTAGGCCCTTGTATGGCGGGCCACGCAGCCTGCCACTCCTTCTCGACTCATCCGTGTGCCGTAATTCGTTCAGGAGCCCCGATGCCGCGCTTCATCCTGCCCATGCTGATGTGGCTGACATGCCTCCCGGCGATGGCCAACCCCGCGTTCTCCTTGCAACTGCTCAACTATGAATCTCCCCACCGCCAACAACTGCCCTTGAGCGGCGACGATTGGCAATGGCTGCGCAACAAGCGTGAGCTGGTTCTGGGTACCTCGCAGCAAAACCTGCCGCCGCTGGAAATGGTCAACGAAGCCAAGGAGTACGAAGGCATCACCGCCGACTATGCCGGCCTGCTGGGCGATGCCCTGGGCGTGAGGATCAGCGTCCGCGCCTATGACACTCGCGAGCAGGTGTTCAGTGCCCTGGCCAAGGGCGAGATCGACTTCGTGGGCAGCGTCACCCAGAGCGAGGCCGAGCAACGTCAACTGTTGCGCAGCCAGATCTATCAGGCCACTCGCCCGACACTGGTCGCTCGCCTGGGGGATTCACCGTCGCTGAAAAACGGTTTGCAGGGGTACCGGCTGGCCATCTCCCTGGACAGTATCAGCCTGCCCGTGGCCCAGGCCATGTACCCCAAGGCCCGGATCGAAAGCTACGCCAGTGCCGATGCGGCCATGGCCGCGGTAGCCTTCGGCGATGCCGACATGCTGCTTGGCGACGCGGTGCTGGCGCAGTTTCTGATCTCGCGCAACTACAGCGACTACCTGCGGATCATCTACAGCGGCCCGGCCAGCAGCAGCGGCCTCACCTTTGCGGTGGCCCCGGACAACCAACGCTTGCAGCATCTGCTCGACCACGCGCTGCAAGCGGTCCACCAGGAGCAAGGCACCAGCATCCGCAATCGCTGGGGCGACCGCCTGCTGCTGAGCATGGAGAAGACCAGCCTGACGGTGGAGGAGCAGCGCTGGATCGAAAACAACCCGGTGGTGCGCATTGGTATTCACCGCTACCTGCCACCGATGTCCTACTTCGACGCCAACGGCAACTACCTGGGCATTACCGCCGACCTGCTGACCATGCTGGAGGCCAAGACCGGGCTGAGCTTCGACATCACGGCGCTGCCCAGCTTCAAGGACCTCAACGAGGCCGTGCGCAACGGCCAGGTGCAGATGGTTGCCGACCGGGCGCGCACCCCAGAGCGCGAAACCTACCTGCAATTCACCCGGCCCTACCTGGTCGGGCCCTACATGCTGGTCACCCGCGACGCCGCCGATGCGCCGAAAAGCCTCGAAGACATGGCCGGCAAGACCCTGCTGATCGGCAGCGGTCATGCCCTGGTGTCGCAGCTGCACCAGCGCTATCCGCAGATCCGCATCAAAGAGGTGCAGACCAACTTCGAAGCCCTGTCGCTGCTGCGCGACCACAAGGCAGACGGCGCCGTGCAGGCGGAAATCGCCGTCAGCTTCAACCTGCCGCGCATCAAGGAGGACCAGCTCAAGGTCAGGTCAGCCCTCAACCTGCCGTTGCTCAACGAATCCTTTGCCGTGCGCCGTGACCAGCTGGAACTGTTCAGCATCATCGACAAATCCCTGCGCAGCATCTCACCCGACGCCATCACCGAGCTCAACAATCGCTGGCGCTCCAAGGCCGCGGTGGCCCCACCCTCCTGGCGCGACTACCGCACCACCTTTTACCTGGCCGGTGCCGGTTCGATACTGCTGTTACTGATCTCCCTGGCCTGGGGCTACGCCATGCGCCGCCAGGTTCGCCAGCGCGAACAGGCCGAACACGCCCTCAACGATCAGTTGCGCTTCATGGACGCGCTGATCAATGGCACGCCCAACCCGATCTACGTGCGCGACCTGAAGCGGCGCCTGGTGATCTGCAACGACAGCTACCTGAAGACCATGGGTGCCGATCGCCAGAGCATGCTGGGTACCGATCTGGAACAATTGACGGTCCCCGAAGCCGAGCAGTTCGCCAAGGATTTCCAAAGCATCTTCGACGGTGGCCCGCCCCTGCTGATCGACCGCACGGTGCATATCCGCGGCCAGGAGATGCGGATCTACCACTGGATGCTGCCCTATCGAAATGCCGAGGGCGAAATCCAGGGCATCATCGGCGGCTGGCTGGACATCAGCGAACGCCAGCAACTGCTGCAAGAGGTGACCCAGGCCAAGGACGAGGCAGACAAGGCCAACCGGGCCAAGACCACTTTCCTGGCCACCATGAGCCATGAGATCCGCACGCCCATGAGCGCGGTACTGGGCATGCTCGAACTGGCGCTCAAGCGCGCCGAGCAGGGCCAGTTCGACCGGCCCTCGATCGAGGTGGCCTACAGTTCGGCGCAAACCCTGCTGGAGCTGATCGGCGATATCCTCGACATTGCCCGGATCGAGAGCGGCCACCTGAGCCTGAGCCCGGAGCGGGCCAACCTGCGCGGGCTGGTGGAGCCGGTGTTCCGGGTCTTCGACGGCCTGGCCCGGCAAAAGGGCCTGCGCCTGGAGCTGGAGCTGGACAGCCACGCCGGTGACGACGTGCTGGTGGATCCACTGCGCTTCAAGCAGATCCTCTCCAACCTGATCAGCAACGCCATCAAGTTCACCCAGCAAGGCGGTGTCCAGGTGCGCCTGGCGACCGGGCCCAGCGAACCGGAGTACCTGGCGTTGCTACTGACGGTCAAGGACAGCGGCATCGGCATCGCCGACGACGACCTGCAACAGCTGTTCAAGCCCTTCAGCCAGGTACTCGGGCAGCATCAGGATGCCCGTTCCGGCACCGGCCTGGGGCTGGTGATCTGTCGCACCCTGTGCGAAATGATGGGCGGCACCCTGACCCTGCACAGCCAGCCAGGGCACGGCACAGAGGTACGGGTGCAACTGCGCCTGAGCCGCCTGCCCGCCCTGGAGCAGGCCCCCACCGTGCTCCCGCCGGCAGCGCCAACGGTCGCCACGCGCCAGGCACTGCACATCCTGGTGGTGGATGACAGCCAGGCCAACCGGCTGTTGCTCTGCGAGCAGTTGAAGTACCTGGGCTATTCGTTGAGCCAGGCGAGCAATGGCGCCGAAGCGTTCAAGATCTGGCAAGAGGAGCCCTTCGACCTGGTCATCACCGACTGCAACATGCCGGTCATGAGCGGCTATCAACTGGCCCAGCATATTCGCGCAAGCGAACGCGAGCAGCAGAGCCCGCCCGTGCACATCCTCGGCTTTACCGCCAATGTCCAGACCGAAGAGGAACAGCGCTGCCGCGATGCCGGAATGAACGGCTGCCTGTTCAAGCCCATCGCCCTGCCCGACCTCGACCTGCGCCTGCGATCCCTGACCGCCCTGCCCCGCGCGCAAGCGCAGCCCCCCCGCGAGCGCTATGACATCCAGCAGCTCGACGACCTCACCAATGGCGACCCCAAGGTCATCCAGCGAGTACTGCGCGGCTTGCACCAGAGCAACCAGCAGGACTTGATACTCATCCGCGAACAGCTGGCCAGCGAGACCGACCAGGGAGTTGCCGACCTGGCCCACCGGATTCGCGGCGCGGCGCAAATCATCAAGGCACAGGTGCTGATCCAGGAATGCGAGTACCTGGAGCAAGCCTGCCTGCAGGGGGCCGCCAGCACCGAGATCAAGGCCGCACTGGCTCGCCTGGAGCAGGCCATGCTGGAGCTTGATCGCGACCTGCTCGATGCCCTGCAGCCCGAATGAGGAACGGCCCAGGTCCTCGAGCAAGAGCGTGCGGGCTTCAGCCGCCGAGGCGTTGCAACTCAATGACCGCCGAGGACGACAGCGGCCGGGCCGGCTGGATCAGGGCCATGCCAAAGCGCTTGCTGATGTAGCGACCACCGGTGCCGGTCAGGCTCAGGGCGCGGCTGTCCAGGTCCTGGATCAGCCATTTGCGCTCCAGCAAGGCCTGCAACAGCGCCGCCCCCAGGGCGCCCCCCAAGTGCGGACGGCGCATGCTCCAGTCCAGGCACGGGCAGGCAAAGCGTCGACGCAAGGCCTTGAGCCCGGCCACCTCGATCCCCAGGCTGCGGAAAAACTCTTCGCCGCTGTCGCTGACCCGGTAGGCCTCACCCTCCTCGCCCTCCTCGGCCGCCAGCAGCCAGCCGGCCTCGAACATCCGGTCGTGCAACTGCACCCCCAGGGTGCCCGCCAGGTGGTCGTAGCAGGTGCGGGCGAACTGCAGGCGGTCCGGGGTGCGCGGGGTGAAGCTGGGCGTGCGGCCCTGGCCGATCACCATCAGCGCCTCCAGGGCCTGGGCCACCAGCGGGTCGCCGAGGCAGTAATAACGGTGCCGGCCCTGGACCTGCACCCGCAATAGCCCCGCCTCCTTGAGCTTGGCCAGATGGGCACTGGCGGTAGAAGTGCTGACCTCGGCAATCGCCGCCAGCTCGGTGCTGGTGCGTGCGTGGCCGTCCATCAGCGCACAGAGCATGCGGGTGCGCGCCGGCTCGGCGATCGCCGCCGCCACTTGGGATACCCCTACGTCGTTCTGCACTACATTCATATTTCGCTCCATGACGAATCGTGTCTTCGAAAGGGTCAGGATAGTAGCAGCCTGGATATTTGCAGAACAAAGAGATAAATCATGGACGCGATCAGCGCTGCTACCCACTCAGACCCGTACTTCTACTACACCCGCCTGCGCGCCAGGGGCGGCCTGACCTACGATTGCGCCCTGCGGCTATGGGTCGCCAGCAGCGCCGCGGCGGTGGCCGCGGTGCTCGACCACCCGGCCTGCCAGGTGCGCCCCAGTACCGAGCCGGTCCCCCAGGCAATTGCCGGAAGGCCGGCCGGGCAGCTGTTCGGCCGCCTGATGCGGATGAACGACGGCCCCCGCCAGCGTTGCCCGCGTGCGGCCATCGAACCGGCCTTGCAGGGCCTCTGTACCGCCGGGCTGGCGACCCATCTGGCCCGGTGGCAACCGGCCCTTGTGGCTCCGGCCAGCGCCGCCGACCTGCAACGCTGGCAGTTCGTACTGCCGGTGGCGCTGCTGGCCAGCCTGCTTGGCGTCCCCGTCGGACAGTGCGAAACACTCGCCCGGCGCACCGGGGAATTCGTCGCCTGCTTCTCGCCCCTGAGCGATCAGCCCCGGTTGCAGGCCGCCGACCGGGCAGCGCTGGAGCTGGACGCGCAAATGCAGGCCCTGGTGCAGGCCCCGCGACACAGCCCGCTGCTGCGGCAGATTCTCGACCGCAGTGGTGAGCTTGCTCCAGCGGACCTGCGGGCCAATCTGGCGGGCCTGCTGGCGCAGACCCATGACGCCTGCGCCGGCCTGGTCGGCAACAGCCTGGTCGCCCTGCTGGCTGCACCGGCCATGCAGCAGCGCCTGCGCCAGGAACCGGGCCTGCTGGGCGAATGGCTGCTGGAGCGCCAGCGCCTGGACCCGCCGGTGCAGAACACCCGCCGCTTCGTCACCACGCCCTGCACCGTGCACGGTGTGGAACTGCAAGCCGGCGAAACCATTCTGGTGCTGCTGGCTGCGGCCAACCAGGACCCGGCGCTGGCCGCCGTTACCGGCGGCGATCCGGCGCATCAGGGCTTCAGCTTCGGCGCCGGAGCCCACCGCTGCCCTGGCCGGGAGCTGGCCCTGGGCATAGTCCAAGGCCTGTTGCACGCCCTGCTGCAGGGCCCCGGCCTGGATGCGCTGACCCTGGACTGGCAGTACCAGGCCTCGGTCAACGGGCGTATTCCGCTGTTCAGCGACCGCAGGGAGGCTGAACAATGATTGCGGTGATCTTTGAAGTGCTGCCAGCTTCGGGCCAGCGCGACGCCTACCTGGAGCTGGCGGCCGGGCTGAAAAACCAGCTGGGGGAGATCGACGGGTTCATCTCCATCGAACGCTTCCAGAGCCTGGCCCAGCCGGAAAAACTGCTGTCCCTGTCGTTCTGGCGTGACGAACAGGCCGTGGCCCAGTGGCGCAACCTGGAATGCCACCGCCAGGCACAAGCCCGGGGCCGCGGTGAGGTATTTGCCGACTACCGGCTGCGGGTGGCGACGGTGCTGCGCGACTATGGACTGCAAGAGCGTTGCCAGGCCCCTGCGGACAGCCGTCGGTTGCATGGCCGCTGAAACCGTCGACCTTGGCCCGGCGCCCGGCTTGAGGTAAAACGTGCGCCCAGGTGGCGGCACACGCCACCACCTAGCCCGGAACAAGGAGCCTGCATGCTGTTTGTGGTGATGCTGGGGGGCAAGCACCCCAGAGCGAAAATCGAAGTCCATGATGTGCAGTTCGTGGTCGCCGACAGCCTCGAAGCGGCCTACCCGCAACTGCGCGAAGGCTGGTTCGGCAGCCCGGCGGGGTTGCACATCGACTCATGGATGCGGGTGGACGGTATCGAAGACTACAGGCTCGAACTCAGCGCCCTGGCCCCGGCGGCGGATGCGCCGCGCCTGTACTTCATCAACCTGGGCGGCTATGAAGCAGCGACCTTCGGCGAAGCCCACCGTTACCTGCTGGTGGTGGCCCGGGACAAGGCGCAGGCCAAGGCCAAAGGCAAGCAGCAGATGCTTGCCCACTGGCACAAATCCCACACCGATGCCCTGCTGGACGTCGACGACTGCCTGCCCATCGACCTGGCCGACGGCCGCTACGTGCACCTGGTGAAGGGCCCTCACCAGGGCATCGTGCAGCACAACGACTACATCATCCTGTAGCAGCCGGCTGGCCGGCCAGTGAAGCGCGCAGGCCGGCCATGCTGGCGTTTTGCTTCAGGGCGCAGAAGCCATGCCGCTATGCATGCCCAACGCACAGCAAGACGACACCCAGCGCCTGACCGTCAACGAACACAATGCCCGGGCGATCCGTTTCTACCAGCGCAACGGCTTTGTGAGGGTCGGCGAAACCCTGTTCCCCTGCGGCGCCGGCCTGCACCGCGACTGGGTCATGCTGCGCCGTTGAGGCGGCCCCGCCATCAGCCGGCGCCAGGCATCAGGTCACCCAGTTCGAGGTCATCGATGGATACCACTTGCTCCAGCAGAAAGGCGCGCAGGCCGTCGATCTGTTCCCGGCGCGGGCTGTCCCGCAGCCACACCAGGTAATAGCCGTCCCCCGAGGCCAGCGCACGGGGAAACGGCAGGCTGACCAGGCCCTGGCGGATGTCCTCGGCCACCAGGTACAGGTCGGCGATGGACAGCCCGTGGCCACGCATGGCCGCGCAGATCGCCTGGTCCAGGGTGTCGAAGACGTTGCCCCGGTCCAGCCGTACCTGCCCCAGCAAGCCCTGGGCCTGCAGCCAGCGCCGCCAATCGCGGCGGTCCGCCGAAGGGTGGATCAGTGGCGCCTCCCTGAGCCGTTCCAGGGTCCAGGGCGGCGCATCCACGGCCTCCGGAGGGCCGATGGGAATCAGCCACTCATCGAACAGCTTGCAGGCCTCGACCCCGGCGCCGAACTGCCCGTTGCCCAGCAGAATCGCGCAGTCATAGGGCTCGGCATGAAAATCCACATGATCGAAATCCATCCACACGCTGGCCAGTTGCACCGCCAGCGACGGCTGCTGGTGCTTGAGCTGGTCCAGGGCCCGCAACAGCCAACGCATGGTCAGGGTCGAAGGGGCCTTGAGGCGTAGTTGGCCACTGCCGCTGCGCAGCGGCAGGCAGGCGTCCTCGATGATCCGGAACCCTGCCTTGAGCTCCCGGGCCAGGCGCTGCCCGACGTCAGTGAGTACCAATCTGGGGCCGTGGCGCTCGAACAGGCGGCAGCCGAACTGGCTTTCCAGGGTGCGGATATGCCGGCTGATGGCGCTTTGGGTCAGGGACAGCTCCTCTGCGGCCCGGGTGAAGGAGCTGGAACGGGCCGCCACTTCAAAGGCGCGCAAGGCATAGAGCGGCGGCAGGGACTCGACCATCGGCAAGCACTCAGCATGATTAAAAATCATAGTAGGTCACAGCTTTTTGCGTTTTTCAACGCAGGCTCAAGCCTTCAGGCTAGGGCCTTTGCCAATGATCGAGGAGTTGCCGGGTGGATGTGAACATGTCGTTATTGCTGGCCTATACCCTGAGCGTGGTGATGCTGGTGGCGACCCCGGGGCCGGTGGTGGCGCTGATCGTCAGCACCAGCATGAACGCCGGCCCGCGCCAGGCGCTGCTGACCGCCCTGGGCACCAACGCGGCGTCGTTGCTGCTGGCCCTGCTGGCGGTGCTGATGCTCTCCGGCGGGCTGGCCCTGGACCCACGGCTGATCCACTGGATCAGCGTGCTGGGCTGCTGCTTCATTGCCTGGCTGGCCGTGCAGGGGTTGCGCGAGGCGGCCACCCAACCCGCTGCACAAGCCCCGGGAAAAAACCTGGCCGGGCGTGGCAGGGGCCTGGCCACCGGCTTTGTGGTGGGCATCGGCAACCCCAAGGACATCATCTTCTTTGCCTCGTTCTTCCCCCAGTTCATCCAGGTCGGCCGTACCTTCGAACACAGCGCAGTGCTGCTGACCCTGGTCTGGGTACTGATCGACCTGGCGGTGCTGGGGGCCTATATCCTGGTGGCGCGCCAGGGCTTCTCGCTGAAGTACAAACGCCTGGTGACGGGGGGGTCGAGCCTGGTGCTGCTGGCAGTGGCCGTGGTGGGGCTGGCCTATTCGCTGCTGGAACTGTACCGCCCGGGCACCACCTGAGGCGCCCGGCTGCAGACGCTGCGCCATTCCAGGGTCTGGTGCGACAGCCCCGGCAGCGTGGCCAGGCACGCACGGTCTCGGCACTGAGCGAGGCCCGGGCCACCACACTGACAATCGCCGCCCGCGCCTTGCAGCGATGTGCGGATCTGCCCGGCCACCGGCTCATCGCTGGCATCGAGCAGCACCACGGCGCCGGACTTGATCAAGGCAGTCCGGTCATTCGCACAAACGCCCTGCCCGGCAGGCGAAAAAAGCTGCGGGGCAACCGATGCGGTGGATTAACATAGCCAAGTGCCACTCTCCCCCTCAGGACCCTGCCTTTCCATGTTGTCCAGTCTCCGATGATTGCCGTCTGGTCCCTGCTGTGCGTGATCTTCCTGCTGGTGCTGCTGGCGCTGTGGCTATGGCGCCGTGAACGCCGGGCCCAGGCCCGGTTGCAGGTCTATCGACGGCTCGCCGAAGGTCGGCCCGACGACGCCGAACGGTTCAAGCGCAGCCAGTATTTTGCGCGGATCGGCACCTGGGACTGGGAGGTCGATACCCAGCGCCTGTACTGGTCGGAGGCAATCTACGGCATGTTCGGCTTCCAGGTTGGCCAGGTAGTGCCCTCCTACGAGCTGTTCTGTTCCTGCGTGCACCCCGAGGACCGGGAACGGGTCCGCGCCGGCGAGCTGCGCTGCCTGGAGACCGGCGAGAACCATGATGAGGAGTACCGCGTGGTGTGGCCCGATGGCAGCGTCCACTGGCTGCGGGAAACCGGCAATGTGGTGAAGAACGTGCACGACGCCACCATCAAGATGATGGGTGTGGTGCGCGACATCACCGACGAAAAGGTCTCCACCAGCCAGTTGCAGCAACTGGCTCATTTCGACCGGCTGACCGGGCTGCCCAACCGGTTGATGCTCGAACAGCGCCTGTCCCGGGCCCTGGAACAGGCCCGTCACGACCAGACCCGGGTGGCCCTGGTGTTCGTCGACCTCAATGGCTTCAAGGCGATCAACGACCAGTACGGCCATGCCGCCGGGGACCAGGTGCTGAGCGCTACCGCCCAGCGTCTGCAAGGCATCCTGCGGGCCAGCGACACCGTGGCGCGTATCGGCGGCGACGAATTCGTGGTGATTCTCGAAGGCCTGGCCCCGGGGCTCGACCTGGCCGAAGAGGCCCGGCGCATCGGCGAGCAGATCTTCAGCCAGCTGTCGCCGCCGGTGGAAGTGGACAGCCATCGCCACAGCATCGGCAGCAGCCTGGGAGTGGCGATGTTTCCCGACCATGGCGGGCGCATGGACCAGTTGCTGCACGTCGCCGACCAGGCGATGTACGAGGCCAAGCGCAGCGGCAACAACCAGTATCGCCTCGGACAATAAGCCGCTGCCTAGGCCCCGGCGCCTTCGCCCAGCAGGCGTTGGCGCAGGAATCCCAGGGCGCCCTGGAACAGCGGGTGCCATTGCTCCGACGGCAGGCTGGCCAGAGGCTGCCAGAAAAACTCGAACCGATGGCCACCGTCATCCGCGGTGAAATGGCTCCAGCTCTGCGGCAACGGCGCTGGCACCCGGCATTCATGGAAGGCCCACACCTGGCCGCAGAAGCCCGAATGCCAGAGCCCCAGGAAACCGCTTTCCCCGGCCAGGACACCGGCCTCTTCCGCCAGCTCGCGAACGGCTGCAGCGGCCGTGGACTCCCCCGCCTCCACCGTGCCCTTGACCAGTTGCAGGCCGGCCAGTGGGTGGCGGAAAGCCAGGATCTCCAACTCGGCGGAATGGCGCAGCACCACCGGGCAGGCTTTATTGGCACGCATCGGCCCCTCGCTCCTCAAGCCTTCAATCGTCCCGGGTCAGCACTTCCAGCAACTCGATCTCGAAGATCAGGTTGGAATGGGGCGGGATGGCGCCCATGGAACGCTCGCCATAACCCAGGTGCGCCGGCACCAGCAGCTTGCGCTTGCCGCCCACCTGCATGCCCATCAAGCCCTGGTCCCAGCCCTTGATCACCCGACCGGTGCCGATCACGCACTGGAACGGCTTGCCTCGATCATAGGAGGAGTCGAAGCTGCTGCCGTCCTCCAGAAAGCCCCGGTACTGGGTGGTGATCAAGGCGCCCTTGACCACAGCCTTGCCGTCGCCCGGCTGGATATCGATGACCTGCAATTCGTCGCTCATGGTTCACTCCCGTTCAAGCATTGCCCCGTCACGGGACTGCGGCGCGCTTTTTCGCAGAATTGCCCCGGCTTGGCAATCACTGTGGCGCCACCTCGATCAGGGTATCGGTGTCGAGAAAGATCGCCCCCAGCGCCATCGCGACGTCCTCGACGCTGGCGAGCCCCGGCTTCCAGCTGATCTCAAGGCTGGGCAAGCCCCGGCACCAGGCCTGGGAGTCATCAAAGTGCAGGGTCAGACGGCCCGGGGCCAGCAGCACCTGGCGGATGCCGCCATAGCCGGAGACTGCCTGGCTGCCCAGTTCCACATGGTAGGTGTCCATGCCCAACTGCCGGTCCTGCTCGTCAAAGCATTCGGCGCGCTGCAACAGCAGGTAGTGTTCGGGGTGCTGCCCGTCGTCGGCAAAACCCAGGATCTGTACCTCGTCTTCAGTGCAGGCACTGTAGCCAGTGGCATGAAATTTCAAACCCATCGCTCCTTGCTCCTTATTGGCGGTCACTGGCGCAACAGCCCGCTTTCATAATCCAGCCAATCCTGCTCAAAGCACGCCTGCAGGTACTCCAGCACGCTGTCCAGCGACACCGAGGCAGGCACATTGACAGCAAAGAATGCCTTGCTCATGCCTTCCCAGTTGCAGCCCAGGGCGTTGATCCGCGCCAGCACCTCGGGGGTCCGGGCCCTGCCGGCGTCAAAGAACACCAGGCGCAATGTGCTGTTGCCACTGCTGCGCCCGACCCGCCTGAACCACTTCAGGCCATCGGCCTGCACCTGGACTTCGACGTCGTCCTCGTAACAGGCATCCTGGGAGTAGAACGGAAGGTTGGCGATACGGTACAGGCCATCGGGCTGGCGTTCGGCCCAGACCCCTTCGCTGGCCACCGGCGGATAGTCGTCCACCACCGTCAACCTGAGCATGATCTTGTCCATTACCTGTCCCTGGTTCATTGAATAAAAAGCAGCGGTGCCCTTCGGTCCCCGCGCAAGCCGAGCGCTTTTTCGCAGAATTGCCGGCCCTTGGCAATCATTGACGGGTCGCCGGCGAAGGTGTGTCACCGAACAGGAAGATTCCGTTACCATTGCCGCCCCCACGCCTCACCCGATAAGGACATCCCATGGCCACCGCCGATATCGTCGCCCTAGTGCTGCTCGCCGCTCTGGCGCTGTACCTGGTCAGCCTCTACAACCGCCTGACCACCCGACGTACCCGTCTGCGCAATGCCTTCGCCCAGATCGAGGTGCAACTCAAGCGCCGCTACGACCTGATCCCCAACCTGCTGGAAGCCGTCAAGGGCTACCTGCAGCACGAGCGCCAGACCCTGACTGCACTGGCCGAGGCGCGCAACAGCGCGCGCAACAGCCTGCAAGCGGCTGCTGCGCAACCCGGTGACAGCGCCAGCATCGCCCGCCTGGGCCAGGACCAGGGTGCCCTGGACCAGGTCCTCGACCGCCTGCACCTGAGCCTGGAGGCCTACCCGGAACTCAAGGCCTCGCAGAACATGGCGCAACTGAGCGAAGAACTGACCAGCACCGAGAACAAGGTCGCCTACGCGCGCCAGGCCTTCAACGATGCAGTGACCGACTACAACCTGTGCAAGCAGCGGGTGCCGGCGCTGTTTTTCGCCGGGCTGTTCGGACACCGGGCCGATGCCGCCCTGCTGCAATTTGCTGACAGCGCGCGCATTCAAGACGCCAGCAAAGTCTCCTTCCAGTAACTGCACCTGCCCCCGGAAACCTGCATGAAGTTCTTTCAACACCAGGCCCGAGCCCGGCGCCACACCCTCAAGCTGGTGCTGCTGATGACCCTGGCGGTAGCCACCCTGGTCAGCCTCAGCAGCCTGGGGCTGGGCCTTGCATGGCGCGAACTGAGCCAGGAATACAAGCAGCCCAAGGTCTTGAGCTGGACCGCGGTTACCGTGGTGGCGCTGCTGATGCTGCTGGTGGTGGTGCTGGGCAGTTGGTACAAGAGCTGGCGCCTGCGGGCCGGCGGCAAGGTCATCGCCGAGCACCTGGGGGGGCGCCTGATCAACGATTCGCCCAAAGGTAGCGAGGAACAGCGGCTGCTCAATATCGTCGAGGAAATGGCCCTGGCCTCGGGCGCCACCATGCCTGCGGTGTATGTGCTGCCGGAAGACGGGATCAACGCCTTCGCCGCCGGACTGACCCCGCAGCAGGCCGTGCTCGGCATCACCCGTGGCGCCCTCATCCACCTGGACCGCGACGAGTTGCAGGGCATGGTGGCCCATGAGTTCAGCCACATTCACAACGGCGACATGCGCCTCAACACCCGCTTGCTGGCCGTGATCCATGGCCTGCTGGTGTTCAGCCTGGCGGGCATCGCGGTGCTGCGCCAGGCTGAAAAGCAGCACCTGGGCAGCGACCGCCACCGCTTCTTCTGGCAGATCATCTTCGCCGTGCTGGGCCTGGCCCTGCTGGTCTTCGGCTCTTTGGGCAGCTTGCTGGGCAACCTGATCAAGGCCGCCATCTGCCGTCAGCGCGAGTTTCTCGCCGATGCCTCGGCGGTGCAGTTCACCCGCAACCCCCAGGGCATTGCCGGCGCCCTGAAAAAGATCGGCGGCAGCAGCGCCGGTTCACGCCTGCGCGCCTTCGCCGCCGCGCAGTACAGCCACCTGTATTTTCACCAGGGGGTGAAACTGCGCCTGGGCCGCCTGATGGCCACCCACCCACCACTGGCTGCGCGCATCCAGCGCCTGGACCCGCAGTGGGATGGGCGCTTCAAGCCGCTGTAAATGCGCTACCAGAGGGCAATCTCGTAAGTGATGTAGAGGCGGTTGCTGTCCCGCCCACGGGCGTAGTCGGAGCGATACACATAATTGCGCAGCTTCACCCCCAGCCCCTTGAACGAGCCTTGCTGAAGCACATAGGCCAGTTCGCTGTCGCGCTCCCACTCATCGACCCGGGTCCTGGACTTGCCGTCATTGCCGCTCAGGTAGCGGGAGCTGAAGGCCAGGCCGGGCACACCCAGGCCAGCGAAGTTGTAGCCATAGCCGAGCATCCAGGTCTTCTCGCCCTCTTCGATGAACTTGCCGATGCCGGCGTTACTGAAGGAGTAGACCGTGGCGCCGCTGATATACGGCAAGCCGGCATCGCCACTGAGACGCTGATAACCACCGCCAAGGGAATGCCCGGCGATCGCGTAGGTCAGTTGGCCGCTGAGCATGCGGTTGTCGATCTTGCCGTCAAAGGCCGCGCCTGAATCGGCGCTGCGAAAGTAGCGCAGGTCGCTGGTCAAGGTGCCCTGCCCCAGCGCCAGGTCATGCTGGAGGCCGACGAAGTCCTGCCGATAGAAGTTCTCCAGCTCGCCATGGAAATAGCTCAGGCGCAGGTTCTTGCTCCACTTGTATTCGGCCCCGCCGTAGCGGAAGTCCCCGGACTGGCCGCCGCTGTAGCCGTCGGGCACCAGCCCCACGCTGTCGGTGGAATCGCGCAGTTTGAAGCGCTGCAGGTAACCGCCGGTCAAGCTCAGGCCGTCGATATCCGTGCTGGTGAGCTGGGTGCCCTGATAGGTCTGCGGCAACAGACGGGCATCGTTGTAGACCAGCACCGGGGTCTTGGGCAGCAAGGTGCCGTACTTGAGCGTGGTCTTGGCCAACCGCACCTTGGCCGTGGCGCCGGCACTGGCAAATTCGCCTGCGGCGCGACCGTCGTCGTGCACCGGCAGCAGCCCTGTGCCGCTGCGGCCCTTGCCGGAGTCGAGCCGAACCCCCAGCAGCCCCAGGGCATCAACCCCCAAGCCCAGGGTGCCGGGGGTGAACCCGGACTGATAGTCCAGCAGGAAGCCCTGGGCCCATTCGGTGCGCTCGCTCTTGGCGCTGCGCGCAGCCTTGGCGCTGAGGCCGTGTTCGTCGCGGAAGTTCTCGTTGAAATAGACGTTGCGCAGTTGCAGCTTGAGGCTGCTGTCGTCAATGAAGCCGGCGCCCTGGGCCGCCGCCAGGGGCAGCAGGCTCAAGCTGGACAGCATCAGGGTGCGGGTTGGCCAATGGCTCATGGGGTAGTTCTCGTTGTTGTTATTCAAGGCGCAGTTGGCCCTGGCGCCCTTGAAACAAACGCGCCGGGCCATCAAAGAGGGTTTCGAACGAATCAGACGAACAGGGTCAGGGCGCCGGTCAGCAAGGCCAGGGCGGTAATCACCAGCGAGGTCAGCACCGCCCACTTCACCGTGGCTTTCTGGAAGTCGCCGATGTCGCGATCGACCATACCCACCAGCAGCAGGGTCGAGGCCACCAGCGGGCTCATCAGGTGCACCGGCTGGCCGAGGATCGAGGCGCGGGCGATTTCCAGGGGAGAAATGCCATAGACCGCCGCAGCGTTGGCCAGGATCGGCACCACGCCGAAGTAATAGGCATCGTTGGACAGGACGAAGGTCAGCGGCATGCTGGTCAGCGCCACCACCAGCGGGAACAGGTGGCCCCAGGACGGCGGAATCCAGTCCACCAGGGTCTGCGCCAGGGCGTCGACCATCTTGGTGCCGGAGAAGATCCCGGCGAAGATCCCCGCGGCGAACACCAGCAGCACCACGGTCATGGCGTTGCCTGAATGGGCGAGAATGCGCTCCTTCTGAATATCCAGCTGCGGGTAGTTGATCATCAGGGCCAGGACAAAACCGATCAGGAACAGCACCGCCGAGTGCATCAGCCCCAGCACCAGCGCGGTCATCACCGCCATCACCAGCAAGAGGTTGACGTAGGCCAGCTTGGGCCGCTTGTGCGGGGTGTCTTCGAGAATCGCCTTGATGTAGCAGTCGCCACCGCCGCTTTGCAGCTGGGTATTGCCGATGCGCTTGCGCTCGGCCCGGCCCAGCAGGTAGGCGGTGAACACCACCCAGGCGGCGCCGCCGATCATGGTCGGCAACAGTGGTACAAAGTACTCGCCGGCATCCAGGCCCAGGGCGGCGATGGCGCGGGTTGCCGGCCCGCCCCAGGGGGTCATGCCGCTCATGATGCTCAACGACAGCATGGAGATGGTGGCGAGGATCATCGGGTTCATGCCGATGCGCTTGTACAGCGGCAGCATGGCCGCGCAGGTGATCATGTAGGTGGTGGTGCCATCACCGTCCAGGGCCACCACCAGCGACAGCAGCGCGGTGCCCATGGCGATCTTGGTCGGATCGCCATTGACCCGTTTGAGAATCTTGCGGATCAGCGGGTCGAACAGCCCCGAATCGATCATCAAGCCGAAGAACAGAATGGCGAACAGCAACAGCGCCGCCGACGGCGCGACCATTTTCAGGCCGTCGAGCATCATCTTGCCGGTGGTGCCGGCAAACCCGCCGAGCACCGCGAAAACGATCGGCACCAGGGTCAACGCCACAATGGGCGACAGGCGCTTGGTCATGATCAGGAAGGTGAAGACCACCACCATGGCGAGGCCGAGTAAGGCGAGCATAAGTCGATTCTCTTGTTTTTATGGTGAGCGTGACCGGCACGCAGGCGCGGCCACCCGGGCACCGGACGCCCCGATCAGGGGCGCCCGGCACAGGTGTTGAGTCGGTACGTGGGGTAAAGCGCGGGTGCCTGGCGGGTCTAGCCGAGCTTGCTCGCCAACGCGGTGGCGGGGCTGCCATCGGCGGCAGTGGCCTGGGCCGCAAGCGGCTGGCCATCAAGCGTGCGCAACAGCACCTGGCGGTCGCAGGCCTGCTCCGAGAGAGCAATCACCACGGTTGCCACGGCGTTGCTGGCCAGGCTGGTCAAGGCCCGGGCCTCGGACATGAAGCGATCGATGCCGATCAGCAACGCCAGGCCCGCCAGGGGAATGTCATGGATCACCGTCAGGGTCGAGGCCAGGGCCACGAAGCCACTGCCAGTTACCCCGGCGGCGCCCTTGGACGACAGCAGCATGATCGCCAGCATGGTGACCACCTGCCCGGCACTCAGCTCGATGTTGCACGCCTGGGCAATGAAGATCGCCGCCAGGGACAGGTAGATCGCCGTGCCGTCGAGGTTGAACGAATAACCGGTGGGCAGCACCAGCCCCACCACGCTTTTCCTGCAACCCAGGGCCTGGAGTTTTTCCAGCATGCGCGGCATCACCGGCTCCGTGGACGAGGTGCCGAGCACCACCAGGAACTCTTCACGCAGGTAGCGCAGCAGCTTCCAGAGGCTAAAGCCGTTGGCCCGGCAAATGCCCCCCAGGACCACGCAGACAAAGAAAGCGCAGGCCACGTACAGGGTCATGATCAGCTTGGCCAGGGCGCCCAGGGAGGTGATGCCGTACTGGCCCACGGTAAAGGCCAGGGCGCCGAAGGCGCCGACGGGGGCAAAACGCATCAGGTAGGAGAAGATCTTGAACACCATGTGCGAGGCGGACTCCAGCACCACCAGCACCGGTTTGCCGCGCTCGCCCAGGGACGACAGGGCAAACCCGCACAGCACCGCGATAAACAGCACCGGCAGCACCTCGCCCTTGTTGAAGGCGCCAACGAAGGTTTCGGGAATGATGTGCATGAAGAATTCCACCACCCCCAGCTTGGCCGCCGAATCGGTGTACTGGGACAGGCCCTGGGTACTCAACCGGGTGGGGTCGATGTTCATCCCCGCGCCGGGCTGGAACAGGTAGACCGCCGCCAGGCCGATGAACAGGCTAATCAGCGTCAGGCCCAGGAACAGCAGCATGGTCTTGCTCAGCAGGCGCCCCAGGGAGCGCTTGTCGCTCATGCCGGCGATGCCGGTGACGATGGTGCAGAACACCACGGGGGCGATCATCATCTTGATCAGCTTGATGAAGGCGTCGCCCAGCGGCTTCAAGGCAATGGCTTGCTGGGCCCAGAAGTGCCCCACCAGTACCCCGAGGCACACCGCGCAGAGGATCTGGAAGTAGAGCGATTTAACAACTTTCATGGCATCACCCATTTTTAGAATTGTTCTGATGCAAGCGGATCGACAGCGCGTCGACTACCCGGCAAGGCGTTGTGAAGCAGGCGCGTAGACATACCCGGAAAACAATCGGCGAGCGGTGCGGACCACCGAGGCGCGGATGGTCTCGGGGCGGGTTCCGCTGTAGGACAATACGACATCTATCGCCCCGCTGGGGTGCTCGATACGGACCTGCTGCAGACGCGGCTCGCTGACCCCGCCCAGCATCTGGGCCACCACGCTGTCGGCGGTGACACAGGCGGTAGCCAGGCCGATGGAGCCGGTGATGGCCAGGGCCCGATGGCAGTTGTGGGGCATGAAATAGCGCACCGCCAGGGTGCCCCCGGCCCGAGGTCGGGCCACCAGCACCGGCTTGGGAATCACTTTGTCACTGACATCCCCCAGGCCCATGGCCAGGCCGGCCTTGAGCCGCAGGCTCTCCAGGCGCTGGAGAAAGTCCGCATCGGCATCCAGTTCGGCGGGGGTTTCATCGCCGCGCTTGCCCAGGCAGGCCGCCTGTACCAGCACCATGGGCATGGCCATGTCGATGCAGGTCACGGCAATGCCGTCGATCAGGTCCCGAGGCCGGCCGGTGGGAAACAACTGGCCGGTCTTGCTCCCGGCGGCATCGAGAAAGGTCAGGGCCACCGGCGCCGCGCTGCCCGGCACGCCGTCAATGGTGGTGTCGCCTTCGTAGCTGACCTTGCCATCGGGGGTCTGGACCTGGGCATTCACCAAAGTGCCGGTGTTGAGGTTGCGAATCCGCACCTGGGTCTGTGCCCCCGTGGCCTTGACCAGCCCCTGCTCGATGGCAAAGGGCCCAACGGCGCAGAGCATATTGCCGCAGTTGGGCGCGGTATCGACCCGCCGCTGGGACACCATGACCTGGACGAACAAGTAATCGACATCCGCGTCCGGGTGCAGCGAGGGACTGACGATCGCCACCTTGCTGGTCTGCGGGCTGCCGCCGCCGATGCCGTCGATTTCCAGCTCATGGCCGGAGCCCATCAGGTTGAGCAGCAGCTCATCACGCTCGGACACTGCCACCGGCAGATCCCAGGCCAGAAAAAACGGCCCTTTGGAGGTGCCGCCGCGCATCAACACACAAGGAATTCGTTGCATGAACACTGACTCTTGTTGATCAATCGAGGTAATTGATGTTCTGCACACAAGAGTGTCAGGGAATAAAAAGTGTTTCCAATGCAAAGATCAGAGCAATTATTGCGTTTCGCGCATGAATTAAATATCGTGTCCGGCAGCCCCCCCCAGCCGACTCCCGCCTTGAGAAGCCCGCATGGAATATGAGCTCCAGGACATAAGATCTTTCGTGAAAATCGCCGAACTGGGGAGTTTCCACGAAGCCGCCGACGCCTTGCACCTGTCCCAACCGGCCCTGAGCCGGCGCATGAAAAAACTCGAAGAGGGCCTGGGCACCGCCCTCCTCGATCGCACCACGCGCAAGGTCAGCCTGACCAGCGTCGGCCGCGACTTCCTGCCCAAGGCCCGGCGCTTGCTGGACGACTTCGACGACTCGATCCTCAACATCCGTGAGCTGGCGGAACGCCAGATCGGTCAGGTGACCCTGGCCTGCATCCCCACGGCGGCCTTCTACTTCCTGCCGTCGGTGATCCGCCTGTACAACCAGCGCTATCCGAAAATCCGTATCCGCCTGCTCGACCTCAGCGCCAACGAAGGCCTTGAAGCGGTGCTGCGCGGCGAAGCGGACTTCGGCATCAACATGATGAGCGGCCAGCACCCGGACATCGAGTTCGTGCCCCTGGTCAACGAACCCTTTGTCCTGGCCTGCCGGCGTGATCATGAACTGGCCGAGCGCAGCTCGGTGACCTGGTCGGAACTCAGCGATTATCGCTTGATCGGCGTCGGTCGCCTGAGCGGCAACCGCATGTTGCTGGACCATGCCCTGTCCGGCTTGAGCTGGCGTCCCCAGTGGTTCTACGAGGTGCAGCACCTGTCCACGTCACTGGGCATGGTGGAGGCCGGGCTCGGGGTTTCAGCGATGCCGAGCCTGGCCATGCCGGCCGCCGACCACCCGACCCTGGTCAGCATTCCGCTGACCGAGCCCGTGGTCAATCGCACCTTGGGGCTGGTGTCCCGGCGCGGCGCGTCGCTATCGCCGGCCGCAGAAAAATTTGTCTCGATTCTGCTGGAGCAGTGGCCGCACTGACCCGCCCGCCCCCCCTGCTCCCCCGTACTCCGACGTGCCTTGCAGGGCGCACCGCCAGTCTCAGAACATCCACGTCGTTTTTATCCGGGTGCAGACTGGCAATACCAATCCGCCCATCGTCATCGACGAGCCTTTATCATCACCTGCGCCCCGTTCTCCCTGGAGTCCCCCCGATGCCCCATGAAGGCAACCTGCTACAAGCCGCCGTCGTGTTCCTCTGCGCCGCGGTGCTCATCGTGCCCTTGGCCAAGCGCCTGCAACTGGGGGCCGTGCTCGGCTACCTGCTGGCCGGGGTGCTGATCGGCCCCTCGGTGCTGGGCCTGGTGGGCAACCCCCAGAGTGTCAGCCATATCTCCGAACTGGGGGTGGTGCTGCTGTTGTTCATCATCGGCCTGGAGCTGTCGCCCAAGCGCCTGTGGGTGATGCGCAAGGCGGTGTTCGGCGTCGGCCTGGCCCAGGTGCTGCTGACCGGCACCGTGATCGGCGTGGTGGCCCTGTTCCTGTTCGGCCAGTCGCTCAACAGTGCCATTGTCCTGGGCCTGGGCCTGGCCCTGTCGTCCACCGCCCTGGGCCTGCAAAGCCTGGCCGAACGCAAGGAGCTGAACAGCCCTCATGGGCGCATGGCCTTCGCCATCCTGCTGTTCCAGGACATCGCCGCCATTCCGCTGATCGCCATGGTCCCGGTGCTGGCCGGCGGCGACCACCACACCAGCAGCGCCGAGGACCTGCGCCACGGCCTGCAAGTGCTGGGCAGCATCGCCGTGGTGGTGGTCGGCGGGCGCTACCTGCTGCGCCCGGTGTTTCGCATCGTGGCCAAGACCCGCTTGCCGGAAGTCTCTACCGCCACTGCCTTGCTGGTGGTGATCGGCACCGCCTGGCTGATGGACCTGGTGGGCGTGTCCATGGCCCTGGGGGCCTTCCTCGCCGGCCTGCTGCTGGCGGACTCGGAATACCGCCATGAGCTGGAGGCGCAGATCGAACCCTTCAAGGGCCTGCTGCTGGGGCTGTTCTTCATCAGCGTCGGCATGGGCGCCAATATCAGCCTGCTGCTCAGCGCGCCCATCGCGGTGCTGGGCCTGACCCTGCTGCTGATCGCCCTCAAGCTGCCGCTGCTGTTCGTGGTCGGGCGCCTGGCCGGTGGCCTGGGACGCGAGAGTGCGGTGCGCCTCGGGGTGGTGCTGGCGGCGGGCGGCGAGTTCGCTTTCGTGGTGTTCAAGATCGGCCGCGACCAGGGCCTGTTCGAGCCCCGCCTGTATGACCTGCTGGTGCTGACCATCACCCTGTCCATGGCCCTCACCCCACTGCTGTTGCTGGCCTGCACCCGCTGGCTGAAACCCAAGGCCAAGCCGGTGGAAATGCCCGCCGAGTATCGCCGGATCGATTCCGACGGGCCGCGGGTGGTGATTGCCGGCATGGGCCGCATGGGGCAGATCGTGGCGCGGATCCTGCGGGCACAGAAAGTGCCCTTCGTGGCCCTGGACACCTCGGTGGAAACCATCGAACTGATCCGCAGTTTCGGCGGCATGCCGGTGTTCTACGGCGACCCGTTGCGCCCGGAGATCCTCAGCGCGGCCAAGGTCGGCGAAGCGGAGTACTTCGTCATTGCCACCGACGACCCGGAAACCAATATCAAGACCGCCGAACAGGTCAGCCGGCTCTACCCGCACCTGAAGATCATCGCCCGGGCGCGCAACCGTCAGCACGTGCACCGGCTGGTGGACCTGGGGGCCCAGGCGGTGCGGGAGACCTACTATTCCAGCCTGGAAATGAGCCGCCGCACCCTGGTGGGGCTGGGCTTGAGCCAGGCCCAGGCCGATTCCCGGATCCAGCGTTTCACCCAGCACGACGAACAACTGCTGGCGGCCCAGCATGCCGTCTACGACGACGCCGCCAAGGTTCTGCAAAGCGCCCAGGAAGCCCGCGCCGAACTGGCCCGGCTGTTCGAAGCCGACGAACAGGACGAACAGATCGAAAGCCCGCTGCCGCCGATGCGCTGAGGCGACAGACCCTGCGCCACCTCGTAGGAGCCGGCTTGCCGGCGAAGGTGGTCTCAAGAACGCCGGGGAATGATCTGAGGGCCGTGGTGTACCCTTCGCTGGTAAGCCAGCTCCTACAGGCCCGGCCCGACACACCGTAGGAGCCGGCTTGCCGGCGAAGGCGGTCTCAAGGACGCCGAGGAATGATCTGAGAGCCGTGGTGTGCCCTTCGCTGGCAAGCCAGCTCCTACAGGTGCGGCACGCTTGGGCGACTACCGTCAGGTTCTGTCAGTAGAGGGCGTGTAGAGTGGACGCCGCCCCGGCTTTGAATGGATACGCCCCATGAGTACTACCCAAGAACAGGCCCCCGCCCTCAAGGAAATCTTCAACCAGCAGCGCCTGATGCATATCGCCGACGCCATGCACGCGGTGCACCCGACCTTCGACCGCCAGGGGTTCGTGCAACGGGCCGGCCACGGCCTCGCCGAGCTGTCGCTGATGCAGCGCCTGGCCCGGGTCAGCGAGAGCCTGCACCAGGTGCTGGGCCTGGACTACCCCGCCAGCCTGGAGCTGCTGCAAGCCCTGGCGCCGCGCCTGAACAGCCGCTTCGTGTGCATCTTCCTGCCCCACTACGTGGCCAGCTACGGCCTGCATGACTTCGAGCGGTCCATGGCGGCGCTGAAGTACTTCACCGGCTTCGGCTCATCGGAATTCGCCGTGCGCCACTTCTTGCGCCAGGACTGCCAGCGCACGCTGGCCGTGATGCACGAGTGGGCCACGGACAGCGATGAACACGTACGCCGCCTGGCCAGCGAAGGCAGCCGCCCGCGCCTGCCCTGGTCGTTCCGCCTGGAACAGTTGCAGGCCGACCCGCAACTGGCGGCGCCGATCCTCGAACGCCTGCGCAATGACCCCAGCCTGTACGTGCGCAAGTCGGTGGCCAACCACCTCAACGACATCACCAAAGAGCACCCGCAGTGGGTCCTGGAACGTCTTGAAGGCTGGCCCC
Organism: Pseudomonas sp. MWU349; assembly: GCF_017947325.1. Classification (NCBI taxonomy): domain Bacteria; kingdom Pseudomonadati; phylum Pseudomonadota; class Gammaproteobacteria; order Pseudomonadales; family Pseudomonadaceae; genus Pseudomonas; species Pseudomonas sp. MWU349. The sequence goes on along the minus strand of NZ_JAFEVP010000007.1, from coordinate 195,524 downwards.
TGGAGCAGCCGCACAGTGCCTGGATCGCCCGTCATGCCTTACGCAGCCTGATCAAGCAGGGCGACCGCCGGGCCCTGGCGCTGATCGGCGCCGGGGCCCGGGCCGAGGTCCAGGTTTGCCGCTTCCAGGTGGCCCCCGGGCAATTGCGCCTGGGGGACAGCCTCAACCTGTCCCTGACCCTGGTCTCCACCTGCTCGCACGAACAGCGCCTGGTGGTGGATTACGCCATCGACTACGTCAAGGCCTCCGGCGCCACCGCGAGCAAGGTGTTCAAGCTCAAGACCTTCACCCTGCAAGGCCTGGCCCAGGTGGAGCTTGGCCGCAGCCAGCAGATCCGCGAACTGACCACCCGCCGCCACTATCCGGGGCGCCACGGCGTGCGATTGCTGGTCAACGGCGAACCCCTGGCCAGCAGCCATTTCCAATTGCTGATGCCCTGATACGCTGGCGCCCACGCTCTGTCACCCCTCAAGGAAGAACACATGGCAATCATCAGCCAATGGGCCAAGTCCATCGCCAAGCTCCTGGAAAGCAGCTATGAAGTCAGCAGCACCATCGCCAACCACAGGACGGTGCTCGGCGATGCCCGGGAAAGTTTCATCCGCGACGTGCTGCAGCGCTTCCTGCCCAGCAACGTCAGCGTCGGCTCGGGGCAGATCATCGATGCCTATGACGGCATCTCCAAGCAGATCGACCTGATCATCTACCGCAACGACTTCCCCATCCTGCGCACCTTCGGCTCCGCCGACGTGTACCTGATCGAAGGGGTGGTCGCCACCGTTGAAATCAAGTCACAGCTCAACGAAGCGAGGCTGTTCGAAGCCCTGGAAAACGGCAAGTCGGTGCGCAATCTCAAGGTCTCGCTGCTGGGGGAATCTGTCGATCACTACAGCAGCCTGGTGTATGGCGCATCGTTCGCAGAACTGACGCCCACGCAGTCGTTCTCCGTCAGGGACCAGCTCCTGCCACCGACCTACATCTACGGCTACCACGGCTATACGGGCAACAGCATGGAGGCCCTGCGCACAAGCCTGAACAGTTGGCACAACCATCTGCACAGCCACGGCGAAATGGATGTCACCCTGATGCCCGAAGTGATTGTCACCCAGGGCTGCGTGACCCAGAAAAACCTCAACAACGCCCTGAAGCTGCCACGGGCCAATGCCCAGGACCTGGAAGCCAGCCGGCAGGCCTTCAACCAGGAACTGCACAGCGACCTAGGCAAGCGCGATTTTCTCGGGTATTTCCGCGAGCGGGATGATCAGGGCTTCGACTATGGAATCGCCATCAAGGCCTGCGACTCACCCTTGCAGTACCTGATTTCCAGCCTGCTGCAGACCATCACCACTCGCATCGGCTACCCGCAACTGGGGAACACCGGCATCCAGTACAACCTGCTGAACTATCACCTCAGCGCTGAAATGGAAGGCGGCTGGTCGGGGGCAGCGGTGAACTTCATCAAGGTGGCGGACCCGAAACTGGATTTTGCCAAGTCGCTGGGAATCTGGCGCTGAGCGCCTTGCCGGGCCACCCGGGGCTCAGCTTTTGCCGGCAGTCGGCAAGAGGCTTATCAAGTGCTCGCTGCAGCCGAAGCCGCCCACTGCGCCGTCGTACCAGAACACTTCCACCACCGCGATGCAGTCGTCATAGGACTGCCCCACCAGCGTGCCGTCGGCCTTGAACACCCGCAGGTAGCCGCCAACGCTGTAGCGCGAGCTGTCGCCATCGCCGGGCATGGTCATGGCGGGAATCCAGGTGCGCCAGCTGAACAAGCGGTACTTCTGGTAGTAGAAGGCCTGGTCGGCGCTGTAGTCGCGGCCCTGATACGGCGTGCCGTAGTAGAACGAGCCATAGGCCTGGCACGCCAGGTACAGCGCCAGCGCGGCGCCGAGAATGAGGTTGATCTTTTTCATTGCAGGGTCGTTCCTTTTACCCGTGGAAGCATCAAGAAGGAGGCAGGCCCAGCATGCGCAGGCACGCCTGGACAATGGCTTCGGCCAGGGCCCGGCCATCCTCCGCGCCGGCGGCGATCACATCGTCGGTGGCGCCATGCACCCCGGCGTAGATCAGCGAAGCAATCACCCCTGGCTGGGCCAGGGACCAGCAGCCGGCGCGCTGGCCGCCTTCGAGAAGGCCCAGCAACTGCTTGAGGATCGCGTTCTTTTCCGGGTTGCCGCGGTCGTGATGATGGTGGTTGGGGTAGACGATGTCGTGCAGGCGGTAGGTATCGAGGTAGGCCTGCACACTGGTACGGATCCAGCTGCTGAGCTTCGCCACCCAGTCGTCCTCGGGGCAGGCCGCCACCGCCTGCTCCAGGCGTTGCAGGTAGTGCTGGGTATAGCGTTGCCCCAGGGCCACCAGCATGTCGTTCTTGGATTGGAAGTAGTGATAGAAGGTGCCCTTGGCCACCTCGGCGCGCTCGACGATCTCGCTGATGGTGGTGGCTTCCACGCCCTGGCTGAGGAACAGGTCTTGGGCGGCGGCCATCAGCTCTTCCAGGCGCACTTCGGCCGGTTTGGTGCGCGGCCGCGGCTGGGCAGCGCGCTTGGCAACCGGGGAGGTTTTGACACTCATGAACGAATCCGGGCTGTTCGACAAAGGCCGCCATTCTAGGGGATTTGTGGGGGAAAAGAGAGTTGAGAATCTTTTTCATTTTCCATTGACCGACGGTCAGTCGAAACACTATGCTCGCCCTGCAAGCCCATTCCAGACCCTGCGGGAGATACACCATGCAGCGCTATCGTCGCCCGGCCCTGGTCGCCGCCGCCTACCTCGGGACCTTCCTGGCGTCCCTCGACATCAGCATCGTCAACGTCGCCCTGCCAACCTTGCAGCAGGCCCTGGCCACCGATCTGGGCGGCCTGCAATGGGTGGTCAATGCCTACGCCATCTGCCTCTCGGCGTTCATGCTCTCGGCAGGCCCCCTGGGGGATCGCTTCGGCCACAAACGCTGCTGGCTGATCGGTGTGCTGCTGTTCTGCCTCGGCTCAGCGCTGTGCGCGCTGGCCCAGGAGCTTTCGTTACTGCTGGCCGGGCGCGCGGTGCAGGGGCTGGCCGGGGCCTTGCTGATCCCCGGGGCGATGCCGATCCTCAGCCACGCCTTTCCCGAGCCGCGGCAACGGGCCCATGTGATCGGCGGCTGGTCGGCCTTCAGTGCCCTGGCCCTGATCCTCGGCCCGCTGCTGGGTGGCCTGTTGCTGGAGCACCTGGGCTGGCAGAGCATTTTCCTGATCAACCTGCCCATCGGCCTGCTGGCCCTGGCCCTGGGCAGTTGGGGCATCAGCGAGCGCAAGCACCCCCAGCACGCCGCGCTCGACCCCCTGGGCCAGATCCTCAGCGTGCTCTGCCTCGGGGCCCTGACCTACGGCCTGATCGTTGCTGGCGAGGACGGTTTCGGCAGCCGCGAAGCGCTCACCTCATTGCTGCTGGCGACGCTGGCGCTGCTGGCCCTGATCCAGGTCGAGCGTCGAGTGCAGCGGCCCCTGGTGCCCGTCACCCTGTTTCGCCAGCGGCCCTTTGCGGTGGCCAACCTGGCCTCGTTCATCCTCGGGTTTTCCTGCTACAGCAGCCTGTTCTTCTTCTCGATCTTCCTGCAGCAGATCCAGGGCTGGTCCGCCGCCGACACCGGCCTGCGCATGCTTCCGCAGTTCGTGGTCACAGGTGTTGTATCGATGCTCCTGGGCCGCTTGCACCAGCGCATTCCCCTGCCCTGGCTGATGGTCGGCGGCTATGGCCTGGTAGGCCTGGCCATGAGTGCCATGGCCGGCTTCGATGCCCACACGCCCTATTGGCTGGTGGGTTCGTTGTTCGGTCTGCTGGGGCTGGGCATGGGCCTGGCGGTACCGGCCACCGGGCTGGTGGTGATGGCCTGCGCACCGGCAGAGCGCGCCGGCATCGCCTCGGCCAGCATGAACGCCCTGCGCCAGACCGGCATGAGCGTCGGCATCGCCCTGCTCGGCAGCCTGATGAGCGCCCGGGCAGTGCAAGTGCTCAGCGAATCCGGCGCCGCGGCCGGGTTCGACGGCGCCGCCGAACTGGCCCGGCAAGCGGTGACCGAACACCGCCTGCCGCTGCACGACCCGCTGTTCGCCGACCTCTATGGCGCCGCCATGACCAGCGGTTTTCGCCTGGCCATGACCCTGGCCGGTTGCGCCAGCCTGCTGGCCATGGGGCTGTTGCTGGGAACTCGCCAGCAAGCGGTCCGCGAGCCTGCCGGCAGCCCCGGCACCAGGCCGGCTCGTTGACAAGCGCCGTGGTGGCACCGACCCTCCAGGCCCGGGACCGCTGCATCCGGCCTGACGACCAAGGCGCCGCCCTCCCCGATGTCGCAAAGGCGTTGCTCAAGGTCGAATCCAGCCTGCCGCCCCAACGTACGCTGTCCATACTCAAGGGCCTTGTCCCCCGGTAATGGAATACCCCCATGAACCTGCCATTGGTCCTGCCCGACACTGCCCTGGTCAACCCACTGCGCCTGGATCAGGACGACCTGCGCCACTTTCAAGAACGCGGCTTCATCAAGCTGCGCCAACTGCTGACCCCGACAGCCATCGAGCACCTGCGTGAACTGGCCGACAGCCAACTGCGCCCCAGCCGCACCAATGCGCCCGCCCATGGCGACGGCTTCAGCCGCCTGACTCACCAACTGGGGCAGATCGGCATCCTCGAACGCCTGTACCGGCAACCGGCCTTCGCCCAGGTGCTGACCCACCTCACCGGCTGCCGGCTGATCATCAGCGAGGCCCAGAGTTTCGAACTGCAGAACGGACGCTCGGGCTTTGCCTGGCACTACGACTCGCTGAACTTTCGCTACATCCGCCCCCAGGACCCGGCCTTCAGCCTGTGGCTGCCATTGCACCCCATCCGCCCGCAAGGTCAGGGCGGCGGCATGGCCTGGGTGCCGCTGTCGCACTGTTCGGCCCTGGCCAACTTCCAGTTCTCGCGCCTGCTGGCCGAGCGCCTGGCCCATGGCCAGCCCATCAGCGAATTCTTCGAGCACCTGCGCCACACCTACGCCACCCCCGGCCTCCTCACCGACAGCTTCGAAGCACAGCGCATCGAAGACTCGTTCGATCCAGGCGACGCCCTGCTGTTCAGCAAATACCTCTGGCACCGCTCCAGCCCCCTGCTGGCCGGCGACCTGCAACGGCGCCAGGCGGTGACCCTGCGCCTGCTGGACTGGCGCGCCCGCCTCGACCGCCTGCTGCAGGACGGCGAAACCCGCAGCGCCGGCGGCCTGGGCATGGGCCGCGAAGGCGGCCCGCTGAACCCCCAATCCTATGGCTCGCGTTTTGTCGATATTGCGCCCGGCGCACCGATCCGCAGCTCGGCCCATTGCGGGCCGATTCTGTGAAGCCGCCTAAGCCTGCGGCCCCAGCAGCAGGCTCTGCTGCTGAGCACACAACTGCACCAGGTAATCCCAGACCACCCGCAGCCGCACCGATTTGTGCAGTTCGCGACGGGTGCTGATCCAGTAGGCGCGCTGGATGCTTTCCGCCGGTAGCAGCGGCACCAGTTGCGGGTCGGCGCCGGCCATGTAGCACGGCAGCACGGCGATCCCCAGGCCGGAACGGGCCGCTTCCTGCTGGGCAATGACGCTGGTGCTGTGGAACACCACCTTGGGGTTGCGGCAGAAACTGTTGAGGAACATCAGCTCCTGGCTGAACAGCAGGTCGTCGACGTAGCCGATCCAGGCGTGGCGGCCCAGGTCCTCGCGGCTGCGCAAGGGCGGTGCGCGGTCCAGGTAGGCCTGGCTGGCGTACAGCGCCAGGCGGTAGTCGGTGAGCTTGCGGGTCACCAGCATGTCGGCGCTGGGGCGCTCCAGGTGGATGCTGATCTCCGCCTCGCGGTTGAGAATGCTGACAAAGCGCGGCACCGCCACCAGTTCCACTTCCAGCCCCGGATAGCGCTCGAACAGCCCAAACATACGGCTGGCGAGAAACTTCACCCCCAGGCCCTCGGTGACCCCGACACGGATCTTGCCCAAAGGCGCGCTGGACTGGGTGATCTCTTCCTGCACCAGCAAGGCGACGTTTTCCATGGCCTCGGCGTGCTTGAGCAGCGCTTCGCCGGCCGGGGTCAGTTCGTAGCCCTGGGCGTGCTGGACGAACAGTGCGGTGCCCAGGGCCTTCTCCACCGCCTCGATGTGCCGGGCCACCGTGGCGTGGGTGGTATTCAGCCGCCGCGCGGCGGTCAGCAGGCGGCCGCTGCGTTGCAGCTCAAGAAAGAAGCGCAGGTCATTCCAGTCGAACATGGGGTTTCCTTGCCGGAGTCGAAGGCCAACGCTGTTAGAAAACGCACAGCGGGTGGGTAAAAACTAACATTCTTTTAACGAAAGCTAACAACTAGGATGGCTCCCAATAAGAACGAAAAACGAGGTTAAGGATGCTCCCTGCCTTTGACGCCTACGACTACATCGTGGTCGGCGCCGGCCCCGCCGGCTGTCTTCTGGCCAATCGCCTGTCGGCCAATCCCCAGCACCGTGTGCTGCTGCTGGAAGCCGGTGGCCGCGACAACTATCCCTGGATCCACATCCCCGTGGGCTACCTGTTCTGCATCGGCAACCCGCGCACCGACTGGTGCTTCAAGACCGAGGCCGAGCCCGGCCTACAGGGCCGCAGCCTGAGCTACCCGCGGGGCAAGGTGCTGGGAGGCTGCTCGTCGATCAACGGCATGATCTACATGCGCGGCCAGGCTGCCGACTACGACAGCTGGGCCGCGGAAGGCAACCCGGGCTGGGGCTGGGACCAGGTGCTGCCGCTGTTCAAGAAAAGCGAGAACCACTTTGCCGGCGGCAGCGAACTGCACGGCGCCGCCGGTGAGTGGCGGGTCGAGCGCCAGCGCCTGTCGTGGCCGATCCTCGATGCCTTTCGCAGCGCCGCCGAGCAGAGCGGCATTCGCAACATCGACGACTTCAACGGTGGCGACAACGAAGGCTGCGGCTACTTCCAGGTCAACCAGAAGGCCGGGGTGCGCTGGAACGCCGCCAAGGCCTTTCTCAAACCCATCGCCCAGCGCCCGAACCTGGTGGTGCTGACCGGCATCGAGGTGCAGCGGCTGATCCTCGAGGACGGCCGCGCCACAGCGGTGCGGGCCAGTTGCCAGGGGCGCCTGGAGAACTTCAAGGCGCGCCGCGAGATCATCCTCTGCGCCGGCTCCGTCGGCTCGCCGAGCATCCTGCAGCGCTCGGGGATCGGCCCGGCGCCGCTCCTGCAACGCTTGGGGATAGGCGTCAGCCATGCCCTGCCCGGGGTGGGCGGCAACCTGCAGGACCACCTGCAACTGCGCCTGATCTACAAACTGGAGAACGCCCGCACCCTGAACCAGATCGCGGGCAGCCTGTGGGGCAAGATGGGCATGGGCCTGCGCTACCTGTATGACCGCAGCGGCCCGCTGTCCATGGCCCCCAGCCAGCTTGGCGCCTTTGCCCGCTCGGGCCCGGAACAGACCCGGGCCAACCTGGAGTACCACGTGCAGCCGCTGTCCCTGGAGCGTTTCGGCGAACCGCTGCACGCCTTCCCGGCCTTTACCGCCTCGGTCTGCGACCTGCGCCCGCAGAGCCGTGGCCGGGTCGAGATCCGTTCCGTGGAGGCCGGCGATGCGCCGCTGATCCAGCCCAACTACCTGAGCCACCCCGAGGACCTGCGGGTCGCCGCTGACGCCATCCGCCTGACCCGACGCATCGTCGGCGCCCCGGCCTTGCAACCCTTCAAGCCCAGCGAATACCTGCCCGGCCCCGAGCTGCAAAGCACCGAGCAGTTGCACGAGGCCGCGGCCCGCATCGGCACCACCATCTTCCATCCGGTGGGCACCTGCCGCATGGGCAGCGATGCCCAGGCGGTGGTGGACGCACAACTGCGGGTGCACGGCATTGCGGGGCTGCGCATCGCCGATGCCTCGATCATGCCGCGCATCACCTCGGGCAATACCTGCTCACCGACCTTGATGATCGCTGAAAAGGCCGCTGAACTGATCCTTGCCAGCGTCCCCAGGAGCACCGTCCAGCACAAGGAGCCCGCGACCCCGGCATAAGCGCAGGAGCCGGCTTGCCGGTGAAGGCATCCCCAAGGCCGGCGCCCGGCTCACGGGCCTCTTCGCTGGCAGGCCAGCTCCTACGGGACAGCAGGAACAGATGCACCTGATGTAGGAGCCGGCTTGCCGGCGAAGGTGTCCCCAAGGTCGGCGCCCGGCTCACGGGCCTCTTCGTTGGCAAGCCAGCTCTTACGGATGAGGGAAACGAGGGTTCATCGTGCGGTCGCGGTGAATCTGCAACAGCGGCGCCGGAAACGGCGTCGGCAGTGGAACAACAACAATAATCACTGTAAGGAAGCCCCCTATGTCAGAACACGCACAGCCCCTGAACGCGCCCCTGCAGGACTCCACCGCCAAGGGCAGCCAGAAGGTCATCTTCGCGTCGTCCCTCGGCACGGTGTTCGAGTGGTACGACTTTTTCCTCTACGGCGCCCTGGCGGCGGTGATCAGCAAGCAGTTCTTCGCCGGGGTCAACGACACCACGGCCTTCATCTTCGCCCTGATGGCCTTTGCCGCCGGCTTCGTGGTGCGCCCCTTCGGGGCCCTGGTGTTCGGCCGCCTGGGGGACATGATCGGGCGCAAGTACACCTTCCTTGCCACCATCATCCTCATGGGCGTTGCGACCTTCGCCGTGGGCCTGTTGCCCAACTACGCCAGCATCGGCATCGCCGCGCCGATCATCCTGGTGGCCCTGCGCATGCTCCAGGGCCTGGCCCTGGGCGGCGAGTACGGCGGCGCCGCCACCTACGTGGCCGAGCACGCGCCCCAGGGCAAGCGCGGCTTGCACACCAGCTGGATCCAGTCCACCGCGACCCTGGGCCTGCTGCTGTCGCTGCTGGTGGTGCTGGCCTGCCGTTACTTCACCGGCGACCAGTTCGAGGTCTGGGGCTGGCGCCTGCCGTTCCTGCTGTCCATCGTGCTGCTGGGCATCTCAACCTGGATCCGCATGAGCCTGCACGAGTCGCCGGCCTTCCTGAAAATGAAAGAGGAAGGCCGCGCCAGCAAGGCGCCGATCCGCGAATCCTTCGGCAAATGGGAAAACCTCAAGGTGGTGCTGATCGCCCTGTTCAGCATCAATGCCGGGCAGGCGGTGACCTTCTATGCCGCGCAGTTCTACGTTCTGTTCTTTCTCACCCAGTTCCTCAAGATGGACCCGGCCCTGGCCAACAGCCTGCTGATCATCAGCGTGGTGATCGGCGCGCCGATGTTCATCTTCTTTGGCTGGCTCTCGGACAAGATCGGCCGCAAGCCGGTGCTGATGCTCGGCCTGCTGCTGGCCACGCTGCTGTACTTCCCGATCTTCAAGGCCCTGGCCCACTACGCCAACCCGGCCATCGACCAGGCCAGCCGCCAGGCGCCCATCAGCGTCACCGCCGACCCGGCCACCTGCACCTTCCAGTTCGACCCGGTGGGCAAGGCGCGCTTCGACAGCCCGTGCGACAAGGTCAAGACCTTCCTGGTCAAGCAGGGCCTGCCCTACAGCAGCATCGCCGCCCCCGCCGGCAGCGCGGTGCAGGTCAGCGTCGGTGATGTGAAGATCAACGGCTTCGACGAGGCCGCCCTGCGCGGCGCGGTGACCCTGGCCGGTTATCCGCAGCAGGCCGACAGCCAGAACGTCAACAAGACCATGGTGGTGGTGCTGATCGTCGCGCTGATCCTGATTGCCGCCATGTGCTACGGCCCGCTGGCGGCGCTGATGGTGGAGCTGTTCCCGACCCGCATCCGCTACACCTCCATGTCCCTGCCCTACCACATCGGCAACGGCTGGTTCGGCGGTTTCCTGCCGACGGTGTCCTTTGCCCTGGTGGTCTACACCGGCGATATCTTCTATGGCCTGTGGTACCCGGTGCTGATTACCGGGGGCAGCCTGGTGGTGGGGTTGTTGTGCCTGCGGGAAACCCGGGACATCGACATCAACCACAACTGAGCAGCGTGCTCGGGCTTGCCGACGGGGGCGTTCTTGCGGGCCTCTGCGCTGGCAAGCCCGCGCCTACGGTGGCCGGTGATAGTGCGGGGGCCGTAGGAGCCGGCTTGCCGGCGAAGGCGGTCTGGCGGGCCTCAGGTGTTGTTGCAGCCCTTGGCGATGGAGTCTTCGTTGGAGGTGTAGGGCCGTGAAGGCTCCAGGTTCCACTCCGGCTTGTTGCGGGCGATGTTGAAGTGGCAGACCAGTTGCCGGCGCATGCTGCCCACGCTGCTGTCACGGTTGTCCGGGTTGTTCTTCCACTGGGCGTCCAGGTAGTGGTCGCTGGCCAGTTCGTTGAAGAAGTTGTTGGTCTGGTTGTCCTTGACGTTGCGCCCGCAATCGGTGGGCGTGACTTCCAGGGTCATGAGTTTCTTGCCGAAGCCCGGGTCATCACGCTCGACCCACACCGCACTCTGCACATAACGATCGCAGCTGTTCTTCTCGGTGATCGGGTAGATCACCTGCTTCTTGTTGTCGTAGACGAAACTCGCGTCCTGCGCCGGCGTCTGCGGCAGCTTCATGTTGATCACCGGCAGGTACTGCTGCACGGCCTTGTACCACTGGATCTGGTTCAGCCGCGCACCTTCCAGGCCGCCCTCCTCGGTGTAGAACAAGGCCAGGATCGAGGGCGATTGCGGCGGTTTTTCCTCCCACTTGGCCAGGCGCAGCTCATTCTGAGTGCCGAAGGATTCTGCGGCGATCTGCGCCATGGAGCGGATGCTCTGGTAGAACGCCGGGCCGGCGGCGCTGTTGCGTTCGTCACGTACATCGAAGGAACACTGGCGCGAGTGGTCGCCACGGTTCTGTCGGTAGTTGGCGCCCCATTGCTCGGCGGTGGTCACACCGATCTCGTGGCAGTACTTCTCGACATTGCCCGGGGTGCGCCGCGAGTCGGTGCAGCCCTGCTGCCCGCGGTCGTCGGTGGCGGCGTCGATGGGGAAGGAACAGAGCACCGCATAGTCCTGGTGATCCTTGGGGTTGCCGAAGATGGTGTCGAAGATAAAGCCGCTCTGCAGTCCGTAGGCCAGCTTGCGGAACTTCGAATCCTTGCGCAGGTAGGACGCCGATACGCCGCCGCTGGCCTGGCTTTTCGGGCTGATGCTGTAGAACTGGTAGTCGGTGGACGGCCAGGTGGCGCGAAACAGCACCCCGGAACACAGGAATGCCGGTTTCGACGGGCCGCCGCAATCCTGGCGGGTGTCGTTGTACAACTGGTTGAGGCGGGCCACCGTGTCGCTGCCCTGGTCGGCCTGCACCGTGGGCAACAGGCACAGGCCGGCGAGGCCGATGGCAACGGCAAGGGGGGTTCTGCGTGCTTTCATGGGGTGACTTCCGTGTGGTGTGTAAACCCTGGCCAGCCAAGTCGTGGTCCGGCAATAAGCAGAAGATAGAAGCGCTGGTTGGCCCTGATGGACTTTTCCCGGCCTGTGTCCCCGATCCCCACCACCGGCGGCAGGCGCATGGCGATGGCTTGAATAAAACGCCGCATTGCGCCACTGTCTCGGCACTTTTTCCGGCGGAGACCGAACATGCTGTTGATCTTGCCCGCAGTGGTGGCCCTGGCCCTGATCCTGGTGTTCTGGCGCCGTCAGAAAGCCCTCACGGCCTTGCGTCGGGAAGCCCACATCCGCAATTTCACCCTGCCGCCGCGCTTGTTCGAGCCCCTGCGCACCCAGCACCCGCACCTGAGCCTCAAGGACTGCCAGCTGGTGGCCCAGGGCTTGCGCCAGTTCTTTCTCGCCTACCTCAAGAGCGGCCAGCGCTACGTGTCGATGCCGTCCCAGGTGGTGGACGACCTGTGGCATGAATTCATCCTGCATACCCGGGATTACCAGGCCTTCTGCGACAAGGCCTTCGGCCAGTTCCTCCATCACACACCCGCCGCGGTGCTGGGCCAGAACGCCGAGCAGAAAAGCGACAACGGCCTGCGTCGGGTCTGGCGCCAGGCCTGCCTGGAAGAGAACATCAACCCCGCCCAGCCCAGTCGCCTGCCGCTGCTGTTCGCCCTGGATGCCAAGCTGAAGATTGCCGGGGGCTTTCACTACGTCGCCGACTGCCAGTCCCTGCGGCGCCTGACGGACAACGCCACTACGGCTGCCGTGGTGCACTGCGGCAGCGAGCTGTACAGCAGTTCCTTCGACAGCGACTCCTCCAGCGGCAGCAGCGACGGCGACAGCTCGCGTTTCGGCGGCGATGGTGACAGTGGCGGCAGTGATGGCGGTGGAGGCGACAGCGGCGGTTGCGGTGGGGGCGGTTGTGGCGGCGGGGGTGGCGATTGATCGCCTAGGGCCGCGCCACCGACAGCCCTCAGAATGGATTGCAGCCTGCCGCCTTCGCGGCTTCAGGCGATACCGTCGGACGGAACGGTCCAGGTTCCACAGGGTCTTGCCGCGGGCCTTCGGCGTGACGCTGAGGGTCCATTCGTTGTTCTTCGTACCCGGGTCGAAACGCGCGGCCCAGGTGGCCTAGGCAATGTACTGGAGCAGTGATTTGCCAGGCGCAGGCGCAGTGCCTGTCGTACCCGCGAAGTCCACCGCCTGATCTGCCACTACGTAGCGAAAACGCTGTTGCGGCGACTGGGCGCGATGCCCAGCCCCCACATCAGAGCGCGCGGGCGCGGAAAAAATCGGGCGTTAGAACACGCGGATCGCCAGCTCGAAAACGCTCTCCCCACACCATGACGTCCTCCTGCGATGGCAACAGCATGGGGTGTGATCGATACCCTTTGAGCAGGGCCTCGATGCCTTGGGCAAAATCATGCCCAACAAAAAGCATCATGGACGCGACCAATCCGTTCAAGAACAAACGGCCTTGGCTGTCCAGCCAGAGCTGTCCATGACCATGATGTACATCACCCAAGCAAACAAAGTCGGTGCGCAGCGCTTCTTGCCAGCCATCTACTTGTTCATCGGGGCACGCCGGAGAGCCAAACTCGATGTCACTAGAGGCACACTCCTCCCCCGTGCCGATATGCCCTACGGTCAATTCGCCAAATGCTTGCAGGATGCGAAATGCCGGATGTGCGCGGGGTACGTGACGATCAACCACAACGGCCCTGCCAGGGACCCATCCGGCAGCTCTGAAAAACGGTTCTATGTTCGGAGTCAGGAGATTCATGCGGCGAAGATAATCAAAGTGCAGGAGAAACGCAAAAGCCCTGGATACGGCCCCTGCCGGAACGCTATCCGTTGCTCTGCGCAACAGCTCGACATCCACGGCTATCGACGGCAACGCCATGGCCAGCCCACCCCTGCCTCGGTCATACCTGCCCGGGACCGGGGAGAACAAGGGGGGATAGGGAAGAGTGATGTGGAAGCGGCGCATCGCGCGCCGCTCCACTGTTTCCGATCGATCAGGCGATGATGTCGGTAACGGCCGCCTGGCCCACGGTACCCACGGCGAAGTCCACCGCGCCATGACCGCTCAGGTCGATCATCAGGCTGGTCTGGTTGGTTTCGGCGTAGTAGGTGAGGATCGCGTCGCCGGCGTGGCCGGTGAAGCCGCTGACGAAGTTCAGAGTGGCGTCGGTGGAGGCAAACAGGCCGCTGAGGTCGATCTTGTCCTCGCCACTGACGAAATCCATGATCCAGTCCGGCGCGTCGAAGGTCGAATCCGAGGCCGCGCCGAACACGAAGGTATCGGCCCCTGTCCCGCCCCACAGCGTATCGCCGCCACCACCGCCGTAGAGGATGTCGTTGCCGGCACCGCCTTCCAGGATGTTGGCCACGGCGTTGCCGATCAGCAGGTCATTGCCTGAGCCGCCGATGGCGTTTTCCACGGTCACGCCGTGGGCGATGGAGACGTTGCCCACCAGGCCGCCCACATCGGAGAAACCACCCTCGTTGAGGTTGATCTTCTGGTTCTGGGTGAAACCCGAGAAATCCAGGGTATCGTTGCCGCCGCCGTCCCAGACCGCGAACACCAGCTTGTCCGAAGCGCTGTGGGCGCTGTAGAAGTCCCGACCGGTGTTGGAGTTGAAGCCGTAGACAGTGTCGTCGGCACGGGTTTGCAGGTTGGCGCCATAGAGCTTCTGTACCGCGACGATATCGTCCAGCAACGGCGCCGAGGCGTAGGCACCGCCGCCGTCCTTGCTGAAGTTCTGCCCGGTGTTGCTCTCACTCCAATAGCTCATCAGGCTGTAGCCGCGGGTGTCCTGAGCGTAGGTGACATCCTTGTAGGTGGGGTTGCCGTTGCCGGCGTTGTACACCCCCGGGTGGGACAGGCCCAGGCTGTGGCCGATTTCGTGGGTCAGGGTCTGGCGGCCGTAGTTGCCGTTGCCCGGGGTTTCGTTGACCCGGTACTGGTCGTTGATCAAGTACCAGGACTGGCCATCGTAGCTGCTGCCGGACGGCAGGTAGGCAAAGGCCGCGCCGCCGGTGCTGACGCTGTAGTTGCCGAAGCTCATGTGGCCGTCGCCACCCTTGGCCGCTTCAGTGAAGGTCAGGTTGGCCACGTCCGCCCAGGATTGCAGAGCCAGCAGCGCCTGGGCCTTTTGCAGCGCGCTGAACTCGCTGAAGCTGCCCAGGGCCGGGTTGTAGTTGGCCGGTTTTTCGGTGAGGAAGCTGTAGCTCAGGTCGATCTTGCCGTCGCCGTTCTGGTCGTGCCAGGACAGGCCTTTGCGCAGGATCGAATCCGCCGCCTGGTCGGCGGTGAAGGATGGCTTGCCGTTCACCAGCTCGCTGCCGCCACGGTCATACAGGTGGCTGAAGGCCAGAACTTGCTGGTAGGCATGGCTGGCCTGAGCGGCCGAATCGATGCCGTTGCCGACTGCTTCCGAGAGTGCTTTTGACATTGCTACGTCCTTGTTCCAGACAAAAAATCCGATAGGACAGCTGCGACCCCGCCTGCGAGATCGTCCTATCACTCGCCCATTGAGGCGCTGGAAACCTGACATATCCGTCAGCCGTGAGTCCACGGTTATTTTTGTCCTACAAAGCTCCCCGAGAGGCTCTGGCCCGGGGTAAATTTTCCACTCGCACGAGGGGGCGCCAAGGGATAGGCTAAACACCACAACGGGCCCGCGCGGCCCTCTTTGGATAGGAGTCTGTGATGCGCAAAATCCTGTTTCTGGGCACCTTGATGATCCTTGCCGGCTCGGCCCACGCCGAAGGCATTCCACTGTTCAACGTCTCCTGCCCGGGCAATCTAGCAGTCAGCGCCGACCAGGGCGGCCCGGTTTACATCAACGGCAAAGCAGTCAAGAACAGCGCCGTGGATGACCGGCATTTCCAGGTCAAGACGGCGGAAATCACCCTGTCCATCAGCGTCGAGGACGACGATTCGGTGACCGTCAAGTACACCGACAAGCATGGCGCCAGTGGTCTCTGCGAAGCCGTGGACGACTGAGCCCTCTCCCCTTTTGCCTCACCACCTCAAGAGCCGTGCATGCACATCAGCGCAGTTCCCTTCGCCACCACCGACTGGTCGAGCATCGAAGCCACCGAGCATCCCGGCGAAACCGGCAGCGCCTTCTGGCGCACCCGGCAGTTCGGTGAAATTCGCGTGCGCATGGTGGAATACAGCCCCGGCTACCTGGCCGACCACTGGTGCTCCAAGGGCCACATCCTGTTGTGCCTGGAAGGCGAGCTGCACACCGAACTGGAGGACGGCCGGCGGTTCGTCCTGACCCCGGGCATGAGCTACCAGGTGGCGGACAACGCCGAGCCGCACCGTTCCTTCACCGCCCTGGGGGCCAAGCTGTTCGTGGTGGATTGAAGCGCTTCAGAACAGGCCCATCTGCCCACCCACCAGGGTGCTGAAGTCGTCCTGCACGAACGGCAGGATGGCGTCCGCCACCGGTTGCAACTGGCGGGTCAGGTAGTGCTCGTAGTCGATGGCGGCGCGGCGGTTTTCCAGGGGCTCGGGGCCGGCCAGGGTGATCACGTAGCTGATCCAGCCGCCGTTCTGGTACTGCAGCGGGCGGCCCTGCTCGCGGTTGTATTCGTCCGCCAGGCGCGCCGCGCGGACATGGGGCGGCACGTTGCGCTCGTAGTCGTCCAGGGGCCGGCGCAGGCGCTTGCGGTAGATCAACAGGTCATCCAGTTGCCCGGCCAGGGTGCGTTGCACGTAGTCGCGCACATAGTCCTGGTAGGGCTGGCGGTGGAAGATGCGCTGGTACAGCTCCTGCTGGAATTCCCGGGCCAGGGGCGACCAGTCGGTGCGCACGGTTTCCAGGCCCTTGTAGACCATCTCCTGGCTGCCATCGGCGCGCTGCACCAGGCCGGCGTAGCGCTTCTTGCTGCCCTCCTCGGCGCCACGGATGGTGGGCATCAGAAAGCGTTTGTAGTGGGTTTCGAACTGCAACTCCAGAGCGCTTTCCAGGCCGTACTCTTGCTGCAGATGCTCGCGCCACCACTGGTTGACGTGGGCCACCAGGGCGCGGCCGATCAGGCCGGCCTGCTCCTCGTCATGCAGGCCGCCGAGCCAGACGAAGGTGGAGTCGGTGTCGCCGTAGATCACCTGATGCCCCTGGGCCTCGATCAGTTGCCGGGTGCGGGCCATGATCTCGTGGCCACGCAGGGTGATGGAGGACGCCAGGCGCGGGTCGAAGAAGCGACAACCGCTGGAACCCAGCACGCCGTAGAAGGCGTTCATGATGATCTTCAACGCCTGGGACAGCGGCGCATTGTGCTCGCGCTTGGCCACTTCGCGGCCCTCGGCGACCCGGGTCACGATCGAGGGCAGGCAATGCCGGGTGCGGGAGAAGCGCGCGCCGCGAAAGCCCGCTACCGAATGCTGCTCGTCCGGTTGGCGCAGGCCTTCCACCAGCCCCACAGGGTCGATCAGGAAACTGCGGATGATCGAGGGGTACAGGCTCTTGTAGTCCAGCACCAGCACCGACTCGTAGAGCCCGGGCCGCGAATCCATGACAAAGCCGCCGGGGCTGGCCTGGGGCGGCAGCTCACCGAGGTTGGGCGCGACAAAACCCTGGCGGTGCATCAGCGGCATGTACAGGTGGGTAAAGGCCGCCACCGAACCGCCGCTGCGGTCGGCGGGCAGGCCGGTGACCGTGGCCCGCTCCAGGAGGAAGGTCAGCAACTCGGTCTTGGCGAAGATCCGCGTCACCAGCTCGCAGTCCTTGAGGTTGTAGCGGGCCAGGGCCGGCTTGTCCTCGGCAAACATGCGGTTGATTTCGTCCATGCGCTGGTAGGGGTTGTCGATGGACTTGCCCTCCCCCAGCAACGTCTGGGCGACGTTTTCCAGGCTGAAGGATGGAAAGCTCCAGGTCGCCGAACGCAACGCCTCGATGCCATCGATGATCAAGCGGCCGGCGGCCGAGGCGAAATAGTGGGTACGGCTGCCGTGCTCGCGCCACTGCATTTCCTCGCCGCCCCGCCCCAGGCGCAGCGGCACCGCCAGGCGCCGGGCATGTTCGTGGAGCACGCGCAGGTCGAACTGCACCAGGTTCCAGCCGATGATCGCGTCGGGGTCATGCTCGGCCAGCCACTGGTTGAGCCTCTCCAGCAACTGCTCGCGGCTGGCGCAGAACTCCAGGTCGAAATCCACCGCACTGTCGTCGTCCCGGGCCTTGCCGAGCATGTACACCTGGCGCTGGCCGCAACCTTCCAGGGCAATGGAATACAACTCGCCGCGCTCGCTGGTCTCGATGTCCAGGGACACCAGCTTGAGGCTCGGCCGGTAGTCTGGCGCCGGCTTCATCTGCGCCTCCAGCAACAAGCCATCGGGCCCTGGCTGGCCGCCGAAAGACACCGGCGCGGTGATGAAACGCTCCATCAGGTAGCGCTCGGGCGGCCGCACATCGGCCTCGAACACCTCGACCCCGGCGCGCCGCAGGGTCTTTTCCAGGCGCATCAGCTGATTGTGCTGCGGGCAGTACAGGCCTAGCACCGGGCGCTGGTGGAAGTCACGCAGCTGCAAGGGGCGCAGTTGCACATCCGGGTCGTCGGTCAGCAAGCGCTCGGCCTGGGCCCGCTGCGCCGCCGGGACAAAGGCCACGGAGGTCTGCAACGGCAAGCGGATCTGGCGCGGCCCCTGGTCGGTGGCCAGCCAGAAATCGACTTGCGTGCCCGCCGGCGTATCGCGCCAGTGCCGGGTCAGGACGAAGCCTTGTTGTACATCCACCGCTGCAACCTCAGAACATTTCAAGGCGCCGATTCTACCTGCCCAGCCCTGCGTTGGGGGGCCGGGTGATGGCTTTTCGGCTTTTGTCAGACAATATGTAGTGCCTTGAATTTTTCACTACAAAACCGTTGACGAGAGGATTTCAGCCTTGCATGATGCAGACGTCTCCCCGATCGGGGGACGAGGCAAAGGTGTTATGAGCAAGCTCGTCTGACCGCCGAGCTGTGACCCGGATGTGTACTGCCCACAAGGCAGATTGATGAAACTGACCTGGCATTGACCGTCCAGTACCACGACGGGAAGCCGGCGAAAACTCTTCAAGATGCTTGTGGCCGATGGTGAGAATGTCGGCAGCTTCATCCAGGTTTACGCTGCTTCTCTTCGTTGTGACGCTATTGCGTAGCAGTTAATCAAGGCAACTACACGCATCAGGCTCTGGGCCTTATCTGTATCCGACAGACACCCTCTGTCGCCCTGTTTCCGGTATCAGGGTTCAACTTACCGACGTAGCAAGATGAATTAGCGAATCAACTTAGATAGATCGATAAATGGTCAAGGGGGCTACAAATGAATCTTAATAATCAACCCACTATTGATGAATTGGCACGTATGTTCGCCGCACAGAAAGACAGCCACGACAGCCACATCCTGTGGATCGCCAAGTCGGGCCAAGTGCATATCGACTGCCTGTCGCCCCATAGCCATGAAGCAGAGTTCGACCAGAACAACCGGGAGCTGGCGGCCCGCCTGAAGATGTACCGCCGCGGCCAGGGCTACGTCGGCAAGAAAGCCGCCGCCGACAAGGACTTCATCGGCCGAGTCCTGGAGACCCTGAAAGCCGAATGGCAATCGCTGCGGGATAAGTCGGAAGTTCGGGTCATTGATCGGTTCTGCTAAGTAACACGATCAATTCGTTAATCACCAACTAGTTGTTTAAACAATTGAATGGGCGCTCTTCATGAGCGCCCATTTTTATTTAAGCCCATTTCAAACCCGTAGGAGCCGGCTTGCCGGCGAAAGCGGTGCTAGCCTTGAAACCGCCTTCACTGGCAAGCCAGCGCCTACAACTCAGAACGCAAAACACGAACACCCAAACGCCCCCCAGAACCCCTGGAAGTCACTCACCGGTACATTGGACATACGCGCTTTCTGGTGCCCGTGGGCATGCACTGCGCACGGTCCGCTGCACTGGTGCACCTGGTTCTGCAACGGTGCGTTGGGCTTCCAATGCCCAGGCACCTTGACCACCGGCGACCAGTCCGGGGTCACCGGCAGGCTCGGTGGGGCCAGTTTTTCGAAGTCGCCGGCAGCATGGACCACCTTGCCACCCACCACGGTGAGCAGGGACTCGATCCACTTGATCGCCTCTTCCTCGACGCTGAAGTAGTCCGCCGACAGGGCCACCAGGTCCGCCAGTTGCCCGACCTTGATCTGGCCCTTCTTGCCCTGCTCCGAGGAGAACCAGGCGCTGCCGTGGGTGTAGAGCTCCAGCGCGGTGTCGCGGCTCAGGCCCTGGGGATAGAGTTCCAGCCCGCCGACAGTCCGGCCGCTGACCATCCAGTACAGCGAGGTCCAGGGGTTGTAGCTGGAGACTCGGGTGGCGTCGGTGCCGGCGCCCACCGGCACGCCTTCGGCGAGCATGCGCTGGATCGGCGGGGTCATCTCAGCGGCCTTGGCGCCGTAGCGCTCGACGAAGTACTCGCCCTGGAAGGCCATGCGGTCCTGGATCGCGATGCCGCCGCCCAAGGCCCTCACCCGTTCGATGTTCTTCGGGCTGATGGTTTCCGCATGATCGAAGAACCACGGCAGGCCGTTGAAGGGAATGTCGCGGTCGACCTTCTCGAACACATCGAGCATCCGCGAGATGGATTCATCGTAGGTGGCGTGCAGACGGAACGGCCAGCGTTGCTCCACCAGGTGGCGCACCACCGGTTCCAGTTCCTGCTCCATGCTCTGCGGCAAATCGGGACGCGGTTCGAGGAAGTCCTCGAAATCCGCAGCGGAAAACACCAGCATCTCCCCTGCCCCGTTATGCCGCAGGAAGTCGTCGCCCTGGCCGTAGGTGACACTGGAGGTCCAGTGCTTGAAGTCCGCCAGTTCTTCCTTGGGCTTCTGGGTGAACAGGTTGTAGGCAATGCGCACGGTCAATTGCTGCTGGGCCGCCAACTGGTTGATCACCTGATAGTCGTCGGGGTAGTTCTGGAAGCCGCCGCCGGCATCGATAGCGCTGGTGACCCCCAGGCGGTTGAGCTCGCGCATGAACTGGCGGGTCGAGTTGACCTGGTACTCCAACGGCAGCTTGGGCCCCTTGGCCAGGGTCGCGTACAGAATCATCGCATTAGGGCGGGCGATCAGCATGCCGGTGGGGTTGCCGTTGCCATCGCGGACGATCTCGCCCCCCGGCGGGTTCGGCGTGTTGCGGTCGTAGCCCACCACTCGCAGCGCGGCGCGGTTGAGCAAGGCGCGGTCATACAGGTGCAGGACGAACACCGGGGTATCCGGCGCCGCCTGGTTCAGTTCTTCCAGGGTCGGCATGCGTTTCTCGGCAAACTGGAATTCGTTCCAGCCGCCCACCACCCGTACCCACTGCGGCGCCGGGGTGCGCAGGGCCTGTTCCTTGAGCAGGCGCAGGGCGTCGGCCAGGGACGGCACGCCTTCCCAGCGCAGCTCCAGGTTATAGTTCAGGCCGCCGCGGATCAGGTGCAGGTGCGAGTCATTGAGCCCGGGGATCACCGTGCGCCCCATGAGGTCGACGACCTGGGTGCCGGCGCCGCGCAGGGCCATGGCCTGGGCATCATTGCCCACGGCGATGAAGCGCCCGTCCTTGATCGCCACCGCGCTGGCCCGGGGTTTGTCCCGGTCCACGGTGTGCAGGCGGCCGTTGAACAGAATCAGATCGGCAATTGCATCGGGTTTCATGGCATTGCTCCAAACGAAGGTCGGGAAGGAATCAGGCCGCATTGCGCGGCTGCAGCCAGCGGCTGAACAGGCGCGTGACCCGGGGCATGAAGACGTAGACCACCAGCAGCACGATGCTCAGGGTGATCAGCACCGTGGCCGGCACGTAGCCGCCAAGCCAGGGCAGTTGAGCGAACACCGGTTTCCACAGCTGCGGCACCAGAAAGCTCAGCGGCAGGATCACCAGGAAGGTCACACACGCCTGCTTCCAGCGCGGCGGCGGGGTCGGTGCGCCGCCGTCCTGGGGGGTAAACCAGAATTCGCGATCGGCGTTGATTTCGGTCTGGTCGCCGTCGGCCAGCAGGTGCTGGGCCTGTTGCACCAGCTCGCGGCGGTCGGCGGAATCCAGCCAGTGCTGCAACTGTTCGGTGCTGGCAAAGCGCAGCACGCTGGTGAACAGCCCGAGGCCGCCGCTGTGGCCACGTACCACGTCGATGCCCAGGTGCCCCGGATAGCTGCGGGCCTTGGCGATGATCTGCCGCAGCCAGGTTTCATAGGCCTGATCCTGGCCCTGCTTGATCCGGTGGCGCACCAGCAGGGTCACGACACCGTCGGTGAGTTCGATGTTCATCAGAAGGCTCCAGGGTCTGCGAGGAGATGCATTTGCGCATCACAGTTAAGGCCCGTAAGCGCTGGCTTGCCAGCGAAGCGGTCGGTGCGATCGCATTCGCCGGCCAGACGGCGCCTACAGCTGACGTTGCGGGGCCTTGTGCACCATGCTGTAGGCGTAGTCCACGCCCATGCCGTAGGCACCGCTGTGTTCCAGTACCAGGCCCATGACCGCGTCGTAGCTGTCCTTGTGCGCCCAGTCGCGCTGGTACTCCAGCAGCACCTGCTGCCAGGTCACCGGCACCGCGCCGGCCTGGATCATCCGCTGCACGGCCATGTCGTGGGCCTCCTGGCTGGTGCCGCCAGAAGCGTCGGTGACGATGTACACCTCATAACCTTCGGCCATGGCCTCCAGGGCCGGGAAGGTCAGGCAGACCTCGGTCCACAGCGCCGCCATCACCAGTTTCTTGCGCCCGGTGGCCTTCACCGCCTCCACCAGCTTGCGGTCTTCCCAGGAGTTCATCGACGTGCGCTCGATGGGCTGCTGGCCGGGGAACACCGCCAGCAGTTCCGGCCAGATGTAGCCACTGAAGCTTTCGGTCTCCACCGAGGTAAGGATGCTCGGCACGTTGAAGATCCTGGCCGCCTTGGCCAGGGCCACGGTGTTGTTCTTCAGGGTCTGGCGATCGATCGATTGCACACCGAAGGCCATCTGCGGCTGGTGGTCGATGAGGATCAGGGCGGAGTTGGTCGGGTTGAGCAATTCACGAATGGACATGGCGCGTTCCTTTTGCAGTCAGAGAGTGAGGGTCGAACATGACCGGCTGATGGCGCTGCTTGCGCCCCGTGGCGTCCGGCTTGGTGGCTAATCTAGGGCCTGGCCGAAAAAGGAACAATTACCTAAAATAGAGAATCATTGATTCTAAAATAGGGACAATCATGGACCGTATCGAATGCATGCGCGCCTTCGTCGTCACCGTCGACGAAAACGGCTTTGCCGCGGCCGCCCGCGCCATGGACGTGCCCCGCTCCAAGGTCAGCAAACAGATCCAGGCACTGGAAGAAGCCATCGGCGTGCAACTGCTGCAACGCACCACCCGCAGCCTGCGCCTGACCGAAGCCGGCGCCGAGTACTACGAAAGCGTTCGCGAAGTGCTGGCCACGGTGGACGAAGCCGAACAGCGCGCACGCGATGGCATCGCCGAGTTGCGCGGAGTGCTGCGGGTCAATGCACCGATGTCCTTCGGTCTGCGTCGGCTCGGGCCGCTGGTGCCGCTGTTCCACGAACAGCATCCGCTGATCGAGTTGCAGCTGGTGCTCAGCGACCAGCAGGTGGACCCGCTGCGCGGTGGCTTCGATGTCACCCTGCGCATTGCCAGCCTGCCGGACTCGTCCATGGTGGCCCGCCAGCTGGCACCGGCACCGCGGATCATGGTGGCCTCCCCCGCCTACCTGGCCCGGGCCGGCACCCCGCGCCAGCCCAAGGACCTGAGCAGCCACCAGTGCCTGAACTATGGCTACCTGCAAAGCGGCGTCAGCCTGCAATTGAGCAACGGCAGTGACGTGCAGCGGGTGCATGTCACCGGGCCGCTGCACGCCAACAACGGCGACCTGCTGGCCCAGGCCGCCGAGGCCGGCATGGGCATCGCCCTGCTGCCGGATTTCATCGTCGAGGACGCCCTGGCGGCCGGGCGCCTGGTGCCGGTGCTCTGCGAATGGCAGGCGCCGCCCATCAGCATCAACGTGGTCTACCCCTCGGCGCGGCGGGTGCCGCAGAAAACCCGGGCCTTCATCGACTTTCTGGCAGGGCTCCTGACCCAAAAAACCTCGGGCTGAACCTTGCAGCGGACGAACGTACGCCTTCACCCGCAGGCGGGCTCCTACACTCAACACAGGTTCCTGCTACTGGCGCAGCGCATCATGAAAATCTCCCTCAGGCTGGCCGCCTCCAGCCTCCTCGGCGCCCTCGCCTACCTGGGCCTGGCGATCTGGGGCATGGGCGGTTTCGCCGCCTTCTTCGGCCATCCCCAGTTGACCCTGATCGCCCTCGCCACCCTGCTGATGGTGATCGCCGCGCTGTACAGCGAAGTCAACCTGAGCAGCGGCGAGCAGGAAGACCAGGGCAACCGCTGGGTGCTGCCGGTGTTCGGGGTGATCGGCCTGTTGAGCGGCTTCGTCCCGGCCTACAGCGACCGTATCGATTTCTGCACCTTCGGCGGCGAAGGCCTGCGCTGGTTCGGGGCCTTGCTGTTCATCCTCGGCGGCGTGCTGCGGCTGTGGCCGGTGTTCATCCTCGGCCGGCGCTTCA
This sequence comes from Pseudomonas sp. MWU349, assembly GCF_017947325.1. NCBI lineage: Bacteria > Pseudomonadati > Pseudomonadota > Gammaproteobacteria > Pseudomonadales > Pseudomonadaceae > Pseudomonas > Pseudomonas sp. MWU349. The sequence continues at coordinate 171,636 of NZ_JAFEVP010000007.1, read as the reverse complement.
GCGGGCTGGTGGCGATCCAGCCCAACCACCGCCTGGTGGTGGACGGCCTCTACCGCCACCTGCGCAACCCCAGTTACCTGGGCCTGCTGGTGAACGCCCTGGGTTGGGCCCTGGCGTTTCGCTCGGGGCTGGGGTTGTTGCTGGCAGCACTGACCCTGGTCCCGCTGATCGCGCGGATTCACGCCGAGGAGGCCTTGTTGCTCAAGCATTTCGGCGAGGAATACGAGGCCTATTGCGCCCGCAGCTGGCGCCTGCTGCCGGGCCTGTACTAAGGCTCTGTAAAAAAAATCAGACACGCCAGGCAGCCGGGACGCGCCGCTCTAGCACGCGGCTTTGATCATGAAGGCAAGCCTCTCGCCAAGGGGCTTGTGCCCTTTACCCCCCTTACATTGGCCTGCGCTTTCTTGCAGTATTGATCCGCCCTGGAGGCTCGCCACAGCAGTTCGCATCCTCCAGCGCCCGGTGTAAACCAAGAATAATCACCCCGAACTCGACAGCGAGATCACCCGGCAGATGCATCCCCAGAGCCCGTTCCACGGATTGGCCTGCACCCGCTCCACGGCCCCGCGCCTTGGCGGTGGTACGCTTGTCGACGCTTGCATTGCACTGCCCTGCCACTCCCCGCTGCACCCTGCCCAACGCCTTCATGAGGTGCATGAGGTGCGCGCTGGCGTCATCGGTTTTCTCTTCCTGGACAGGCCCTGCCCATGAAGCTTCTGGTCAACCTGCCCATGGCCCTGTGCCGTTCCCGCCTGCGCCATTCCTCACGCCCTCCGGATCACTCGCCGCTGGCCTGATCGCGCTCCTGCGTGGTCCCTCCCAGACCTGATTTCTGCCCTTGCAACCGGCCCGTGCGCGGCGTCGTTGCAGGACCTGAAAACCTGCGCGCCCCACGGGCGCCAAGCGAGTACAAACATGAATTTTGCAGCCCTAGACGAAGCCCGGAGTTTCCTCGCGGCCAACCCCGATATCGACATGATCGAGCTGTTCATCCTCGACGCCAACGGCGTGCCCCGGGGCAAGCTGTTGCACCGCGAAGAACTGCTGGCGGTGTACGAAAGCGGCCGGCCCCTGCCCAGCACCATCCTTGGCCTGACCCTCAACGGCGACGACGTGGAGAACTCCGGCCTGGTCTGGGATGTGGGCGATATCGACTGCCGTGCCTACCCCCTGGCCGGCAGCCTGGTACGCCTGCCCTGGCGGCAGATCCCTACCGCCGCGGTGCAGGTCAGCATGCACCCCCAGGAGGGCCTGCCCGCCAGCATCGCCGACCCGCGCCACCTGCTGATCAAGGTGATCGACGGGCTCAAGGCCGAGGGTTACCACCCGGTGATGGCCTGCGAGCTGGAGTTCTACCTGCTGGACGCCAAGCGCGACGGCAATGGCCGGCCGCAACCGGCGCTGGACGCCGATGGCGGTCGCCCGCGCAGCACCCAGGTCTACGGCCTGCGCGAGCTGGAGCAGATCGAGCCGTTCCTCGCCGACCTCTACGCCGCCTGCAAACTGCAGGGCATTCCAGCGCGCACGGCGATCTCCGAATACGCCCCGGGCCAGGTGGAAATCACCCTGGAGCACGGCGATGCCCTGGAGGCCATGGACCAGGCGGTGCGCTACAAACGCCTGGTCAAGGCCGTGGCCCACAAGCACGGGATGCAGGCCACCTTCATGGCCAAACCCTTCGATCACCTGGCCGGCACCGGCATGCACATGCACGTGAGCATCGCCGACGCCGCGGGCCGCAACCTGTTCGCCAGCCAGGACCCGGCCGGCACCCCGCTGTTGCGCCAGGCGGTGGGTGGCATGCTCGCGTCCCTGCTGGAGTCGCTGCTGCTGTTCTGCCCCAACGCCAACTCCTACCGGCGTTTCCAGAGCAACAGCTACGCGCCCCTGGCCCCCACCTGGGGCGTCGACAACCGCACCGTGAGCCTGCGGGTGCCCGGCGGCCCGGCCAATAGCCGGCACATCGAGCACCGCATCTGCGGTGCCGACGCCAACCCTTACCTGGCAGCGGCGGCGATTCTCGCCGGCATCCATCGCGGCCTGCGGGAAAACCTCGACCCCGGCGAGCCGGTACAGGGCAATGGCTACGCCCAGGCCACCGAGCTGCTGCCCACCGACTGGCTGACCTCGCTGGTGGCCCTGGAGCAATCGGCCTGGGCACGGGATGCCCTGGGCTCCGAGTTCCTCGGTGTGTACCTGGCGGTCAAGCGTGCCGAGTACCGCCAGTTCATGGCCGAAGTCGGCGAGCAGGACTGGCGCTGGTACCTGACCCAGGCCTGAGGTCCGTTGCCGATCTGCCGTGCAGGGCTCAGGCGCCTCCATTGCGTGCCGAACCCGCCGGCCCATCGACCGATTTCAAAGCCCTGGCCGCTGCCTGCCCGCAGCGGCCCGGCTCACTTTTTTGCGAGGTTCTATCCATGACAGCCGCCTTCGATCCGCGGACCCCGGCAGCCGAGCGCTGCCCCAGCTACTACAGCGCCACCCTGAACCAGGAAACCCACTACCCGACCCTGCAAGGCACTCATCAAGTGGATGTGGTGATCATCGGCGGCGGCTTCACCGGCGTCGCCAGCGCGGTGGAACTGGCCGAGCGCGGCCTGAAAGTCGCCATCGTCGAAAGCCACAAGATCGGCTGGGGCGCCACCGGGCGCAATGGCGGCCAGGTCACCGGCAGCCTCTCCGGCGATGAAGCCATGCGCAAGCAGATGCGCCGCAAACTGGGCGAAGAAGTGGACGATTTCATCTGGCACCTGCGCTGGCGCGGGCACCAGATCATCCAGCAGCGAGTGGAAAAATACGCCATTGCCTGCGACCTCAAGCACGGCCACCTGCACGCGGCCTACAAGCCCAGCCACCTGCCGGGCCTGCGCGCCGACTACGAAGAAGCGGTGCGCCGCGGCATGGGCGACGAGGTCAGCCTGCTGGACCGGGCCCAGGTCCGCGAACTGCTGGAAAGCGAGCTCTACCACGGCGCTATCAAGAACACCCGCAACCTGCACCTGCATCCGTTGAACCTGTGCATCGGCGAGGCCCGGGCCGCCGAAAGCCTGGGAGCGCTGATTTTCGAACACAGCGAAGTGCTGGAGATCATCCACGGCGAGCGCCCGGCGGTGGTCACCGCCCAGGGCCGCATCGACGCCCGGCAAGTGCTGCTGGCGGGCGATGTGTACCACAAGCTGGAACCGAAGAAACTCAAGGGCAAGATCTTCCCCGCCATGGGCGGCATCGTCACCACCGAGCCCTTGGGCGACCTGGCCAAGCGCCTCAACCCCGAGGACCTGGCGGTCTACGACTGCCGCTTCGTACTCGACTACTACCGCATGACCGCCGACGGCCGCCTGCTGTTCGGCGGCGGCGCCAACTACAGCGGCAAGGACTCGCGGGACATCGCCGGCGAACTGCGCCCGTGCATCGAACGCACCTTCCCGGCGCTCAAGGGCGTAGGCATCGATTTCCAGTGGAGCTGCGCCATGGGCATCGTGATCAACCGCATCCCGCAACTGGGCAAGCTCTCGGACAACGTCTGGTACTGCCAGGGCTACTCCGGGCACGGCGTGGCCACCACCCATATCATGGGCGAGATCATGGCCCAGGCCCTGACCGGCCACCTCGGCCACTGCGACACCTTCGCCGCCTGCCAGCACATCCGCGTGCCCTTCGGCGACCAGTTGGGCAACCCGATGCTGGCGGCGGGCATGTGGTACTACCAGATGCTGGAGAAACTGCGCTGAACCCGGGCCCGCCAAAAGCCCGCTACGGCTGAACCGCGCGTGCCTCTTTGCATCGACTGCGTCGTGTGCAGGCTTGGGCAGCGGCTACAGGGCGTCCTCGAGGATCAGGTCGGCGCCCTTTTCCGCCACCATCAGTACCGCCGCATGGGTGTTGCCGGAGGTGACGTTGGGGAAGATCGAGGCATCGACAATGCGCAGCCCCGCCAGGCCATGCACCTTCAGACGCTTGTCCACCACCGAGCGCTGCTCGTCGCTGCCCATGGCGCAAGAGCCGCACAGGTGGTAGATCGAGCCACTGTTCTCGCGAAAGTACTGCAGCATCTGCTCATCACTGGCCACTGCCGGCCCCGGTAGCACCTCATCCACCGTTATGCTCTTGAGCGCCGGGGCCTGCATGATCTTGCGCAACAGTCGGCTGCCCTGGATCGCTTCGGCAATGTCCTTGTCGGTGCTCAGGTAGTTGGGGTCGATCAGCGCCGCATCCCGAGGGTTCTTCGAAGCAATCCGGATGCTGCCGCGGCTGGTGGGCCGGCAGGGATTGAAGCACAGCAGGAAGCCGGAATACGGCTCGGGCTTGAGGCGGGCCTTGTTGCTCTTGGGAATCTGGTACGACAGCGGATTGAAGTACAACTGCAGGTTGGGGTGTGCTTGCCCGGCGTCGCCCCGGAAGAAACCGCCGGCCTGGTTGACGCTCATGGCCAGCGCGCCCTTGCGGGTCAGCAGGTATTGCAGGCCCAGCTTGAGCTGGCCGAACAGCGAGCTGAGCTGGTCGTTGAGGGTGGGCACATTGGCTTTGTAGTAGTAGCTGACGCACAGGTGGTCCTGCAGGTTCTGCCCCACCGCCGGCAGGTGCCGCACCTGAGGAATCTGGTGCTGGGCCAATAACTCGCGGTCACCGACCCCGGACAGTTGCAGGATCTTCGGTGTGTCCACGGCGCCAGCGCAGAGGATCACTTCCCGGCGGGCGCTGAAGGTCCGGGTGACCCCGTGCTGGGTGACCACGACACCCACAGCCCGCTGTTGCAGGTCGTCGAACAGCACCCGGTCCACCAGGGCATGGAGCTCGACCTTGAGGTTCGGCCGGCCCAAGGCCGGGTGCAGGTAGGCAAAGCTGCTGGAACAGCGCTGGCCATTGCGGGTGTTGACGTCGTAGATCCCCGCGCCCTCGAACGTAGCGCCATTGAAGTCTTCACTGCGGGCATAGCCCAGCTCCTCGCACCCCTTGAGAAAGGCATCGCAGATCGGATGGGTCTGGCCCTTCATTGGGGTAATGCTGATGGGGCCGCTGGCGCCGTGGTACTGGCTGTCTCCCAGCGGATGATTCTCCAGCTTGCGGAAATACGGCAGCACGTCAGCAAAGCTCCAGCCGTCGTTACCGTTGGCCGCCCAGTCATCGAAATCATGGGCCTGGCCACGCACGTAGATCATCGCGTTGATCGAGCCGGAGCCGCCCTGGACCTTACCCCGCGGGGCATAGATCGCCCGTTCGGCGAGCTGTTTCTGCGGCTGGCTGTAGTACATCCAGTTGAAGGTGGGGTTGTAATACATCTTGGCGAACCCCACCGGGATCTTGAACCAGAACGAGGAGTCCTTGCCCCCCGCTTCCAGCAGCAGGACCGAGTATTGGCCCGAGGCCGAGAGCCGGTTGGCGAGGATGCAGCCGGCAGCGCCGGCGCCAGCGATGATGTAGTCGTATGTCATGCAGGGTTACCGCTCAGATCGTGTTGAAGGCAGCCGTAGCGGCTGCCCATGCCCTGCCCGTCGCCGGGCCGGAAGTGCTCAGCCTTTGGCCGGGGAGCTGTCCTTGATGTCGACCGGACTGGCGGCCATCTGCAGGTGCAGGCGCTGGCCCTGGTACGGCGAGTGCTGGCGCACCACGTCCATGTTCAGCTCCACTCCCAGGCCTGGCTCGCTGGACGGGATGATGTAGCCGTCCTCCCACTGCAGGGGCTTGGTCAGCACCTGAGCGTGAAAGCCGCCCCAGGTCATGATGCTTTCCTGGATCAGGAAGTTCGGCGTGCACGTGGCCAGTTGGAAACTCGCCGCCGCGCCAATCGGCCCGTTGTACAGGTGCGGGGCGATCTGCGCGTAGTAGACCTCGGCCATGCTGGCGATCTTCTTCGCCTCCAGCAGGCCCCCGCAGCGCGCCACGTTCATCTGCAGGATCGAGGCCCCCCCGGCCTGCAGCAGCTTGAAGAATTCGTACTTGGTGGTCAGGCGCTCGCCGGTGGCGATCGGGATGCTGGTCTTGGCCGCCACCTGCGCCATGGCCTGCTCCTGGCCCGGCGGCACTGGCTCCTCGAACCACAGCGGGTCGTATTGCTCCAGGCGCTTGGCCAGGCGAATGGCCGAGGACGGCACCATCTGCCCGTGGGTGCCGAACAGCAGGTCGCAGCGATTGCCCACCGCTTCACGGATCTTGCGGCAGAAGGTTTCGCAGCGCTCCAGCACCTCCAGTGACAGCTGGTGCCCGGAGTACGCGGTGTAGGGGCCGGCCGGGTCGAACTTGAGGGCAGTGAAGCCCTGCTGCATGTTCTGCACCGCGCATTCGGCGGCCAGATCCGGGTCGTCGTAGTCGTACTCGCCACGGCTGTTCTGCGGGTACAGGTAGGTGTAGGAACGCAGGCGCTCGTGGACCTTGCCTCCCAGCAGCTCGTATACCGGCTTGTTCGCCGCCTTGCCGATGATGTCCCAGCAGGCCATCTCCAGGCCGCTGACCACGCCCATCATGGTCAGGTCCGGGCGCTGGGTGAAACCGCTGGAATAGGCCTGGCGGAAGAAGCGCTCGATATGGTGCGGATCCTGGTCCAGCAGGTAGCGCTGGAACACATCCTCGATGATCGGCTGCATTGCCTGGGGACCGAAGGTGGCGGCGTAGATCTCGCCCACGCCTTCGATGCCGCAGGCGGTGCGCAGCTTGACGAACAGCCAGTACATGCCGCCGATATGCGGTGGAGGGACAGCGACGATATGGGTTTCAAGGGCAACGATTTTCATCTCAGGCTCCTGTTTGCGGATTCTGCTGGGTACGTTTGACGCGAGCGCGCAAGACGATCGCGGCCAGGGTGCCAAGGGCGCCGACCGCGGCGATGTAGCCGAAGTACAAGCGGTAGCCCAGCGCCCCGGGGAAGTGTTCGGTGAGGTAGCCGTTGATCAGCGGGATAAAGGTGTCCGGCAGGTAGCCCACCACCGAGACGATGCCGATGGCCAGGCCGGTGATGCGCAGGGGGATCCGGCACGTGTCGAGGATTGCCCAGTACAGCCCGCGGATGGCGTAGGTCATCAGGCCGATGAAGATCACTGTGCCGATCAACAAGCCCAGGCTGCCCAGGGCCGGGAACAGGATCAGCCCGACGATGCCCAGGGTCGCCAGCAACAGCGCCACGATCAGCACCGAGATATTCGAGAAGCGGTCCCCCAGCCAGCCACCGCCGATGCCGCCCAGGGGCCGCATCCACAGCTTGATGGTGGTGATGGTGCCGGCCATCACCGCGGTCATGCCGCTGCCCTGCAGGTAGTCGGAAAAGCTGTAGGTGGCCCAGAAGATGTGGTAGCCGCAGAACACGATGGCGGTCACCAGCCACAGCTCGGGGATCTTCACCAGGGTCGCCAGGTCGCTGAGCAGGTTGAAGCGGCCCTGCTCCACCGGCGCCGTGTCTTCCATGGACTTGGGGTCTTTGAGCAGCACCAGCACGCAGCCGATGGCGATGCAGGTAAAGGAGTACAGGTAGACCACGTGCCGGAACCCCTCGGCCGTCGACTCACCCCGGCTCTCGGTGGCCAGGGCGAACAACCCCAGGGCCAGGGTCGCCAGCAAGGCCTCCACCAGGCCACGGCCACCGTCGAGGATGCCAAAGAAACGCCCCTGCTCGGTGTGATGGGCAATCATCTTCACCCGCTTGAGCACCGAGGCCCAGAAGGTCAGCCCGGTGGTCAGCCCCCAGCAGCCGAAGATGATCATCAGTGCCGTCAACGAAGGCGCGGTGGAGTACCACAGGCCCAGGGCACCGGTGGCCACCAGCGAGAAGAAGATCAAGAAGCGCGGCGCGATGCGGTCCGCCAGCCAGCCGCTGGGCAGGTAGCTGATGAGAAACACCGTCCCGAGCATGGAATACAGGTAGCCCAGCTCGCTGTGGTTGATCTGGAATACTTCGAGCATGGTGGTCTGGTAGACCTGGCGCAGGTAGAGGATCGGGTAGATCGCCCCGGCGGCCAGCACCAGCAGCATCAATTGAATGTAGCGACTGCGCTTGTCGCTGTTGCCCAGCGACAAGGCGGCAGAACCCGGGATAGCGGCCAGATCGGCGGCATTTTTTGACATGACGATGCCCTCGGGCGCCGGTATCCGGCGCCGCTCATTATTATTAGTGGGGCAGCGGCAAGCTTGGAGCTTCAAGCGGCAAGAACGACTGCGGTGCTCTTGCTTGCAGCTTGCGGCTGATGACGTGCAGCGCCTTTAGAAAGGCATGACCACCAGGCGGGTCTGGGTGAACTCGAGCATGCCGTGCTTGCCGTCGTCGCCACCCAGCCCCGAGCGCTTCCAGCCGGCGTGATAGCCCTGGTAGGGGTCGGCCGGGGTCCGGTTGACGTACAGCTCGCCGGCCTCGATGGCCGCGGCGACCTTCATCGCGGTGCGATAGTTCTCGGTATAGAGCACCGAGGACAGGCCGAACTGGTGGTCGTTGGCCATGGCCAGGGCCTCATCGATATCCCGGTACTTGAGCACCGGCAGCACCGGGCCGAAGACTTCCTCCTGGACGATTTCCATGTCCTGGCGACAGCCGCTGAGCAGGGTCGGCGGGTAGAAATACCCCGGCCCCGGCGGCAGCACACCACCGCTTTCGAGCACGGCACCTGCAGCCACGGCGCGCTGCACCAGGGAGTGAATCGCATCCCGGGATCGGGCATTGACCAGTGGTCCCATGGCATCCGGGTGCTGGCGTCGGTCGGCGAATTGCACCGCGGCAATCTTTTCCTTGAGCAGGGCCAGGAAGCGCTCATGCACGCTTTCGTGGACATAGACCCGCTCCACCGCCGTACACAACTGCCCGCAGTGGGTGGTCTTGGAAGCGATGATGGCGCTGGCGGCCTGCTCCAGGTCGGCGTCGGCCTCGATAATCGCTGGGGTCTTGCCCCCCAGTTCCAGGGAAGGCTTGGCGATGTTGGCCTTGCAGTAGTCGAGCACGGTGCGCCCGGCACCGACGCTGCCGGTCAGGGTGATCATGCCCACTGCCGGGTGGGTGCAGACCGTGGCGGCGGTGGCGTGGTCCATGACCAGGATGTTCACCACCCCCGCCGGTAATCCGGCCTGCTGCACCGCCCTGGCAATTTCCAGGGCCGAGAGCGGCGTGTTGTTGCTCGGACGCACCACCACGCTGTTGCCGGCGATCAGTGCCGGGGCGACCTTGCGCAGCAAGGTGTAGACCGGGTAGTTGAACGGGATCAGGCAGGCCACGACGCCAATCGCCTCGCGGTGCAGGAACAGCTTTTCGTCGGGGCTGTCGCTGGGGATGATCTCGCCCTCGATGCGCCGCGCCCATTCAGCGTGGTAGCGGGTAATCTGCGCGGCGTAGCGGGCTTCGTTGCTGGCGTCTGCCAGGCTCTTGCCGGATTCGGCCGCCAGGGCCTGGCCGATGGCCTCGGCCCGGGCTTCCAGGGCATCGGCCAGGGCGCGCAGGTGTTCGCCGCGCTGAATGCTGGTCAGCGCCGCCCATTTCTTCTGCGCGGTACAGGCGGCTTGCACTGCCTCCCGCGCCTGCTCATCGGTGGCCGCCCAGACCTCCCCCACCAGGGTCTCGTCGCTCGGGTTGAAGACCGCGATCCGGTCCTGGCCGGCAGGCTGGATAAAGTGGCCGTTAACAAAGTTTCGTTGAAGTTCCATGGCGGGTGCCCCGTCGTTGGCAAGGAAAGTGGCGCTGGCTGCCTGGAGGCGATCCAGGCCCGGCGATCAAAGGGTCTGACGTGCTCGAGCGGGCACAGCGACGCCGCCGGCGAACAGGGCGATGGCCTGCGGGCAACGAGGGGTACAGCGGGCCAGGTGCAACGACAGGCAAACGACAAGAACCGGATACGGCATGGTTGGGCACTCGGGTTGTTGTTATGTGAGTGCCGGCAGTCTTGTCGCCTGCCACGATCGGGACAAACGATTAATTTCACCCGATAACATTCGAAAAATGAATTTTAGTCAGTATGAAGGGCCTGGCAAAGGCAGTGCCGAATAGGCCATTGGAGGCTCTGGCTCCAGCCGCTCAGACAGATGCCGAGACGGCCGCAGTGGAGGGTTCGAGCTGGCGCTGAGCAAGCCAGACCTCCTCTTGCAACCATTGCCCGAACTGCTGCAACTGGGGCAACCGGGTCTGCTCCGGGCGGGTCACCAACCAGTAGGACTGATGCCCTTCCACGTGCACATTGTGCACCTGGGTCAACTGCCCGCTGGCCAACTCCGACGCCACCATGTACCAGTCGGCGATGGTGATGCCCAGGCCATCGATAGCGGCACGGATGGCCAGGTCCAGCAGGTCGAACTCGTAGCCGCCCTGGGTGTCGACACCGCTGATCCGCGCCGCGTCCAGCCAGTGTTTCCAGGTCAGGTAGCGCTGATCTTCCCGGGCCAGCACATGCAACAGGGTCATGCGCTCCAGGTCGATGCCCTGCTCCGTGGACTCGCGGGCCAGCAAGGACGGCGCGCAGACCGCGACATGCCGTTCCTGGAACAGCAGCGAGCTGTCCAGGCCGTCCCATTCGCCGTTGCCGAAGCGGATCGCGCAATCCAGGGTGGCGGTTTCCGCCAGGCTGTCCTGCAGGCGCGTGGTCAGGCTCAACTCCAGCTCCGGATACTGCTCGCGCAGGCGCCCCAGGCGCGGCAGCAGCCAGCGGCTGGCGAAGGTCGGCGGCACATTCAGGTGCAGGCGGTTGACGTGGGATTTCTGCTGGATGCCGCGCACCGTCAGTTCGATCTTGTCGAAGGACTGGTGCAGCGCCCGCAGCAGCACCCGCCCGGCGCTGGTCAGTTCGAGGTGGTGATGGCGCCGCAGCAACAGGTTCTCCCCCAACTGTTCCTCCAACTGCCGGACCTGCCGGCTGACCGCGCTCTGGGTCACGTTGAGCAACTCGGCGGCCCGGGTAAAACTGCCGGTGCTGCCGGCGACTTCGAAGGCTTTGAGCGCATTGAGCGCGGGTATCTTGCGTTTCACGGCAGGCTCTCGCTGATGGCGGCTGAAGGGCGCCAAGCATGGCACGGCGCCGCGCTGCCAGCCAATGGGCAAACATGCGTTTTACGCATGCTCTGGTGCTCCATAAATCGTTTGCCGCGCCAGGCGCAGGTGGCAACACTCGGGCCGCCCTGGAAAAACAACAACACGAGAACGGCCCATGCCCCAGTACCTGCCTGCCCCACCGATCGCCACCGGCTGAAGCCGCGGCGTCCGCTCTTCCCTCCACTCTTTCACCCTTGGCTGCCGCCCTTTGCTGCGGCCGGGTTCAGCGCATCCGACAATAACAATCCGGGAGAAAACCCCATGCATTCCCTGCGCCCTCATCCCTTCTGCAACCTCGCCCTGCTGCCCCTGCTCGGCAGCCTCGCCACCCCCGCTCTGGCCGTGCAGGTCACCGACCACCTAGACCTTGGCGGCGCCGTCCGCGCGCGCTGGGACTACGACCCGGACCGGGACATCCAGACCTTCAACTTCGACACCGCGATCCTCAGCGCCAAATACAGCTCCGAGACCTGGATCGGTGCCGCCAAGTACCGCTTCTATGGCGGTGCCTACCCGTACCGCTACACCGACAAGGTCGGCGACATCGCCTTCGCCGAGAGCGCCTGGATCGGCTACCGGTTCAACCCCGAGCAGCAGGTCCAGGTCGGCCTGAATCAGATTCCCTTCGGCCTGCAGCCGTATTTCGGCAGCACCTTTTTCGAAACCCTGGGCAACGTGGTGGGCCTGGAGGACATCGAGCAGGTGGGTGCCAAATACATCCAGCACAGCGGCGACTGGAACCTCCAGGCCGGCTACTACCTGCGCCCGGCCTGGCAGGGCAAGGGCACGAGCAATGGCCGTACCTATTCCAGCGTGGTGTCCTCTGCTGACAGCTACGTGGCCGACGGCAGCGACAACCGCGAGCGCGACACCCTGGTGCTACGAGTGGCCAGGGCCGTGCAACTGGGAGGCTGGGCCTCGGAAGTCGGGGTCTCGGGCCTGACCTCGACCCTGAAGAACAACGACACCCACAGCGACGGCCGGCGCAATGCCATGGCGGTTCACTACCTGGGTAAAAACGGCCCCTGGGGCCTGCAGCTGCAGGCGGCGCGCCAGCAGATGTCGCCACGCAACCCTGGCACCGATGAGCTGGTGACCCTGGGCGGCTACGACGGCACCTTCAACGTCGCCAGCCGCGGCAACCTGTATGTCGCCGACCTGAGCTACGACGTTGGCGGCAAGTACCTGCTCGACCAAATCAGCGGGGTCAAGCTGTACGCCAATTACAGCGCCTTCGACAAATCGGCCAGTGCCTACAAGACCTCCCAGCGGATGATCCTCGGCAGCTCGTTCTCTCTGAGCAAGCTGTGGATCGCCACCGAATGGCTGTTCGGCAAGAACGATCCATACATCGGGGGCAGCAGTTATGCCCAGAGCCTGGGGCCCGGTGGCAGCAACCAGTGGGAAAACCAGGTGTACGTGAATATCGGCTACTACTTCTGAATCCTTGCCGGCCCTTTCGCTGGCAAGCCAGTGCCTACAGTTGGCAGGAAAATATGAATCTCTCTGTAGGCACAGGCTTGCCGGCGAAGGCGATCTTGCGGTCCTCTTCGCGGGTCAGCCTGTGCCCACCGAGGGCAACTACAAGGTAAGATGGGCCCGCCAAAAGAAGCGTCCTACAACAACAATAAACCTGCCCCGCCACGTCCAGCGCCGCGCCTGCCAGGCTCGGGCCGCGACTATCTGGCGCCAGGTGCGGAGCCCGCCCGCCATGCGTCAACTGCCCTCCCTGAACATGCTCCGGGTCTTCGAGGAAGTCGCCCACCACCGCAGCTTCAGCCAGGCCGCTGTAGTGCTCAACGTCACCCAGGGCGCAGTCAGCCGACAGATCAAGCAGCTTGAGGACTACCTCGGCGTGGCGCTGTTCAGCCGCACGCCGCGCGGGCTGGCGCTGACCGAAGCCGGCACGGCCCTGGCGCCGCACCTGGGCCAGGCTTTCGATCACATCGAGCGCGCCCTGCAAGCCCTGCGCGTCCCCAATCTGCGTCAGCGCCTGCGCGTCGTCGCACCGCCGACCTGGGCCACCCGCTGGCTGTCGGCGCAGTTGCGGGACTTCTGCCAGCGCTACCCGGATATCAGCCTCAGCGTGACCCAGCACAACAGTCACGACAGCCCGGCTGAAGTCGACTGCGAAATCCGCTTCGGCCTGCAGGCCGCCACTCATTGCCAGAGCCAGCTGCTGGTGATGGAGCGGCATATCGCCGTGGCCAGCCCGGAACTGTTCAGTGCAGGCCAGGCGCCGGACCTTCAGCGCTTTCCTCTGCTGCACATCCTGCATGACGGCAAGCGCCTGCGGGTCTGGGAGAACTGGCTGGCGGCCATGGGCCGGGACGATGTCGACGCCCGGGCCGGCCTGGAGTTCAGCACCCTGGACCAGGTGATCCACACGGCCCTGGCGGGTGGCGGGCTGGCGGTGATCGACCGCCAGATGATCGAACGGGAACTGGCGGACGGCCGCCTGCTGCCGATCACCCCGGTGGAGGTGCTCGGCCCCTACGGCTATTGGCTGGATATCGCGAACGACAAGCAAGGCCTCTCCAAGGTACAGCTGTTCACCCGCTGGCTGAGCCTGGTGAGCAACCCTTGAGCCCGCGAGCCGCCTGAGGACTTGCGGGCCGCCTTTGGCGTGACTGCGTTGCCGTGCGCCGCCTTCGCCAGCGCCCCCAGCAGGTCAGATCGGAGCGACCACCTTGGGCCGTGTGACCTTGGCCGGCTCGACGCCGCTGACGCTGCACGCCTGGCTCAGGGTCAGGGACTTGGTCTCTGGCGCCCAGGCCCAGGAAATCAGCGCCCCCAGGGCCAGAATCCCGGCGAGGATGCCCATGGTCGGGCTGAGGCCGATCCCGGCCACGCTCACCGGCAGCAGGAAGGTGCTGATGGCCGAGCCCAGACGACTCACAGCGGTGGCCAGGCCAATGCCGCTGGCACGTACCTCGGTGGGAAAACTCTCCGCCGGAAACACCCCCACCAGGTTGCTCACAGCCGACAGTACCAGGGTGAACACCCCGAACAGCAGCACCATCAACCAGGCTGCACTACCTGGCAGTACCGCCAGCAGCAACAGCGCCACCGCCAGAATGATGAAGGCGTTGATCAGGAAGCCCCGACGGGAAAACTTCACCGTGCACCAGATGCCGATCAACGCGCCGAGAATCAGCAGCAGGTTGAGCATCAGTTCGGTGCCAAAGCCCTCGGCCAGCCCCATCTTCTGCAGGATCGACGGCAGGAAGGTGTAGATGGCGAAGTACGGCATGACGATGCACACGAAGAACAGGCAGTTGAAGGCGGTGCGCTTGCGGTACTCGGGGCTCAACAGCACCGCGTAGCCGGAACGGGTTTCACCCGAGGGCTGTTCGTCGAGCACCACGTTGGCCCCCAGGTGTTTGTGAACAATGGCGCGAGCCTCGGCGACACGTCCACGGTTGACCAGCCAGCGCGGCGACTCTGGGGTGCCGATGCGCGCCAGCAGGATCAAGCCGGCGGGAATCGCCGAGGACGCCAGCATCCAGCGCCAGGCATCGTCGCCGAGGCTGAGCATCGCGGTGCCGACGAAGGTCGCGGCGACGTAGCCGAAAGTCCAGATCACGCTGAACGAACCCAGCAGCACGCCACGGTGCTTCTTGGGGGCAAACTCGGCGAGCATGGCGTGGCCGACGCTGAAGTCACCGCCCAGGCCGATGCCGATAAGGACCCGGCACAGGAACAGCCCCATGGCAGTCTCGGCGTAGAACTGCATGACCGAAGCCAGGGTGATCAGCACGAAGCTAACCAGGAAGATCTTCTGTCGCCCCAGATGATCGGAGATCCAGCCGAAGAACAGGCTGCCGATAAACAGCCCCATCAGCGCCGAGGCGCCGATCAGGCCCTGCCAGAACGCATCCAGCTGCATCTGCGGGCTGAGCAGGGTGAAGGCGATGCCGATCAGGCCGAGGATATAGCCGTCGGTGAAGTGCGCGCCGAAGGTCAGGCCGGCGATTTTCAAGTGGAACCGGCCAATGGGCAGGTCATCGATCTTGACGGTTGCAGTGCTCATGTTCGTCTCCATTTATTGTTTTTGAATAAGAGATGAATCGAACCACGCAGGAACCGGCTTGCCGGCGAAAGAGCCCTTGGGCCTTGCGCCCCGCCCGGCCAGCTCCTGCATTGGAGGATGTGAGGGCTAGAGGCCGCCCATCAGCAGGTATTTGATCTCCAGATAGTCGTCCAGGCCGTATCTGGAGCCTTCGCGGCCAAGGCCCGACTCCTTGATCCCGCCAAAGGGCGCCACTTCGGTGGAAATGATGCCTTCGTTAATGCCCACCATGCCCGCTTCCAAGCCTTCGGCCATGCGCCACACCCGACCGATGTCACGGCTGTAGAAGTAGGCCGACAGGCCGAATGGCGTGTCATTGGCTCGCTGCAGTACTTCGGCTTCGTCCTTGAAGCGAAAGCATGCCGCCACCGGGCCGAAGGTTTCTTCCTGAGCGATCTGCATCGCGTCGCTGGCTTCAGTGAGGACGGTGGGTTCGAAAAAGGTGCCGCCCAGGGCGTGGCGACGGCCGCCGCACAGCAGCCCGGCGCCCTTCTCCAATGCATCGCCGACATGCGCCTCGACCTTGGCCAGGGCCGCCGCATTGATCAACGGCCCCTGCTCGGTATCGCCATCCAGGGCACCGCCAACCCGCAGCGCGGCAACCGCCTCGGCCAGCTTGGTGGTGAAGGCCTCATACACACCCTCCTGGATAAAGAAACGATTGACGCAGACGCAGGTCTGCCCGGTGTTGCGGAACTTCGAGGCCATGGCGCCCTTGACTGCGGCGTCGAGGTCGGCGTCGTCGAAGACAATGAACGGCGCATTGCCCCCCAGCTCCAGGGAGACTTTCTTCAGGGTGTCGGCGGCCTGGCGCATCAGCAGTTTGCCGGTGCGGGTCGAGCCGGTGAACGACAGCTTGCGCACCACACTTGAGGCCTGCAGCGCCTCGCCAATGGCCGGGGCATCGCCGGACACAATGTTCAGCACCCCGGCCGGAATTCCCGCCTGTTGCGCCAGCACCCCAAGGGCAAAGGCCGATAGCGGAGTTTCTTCCGAGGGCTTGAGGATCATCGTGCAGCCGGCGGCCAGGGCCGGGCCGACCTTGCGCGTGACCATGGCCAGGGGGAAGTTCCATGGGGTGATCGCCGCGACCACGCCGATGGCTTCCTTGGTCACGATGATCCGCGCATCAGCCTTGTGGCTGGGGATCACATCACCGTAGGCGCGCTTGGCCTCCTCGCCGAACCACTCCAGGAAACTCGCGGCATAGACCACCTCGCCCATGGCCTCGGCCAGGGGCTTGCCCTGTTCGCGACTGAGCAAGATGGCCAGTTCGCGCTGTTGGCCGAGCATCAGTTCGCTCCAGCGCTTGAGCCGCTGGCTGCGCTCCTTGGCGGTAAGTGCGCGCCAGGCGGGTAGCGCGCGCTGGGCGGCCGCGATGGCCAGGCGGGTTTCCTCGGCGCCGGCCTTTTGCACCTGGGTGATCAGCTCGCCATTGGCCGGGTTGTACACCGGGTAGCTGGCGCCGCCGCTGGACCATTGGCCATCGATGAAGTTACCGGTACGGATCAACGTGCTCATGCCACGGCCTCGGTCAGGGAAAAACGCTCAAGCCCCGGGCGGGCCGTGCGCAGGATACGTTTACCGGCGGTGTAGTCGTTGATCACATCGCAGGGGGTGTAGTTGCGTTCCAGCTCGTGCAACTCCTCGGCGTCCAGGGGGGTTTCCAGGGCCGCCAGGGCGCTGTCGAACTGCGCGGTGGTGTCGGCACCCACCAGCATGCAGTCGACCCCGGCATGGTTGAGTACCCAAGCCTGGGCCACCTGGGCGTTGGACAGACCCCGGGCGCGAGCCACCCGCTGCACTGAGCGGGCGATCTGCAACGAAGCCTCATCGCTGTACATCTGCTGGGTGAAGAAGTCGGTCTGATTACGGGTCGACTGCACGTCGCCGGTGAGCAGGCCCCGGGCCAGCGGGCTGAACACCGAAACCCCCAGGCCCTGGTCACGGCAGAACGGAATCATCTCGCGCTCTTCCTCGCGGTAGGCGCAGTTCAACTGCAACTGCATGTTGATCGGCTTGACCCAGCCATTGCGCTCACAGGCCATGAGCAGCTTCGCCAGTTGCCCGGTGAGCATGGTGGAAACCCCGATATAGCGGGCCTTGCCGGCGCGGACGATGTCGTTCAGCGCTTCCATGGTTTCTTCCACTGGGGTGTTCACATCGAAGTAATGCAGCATGAACACGTCGACGTAATCCATGCCCAGGCGCCCCAGGGAGGCATCGATGCTGTCGAGGATATGCTTGCGCGAATGGCCGCTGGCGTTGATCCCGCCGCGGGTGCCGTAGCCGACCTTGGTGGTGATCACCAAGTCTTCACGACGCGCCAGGCGCTTGACGATGCGCCCCACCACCTCTTCGCCGACGCCTGCGGAATAGAAATCTGCCAGGTCGATGAAATTCACCCCCTGGTCCAGGGCGTGGGCGACGATGGGCTCGCTCTGCTTTTCATCGAAGATCCAGGGTTTCCAGTCCGGGGTGCCCATGTTCATGGTGCCCAGACACAGGCGTGAGACCTGCAGGCCGGAATGGCCCAGACGAATGTATTGCATGGTGCGCTCCTCAGGCCTTGGGGGTGTAGAACGGGTTGCTGATCTGGCTCACCACGTCCGCCAGTTGCGCACGCTCGGGTTTGCCGGTGAGGGCCGCGCGAATTGCCGTGCGGCAGGCGCGGTAGTTGTTCTGGTAGACCGCATCCAGGTCGTCGCAGGCCGGGTTGACCCAGTTGGCGGTAACGATCGCCCACTGGTCTTCGGCCTCGGCCGGCAAGGTGCCGTCCAGCAGCGCTTCGAGCACCGCCCTGGCGATCCCGGCCTGGGAAGCGCCCCAGGTGGCATTGCCGTGCAGCTCGCCGGCGATGGCCGCCTTGTTCACGTACAGGGTCATGGGCTTGACCGGGATGTTCGGCTGGGCGATCACCATGAACGGGCAATGGCCCTGGCTCGGCGAAGCCAGGCTGTTGGCGAAGGCCTGCCCGGCCGGGCCGTTGCGCGGACCGATGAGGATATTGATATGGGCGGCATTGACGCCCGGGCCTTCGAAGCCTTCACCAATGTAGAGGTCAAGTGGTTGCATGGGTGCTTACTCTTTGAAGAGGCAGGGGAAAGGAACCGGATCAGCCAAGCCGACACCGGATCGGGTGGAAAATGCAGGTCAAAGAGCGCAGCCGCAGGCAGGTGCAGCGCGAACCGGGAAGCCCGGCAGGACGGGATGAAGTCATGGCCAAACGCTCTTTGTTGTTATGGATGAGCTGGTTTGGCGCTGTTGTATCACCGGATTTTCAGGCAACCGTAACCATTAAAAGTCATGCGACCATGAGCTTTAGTCATACCCCTGGTAAAGGGCGCGCCATGACGGACCAAGCGTCCGGCGACCTGCTCGCTCCCCCCAAGGTCCTCGCCGTGCCTTGAAAACATGCCGGGCGTGGTAGATTCGCCCACCGGCCATCAGCGCCGCATGTCCAGAGACCCAGCCATGAACCAAGCGTTGTATCAGGGCGGCTGCCTGTGCGGCCAGGTCCGCTTCGAGGCCCGCGGACCGGCCAGCAACCCCCACACCTGCTCGTGCCCATTGTGCCAGCGCCACAGCGGCGCCCTGACCCTGGCCTGGGTCGAGTTCCCCAGCGCCCAGGTGCACTGGACCGGCCCCGCCGGCGCTCCGGCAACCTTCAGGTCTTCGGACTCTTCGAGCCGGGCCTTCTGCCGGGCCTGCGGCAGCTCCCTGGGGGCCATCGATGATCAGCCGACCACTGCCTTGCTCCTGGGCTGCTTCGACGACAACCACGACCCGGCGCTGATGCCACACAGCCATTCATTCAGCGACCGCTGGCCCCAGGGCTGGCAGCCCGCACCGACAACGCAGGATAAAGGCGGACAGCATGAGTGAAGCACCCTCTCGCGGCAGCTCCCCCCTCGCTTCGAACGTTTGGACCTGGTACGGCCAGGACGAATACCGAAGGATCATCCTGTTGGGCGAACTGGGCGTGGCCCTGGAATTTCTCGCCCTGGACGCCAAGCGACAGCGGGTGGAGGTCGGTTGCTGTGCCGAGTGCAATCTGTGGTCTGGCTATCTCGACTATCTCGCTGATTTTGTGAAGCAGTTTCCGCGGCATCTGGCGCCACATTTGCTGTCGCGCTTGCAAGCACTGTTAAGCGGCTGTGAAGCACTGTGCCGGGAGGCTTACGGCCTGACCCTGGAAGACAACGGCTTCGAACACCCGCAATGGCGAGCGCTGCGAGAAAGCGCCCGCGAGGCGCTGGAGATATTGGGTTGGTCGCAGGTACGGGAGCATATGCCGGAGCTGACCGAGGATTGCCGTGAGGCGTTGCGCAGATGGCCGGATTGAACGCTCAAAGGGTGGCGGTGCTGCTCCGGGCCCCTTCGCCAGCAAGCTGGCTCCTACGGTATTGGGTGCAGCGCTGCCTGTAGGAGCCGGCTTGCCGGCGAAGGCGATTCGGCGGACAACACAAGTCCGTTGCTACAGGCCAGCTATCGCCGGGGTCCGTGGCAAGGCGCGTTTGTGGGCAGTGCGCAGGTAGGCACGCTCGATCAACTGGCGCACCGCGTCGGTAACGGGCTCGCCCATCAGGTAGGCATCGATTTCTGCGTAGCTGCAGCCGTAAGCCGTTTCGTCCAGCTTGCCCGGCGCCAGTTCCTCCAGGTCCGCGGTGGGCGCCTTGTACACCAGATGCCTTGGCGCGCCGAGGGCCTCGGCCAGCAGCCGCACCTGGGTCTTGGTCAGCCCCGACAGCGGGGCCAGGTCGCAGGCGCCGTCGCCGTACTTGGTGAAGAAACCCATCAGGGCCTCGGCGCCGTGGTCGGTGCCCACCACCAGGCCGTTGCTGAAGTTGGCCACCGCGTACTGGGCCAGCATCCGCGCCCGGGCCTTAACGTTGCCCTTGACGAAATCCGTAAGGGCCAGCGAAGGCTGCAGGCCGTCGATCCGCACCTGGTTCATCAGGCCCTCGACGCTGTCGGCAATGTTGCAGGTGCTCACCGCGTCCGGGCCAATGAAGTCCAGGGACGCCTGGGCATCGCTTTCATCCGCCTGTTGCCGATAAGGCAGGCGCATGGCAATGAAGCGGGCCTCCTGCCCCGCGGCGCGCATCTGTTCCACCGCCAACTGGCACAGGCGGCCGGCGGTCAGGGAATCCACCCCGCCGCTGATGCCCAGTACCAGGGTGCTGCAGCCGGACTCGCGCAGTACCTGCTGGATAAAGGCCACACGCCGGGCGATCTCGGCGGCCTCGCCACCGCGAACCAGTTGCCGGTCGATGCCCAGTTCCCGGGCGATGCGTGCTTGGGTTGAATTGCTCATGTCAGGCCTCCAGGGGCGAGTGGGCAAGATCGACGTTGAACACCTGGGCTGCGTAGCGCAGGAACGACGGGTCTTCGCAGACGTTCTTGATCGGGTCGTCGGAGAACTTCACCACCGGTTCGCCATGCACCCGCACCAGTTTCATCACGATGCTCAGCGGCTCCACGCCCTCCACATCGCAGGCCAGGCTGGTGCCCATGCCGAAACCGAAGCGGGCCTGGCCACGCATGTGACGCAGGATAGGCAGGCATTTTTCGAAGTTCAGCCCGTCGGAGAACATCAGGTCTTTGGTCCGTGGATCGATACCCAGCTCGCGGTAGCGGGCCAAAACCTTGTCGGCCCAGAGGATCGGGTCCCCGGAATCCTGGCGCAGGCCGTCGTAGAGCTTGGCGAAGTACAGGTCGAAGTCCTTGAGGAAGAAGTCGGTGCTGATGCAGTCGGTCAGGGCAATCCCCAGGCGTCCGCGGTACTCGTGCACCCAGTTTTCAAGGGCCGCGTTCTGGCTCTCGCGCAGCCGTCCCAGTTGCTGGTGCACCATCAGCCATTGGTGGGCCATGGTGCCGATCAGCGGCAGGTCGAATTCATAGGCCAGGTGCGCGTTGCTGGTGCCGACGAAGACCCCGGGAAAATCGCTGCGCATGATCTTCACCACTTCGCGCTGGGCCTTGAACGACAGGCGCCGGCGGGTGGAAAAATCCGAGACGCGGAACTCGGCAAGCTCGTCGCGGCTGGCGTTTTTCTCCAGCCATTCGAACTTCTGGTAGAGCCGGCGGGTGACGTCTTCAAGCTCTACCTCTGGGTACTTGTCGCGGTTGCGCAGCTCGCTGACCATGGCCAGCACCGGCTGTTCGAACATGATGCAGTGCAGCATCGGGCCACGGACGCGGATACTCAGTTGGCCGTCGACCGCCGCCACGTGGATGTAGCGCAGGTTGAAGCGGAACAGGCCGAGGAACTGTTCGAAGTCCGGGGTCAGGTATTCACGAAAGCGCTTGTTGAACAAAAAGCGCTGCTCGCCTTCGCGCATCTGCAGGCCGGCGAGCTTTTCCAGCTCCTGGCGGATCTCGGGGATCAGGTGCA
Organism: Pseudomonas sp. MWU349; assembly: GCF_017947325.1. Lineage (NCBI taxonomy): Bacteria > Pseudomonadati > Pseudomonadota > Gammaproteobacteria > Pseudomonadales > Pseudomonadaceae > Pseudomonas > Pseudomonas sp. MWU349. The sequence continues at coordinate 150,180 of NZ_JAFEVP010000007.1, read as the reverse complement.
CCAGGGACTCTCTGGAACGAACGATGAACTGGTATTCCACGTCCACATTGGGGTGCTGGTGCAACACCGCCTGCATCATGGTGAAGGTGTAGTAGTCGGTATCCAGCAGGCTCTGGATCACGCCGTTGTCGCGGTCAAATGCACTTTCCATGGTGACTCCTCAAACCTTGGCCAATCTGGCGGTTTCTTCGCGGGTCGCGGCAACCGTGATGCCCGCTTGTTGCATGTCGGCGATGGCCTGGGTAGCGCCCTCGGCGCTGATGGCCCGGCACGCCGGCAGGTGAATGAGCACCTTGAAACCGGCAGCGGCCAGTTGCAGGGCAGTGGTCTTGACGCAGAAATCCAACGCCAGGCCGCCGACTATGACTTGCTGTACGCCCTGGCCCTTGAGGTACTCGATGACCCCGGTGGACAGCTTGCCGTGCAGGTCGTGGTAGCAGGCGCCGTAGGGGTGCAGGTCCGGCTCCACGCCCTTCCACACGAAGTAGTCGTAGTCATAGGGCGCAGGCAGTTCGTCCAAAAGGGTGAAACCTTCAGTGCCCGGAACGCAGTGGCTGACCCAGGTCAGGTCGGCATGCTCAAGGCCGGTGGGCTGGAGCATCTGGGCGTGCCCGGCCACCACCCAGGGCGCCTGGGGGCTGTGGGCGTCCTTGCTGCCGATACGCAGGCTGGCCAGGGTCGCCATGAAATTCAGCTCGCCACCGATGCGGTCGCCTTCAGCCACGGGCAACTCGTCCGGGCACAGCGGGGTGAAGCTCTTTTGCGCATCGACATCGAAGGAAGCGGTCTTCATCGTTTGGCTGTTCATGCTGGGTCTCTCCTCTGCATGGAGCACAAAGTACATGTCATGTACTTTCATAGCAAGACCCTTCACGTTTTATTTTTCTCGAACCGAATTCAATAGCAACGCACAAGCAAGGTGCAGAAGATTATTTCCCACTGACAAAAGCGATGCTAAAGTACACGTCATGTACCAATTGAGGAAAAGCAGATGTTTGAACTGGCCCTCTATGGCGGTGCCTTCAACCCGCCCCATGCCGGGCACGCCCAGGTGATGCTCGAAGCCGCCCGCCATGCCCGCCGGGTACTGGTAGTGCCCAGCTTCCGCCACCCGGACGGCAAGCGCATGGCCGACTTCGAACAGCGCGCCGGCTGGTTGCAGGCAATCACCGCGCACCTGCAGCCCGAGTGCGACGCCGAGCTGGCGGTCAGCCGCCTGGAACAGCACCTGGCCCTGGTCGACCCGGGCCCGGTCTACAGCTTCACCCTGTTGCAGCGCCTGGCCGACGACCTGGCCCTGGACGGCAAACGCATCGCCCTGGTGGTGGGTGAAGACGTGGCGCGCCAGTTGCCCAGGTTCCATCGCGGCGAGGAACTGCTGCGGCGCTTTTCCGTCCTCTGCATCGAAGAGCAGCCCGGGGTGCGCAGCAGCGTGTTGCGCCAATGCCTGGCCCGTGGCGAAACGCCGCCCAGGCAATGGCTGGCCCCGGGAATGAATCCGCTAAACTACGGCCTCTACGCCGTCCACGGAAGTTGATATGCACGACCGCCCCACCCTCCCCAGCGCCTACCTGCACACCATCGACCTGTGCCTGCTGCGCTATCACCGCGAACGCGGCGAGCTGCAGATCCTCCTCCATCAACGGGACGCCGAGCCCTTCGCCGGGCACTGGGCGCTGCCAGGCATCGTGGTCAACGGCGACGTCGAAGACCGCAGCCTGAATGACGCAGTGGAACGCCTGCGCCGTTCGAGCAAGGTGGACATGCCCCTGGCCTGGCTGGAACAGGTGGGCACGGTGGGCGACGCCTTTCGCGACCCGCGCTGCTGGTCGTCCTCGACCTTCTACCTGGGGATCCTCAGCGAGCCGGTGGAGCCGGCCGCGCAACAGGGCTTCTTCGCCCTCGGCGAGGTGGCCAGCGGCGCCTTCAAGCTGCCCTTCGACCACAACGCCCTGGTAGCCCAGGTGCACGAGCGGCTGTTTTCCAAATCCCTGTACAGCAGCCTGCCGCTGATGTTTCTCGGCAACGAGTTCAGCGCCCCCGAGGCGGTGAGCATCTTTTCCCTGGTGCTGCAGCGTCCGGTGCTCAAGACCAGCATCCGCCAGCGCCTGCTGAAGATGAGCGAGGCCGGCTACCTGCGTGACACCGGGCGCAAGAAGAGCGGCGACGGCGGCCGGCCCCAGGCCACCGTGGAGCAGCTCAAGCCCGCCGAGCTGTATTTGTTCGATCGTTGTTTCCTGGAGTGATAGCCCCCATGAGTTCCACCCCCGACACCCAGTGCCTGCTGGAAACCCCGTACTTCAAGGTGGTCCGTGAAAACGGCTACTTCATCATCAAGGAAGCCCAGGCGGTGAACGGCGTGGTGGCCGTGCCAACCCTGGCCGATGGCCGACTGATGCTGGTCAACCTGCGGCGCCGGGCCATCGGCGGCCAGTCCATCGAGTTTCCCCGGGGCGCCATCGATGCCGGGGAAAACGCCTGCGACGCGGCGGCCCGGGAACTGCTGGAGGAAACCGGCTGGCAAGCCTCAGAGGTACGCCAGCTGGGGCTGCTGCACAGCAACACCTCGCTGATCGCCAGCGCCGTGGCGGTGTGCCAGGTGCAGATCGCCGAGCAGCAGGCCGCCGCCACCGATGGCGAAGTGGACCATGTGCTGTGGGCCAGCCGCCAGGAGTTGCTGGCAATGATCGCCGCCGGCCAGATCACCGATGGTCATACGCTGTCGGCGGCGATGATGCTGCTGGCCAGCGAGTCGGCCTGACGCCCCCACTTCTCCAGGGCAAAGTCGACAAAGCTGCGCAGCTTGGGCAGGCGATAGCGGTCCTGGGCATAGAGCAGGTGCATGGTCCGAAAGGGCAACTGATAGTCCTGCAGCACCGGTACCAGCCGGCCTTGCTGCAGGTCCTCCTCCACCAGCGCATCGGGCATCATCACCAGCCCCAGGCCACCCCGCGCCGCACGATGCAGGCCGGACGAGGTGTTGGTCAGCAACGACCCCGACACCGGAATCTGCACATCGCCCTCAGGCCCGCGCAACGGCCACAGGGTGGCGGTGGCGCTCCACTCATCACCGGCCGGGTAGGCGAATGCCAGACAGTTGTGCCGCTGCAGGTCCTCGGGGACCAGGGGCGTGCCGCAGCGCTCCAGATACTCCGGCGAAGCGCAGATGGTCAGGGTGTAGTCCTGCAGGCGCCGGGCAATCAGCGAGGAGTTGTCCAGGTTGCCCAGGCGCACCGCCACATCGAAGGTGCCATCGGTCAGGTCGAAGCGCTGGTTGGCCAGGGTCAGCTCGACCTTGACCTGGGGGCAGCGCTGGCGGAACTCGTCCAGCGCTGGCGCCAGGCGTTCGGTGCCGAAGGTCAAGGGTGCAGTGATGCGCAAGGTGCCGGTGGGTTCGCCCTGGGCCTGTTCCGCCAGGCGCTCGGAATCCGCCACCAGCCCCAGCACCGCCAGGCAGCGCTGGTAGTAATCACTGCCAAAATCGGTAAGCCGCTGGCGCCGTGTCGTGCGGTTGAGCAGACGCACCCCGAGGCGCTGCTCCAGGGCCCGCAGGTGATTGCCCACCATGGTGGTGGACATGCCGCACTCCCGGGCCGCGGCGGTCATGTTCCCCGCCTCCACCACCTTGACGTACACCGACATCGCCTGGAACAGATCCATTATCAACCCTGACTTCAAGATGATTAAAGAAATAGCGAGTTTATCTAGCCTGGGTGGCTAACGATACTGATAGCACACCCCCAAGATGGAGCCGCCCGCCATGACCGCCGCCTGCCTGATGAGCACCTACCAACCCCTCGCGCTGAGCTTCTGCAAAGGCCTGGGCAGCCGTCTCTGGGACCAGGCCGGCCGAGAGTACCTGGACGCCATCGCCGGGGTCGCGGTGACCGGCATCGGCCACAGCCACCCACGGCTGGTCGGCGCCATCAGCGAACAGGCCGGCCTGCTGTTGCACAGCTCCAACCTCTACGACATCCACTGGCAGCAGCAACTGGCCGCCAGACTGACCCAGTTGAGCGGTATGGACCGGGCGTTTTTCAACAACTCCGGGGCCGAGGCCAACGAGACAGCCCTCAAGCTGGCACGCCTGCACGCCTGGCACAAAGGCATCGAGCAGCCCCTGGTGGTGGTCATGGAAAACGCCTTTCATGGCCGGACCCTGGCCACCCTGGCCGCTAGCGACGGCCCGGCAGTACGCCTGGGCTACGGCCAGTTGCCGGGTGGTTTCCTCAAGGTGCGCTTCGGCGATCTGGCCGCCCTGGAATCGGCCATCGCCGAGCATGCTCCACGCATCTGTGCCGTATTGATGGAGCCGATCCAGGGGGAAAGCGGCATCCAGCTGGCCCCACCCGGCTACCTCAAGGCCGTGCGCGAGCTGTGCACCCGGCGCAACTGGCTGCTGATGCTCGACGAGATCCAGAGCGGCATCGGCCGCACCGGGCGCTGGTTTGCCTGCCAGCACGAAGAGGTGGTACCGGATGTGATGACCCTGGCCAAGGGCCTGGGCAACGGCATTCCCATCGGCGCCTGCCTGGCCCGGGGCAAGGCTGCCCAGCTGTTTACCCCGGGCAGCCACGGCAGCACGTTCGGCGGCAACCCCCTGGCCTGCCGCGCGGCCTGCACCGTACTGGACGTCATCGAGGACCAGCAGTTGCTGGCCAACGCCGAACAGCGCGGTGCCCAACTGCTGCGGCGGCTGCGCGAGGAACTGGCGACGCATCCGGCGGTGCGGGAGATTCGTGGACTGGGGCTGATGGTGGGTATCGAACTGCGGCAACCGGCCCGGGAGCTGGTGCAGGTCGCCGCCCGTGAACACGGGCTGCTGATCAATGTCACCCGGGGCACCACCATCCGCCTGCTGCCACCCTTGGTGATCGATGGGCAGGAAGTGGAGATGATCGTCGATGGGCTACGTCAGACCCTGAAAGCGCTCTAGCCTGGGCGAGACGGGGCAATGCAGTCGGCAGGCCCGGGGCGGTCAGCGCCTGCCCCGGCCTGCGCCCATGGGCTTCAGTCGTCCAGCGCCTTGGGCGCTGCGGCGGGCTTGACCGCCTTGCCGCCCTTGGCATTGGCCGGCTTGACCTCCGGCTCGGGGGCCGGCGCTGCTGCCTGTTTCTCTGCCGCCGGCAGTTGGTCGACGGCACTGAAGACTTCCTTGAGCTCGATGGCCCCGGAATGCTCCAGCTTCTTCTCGCCGTCCTTGCCCACCAGGATCACCTTGGTCTGCGCCCCGGCGCCCAGCTTGAGGCTGCGGATCAGGGCCATGGTGGATTGCGGGTCGATGTCCTTGCCATCGCGCTGGCCGATGGTGTTGATCACCGTGTACAGGACCATGTTGCGTTCGTTGAAGGCTTGACGGGTGGCCGGCTCTTCCAGCGACTTCTTCAGGCTCACCAGGGTCGGGTCCACGGTGCTGGGGGCAATCACGATCAGTGGCCGTGACTTGCCCAGGTCCTGAGTCAATGGGCCGTCGTTATCGGCCGCCAGGACAGGGCCGGCAACAGCGAGCAGAGTAGCGAAGGTCAATGACCGAATGAACATGCGTCTCTCCTTATGTTTTCCACGCAGTAATGATTGCGCATTGCGGGAAAAGGTCCAGGCCGGGACTCAAAATCTGACATTTTTTTGCCCACGGTGCCGCGTGGGACGTCGGCTTGCCGCAGGCCACGCACGACCGGGGCTGGCGCCCTTCGAGCGGCCGGCACAACCAGGTTCGCGGTAAGGTTTTGTTGCACATGCGGCAGGACCGCAGCCCGCCAACTCCCCCCCTGCAGCACTCGCCCCAACAGCCTTGCCCCCGCTCTTTAATATTTGAATCAATACAACAATGGCCTTGGGTTGTTTATAAGAACCGCTGCACGACACATTCAACCCACACCATTCCAGCACTCTTAACAAGCATTGAAACGAACCACTCGCAGAACCTCCGACAACAATCAACAAGAAGATTCCGAAAGTTAATAACTTACGCACCAAGTGTCATTTTTCAAACGTCAGAAAACAGTCGCATATTCCCCGCCACGATAGAAAAATCCGTCTATATCAAGGTTTACAGAGGCCTCTCAGATCTTTGCCAGGGCCCATGCCACGGGCCGCCGCGGCCTTTTAACAGCGAGCCTGAAACAACACTAAGTTACCTACACAGGACCACTTCAATTGCAGCAGACAATGACCTGGAGCAAATAACCGAAGCCATCACTACTTGTTCTTTTATTGCCGAGGGAACTATAGTGCGGCGCGGCACGGACAGCCCAATACAACACAACTATCAAAGCGGCAACTCGCCCTGTTCCCGAACACTATCCCTTATGGATTTTTTCGAATGAGCGTCCGATACCGATGATTCCCCTCCTCATCTGCGATGACTCAAGCATGGCCCGCAAGCAGGTGCTGCGGACCTTGCCCGGCGAGTGGCGGGTGTCCGTGACCCAGGCCTGCAACGGGCGCGAAGGCCTGGAAGCCCTGCGCCGCGGGCTGGGCAAGGTGGCACTGCTGGACCTGACCATGCCCGTGATGGACGGCTACCAGGTCTTGAGTGCGGTGCAGGAGGAAGGCATCGAGACGCAGATCATTGTCATCTCCGGCGACGTTCAAGAAGAAGCCGTGCGCCGCACCCGCGAGCTGGGCGCACGGGCCTTCCTCAAGAAGCCCTTCGACCCGCAGCAACTGCGCGCCCTGCTCAACGAACTGCAACTGCTGGACAGCGCTGACGCCAAGCCACTGGCAGCCCCTTCGCCAGCACCGGTGGTGACTTTTCGCGACGCCTTCCGGGAAACCGTCAACGTTTCCATGGGCTACGCCGCGGCCCTGATCGCCAAGGTCCTGGATGTGTTCGTGCACTTGCCGATTCCCCACGTCAATGTGCTGGAAGCCGGCGAGTTGCAGATGCTGCTGGCCGATGCCAACCGCGCCCGGCAACTGACCGCCATCTGCCAGAGCTACATCGGCAGCGGCATCGCCGGCGAAGCCTTGCTGATGTTCTACGACTCCGAAGTGGCCGACATCGCCCAGTTGATAGAGCAAGGCACCGACCCCTACCAGGAAATGGAAGTGCTGATCGACCTCTCCAGCGTGCTGATCGGTGCCTGCCTGAGCAGCATCGCCGACCAGCTGGACGTGTTCTTCTCCGTGGGCCACCCCCAGGTACTGGGGGAACATACCACCATCGACGAGCTGATCGTGCTCAACCAGCAGCGCTGGAAAAAGACCCAGGCGGTGGAAATCAGCTACAGCCTGGAAGAACAGAACATCCACTTCGACCTGTTGCTGTTGTTCACCGAAGGCTCCATGGCCTTGCTGGAACAGAAGCTCGCCTACCTGATGAGTTGAGCCATGCCCAAGAGAATGGATTTCAGTGAACTGCACTGGTTGCTGGCGGTGGTCCAGAGCATCGACGTGGGTATCGTCGTGCTCGACCTGGAGTGCCGGGTCCAGGTGTGGAACAGCTTCATGGAGAACCGCTCCGGGGTGCCTTCCAAGCAGGCCATCGACCAGTCGTTCTTCGAGCTGTTCCCCGAGGTCGAGCGCCCCTGGTTCACCCGCAAGGTGGGGCGCGTGGTGGCCCTCGGCACGCCGGCCTTCACCATCTGGAAGCAGCGGCCGTACCTGGTGCATTTCAACAACTACCAGCCGATCACCGGCCAGGGCGAGTTCATGTACCAGAACACCACCCTGCTGCCGCTGCGTTCCTCCAACAGCGAGATCCACCACGTCTGCCTGGTGATCTACGACCTGACCGACGTGGCAATCAACAGCCTGGCCTTGCAGAAGGCCAATCAGCAGTTGCAGCACCTGTCGCGCACCGACCACCTGACCCAGCTCTACAACCGCGGCCACTGGGAACAGCGCCTGCAGTTCGAATACAACCGCCACGGCAGCAGCATCGCCCTGCTGATGCTGGACATCGATCACTTCAAGTCGATCAACGACCGCCACGGGCACCAGGCCGGCGATGCAGTGATCAAGCGCGTCTCCGAGTTGATCCACCAGCATGTGCGCGACAGCGATGTGGCCGGGCGCTATGGCGGCGAGGAGTTCGCCATTCTCCTGCCCCACACCGACCTTGCCGGGGCCCGCACCCTGGCCGAGCGCTTGCGCCAGTCGGTGGAAGAGCAGGAGGTGATCCACAACGGCCAGGCCATCGCCTTCACCATCAGCCTGGGCATCGCCTGCCTCGACCGTCCGGCCCGGGATCATCGCTGCCTGATCGAGTGGGCCGACCAGGCGCTGTACACCTCCAAGCGCGCCGGGCGCAACCGGGTCAGCACCTACGCGCCTTGAACGGCCGCCCTGGAAAAACCTTAAAAAAACCCGCTCCCAAGGGATAAACTGCGGTTTTTTTCGGTCCATCCCCGGTCTGCTACGCCTTTCCCAGCGCCACAAGGAGTCCTGCGCGCATGTCCCAATCGAATTCGAACCTCTCCCCGCAAGAGCAATGGCAGCAAGCCGTGCTGACCTATGCCCGGGACATCAATCGCTATGTCGAGACCGGCAACCGCGACGGCTGGAAGGGCTTGAAGGAACCGCACTTGCCCGACACCGAGCACCTGCTGCCAGACTGGCAGGCAGCCCTGGAAGCGAGCAACCAGGGGCCTTACGACGCAGCCCGGCGCCAGGCGTTCCGCCAGGACTGGCCGCCGGCGCACTTCCCATTGTCGCCACGCCTGGAAAGCCAGGGACGGATGATTCCGACCCTGGCCCTGTTGCCGGACGGCAGCCTGCTGGCGCGCATCGGCGCACCTTACGAGGCCGGCGAGGTGGTGCATATCGACGACGCAAGGATCCAGACCCTGGAGCAGGTGGAAGGCTTCGGCATGTGCCCCCAGCGGCGCTATTTCGCCTGGGCCCGGGCTGATGGCATCCAGCTCACCGACGGCTGGAACGGGCCAGAGGTGGCGAGTTTTGCCTGGCCCGATCCCCACGCGAACCTGCCGGCGGGGGTGGAACTTGAAGACACTGGGCACCCTCGCCCCAGCAGCCTGATTCCCTTCCCCGACGGGCGCCGGGTACTGCTGGTGAGTTCCGACGGCATCTTCGTCCTGCAGGCCGAGGGCGCCACGCGCCTGCTGCCGAGCCTGGAAGACCTGCAGCAAGAGCTGGCCGATGGCGTCGCCCCCGAGGACCTGGGCATCGGCCTGAGCATGGAGCATGGCGCGGTGTCGCCCGATGGCCAGTGGATCGCCGTGGGCGAGCAAAGCAGTTCGCACCTGGTGTTCGATGCAAGGTTGCAACGAGTAGCGCAGATCGGCCCCGCCAGCGAGTACCCGCATTTCGCGCATTTCAACCAGCGCGGCGATCGCCTGCTGCTCAACGCCTGCCACTTCTATGGCGGCGCCAGCGTGGGAGTGGCGGTGGCCGACCTGCCAGGGCTGTCCACCGATTTCTACAGTGACGATGCGCGCACCCCGGTGCTGCAGGAAGGTGCCCGGGTGTATGCCGCAGCGTCACGAGGCGACGAGTTCATCATCGGCGACGCCTACGGCTACCTGCGGGCCTTCAGCGAAAACGGCGAGGAACGCTGGCAGCACTATATCGGCTCGACCCTCACCGCCATGGACATCAGCCCCGATGGCAAGACCCTGGTGGCCGCCAGCTATGCCGGGATCATCGTCAAGCTTGACCTGGACGCGGGGCGCCCGGACTGGCAGATCGGCACCGGCGAGCACCTTGAAGTGCAGCGCTGGCTGTTCTGGAAGGACTTCGCCAAGCCGCTGCTGTGGTGACCGGGGGTTAAACCGGCGGGCGCGAGAAGCTCACTTGCAGTTGCAGGTGATCCGGATCGTCGATCGCCCGCAGGTACTGCTCCACGCTGACCTCGCCGGCACTGGACCGGGCCCCCGGGGCCGGCACATGGCCGGCGAGCAGCTTGTGCACCACCGCCACCGCCGCGCAGCTGGGAATCTCCGGCCCGTGGTCATGGGTTGCGGTGAGCTGCACGCTCATCGACAGTGGCTGGCCGTCCTGGCCCAGGCCGTGCACGTCGATGTACAGGGCACTGAGCCCATCTCCGAAACCTTCGAACCAGGTGCCGCAGCGATGCAGGCGCGCCGCCCAGGGCGCCGGGTCGCGCACCAGGCCGAGCTTCACCGCCTGGGCCAGCAGCGCATTGGCCAACCCGGCGATCTTCAGCCCGGCGCCGGCCTGGAAGCTCAGGGTGTGGGCACCGTAGCGTTCGGCGAACAGATCCAGGTCCGGCACATCGACATTGGCCACCAGCCGCGTACCGAGCCTGGGCAGCTTGCGCAGGGTCAGGCCCTGCCAGCCGATCACCGGGTGCGGCCGGCCGTCCTTGAGTTGCAGGATGGGTTTGCCGGCATAGGCCAGCACGCCCTGAATGGTAGACAGGCCGGGCATCTTCGCCGAGGAGGAAATGCCGTGCTCGATGCGCTCGATGCGGGAAAAACGATCACGGTGTTCATCGATCATCGCCGCCGACAGGGTCGGCACCGAGCTGCAGCCGCTGAGCAGCGTCACCCCGGCGGCCCGGGCGGCCTCATCCAGCGTGCCTATGCCGCGCACGAACTGGCGACAGTCGGCCAGGTCGCAGTAGTTGACCCCGGCCTCGATGCAGCCTCGGGCCACCGCGTAGGACTGGCCCTGGAACGGCCCGCCGGTATGGATCACCCAGTGCACCTTAAGAGCCTTGAGCGCCGGGGCCCATTGCGGCCCCATGGCATCGCCGCACCAGCCTTCGCAGGGCTGACCGCCCTCAGCCTGCAAGGCCTGAACCTTGGCCGCGAGCTTGTTCGGGTCGCGCCCCGAAATCAGCAGATGCACCCCGGGGGTATGGATCAGATAGCGGCAGACGATGCTGCCGAAATTGCCATAACCACCCACCACCAACACCCTGAGCGCCATTGCCTGCATCCTTGAACTAAGCCGTTGCGCAGCGTGAGCGCTGCCATTCGAGGCGCGGCAGCTTGGTGGATTTGCCTGCGCTCGACAAGCCCCCGCCAACCTTCGACATGCCCGTGAAACGCCCCTGGCAAGCGCTTGTAATATTCAGTTAGAAAAAAATGCCAATGCCGGTCCGGCATAATGCTATGCAAAATCCTCATCATCTACGGCCCTGGAGCGTGATAGCCTCGTCCTGCTATGTCGGCCTCGCATAACAAACCCGTCGGTTCGCGCAACCGAACGGGATAAAGACGCCTTGCTACCCACCTTGTTTCATCTTCATCTGCCCAACTAACGTTTCGCTGTGAGCCGCTCTTCCCCCGGCTCGCCAAGGGAACTGATTGCAAAATTTGACTCGACCTCAAGGTCGATCTCTCGATCCTATCTCGGAGCTGTTATGTCCAGGCTTTCCCATCAAGATTTGCGCCGCGGTTTCCGTGAACTGATCGCTTCCAACTCCTGCTACCACACCGCTTCCGTATTCGACCCGATGTCTGCCCGTATCGCCGCCGACCTGGGTTTCGAAGTGGGCATCCTCGGCGGCTCCGTGGCCTCGCTGCAAGTGCTGGCGGCCCCCGACTTCGCCCTGATCACCCTCAGTGAATTCGCCGAACAGGCCACCCGCATCGGCCGCGTGGCGCAATTGCCGGTCATCGCCGACGCCGACCACGGCTATGGCAACGCGCTGAACGTGATGCGCACCGTGGTCGAACTGGAACGCGCCGGCATTGCCGCGCTGACCATCGAAGACACCCTGCTGCCAGCCCAGTTCGGGCGCAAATCCACCGACCTCATCTCGGTGGCCGAAGGCGTCGGTAAGATCCGCGCCGCCCTGGAAGCCCGGGTTGATCCGGAACTGGCGATCATCGCCCGGACCAACGCCGGCATCCTTCCGGTACAGGAAATCATCAGCCGTACCCAGCAGTACGAGCGTGCCGGCGCCGACGCCATCTGCATGGTGGGCATCCGTGATTTCGAACAGCTGGAGCAGATCTCCGAGCATCTGAGCGTGCCGCTGATGCTGGTGACCTACGGCAACCCGGCGCTACGGGACGATGCGCGCCTGGCCGCGCTGGGCGTGAAGATTGCCGTGGACGGCCATGCCGCCTACTTCGCCGCGATCAAGGCCACCTACGACTGCCTGCGCGAGCAACGGCAGATCTTCACTCAGGCATCGGACCTGAGCGCCACCGAACTGGCCCACACCTACACCCAGCCCGAGGAGTACATCGTCTGGGCCAAGGAGTTCATGAGCGTCAAGGAGTAACACCGGCGATTGGCCGGGGTGAGGCGCCATGCCTCAACCCTGGGCCGATTTCAGCGCGCCTTCCACGCAGTCGAGGATCTGCCCGATGGTCCAGGGCTTGCGAATGAAGGACACCGGATAACGCACCCCGGAACTCTCGGGGGTCTCGAAACCCGACATGACCACGATCGGCAACTGCGGCCAGCGCTCGCCGCACAGATTGCTCAGGCTCGCGCCATTGAGGGTGCCGGGCATGGTGATATCGGTCAGCAGCAGGGCCACGTTCGCGGCCTGTTCCTGCAGGAATTCCCAGGCCCGATCCGCGCTGTCCATCGCCTGGGTGGCAAACCCTTCGTCCTCCAGGATCTCGCAGAGAAACTCCAGCACCGTCGGCTCATCCTCCACCACCAGGATCAAACGGGATTGGGCGCCGGGATTGACTGGCGTGGCTGGGTTCATGATGGGTGACACTCCCTGACGGATTGAGGCGGCTACACAAGACCGCTGACAAGAGTTATGAGCGGCGACTTGGCGATAAATTCATTTACGCTGCAAGGCCGGCGCTTTTTTAGTACCGGTCCGATCCGCACACGAAAGCGGGCGCCCCGTTCTTTCACCCACGGCAGGAACATTTTCAACCATGCAGTTCGATCCCAAGCGCCTGGCCCAGGCCCGGCATGTGGTGGTATTCAGCGGTGCCGGGATCTCGGCGGAAAGCGGCATCCCGACCTTTCGCGACGCCCTGACCGGCCTGTGGGAACACTTCGACCCGGCGCGCCTAGCCACCGTGCAAGCCTTTCGCGAGGACCCGGCACTGGTCTGGGGCTGGTATGAATGGCGACGCCAGAAAGTGCTCCAGGCCCAGCCCAATCCAGCCCATCTGGCCCTGGCCGAACTGGCCCGGCGGGTGCCGCGCCTGACCCTGATCACCCAGAACGTCGACGACCTGCACGAACGCGCCGGCAGCCCCTCGGTGCTGCACCTGCACGGCAGCCTGCACACCCCCAAGTGCTTTGCCTGCAACCGCCCGTTCAAGGGCCAACTGCCCTTGCCGGACTTGCCGGAACAGGGCGCCAGCCTGGAGCCGCCGCGCTGCACCGGTTGCAACGGCAAGATCCGCCCCGGGGTGGTGTGGTTCGGCGAACCCCTGCCCCAGGCCACCCTCAAGGCTGCCTTCAACGCCGCCGAAGCATGCGACCTGCTGCTGTCGGTGGGCACCTCCGGGCTGGTCCAGCCGGCGGCGAGGATTCCCCAACTGGCGCTGCAGCACGGCGCCTGCGTGGTGCATATCAACCCCCAGCCCCAGGCCTGCACCGAGGCCGAGGAATACAGCCTGGAGGGCAAGGCCGGGCAGTTGCTGCCGGAACTATTGCGCCAGGCCTTTGCCTGATTCCCTGGCGGCTCAAGCCGGGCCGCCGCTTCTGTTCAAGGATGCTTTCACATGCCGCAATCCCCCGACTCTTCATGGCTCGAAGCCGCCTGGGCGCAACGTGAAGAACAGATCTACCCGGCGCTCTTCGGCGTACTGGGCCCGGGCATCTACCCCCTGGACATGGCGCTGTTCAGCCAAGTCTTTGGCCAGCACGACGTCGATCCGCGCTGGCTCAGCCACGGGGTCTTCGAATCACCGCCCAATGCCGGGCGCAGCAGTTGGCTGTACGTCACTTCGGGCCTGTCCAATGCCTGGGAAGATGCCCGGCCCGATGCCGATGGCGAATCCGGCTTGGGCCACGAACTGCTGCTGGAAACCCGCGACCAGTCACCCTGGGCCCTGCGCCTGTTACGCAATTTCTGCGCCTACCAGTTGCTGCTGGCCGCCGGCCGTTTTGGCGAGCAGCCGCCGTTGGGCGAATGGGATCGCATGCGTACCGGCGAACCGATCAATGGCGGCGACAGCCTGTTGCAGGCACTGCTGTTCATCCCCGCGCCAGGTTTTGCCGGCCCCCGGCAACTGCTGAGCGGGCGCTTCGGATTTCTGCAGATCATCGGCCTGACCCTGGCCGAACACGCCTGGGGCCAGGCCGAGGGCTACCCGGCCCTGATGGAGCGCCTGGCCCAGGCCGGGGCTGCGCCGGTGCTGGACCCGACCCGGGCCAGCCTGTGCTGAAGGCCGGCGAAAAATCCGCCACGACCAGGGCGGATCGTCATTTTTCCCGCCACGCCGGGCCCGCATGAGGTAGATTCAAGCAGCGAACAATCTCGCGACGACGTTTGCTTTCTTGCCCTGCCGCTGGAAACCAAGCCCCGTACCGGTGGCTCTGTTCACTGCCCCGCTATTTTTTCGCCACTGGCCGTACACGGCGCGGTGGCGTCGCTTTCAGGAAATGGATGAATGCCGCAAAGACAAGTGATCAATGCTTCGGTGAGCCCGAAAGGCAGCCTGGAGACCCTCTCGCAACGTGAAGTGCAACAGCTCAGCGCCGCCGGTTCCGGCAGCATCTATACCCTGTTCCGCCAGTGCGCCCTGGCCATCCTCAATACCGGCGCCCACGTCGACAACGCCAAGACCATCCTCGACGCCTACCACGATTTCGAAGTGCGCATTCACCAGCAGGATCGCGGCGTGCGCCTGGAACTGCTGAACGCGCCGGCCGACGCCTTCGTTGATGGCGAGATGATCGCCAGCACCCGGGAAATGCTCTTCAGCGCCCTGCGCGACATCGTCTACACCGAGAACGAACTGGACAGCCAGCGCATCGACCTGGACAGCTCCCAGGGCATCACCGACTACGTCTTCCACCTGCTGCGCAACGCCCGCACCCTGCGCCCCGGCGTGGAGCCCAAGATGGTGGTGTGCTGGGGCGGCCACTCGATCAATACCGAGGAATACAAATACACGAAGAAGGTCGGCCACGAGCTGGGCCTGCGCAAGCTGGACATCTGCACCGGCTGCGGCCCGGGCGTAATGAAGGGCCCGATGAAGGGCGCCACCATCGCCCATGCCAAGCAGCGCATGAGCGGCAGCCGCTACCTGGGCCTGACCGAGCCGGGGATCATCGCCGCCGAGGCGCCCAACCCCATCGTCAACGAGCTGGTGATCCTGCCGGACATTGAGAAGCGCCTGGAAGCCTTCGTCCGCGTCGGCCACGGCATCATCATCTTCCCCGGCGGCGCCGGCACCGCGGAAGAGTTCCTCTACCTGCTGGGCATCCTGATGCACCCGGACAACCGCGACCTGCCCTTCCCGGTGATCCTCACCGGCCCCAAGAGCGCGGCGCCCTACCTGGAGCAGCTCAACGCCTTCGTCCTGGCAACCCTGGGCGAAGCGGCGCGCCAGCACTACCAGATCATCATCGACAACCCGCCGGAAGTGGCGCGGCAGATGACCGAGGGGCTCAAGACCGTCAAGCAGTTCCGCCGCGAACGCAACGACGCCTTCCACTTCAACTGGCTGCTGAAGATCGACGAGAGCCTGCAACGCCCCTTCGATCCGACCCACGAGAACATGGCCAACCTGCAACTGAGCCATGCCCTGGCGCCCCACGAACTGGCGGCCAACCTGCGTCGTGCGTTCTCCGGCATCGTCGCCGGCAACGTCAAGGACCAGGGCATCCGCCTGATCGAGCAGAAAGGCCCGTACAGCATCCACGGCGACCCGGCGATCATGAAGCCCCTGGACCAGTTGCTCAAAGCCTTCGTCGAGCAGCACCGCATGAAGCTGCCCGGCGGCGCCGCCTACGTACCGTGCTACCGCGTGGTCAACTGAGCCCTGCCCTGCTGCCTTGAACAACGCCGCGTTCCCTGCCCGGGAACGCGGCGTTTTTTTTGCCCGGCATCCACCCGCCGCGCAAGTGCCTATGTGCAGCGGGCTTGCGTGCTTGAGCAGCACAAAGAGGCCTGCTGGCCACTCTGACTTTCCCGCCTGAGCGATATCGCCTTCCTGCCCTTCCGGCAGCCCTCCAGAAGGCCCCGTAGCTAAAAGCGCCTTCTGCTCCCCCTGTGCCCATGAGCCTGCCTGTTGCTCCTGGCGGTTTGACAGCTTCCCCGGCAGTGTGGAATAGTTTTTCAAATTAATGGAACACAATTCCATTTTTATCATAATTCAAAAAAAGGCCCTGTCATTGTGAGCGACGTTCCCGCTGCAACCCTCCCGCCCCTGGATTGTGACTTGCTGGTGATCGGCTCCGGCGCCGCTGGCCTGGCCTGTGCGGTGACGGCCGCGTGGCATGGCCTGAAGGTGATAGTTGTGGAAAAAGATTCCACTTTTGGCGGTGCCAGTGCCTGGTCCGGCGGCTGGATGTGGGTGCCGGGCAATCCCCTGGCACGCCGCGCGGGCATCCATGAACACCCTCAGCAACCGCGCACCTACCTCAAGCATGAACTGGGGGAGCGCTACGATGCCGCACGCATCGACGCCTTTCTGGATAACGGGCCGCAGATGGTGGCCTTCTTCGAACAGCACACGGCCCTGCAATTTGTCGACGGCAATGGCATCCCCGATATCCACGGCCGGGTGCCCGGGGCCGGGATCGAGGGCCATCAGGTGATCGCCGCGCCGTATGACGCTCGGGCCATCGGCCCACTGCTCAAACGGCTGCGCAAGACCCTGCGGGAAACCTCGTTCCTGGGCATGCCGATCATGGCCGGGGCCGACCTGGGGGCCTTTCTCAGCATGACCCGGTCCTTCAAGTCGCTGCGGCATGTGGCCGGGCGCTTTGCCCGCCACCTGCGGGACCTGGCCCTACACGGCCGGGCCATGCACCTGGTCAACGGCGTGGCGCTGATCGGCCGGCTGGGCAAGTCCGCCGAGGACCTGGGGGTCAACCTGCTGGAGTCCACCCCGGCCCGCTCGCTGCTGCGCGATAGCCAGGGCGTGCAGGGCGCCCTGGTGGACACGCCTGAGGGGCCGCGGGAAATCCGCGCCCGCCGTGGAGTGCTACTGGCCGCCGGCGGCTTCGCCAATGACCTGCCTCGGCGCCAGGCGTTGTTTCCCCGCGCCCCCGGGCCGGACGAGCACCTGGCCCTGCCGCCGCGCAGTTGCTGCGGCGACGGCATCCGCCTCGGCGAACAGGCCGGCGCCGTGCTGGCCACGGACCTTGCCAGCCCGGTGGCCTGGGCCCCCGTCTCTCGGGTGCGGCATGCCGACGGCAGCATCGGCCACTTTCCCCACATCATCGACCGGGCCAAACCCGGGCTGATCGGCGTACTGGCCAACGGCAAGCGTTTCGTCAACGAGGCGGACGGCTACTACGACTACACCGCAGCCATGCTGGAGGCGGTTCCCGCGGGCGAGGAAGTGGCGTCCTGGCTGATCTGCGACCACCGCTTCCAGCGCCGTTACGGCCTGGGTTATGCCCGGCCCTTCCCCCTGCCGGTGGGGCCGCTGGTGCGCAGCGGCTACCTGGTACGGGCCGACTCCATCCAGGCCCTGGCCAGCCAGTGCGGCATCGACCCCCAGGGCCTTGCGGCCACGGTGCAGGCATTCAACCAGCATGCCCGCAACGGCCAGGACCCCGAGTTCGGCCGAGGCTCGACGCCCTACAATCGCAAGCAGGGCGACGCCCTGCATCCCGGGCCCAACCCCTGCGTGGCGCCCATCGAACAGGGGCCGTTCTATGCGGTGAAAGTGCTGCCCGGCAGCTTCGGCACCTTTGCCGGGCTCAAGACCAACGCCCAGGCCCAGGTGCTGGATTCGCACGGCACGGCGATCCCCGGGCTGTACGCCGCAGGCACCGACATGGCCAGCGTGATGGGCGGTTTCTACCCCTCCGGCGGTATCAACCTGGGGCCGGCCATGACCTTCGGCTACATCGCCGGGCGCCATGCGGCCGGGGTCAGTGACTACGAAGTACCGCTGGCCCCCGGTGCCGAGGCCACCCCGGGCTGAGCCGCCAGAAAGGGCTCAGGGGCCCCGGCCATCGCCGGCGTCCTCATTGACCAGCGGCGCCTGCAACTGGCGTTCGAGCTGCTGGCCGAGGTAATACACCCCGGCCATGACTCCATGCTCGGGGTCATGCAACTGCCTGGCCCAGGCCTGATCGAAGGCTGCGCCCAGGTCCCGCCGGGTCTGGGCCTGCAGGTCTTCCCGGTCATGGTCCTGGACCAGCGCCCGGACCCCGGCCACCCCCACCGAAATCAGCGCGCCGGCCACCCGCCCCACCGCCGCCGATACTGCACCGGCCACACCGCGGCTGGCGAACTGGGCCTGGAGCTTGTCACTGGTCACTTGCGCCACCTGGGACACGCCCGGGGCCGGCGCTCCCTGTTCGCCGGTCGGAGTGCCATGGATCTGCTGCAACAAAGGCCCATAGGCGGGCAAGCGGGCAATGGGCTCGGCCCGTATCAGCTGGTTCAACGAGGCGCGCTGCTCGGGGGCCGGCCCCAGGTCGATGGCCAGTACCTGATCCAGGTGGCGTTCCAGTTGCGGCGCCGGCAGTGGGTAATGGCTGCGGATCTGCGCCAGTTGCTGGCGCAGCAACTGCACATAGAACTCCATGGCCTCGCCGGTGATCGCATCGGCATCGACTTCCAGCGCCACCGGTGCCAGCACCCGTTCCCGGTACTGCTCCTGCAAGTAGGCTGCCAGGCGCCGGGAAGCTTGCCCGGCGTCGCCCTTATCGTTCAGGGAATACCAGCCGACCTTGAGCGACAGCCATTCCTGGGTCCAGTACCCGCTGAACCAGGGAATGAAGTTTTCCTCGGTCTGCTGGTAGACCCGGGTCCGCCAGTGCTCCATGGAGCCCTGGGCATAGACCTCGGCCTGTTCGGTGGCACTGCGGGAAGCCTCCAGCAGTTCATGGTTGACCTGGCGCCAGGTGGCCGGGCTGACCGGCATCGCGGCCACCGGCTCCGGAGCCCGATGGGCGCAGCCGGCGAGCATCAGCACCAGCACCAGGACCCCGTGGCGGCAGCAGAGCATCGTTGGCCGCAAGGCATGCACCTCCCGCAAAGGCCGCGCCAGCTTCGGCAAGCCGCCCTGGCGTTCCAGCAGTATAGGTAGCGCAAAGGCAGGCCCGATCGATTGCGAGCCAGGCTTTTTTCCTGCACCACGAAGAAATACTGCCAGCGTCCACCAGCCCTCGGTATATTGCCGCCCCGGCGCCTGCGCCACGGAACTGCGCCCTACAAGGAACCCCCATGCTCTACCGTATTGCCGCCGACAGCCTGGTGCTGTTTCACCTGTCCTTTATCGTCTTCGTGCTGCTGGGTGGCCTGCTGGTGCTGCGCCACCCGCGGCTGATGCTGCTGCACCTGCCCGCCGCGGCCTGGGGCGTGGCAGTGGAAGTGCTGCACCTGGAGTGCCCGCTGACCCGCTGGGAGAACCTGCTGCGCCACGCCGCCGGCCAGGACGGCTACGGCGCCGGCTTCATCGAGCATTACCTGATCCCGCTGATCTACCCCGCCGGGCTGACCCCGGGCATTCAGCTGTGGCTGGGCAGCCTGGTGCTGCTGATCAACCTCTGGGTCTACGGCTACCTGGCCCGACGCTGGCTGCGCAAGCGCCGCGCCTGAGCCTGCCGCCAGCCGGAACGGCGCACCGTTCCGGCCTTGCCTCCTCTGTTCGCCCCTCTACGAAACAGCCGAGACAGCAGCGCCGGCGCCTGAGGCAGGCGTTTCGCTATATACTTTTGTATATTGCGATTTCACACCCCCGAGATTTGCCCATGCACTGCCCCTCATCCACCCCGTTTTGCCCGCCCCCGCAGGCGCTTGAGGCCGACTCGGCAGCGCCCCGGGTGCCAGCGCCAGCCCGCCAGGAACGCCGCTCGCGCCTGCGGCATCGGCAACTGATCCTCGATGCCGCCCGCAACGAGTTCGCCGCCAAGGGCTTCAGTGCCTGCCAGACCCTGGATATCGCGCTGCGCGCCGGGGTGCCCAAGGCCAACCTGTACTACTACTTCCACACCAAGGAAAACCTCTACGCCGAAGTCCTGCAGCCCCTGCTGGAACCCTTGCACCAGGCGTCGCGGCTGCTGCGCCCGGAGGCCGATCCGGCGCAGGCGTTGCAGGCCTACATCGAGGCGCGGATGCAGATCGTCGAGGATTTCCCCCTGCGTTCTAAGATTCTCTGCAGCGAGTTGCTGCACGGCGCGCAGCAATTGCCACAGGCCTGGCGTGAAAGCCTGGAGGCGCAGAACCGCAGTGAAATCGCTTGCCTGCGCAACTGGGCCGAACGTGGCCTGATCCGCGCCATTGCCCCGGAGCACCTGCTGCTGTTCATAGGAGCGGCGACCCAGACCTACCCCACCCTAGGCTGGCAGATCGCCCTGATGAGCGGCGTAGCCCAGCCCTCCAGCAGGGACTTCCAGAGCGTCGCGGCCACCCTGACCCGCATGGTGCTCGCCGGGGCACTGCCGGCGCTGGCGAGCCCCCAGGGCCTGCCGGCCCGGGCCCTGGCGATCTAACCCGGTTCGGGTTCGCAGGCCAGGGTGAGGCGCTTGAGCGCGGGCTTCAGATCAGGCGCTGGATCTGCTTGTGGCGCCACACCAGCTTGAAGTAGCAGACCTGCAGCACCAGCATGGTCAGGTAGGCCACCGGGAACGCCATCCACACCCCTTGCAGGCCGAAATGCGCGTCCAGCACATAGGCCGCCGGCACCTGCACCCCGAGGATGCAAAAGATCGAGATCGCCACCGGCACCAGCACCGTGCCGCTGGCGCGCATGATGCCGCCGACCACCGCCTGGAAACCGAACACCAGGATGCTCCAGAGCATGATGTGCAGCAGGTGCTGGGCCTGCACCAGGGCTGCCGGGTCGATGATGAACAGGCCCAGCAGCCAGTGGGAAATCAGGTAGCCGAGCAGCACCAGGGCGCCGGTGAGGCACAGGTTGATCGCAAGCCCGGTACGCAGGATCGGGGTGATGCGCTCCAGGCGCCCGGCGCCAATGGCCTGGGCGCCGAGGATCGAGGCGGTGATAGCGATCGACAGCGCCGGGAACTGCACGTAGTTGACGATCTGGGTCACCGCGCCATAGGCCGCCGTGGCCTGGGAACCGTGGCGGTTGACCAGGGCCAGGATCACCAGTTCGGAAAGCGAGATGACCACCATCTGCACCCCGGTGGGCAGGCCGATGCGCAGCACCTTGCCGAGTATCGCCCGGTTCAGCCGCAGCGCCGCTAACAGCGCCCGGTCCGGGGCCAGGGGGTGGTCGCGGCCACTCAGGCGCCAGACCAGAAACCCCATGGCCAGGATATTTCCCGCCAACCCGGCGAAGGCTGCACTCTGGATACCCATGGGCGGCAGGCCCAGCCAGCCACGGATCAACGCCGGGGTCAGCAGCAGCCCCGCCAGGGTCGAGACCATCAAGGCCAGCAGCGGCGACAGGGTATCGCTGACACCCCGCAGCAATTGGGTGTAGAGCACGAACACCAGCAGCAGCGGCATGATCAGCATCATCACCCGGGCATAGCCCACTGCGTCGTCCAGTACATCCGCCGGTGTGCCCAGGCCCTGCAGGGCCGGGCGGGCGAACAGCATGCCCAGCACCGCCCCCAGCAGGCCGATCAAGGCCCCCAGCATCAGGGTACTGCCGGCCACGGACTTCACCGCATCCAGCTCCCGGGCACCCCAGGCCTGGCCGATCAGCACCGAGGCACCGGCCCCCAGGCCGATCACCAGGGCAATGAAGAAGAACACGATGGGGAACATCCCCGACACCGCCGCCAGCGCCTGGGTGCCCAGCAACTGGCCGATGTAGATACCGTTGAGGGTGCCGGAAAACGACTGCAGGAAATTCGACAGCACCATGGGCAGCAGGAAGACCAGGTACACCTGCCAGAGGGGGCGCTGAGGGGAAATGGACATGAAACAGGCAACCTCGGATCAAGAGGACGAAGGGCCGCGAAGAAGCCCCGTGGCACGGAGCTCGCGTCGGACCTGAAACATGCAGCAACCCAGGCCGCGCACGGCGTAGCGACAGCGCGGCCCGGGGTCTATATCAGTGGTTGACGTCGACCACCACCCGCCCGCGAACCTTGCCTTCGAGCAACTCGTGGGCAACGGTCAGGGCCTCTTCCAGGCCCACTTCGCGGGTGATCCGCTGCAGGTGCTGCTGGTCCACCTCGGCGGCCAGGCGTTCCCAGGCATGCACCCGCTCGTGATAGGGGCGGGTCACACTGTTGATCCCCAAGAGGCTCACCCCACGCAGGATGAAGGGCGCCACCGAGGCCGGGAAATCCATGCCCTGGGCCAACCCACAGGCGGCCACCAGGCCATCGGCGGCAGTACCGGCACAGACGTTGGCCAGCGTGTGGCTGCCCACCGAGTCGATGGCCGCCGCCCAGCGTTCCTTGGCCAGCGGCCGCCCCGGCTGGGACAGCTCGGCGCGCTCGATGATGCGGCTGGCGCCCAGCGCCTTGAGGTAGTCGGCCTCCTCCGGACGCCCGGTGGCGGCGATTACCGAGTAGCCCAGGCGCGACAGCAGGCTGATGGCAAAACTGCCGACCCCGCCGCTGGCACCGGTGACCAGCACCTCGCCGTGTTCGGGGGTCAGGCCGCTGCGCTCCAGGGCGATCAGGCAGAGCATGGCGGTGTAGCCGGCGGTGCCGATGGCCATGGCCTGGCGCGCGCTGAAGGCTTCAGGCAGGTGGATCAGCCAGTCGCCCTGCAACCGGGCCTTCTGCGCCAACCCGCCCCAGTGGCTCTCGCCCACGCCCCAGCCATTGAGCAGCACCTGTTCACCCGGGCGAAAGCGCGGATGGCTGCTGGCTTCGACGGTGCCAGCCAAGTCGATACCGGGGACCATGGGAAACTGCCGCACCACCGGGCTCTTGCCGGTGATTGCCAGGCCGTCCTTGTAGTTCAGGGTGCTGTAGGCCACCCGCACCGTGACATCGCCCTCAGGCAGTTGCGCCTCCTCCAGTTCGCGCAGCTGGGCGCGATAACCGGCGGTGTCTTTGTCGATCACAATGGCCTTGAACATCATGGACTCCTGTTGGCAAGGGAGGCTGCAGCGCTGGCTGCAACGGCGTAGAACGCGAACGCGCCATCCTACGCAAGCCTCCGGAGGGCGTCCATGAGCACCCCACGCCCTCAGGTTTCCTGCGGCGGCCGTGCAGGCGCGGCGTACCACTGCTCCCGCGGCACACTCTTTTGCTGTTGCGGGTCGGCCAGGTAGTGCGGCGACATGATCTGCACGCCGTACTCGTTGAACACATCCTGGATATGCCCGTGCAGCACGCTGAGCAGTAGCGCCCGCGGCCGCGGCTCGCTGGGCAGGGCCTGGGCCACCAGGCGGTACTCGGGGTAGAAATCCGACAATGCGGTCTGGAACACCTGCGGCACCGGCTGCGCCAGCACGCCGTCGGTGCGCCGCGCCGCCTCCAGCAGCATGGCCTCGACCTGGCGCCAGGGGGTGTCGTAACCGATGGTCACGGTGGTGTCCACCACGTAGCCCTCCCCCTGCACGGCGCGGGAATAGTTCTTGGTCACCGAACTGGTGATCAGCGAGTTGGGCAGGGTCAGCACTTCGCCCAGGCCAGTGCGGATGCGTGTGGTGAACATCCCCAGCTCAGTCACCGTGCCCTCGTAATCGCCGATGCGCACGAACTCCCCCGGGCGCAGGGTGCGGGTGTACGTCAGGATCAGCCCGGCGGCAGCCTGCCCGACCACGCTGGAGGCCCCCAGGGAAATCATCAGGCCGATCAGCACCGACAGGCCCTTGAAGGCATCGGTACCGGCCCCCGGCAGATAGGGGTAGGCCATGGCCAGGGCGAACAGCCAGATCGCCAGGGACGTCAGGCGCGTGGTCGGTTGCAGGGTTTCCGGGTTGAGCCAGCTGAAGGTGCCCGGCATGGCCATGCGCTTGAGCAGCCGACGGCTGAAGAGGCTGGCGCCGCGGGCAATGAAGAAGATCGCCAGGGCCACTCCCAGCCCGGGTATGGCGCCGATCATGCCTTGCAGCAGATAACCGGCCAATTCCAGCAGATAGTGGTTGAGGCTCTCGCCCCAGGGCCGGGTATAGGGAAAACGCGACAACACAAAACCCAGCCACTGGTAGGTGAACAAGGCCACCAGCGTCCAGCGCAACAGACCGAACAAGCGGCTTACCAGTGGGTACAGGTAGTGGGCGTCGATCACCGGGGTCTGGCCGACCTTCAGCGCCTGGGTATGCCGGCGCATCAGCCCCGGCAGGCGCCCCAGCAACCGGCGCCGCAGCCAGCCCAGCCCCCCGAGCAAGGCGACATACAGCAAGGTGGCCAGGGCCGACGCCCCCAGCGCCAACAGCAGCGCATGCAGGTCGCGGCCCTCCTGGGTTTCGGCGATCACCTGGCGCAGGTTGCTCGCCGCCGCTTCGGCGGCCTGCTGCACCGAGTCGAACTGCACCGGGTCGATGTCCTTGGTCGAGAGGATGAAGGCACGCTTGTTGCCCAACAGCACCAGGTAGCTTTGCTGGATCGGGTCGATGCGCACGTCGAGGTCGCGGTCCTCGTCCAGCGCCTCGCCGATCACCGCCCGGGCACGCTTGACCCGCTGCTCGGGGCTCTCGCCCAGCAGCATCGCCCGCAGCACCACCACACTGCGGTTGGCCACCTTGAGTTCGGCGGCCACCGGCGCCGGGGCCACAGCCTCCTCGGCAGCCCAGGCTGCGCCGGCACAGCACAGCACCCAGCCACACACCAGCATCGCCAACGTCCTGCCTGTCATTTAGCGCCCCCTTCAACGTTATCCCTGCAAGCGCCGCGACACGCGGCCTGTCCCGCCACCCCATCCCCCGCTCCGGCGCCTCGTACGCAGCGTAGCCCAGCGCGTGCGAGCTGCCAGAACAGCCCCTGTGCCCGTTGAAGACGTGGCAACGCCCTGCTCTGCAGCGTTACCATTGCCCGCTGTTAGCGCCGCCACCGAATGGATTCCCGACCGTGTCCCACCTCCTGGAAAAAGCTGCCGCGCGTGGCGATCTCGTAGCACTCAAACGCCTGCTGGACGCTGGCGCGGACCTTGAATGGCGGCATAAGAGCACCGGGCGCACCGCCCTGCTGGCCGCCACTATCGCCGGCCATTCGGCCGCCGTGGCGCTGCTGCTGGAGCGCCGGGCGAATGTGTTGCAGCCGTGCAAGGCCCTGGGCTACAGCCCGCTGGCCTGGGCCGCGAGCAATGGCGACCTGGCCAGTGCCGAACTGCTGCTCGCCCATGGCGCCGCACTCGATCAAGCCTCTCCCGACCTGCAACGCACGGCCCTGATGAACGCCGCCCAGGCCGGCCACGAGGCAATGGTGGCCTTGCTGCTGAACGCCGGCGCCGATCCCCGGCTGCTGGACTTTGAGCAGCGCAACGCCTGGTCCCTGGCCCAAGAGAAGTCCCATGCCCAGGTCATGCAGCAGCTTGAACAGGCCGGCGCTGGAGCACCTCCAGCGCCCAGGCCCGCCCCTCACCTACCCTGGCCGGCCCCGGCGCAAGGGCACGACAGCAGTGGCGATCCGGTCACCCAGGTGCGCGCCTATACCCTGGCCGTGGCCGCCTGGGAACAGCGCGGCAATGCCGCGGGCCACGAGGCGCTCGATGCCGACTTCTGGGCCGAACCGCAACGACTCATCGAACGTTTCTGCACCCGGCGCCCACGGGCCTATCCGCGCGCGTCCTACGGTGACCCCACGACATATTCGCCCGCCGATGAACTGCTCGGCTGCGAACGGCTCAAGCCCGCCCAGGCTGAAGTGCTGATGCGCGACCCGGCCGTGCGGGCGCTGTGCTACGAGCATCGCTTCCTGCTCAAGCACGTCGCCGGGCAATGGCGGATCGACAGCGTCAAACGCCGCCTGGCCGGCACCCGGGAATGGACAAGCGCCATCCTCTAACGAACCCGAACGGGCTGCCGTTCACCCAGCTGGACCTTGCCCCATGAAATACGACGAGGCCTCCTGGCACTACGGCGGCGACTTCCCCGCAGACCTGCCAGCCAGCGCCGGCGCCCCCATATCGGCCTGTTCCTGGCCTGGATGCTGATCAAGGGTTTTGCCAGCGAAGAGCTGGCGGACGATGCCGCGCAAGACATCACCCTGGTGTGTTCCAGCGCCCTCGATGGCCCGGCATTGAACGGCTGGCCGCGGTGATGGACCAGCGGTTGGCGACCTGGCGCGCCACAAGTCGGCCGCAGTACATCGACTGAGCACCGGGGCCAGGCTCGTGGTTGGCGGATATTGCCCCGCCCGTGGTTAAATGCCGCCCCGAAAAAACGACCGGCCCCGCTGATGAACCCTCTCGCCCTCGCCACCCTCAACCAGCATCTGTTAACCGCCCTGGCCGCCGCGCCCACCGAGACCCGGCGCCTGTTCCATGGCCGTGGCCGCTGCTGGCCAGGGCTGGAACAACTGACGGTGGACTGGCTGCAGGGGGTAGTGCTGGTGTCCTTGTTCAAGGAACCCGAAGCCGGGCAACTCGAAGCCCTGCAGCAATTGCTGGCAGACCTGGGCTCGACCCCGCAATGGGCCGCCAGCGGCGCCCGCAGCCTGATGCTGCAACACCGCTACCTGCCCGACAGCCGTGGCCAGTGGCTGTTGGGCGAGGCCATCGACAGCTGCACCATCACCGAGGAAGGCCTGCGCTACCAGGTGGACCTGGGCAGCAAGCAGAACAACGGGCTGTTCCTCGACATGCGCTACGGGCGCAACTGGGTGCGGGCCAATGCCCGGGGCAAGAATGTCCTGAACCTGTTTGCCTATACCTGCGGCTTCTCCGTGGCGGCGATTGCCGGCGGCGCCGAGCGGGTGGTCAACCTCGACATGTCCCGGGCGGCCTTGAGCCGCGGCCGCGACAACCACCGGCTCAACGGCCACGACACCAGCCGGGTGAGCTTCCTCGGCCATGACCTGTTCAAGTCCTGGAGCAAGGTCAAGCAGGGCGGGCCCTACGACCTGGTGATCATCGACCCGCCGTCGTTCCAGAAAGGCAGCTTTGTCCTCGGCAAGGACTATGCGCGGGTGCTGCGGCGCCTGCCGGAGTTGCTCACGGCCGATGGCTGCGTATTGGCGTGCATGAATGATCCGGCGTTTAGCGTGGACTTTCTTTTGGAAGGGGTGATGCAGGAGGCGCCGGGGCTGCGCTTTGAACAGCGGCTGGAAAACCCGCCAGAGTTTCCGGATGCGGATCCGCAGTGCGGACTCAAGGCACTGGTATTTCGGCAAGGGGCATAGGCCTTGATCCTGGCTGGATAGCCGTTGCTGCAGCAACGGGCATCCAGCCAGCCCCTTACAACTCCATCCGATACTCGATCACCCCCGGTTTGTACGCCACCCAGTCATACAACCGTTGCGCCCGCTTGTTGCTCTCCTGGGTATGCCAGTACAAACGAGCGCACTGGTGTTGCCGGGCAAAGGCCTGCACCCACTCGATCAACAATTTGCCCGCCCCGCTGCCGCGAATCGACGGGGCCACGTACAGGTCTTCCAGATAGCAGAAGTCGCCGACGGCCCAGGTCGAACGGTGCAACACCAGGTTGACGAAGCCGATCACTTCATCGTCCTGCACCGCCACCGCCGAATACATCGGTTCCCGCGAATCGAGGAAACGCTCGAACGTGCGGCGGCTGACCTCTTCGCTCAGCGTCACCTGATAGAAATCCTGATAGGCCAGCCACAGCGGCAGCCACTGCTGGTAATCCCCTGGCTGAATCGCCCGTACCGTCACCGCGGGTTGTTGATCGCTCATTGCGCACTCCTCTTGATCATCCACACCGGGACCAGCCCCGGGTATTGAAGAGCGCGCAGGTTAGTGCGTGAGTGGCGGATTTTATCAGGCCAATTCTGCCGTCTGTAACAGACCACTTTACCCAAACCCTCACTGCCCGGGCCGCTGATGGGTCCCGCAGTGAATGCCGCCGCCCCCTGCGGCGATAGCGTCGATATCCAGCTGGATCACCTGCCGCCCGGGATACAGGTTGGCGAGCAGGCTGTGGGCCTTGCCCTGGTCAGCCAGTTGCTGAGCCCTTTGTGCGAACAGAGCGTGCACGGCCCGACCTGGGCCTGGTTGATTCAGCGCGACAGTGAAAGCAGCCCGCTGACCCGCAGTTTCTCGCAGTGGCTACAGGGTGCGCTGAAGGGAACAGTGCAGGCAGCCCCCTAGCATTGAGGCAGTCGCTCGGCGGCCCCCATGCCCTGATATCCAGGGCGACGATCTGGACGCTGGGTTAACTGACGATGTTGTTGCGCTTGGCAAAGTCCACCAACTCCAGAAAGGAGTCGGCATTGATCTTTCTCAAGATCCGAGTCTTATAAGTACTAATGGTCTTATTACTGAGCAACATCTTGTCGCCAATTGCCTTATTGCTATAACCCAGGGCCAGTTGCTGCAGGATCAAGATCTCTCTATCGGTCAGTTTCTTTATCCGCGCGGCATCACTGGCCGAACCATCACTGGCTTTCGGAGCATTCAGGGAACGATTGGGGAAATAGGTGTAACCATCCAGCAAGGCAGTGATGGCATTGCTCAGGCTCTGCATGCTTTGCTCTTTGCTGACGAAGCCATTGGCACCCACTGCAATGCAGCGATTGAGATAGGTCTCCACCGGCAGCGAGGTAAATATCAGGATCAATACCGGCTGTGCCAGTGCCCGGATGCGACTGATGACCTCCAGGCCATCCTGTTTCGGCATGCTGATGTCGAGAATGACCACATCCGGTTCAAGACTTCTGATCAGGCTCACGGCATCTACCCCGTTATCGGTGTCTCCGACAACGTCCAGGCCTTGGCTGCCCAATGCGATTTTCAGTGCGGAGCGAATAACCGGATGATCATCGACGATCAGTACTCTTTTCATATTTCATATCACTGACAAATTATAAAAGTGCAATTTAAAACAACACTGACCGACGCCAGAATTCCAACTAGATAGTTATGAAACTCCACCTCAAAAAAACTCAGACCCTGAATTCAGCTCGCCTATTAAGAGGCAAACACAAGAGGTTGTAAAGTATACATTTTTTACCACCCTTCAAAATAACTGCCACTCTTAGTTGATTACGATGAACATTGTAAGATGTGAAGATTTTCTTGGTTTCACTAGGAAATTTCCCACAAAACGGAGGGAACGAGCTGAAAGATTTGCCAGGAAAGGTCGATGAAGATAGCCCGTGTCATCACTCCTCAGACGCTCAGCCATGCCCGAAATCAGTGTAATGGTCCTCGAAGACCAACCGTTCCAGCGACTGGTCGCTGTGTCGGCGTTAAGAAAGGCCGGTATTGGCCCACTCTGTGAAGCCGCCGATGGCGATGAAGCACTGGCGGTGCTCAAAGCCGCGGGTGGCGTGGATGTGGCGATCTGCGACCTGCACATGCGCGGTATGGATGGCTTGACCTTCCTGCACCATGCCAGCCAGAGCGGCCTATTACGCTCGGTAATCCTCAGCAGCGACCTGGACCCGATACTGCGCCAAGCGACCGCGTCGATGATCCAGTCCCTGGGGCTGGAGTTTCTCGGAGACCTGGGCAAGCCCTTCAACCTCGGTCGCGCCCGCTCGCTGCTGCAGCGCTACAGTCGCCCGGCGCTGGCCTCGGAGGTTGCTGCCGAGCACCCCCGAACACCCAGTGTTTCAGACATCTTGCGCGGCCTGAACAATGGTGAATTCGAAGCCTATTACCAACCCAAGGTGGACTTGGCCAATGGCCGGTTGCGCGGAGCAGAAGTACTGGCACGCTGGAACCACCCGCAGCTAGGCATCCTGCCCCCCGCGCGTTTTCTGTCCACCATGGAAGCCAACGACCTGATCGGGCAGCTCTTCGGCGCTCTGCTCAGCCAGGGCATTGCCCTGCAACGGCAGTTGACCCAGCTGCGGTATCCCGTGGAGCTGGCCTTCAACCTGCACGTTTCGCAGTTGGCCTCGGTGGAACTGGTGGAACACATCAGCCAGGCCCTGGAGCAGTTCCAGTTGCCCGCCAGCGGCTTGCTGTTTGAGGTGACAGAGTCAGGTTTGATCCAGGCGCCGGCCAGCAGCCTGGAAACCCTGCTCAGGTTACGGCTGCTGGGCTGCGGCCTGGCCATGGATGATTTCGGCGCCGGCTATTCTTCGCTTGAGCGGCTCTGTGAATTCCCCTTCAACCAAATCAAGCTGGATGCCTCGTTCGTACGCAAACTGGATTTTCAACCCCGCAGCCGGGCCGTCATCCGCAGTGCCGTCACACTGGCGCAAGCCCTTGGCCTTTCACTGGTAGTCGAAGGCGTCGAGACTCCCGCGCAGTCACAGCAACTACATGAACTGGGCTGTACCCTGGCCCAAGGGTTTCTGTTCGCCCGCCCGATGCCTGCCAAGCATTTCATCTCCTACTGCCAGGATCAAAATGTGCAGTAATTCACGCCCCATTGATCCGAGTTGATAGACAATGCAAGCCACGCCGCCCACCACCGATGGTCCCCCCCTGCACTCCGGGCATTTGCCTACTGCTTGAGCTAGCGTTCCTAAAGCCTTTCGTTCCAACCAGGTAGTTCCGATTTTGCCCATCTCGTCTTTTTTCGCCCGTTCAAGGCGCCTGCTGCCAGCGCTCTGCCTCATGTTGATGAGCGGCCTCGCCTGGGCTGAGAGTTCCACGCTCACTTCCCTGAACATCAACAGTCAGTTGGTCCCGACATCCAGCGAAATCGTCCTTGACGACGCCGACTGGCATTGGCTGCGACAGAAGCATCGCCTGGTCCTGGGCGTCTCCGCGTCGCGCTTTCCGCCCTATGACATTCTCTACAGCAACCAGGACTACGAAGGCATTACCGCAGACTACCTGGCGCTGGCCGGGAAGCTGCTGAACATCCAGGTGCAGGCCGTTTCGGTCCCCGATAGGGCTACCGGGCTGGCCGCCCTCGCCTCAGGAGAAATCGACCTGCTAGGCACCTCCAACAGTTTCGAGGATCACAACCCGGCGGTGATACTGAGCAAACCCTATGTACGGGATCGACCGGCGCTGTTCCGGCGCCAGGGCGATACACGGATCTTTGCCGATGATCTGCATGGGCTGAAGATCGCCATGCCCAGGGACTACCTGCGGCTGGCCGAACTGCAGGCCCGCTTCCCTGCCGCGCAGATCATCTCGATGAACTCCCATATGGAAGCCATGGCGGCCCTGGCCTTCGGCAGGACCGATCTGTACCTGGGCGATAACCTTTCGGCCTTCGACATGATCAATCAGAGCTACTTCAACGAAGTGCGCTTCGAGCGCTTTCTCGACCTGAATGTGGCCGGTTTCAGCTTCGCCATGAACCAGGACAACGCGCGCCTGCATCGCATCATCGACCGGGTGATCGATACGCTGGGCGAGGACCGCCAGCAGCTCATCATCAAGCGCTGGACCGGGGGCGATGTGGCTCTGGCCAACGGCAAGCTGACACTGACCCCTCAGGAAAATCGCTGGATCACGCGCCACCCTGTCGTGCGCCTGGTGATCAATGACGATCTGGCCCCCGTCGCCTACTACAACACCGAGGGCAACTTCACCGGTATTGTCGCCGACCTCCTGGTGATGATTTCCCTGCGTACGGGCCTGCAATTTGAAGTGCAACGCCAGGGCAGTTTCTCCAGCATCATGACGGCCCTGAAAAACAAGAGTGCCGACTTGACGATCCTGACGGCCAGTCCCGATCGCGAAGATTTCCTGCGCTTCAGCCGCCCTTTCGGCACCACGGCTTTCGCCCTGGTGAACAAGGAAGGAGCCGGGGCTGCCAACACCGACCTCGCCGGTTTGCAGGACAAGCGACTGGCCATGGTCGAGGGGCATGTGCTGCTCAAGAAAATCGCCAGCGAATTTCCACGGATCCAGATCGTCACCGCCCCCACCACTCTCGACGCCCTGAGCCTGGTCAACGACGGCAAGGCCGATGCCGCACTGCTGGCCCTGACCAGCGCGCGCTATTACGTGGCGCGGCTGTATGACCAGAAGCTGCACGTCGCCAACATCATCGATAACGGCCAGGCCACCGGCAACTTCGCCATGCGCCGCAGCGATACCGAACTGCAGTCGATCCTGGACAAGGCCTTGCAGAGCATTCCGCCTGACGAACTGAATGCCATTTCCTATCGCTGGCGGGCCAACGCTTCGATGAGCGGACAGACCTGGCGCGACTACCGCGGTGTCATCGCCACCGTCGTCATCGGCGCCCTGCTGCTGTTGCTGATGGCCCTGGGCTGGATCTTTCATCTGCGCCGGCAGATCAGCAAGCGGCTGGAGGCGGAACAGGCGTTGAGCGAGCAATTGACCTTCGTTCAGACCCTGACCGATGGCATGCCGCACCCGGTGTACGTGCGTGATCGCAACGGCCGTATGCTGTCGTGCAATGACAGTTACCTGCAAGCCACAGGCCTCACGCGCCAGCAGGTGATCGGCAAGACCGTCACCCAGCTCCTTGAAGACCCGGGCGTGTCGATCCCCGACCTACACGACAACTATCTAGAAGCCATGGAGCAGGACCAGATCATCAACAGCTCGCAGAGCATCGAGCTGTGCGGCAAGACGCTGTGGATCGATCACTGGGTCCAGCCGTTCCATGGTCCCTCCGGTGCGGTCAAAGGCGTGATCTGTGGTTGGCTGGACCTGACCGACCATCGCCGGCTGGTGGATGAACTGGAGAGTGCGAAAGACCTGGCCGACGAAGCCAGCCGGACCAAGACCGCCTTTCTCGCCTCCATGAGCCATGAAATCCGCACCCCGATGAATGCGGTGATCGGCATCCTTGAGCTGGTCCTCAAGCGCGGCGAGCGCGGCCAGTTCGACCAGGCCAGTATCGAAATCGCCTACTCCTCGGCCAAGAGCCTGCTGGGGCTGATCGGCGATATTCTCGATATCGCCCGTATCGAGTCCGGGCGCCTGAGCCTGTCGCCAAAACGAGCCAACCTGCGTGAACTGATGGAGTCGGTGGTGCTGGTCTTCGAGGGCCTGTCGCTGCAGAAAGGCCTGGAGCTGAAACTGGATATCGACTCCAGCACCAACTGCGACGTGCTGATCGATCCACTGCGCTTCAAGCAAGTGTTGTCCAACCTGCTGAGCAATGCCATCAAGTTCACCGACGAAGGCTGCGTCAAGGTCCAGCTCAGGGGCGAGATTGTCGAGACCGCCCGCCTGAATCTGCACCTGCTGATCGAGGATTCCGGGATCGGCATCTCCACCGAGGATCAGCAAAAGCTCTTCCAGCCATTTGCCCAGGCCACTCATGGTGTCCACAAAGGCCAGGATGGGGCAGGCCTGGGGCTGCTGATCAGCCGCTCGCTGTGCGAACTCATGGGGGGGCGCCTGACCATGACCAGCACCCGGGGCCAAGGCACCCAGGTCCAGGTCGAGCTGCAACTCAATATCCTCGAACCCGTCGAGGCCCCTCATTCGCTCAACATGAAGCTGCTGCCCGAAGCCGCCCAGGCGTGGAAGGTGCTGGTGGTGGACGACCACGCCATCAACCGGGAGATCCTGCGCCAGCAGATGAACTTCCTCGGACACCAGGTGACGGAAGCCGACAACGGCTCGGTCGCGCTGGACAAGTGGCGCAAGGGCGAGTTCGATGTGGTGCTCACCGACTGCCACATGCCCTTGCTCAGCGGCCCGGAACTGGCCAGGGCGATTCGCCAGGAAGAGAACGAGCAACAGCGTTCGCCCTGCGTCATCGTCGGCCTTACCGCTGACGCTCAACCCGAAGAGCTGGAACGCTGCATTCAGGCAGGGATGAACGAATGCCTGATCAAGCCGGTGGGCCTGGATATTCTTGCCGAACGCATCACCAGCATCTACCGGACCTGTCAGCGCAACATCGATTGCCTACCGCAAAACGACCGCGAACCCATCGCCGACTTCGATCAGAACGTGCTGTATGACCTCACGCCATTGGCTGAACTGACGGTTGGCGATCCCAGCCTGATGACCCATCTGCTCGACGAATTGCTGGTGAGCAACCGCAAGGATCTTGAGGACCTTATCCAACTGGTGGAAGAGAAAAATGCGCGGGGCTTGTCTGAACTGGCCCATCGAATAAAAGGCGCAGCCCGAGTAGTCACCGCCAACCGATTGATCAGTTGTTGTGAACAACTGGAACGGATCTGCACCGAACAGCAATTGCCCTATTCGGTTCTGCTGGAGGCAGGCGACGCCGTTGAACAGGCGATCTTTGAACTGGAGCAGGCACTGGCGCGGTTGCCCAAGGAATAGGACCGCACTGGCGCAAAACCGCTTTCCACTCCTGCCCCTAACCCCACGCGTGGCGGCGCCTTAAGCTGGCGCCAGTGCAATCCGCACTGCCTTCCAGGAGCCGCCCGTGCCCCCGATCCACGACATCAACTGGCCGCTGTGGCTGTCCACCATGCTGCCCATGGCCCTGAGCGCCGGCCCCGGCAACCTGATGGTGGCCAGCTCCGGCGCTCAGGGCCATGGGCAGCAGGGCCTGGCCGGCTTCGGTGAGAAAATAGCCCTGGGTGGTCTTGAGGAACAGCACGCTGCTCAAGGCCTGCTCCAGCACCAGGATCTTGCGCGAGACCGTCGAGGCCGACACCTTCAGCGCCTGCCCGGCGTCGGTGATGTTGCTGGCATTGGCGACGGCAATGAAAAACCGCAGATCGTCCCAGTTCACGCTTACCTGCCCTATCCCTGAAAACCAAGGCCCGGGATCTTATGCGAAATAAGCAGCGCAGCGGTCAGACTTTTCTCCTGTAAAGTGCCCAAAATCTTTCCTGCCCACGGATCGGGAGCCCCCATGCTGGAACTGCACACCCCTCGCCTGAACCTGCGCCCCCTGAACGCCCATGACTGGGAGCTGTTCCTGACCCTGCACAGCGACCCGGAAAACCTGCGCTATGTCTGCGATCCGCTCTCCCGGATGCAGATCGAGGAGCGTTTCACCTCGCGCCTGCCCCATTGGGACATGGATTGCGACCACTGGCTGTGCCTGGTGATCCGCGATCGCCACAGCGGCGAGGAGCTGGGCTTCACCGGCCTGCGAATCAGCGACCGGCCCAGCGCCGAAGCCGAGGTCGGCTACCTGCTGGCCCCCGGTCATCAAGGCAAGGGCCTGGCCACGGAATCCCTGCGCGCGCTGATGCAGTACGCCCGCCACAGCCTGGGGATCAAGCGCCTGGCGGCCACGGTCACCGACGGCAATGTTGCGTCCTGCCAGGTTCTGGAGCGATGCGGTTTCGTCTTCCAGCAACGTGACGAAGGGGCCTTCCGCAGGGGGGGCGAAGACTTCGACGACCTGATTTTCAGCTGCCCCCTGACGGCCTGAGCGCGGGTTTGTGGCCCCCGCCCCCGCCAGCCGGGCGTGGGTTTTTCTTGACAGCGAAAATTCCCAACGGCTATTGTCTGACAACCTGACTACCAAGGTTTTACCCACCCATGCTTGAACTCCAGCGACCCGACTCTCTCGTTGTGCGCGTGGTCAATGCGATCCGCACCGAGATCGACTCCGGCCGCCTGGCCCCCGAATCGCGCCTGCCCACCGAGCAGCAACTGGCCGAGCAGTTGAACGTCAGCCGCTCGGTGATTCGCGAGGCCATCGCCCAGCTCAAGGCCGACGGCGTGCTGATCGCCCGGCGTGGCCTGGGTTCGTACATTTCCAAGACCCCGGCCGGCACCGTGTTCCGTTTCCCCCAGGGCGATGGCCGCCTGCCGGACCTGGCGCAGATGTTCGAGATGCGTTTGTGGATCGAAACCCAGGCCGCGTCGATCGCCGCCCAGCGCCGCGACGCCGCCGACCTGCAACGGATGCAGGAAGCGTTGCAGGAAATGCACGACAAGCGCAGTGATTTCGAAGCCGCGGGGCTGGCCGACGTGGAGTTCCACCGGGCCATCGCCGAGGCCAGCAAGAACGACTATTTCGTGGCCTTCCATGATTTTCTGCGCAGCCAGCTGACCAGCGCCCGCAAGGCCGCCTGGGAGAACTCGGCGCTGCGCATGGTGGGCGGTTCCGCCGATGCCACCCAGGAACACCAGGCGCTGTACCAGGCGATTGCCGCTGGCGACCGCCAGGCCGCCGCCGGTTGCGCCGACGCCCACTTGCGGGCGTCGGCCAAGCGCCTGGGCCTGGAGCTGCCGACTATCGATTGACCCCAGCTTCACGCTTCGAGCCGCATGCCACGGCCTGCGGTTTTTTGTCGGATTAGTTAGTCTGACAACCTGATAACCAGACCGAAACGCATTCGATCCAAGGTACCCACGAACAATGATTTACGACTTTTGCATCATCGGCGGCGGCATCGTCGGCCTGGCTACAGCGATGGAGATCCTCAAGCGCCAGCCCGGCGCTTCGCTGGTCATCCTGGAAAAGGAAAACGTCCTGGCCAAGCACCAGACCGGGCACAACAGCGGGGTGATCCACGCCGGCATCTACTACGCCCCGGGCAGCCTCAAGGCCGACCTGTGCAAGCGTGGCGCCGAGGCCACCAAGCAGTTCTGCAGCGAGCACGGGATCAAGTTCGAGGTCTGCGGCAAGGTGCTGGTGGCGTCCAATGCCCTGGAAGTGCAGCGCATGGAGGCCCTGTACCAGCGCTCGCAGCAGAACGGCCTGAAGGTGGAGCGCCTGGACGCCGAGCAACTGCGCCAGCGCGAACCGAATATCGTCGGCCTTGGCGGGCTGTTCCTCGACGCCACCGGCATCGTCGACTACCGCGAAGTCTGCGACACCATGGCCCGGGTGATCCGCCGCGAGGGCGGCGAGATCTGCCTGAGCCAGACCGTCACCGCGATCCAGGAAAGCGCCGACAGCGTCACCGTCAGCAGCCACGGCGGCAGCTGGCGGGCGAAGAAGCTGGTAGCCTGCGCCGGCCTGCAATCGGATCGCCTGGCGGTGATGGCCGGGGTGAAGATCGATCACCAGATCATCCCCTTTCGCGGCGAATACTTCCGTCTGCCGGCGTCGAAGAACAACATCGTCAATCACTTGATCTACCCGATCCCCGATCCGGAGCTGCCGTTCCTCGGGGTGCACCTGACCCGCATGATCGACGGCAGCGTGACCGTCGGCCCCAACGCGGTACTGGGCCTGGGCCGGGAGAACTACAAGAAATTCTCCATCAACTGGCGCGACGTGGCGCAGTACGCCAGCTTCCCCGGTTTCTGGAAAACCATCTGGCAGAACCTCGGCTCCGGCACCACCGAGATGAAGAACTCGCTGTTCAAGTCCGGCTACCTGGAGCAGTGCCGCAAGTACTGCCCTTCCCTGCAAGTGGAAGACCTGCTGCCTTATGAGGCGGGGATCCGCGCCCAGGCAGTGATGCGCGACGGCAGCCTGGTGCACGATTTCCTGTTCGCCGAAACCCCGCGCATGTTGCACGTGTGCAACGCGCCCTCGCCCGCCGCCACCTCGGCGATTCCCATTGGTTCGATGATTGCCGACCGGATTTTCCAGGCCGCCTGAAACACCCCGCGCCATCACCTTGCAGCGCAGTGCCCCGGCACTGCCAAGCGGGCCGCGTGTCGCCGCAATACCCCTTAGGGCGCGTCGCGCAAGGCTCGCGTCAACTCGACAATAAATACAATGATTCATGAGGATGTACGGATATGACCGCAGTTGAAACCAGCAGTACTGCAGCGGAAACCCCACAACAAACCCGGAAACGCCTGCGCAAGGTCGCGGCGGCCACCATCTTCGGCTCGATGCTGGAGTGGTATGACTTCTACCTCTACGCCACCATGGCGGCCATCGTCTTCTCGAAGATCTTCTTCGATAACAGCAACCCGAAGAGCGCCACCCTGATGGCCTTCTCGACCTTTGCCATCGGCTTTATCGCCCGCCCCTTCGGCGGCATCCTGTTCGGCTACTTGGGGGACAAGTTCGGCCGCAAGCAGGTGCTGGTGCTGACCTTCTGCCTGATGGGCGTGTGCACCGCGCTGATCGGCCTGATCCCCAGCTATGCGTCAATCGGCATCTGGGCGCCGATCCTGCTGGTAGCAATCCGCATCATCCAGGGCCTGGGCGCCGGCGCCGAACTGTCCGGCGCGGCGGTCACCTCCTATGAGCACGCCAGCGAAGGCAAGCGCGGCAGCCAGGGCGCCTGGCCGGCACTGGGGCTGAACCTGGGCCTGCTGCTGTCGTCGCTGACCGTGTACCTGCTGACCATCAACGGCAACGAGTTCCTGCTGGCCGGCGGCTGGCGTATCCCGTTCGTCTGCAGCATCGTCCTGGTGGGCATCGGCCTGTGGGTGCGCAACAGTATTCCGGAAACCCCAGAGTTCAAGGAACTGAGCAAGGAAAGCCAGAAAGCCAAGGCCTCGCCGCTCAAGGCGCTGTTCAAGAACGACCT
Organism: Pseudomonas sp. MWU349; assembly: GCF_017947325.1. Taxonomy (NCBI): domain Bacteria; kingdom Pseudomonadati; phylum Pseudomonadota; class Gammaproteobacteria; order Pseudomonadales; family Pseudomonadaceae; genus Pseudomonas; species Pseudomonas sp. MWU349. The sequence continues at coordinate 111,909 of NZ_JAFEVP010000007.1, read as the reverse complement.
CAAGGGCCTGGCCGTGGTGTTCTTCGTGGCGGTGGGCTACAACGCCCTGAGCTACATCTTCAAGACCTTCTCCCTGGCCTACCTGACCCAGTACAAGAACGTCGATGTGCACGTCACTTCGCTGTCGGTTACCATCGCCAGCCTGATCGCCATCGTCGCCGTGCCGTTCTTCGGCTGGCTCTGCGACAAGTGGAGCAGCAAGACCGTGCTGATCCTCGGCGGGCTGTTCTCGGTGCTGTTCGCCTACCCCTTCCTGGCCCTGCTCAACACCGGTGAGAGCCTGATGATCTACATCGCCATCGGTGTCGGCACCGGCATCCTGGCGCCGATGATGTTCGCCCCACAGGGCTCCTTCCTCAGCCGCCAGTTCCCCACCGCGACCCGCTCCTCGGGTTTCGGCACCGGGCGCGAGATCGGCACCGCCATCGCCGGTGGCCTGGCGCCGCTGGGCGCTCTGTCCCTGGTGACGGCCTCGGCCACCCACTCCACCGACGGCGTGGTGATCATTCTCGCCGTCGCCGCGGTGCTGGTGGTGGTGTTCGCCTTCCTCGACCAGGGCCGCAAGCACTCGGCCTTCAAGAACTGAGGCTGGCCCCGACCCTGCCCGGGCCGCTCCAACGGCCCGGGCAGACTTTGCTAAGGTGGCCGCTGAACCCGTATCGCAGGCCACCCCATGTCACCCGATAGCGCATTCGGCGTCGATGCCGACGGCTTGATCGCCCTTGCTGCCGAACCACCCCTGCAGCCCGAGTACCGAGCCCTGCTCGACGAGCTGTGCGCCGCCCTCACCGTTCCCGCCAGCCCGCCGCTGCATAGCCTGTAGTTGTACGGCAGTGTCGCCCGTGGCGCCGCCCGGCCTGGAGCGTCCGACCTGGACCTGTGCCTGATCCTGCAAGATCCCGCCGGCCCGGCCGCGTGCCTGCATCTGGAAAACCTGCGCCAGGCCCTGCAAGCGCGCCACCCGCTGGTGTCGAAGATCGATTTCGATATCGGCGACCTCAACCAGGTACTGGAAACGCAGAACCTCGACAGCTGGGGCTATTGGCTCAAGCACCATTGCCGCTGCCTGTGGGGCGAAGACCTGCGCTCGCGCTTTGCACCTTTCAGGCCCAGCCGGGAGATTGCCCTGGCGGTGAACGGCGACTTTCTCGCAGTGCTGTACGACTACGCCGAGCGCATCGACCGCGAACAGATGCCCACCGACGTTCTCCGGCTGCAACGGCAGGCCTCGCGCAAACTTGTTCGTGCCACCAACCTGCTGCGCCGGGAGCAGGAGCCGAGCTGGCCCCAGAGCCTGGATGAGCACGTGCGGCTGTTTGTGCAGCACTACCCGGAAATGGCAGGCCCCATCGACGAGTTCCGCCAGACCGCCGAGGCAACGGCCCCCGCCGGCGCCGGTTTCAGCGACCGCTTGCGGCAGATGGCGCAGTGGATGAGCCAGGCACTGGCCCCGCCGCCATCCAGGAATTGACCCATGCAATTGCACCGCACCCGGCCACGGCTGCATCAAGGGTTCGATACGGCTCAACCCCGCGAGGCGCTGCCCCATCTACTGCAAGCGGCGCCGGAACGGGGGTCGCTGCCGGATCAGACCTGCAGCACCTCGATCCCCAACTGCCGATAACCTTCGATGTCCACACCCGGCGCCTCCAGCTCGGTCACCAGCCGATGCAGGCGGTTGCATGGCACCACGACGAAGGGCTCCATGGCCCCGAGCTTGTCGGCGGTGGTCACGGCGATGACCTCGCTGGCACTGTCGAACATTGCCTGCTTGATCGGCACCTCGTCGAAATGCAGGGAGCTGATGCCGATCTCCGGGTGGATCGCGCAGACCCCGGTGAACATCAGGTCGGCCTTGATCCCCTGAATCATGCGCAGTGCTTCATGGCCGCTGGCGGACAGGGTTGCCGGGTTGAGCTGGCCACCGGCGAGAATCACCCTGACCTTGGGGTATTCGGCCAGGGCCACGGCAATCATCGGCGAGGCGGTGACCGCGGTCAGGCTGATGCCCGCCGGCAGCGACTGGGCGATGTGCAGGGTGGTGGAGCCGGAATCGAACAGCACCGTCTGGCCGTCCTGCACCCATTGCACGGCATATTGCGCCAGGCGCAGTTTCGCCTCATTGGTTTCGCCGACCCGGGTGAAATAGTCCTTGCCGCTGTCCTTGGGCCGCGGCAGCGCGCCACCATGGACCCTCTGCACCAGCCCGGCGGCATCCAGCTCCGCCAGGTCGCGGCGGATGGTGTCTTCGGACACCGCAAAATGCCGGGTCAGTTCGGCGGCCATGACCTTGCCGTCGCGCTCCAGCAGTAGAAGGATTTTCTGACGGCGTACCGAAGGGAGTTCGGCGTAATGATGCTGCTCTTGCATGTTAATGCCTGCTTTTGCATTTTTTTGCGAGATTAGCCAGGTCCGGGGGCAAGCACAAGTCATCCCCCGGCCGGAACAGTAGTCTGAATGCACCCACTGGCCCCCTCTAAAAACATATCCAGATACATTCAGTGACGTTGAAGTTACGCCTCACAAACTACTTACCATCTTGTAGGAAAGGTCCTACCCGTCCGTGGGCACGGCCCTCTTAGAAGTCACTCAGTAACTCCTTAATATCAAACCCATGCGCTACCCACCTATTTAAAGGATGTTGTTATACAGCGCATGGTTTCTCTGTTTTCGATTAAGGATGAAAAATGAACTTCAAGAAAGCGCCTCTGGCAATCTTCGCAGCACTGGTACTCGGCAGTGGCTCGGCTTATGCGGTCGACGATCCTGTAACTCCGCCTGCTACCAGCAGTGCCGGTGGCAGCGGCAAAGTAAACTTCATCGGTAGCATTATCGATTCCCCCTGCTCTCTGGATGCCAAGAGCAAGGACCAAACTGTTCGTATGGATGAAGTATCCAACAAGGTACTGGCCAACAATGGCGAGTCCTCCATTCAGAGCTTCAACATCGAACTTCGTCAGTGCGATATCAGCAAAATGAAGAAGGTCAAGGTCACCTTCGGTGGCGACGCCGACCTCACCGACAATACCCTGCTGGGTATCGCCGGTTCGGCCAAGGGCGCAGGCATTGCCCTGACCAACGGCTCCGGGGCCCAGGTCAAGCTGGGTGAAGCTTCCGTTGCCCGTGACCTGCTGGTGGGCGACAACACCCTGGCGTTCGGCGCCTTCCTGCGTGGCACGACAGCCAAGGATGTAGCGGTCACCCCAGGTGAGTTCACCGCCACGGCCAACTTCATGTTGTCTTACGAATAACCGAACCCCGGAAGCATTCTAATGCTTCCGGACTTGAATATTCGAAAATACCGAGACTTCAATGTCTCGGTATTTAAAAAATAGCAACTCCATACCCAACTAAAAAATTCCGACCAACTGTAATAGCAACACTAAAACCCCCACAAGACATCAACGGCGCACAGTGCCTTGAAAGTTATCCCCAGAAACATCGGAGTTCCAACACAAGCTCCACCCCGTTTTTTATGCCATCGACTGAATTAACAGCCGATAACAAGCCATTTTCTTCAGTATTCAAACTATGACCGCAGGGAAGATCACTCTATCAATAGGGGTGCTAGTCAGTTCGCTGGGCTGGCCATTGGTCTCAATGGCCGTGGACTTCAACCTCGACGTCATGGATGTGGACGAACGCAGCAGCATCGATCTCAGCCGTTTCAAAACAGCGCATTACGTCATGCCCGGCCAATACCTGATGGGTATTCAGATCAATGATCGCAAACTGCCCGAACGCAGCCTGAACTTCTATGCCGTGGACCCGCAAGCCTCTACCACCCGCGTCTGCATCCCCATGGACCAGGCTGCCAGCCTTGGCCTCAAGGAAGACGTCCTGAACCGGCTGGCCAGTTGGCACGAGTCGCAAAACTGTGCGGATCTGGAAAGCATCCAGGGGCTGCGACTGGTCCCGGACATGGAACAGGGCGTGCTGCGTCTCAGCGTGCCCCAGGCCTGGATGGAGTATCGCGATCCTAACTGGAGCCCCATCAGTGAATGGGATGAAGGCGTTTCCGGGCTCCTGCTGGACTACAGCCTCAATACCTCCGTGAACCGCTACGCTAGCTCCGGCAGCACCCGGCAGATCAGCGGCAACGGCACCCTGGGGGCAAACCTGGGCGCCTGGCGTCTGCGCGGGGATTTCCAGGGCAGTCGCTACCAGACCCACGCCTACAGCCGCCAGGATTTTTCCTGGAGCAGCTTTTACGCCTTTCGTCCTCTGCCGCGGCAAGGGGCAAAGCTGCTGGTGGGCGAAGTCAGCCTGAACTCCAAGCTGTTCGACTCCTTTCGCTATCGGGGCATCAACCTGGCTACCGATGACCAGATGCTGCCCCCCAGCCTGCGCGGCTATGCCCCGGAAGTGGTAGGCGTGGCCAAGGGCAACGCGCGGGTCACGGTGCGCCAGGACGAGCGCGTGCTGTATGAAACCACCGTGCCGCCAGGGCCCTTTCGCATTCGCGACATCAACAGCGCGGTCAGCGGCAAGCTGGACATCGAGATCCGCGAAGATGACGGCAGCACCCAGAGCTACCAGATGGAAACCGCCAACGTGCCCTACCTGAGCCGGCCAGGGTACATGCGCTACAACCTGACACTGGGCCGACCGACCAGCTATGACCGGGAAGACACAGGCCCGACCTTCGCCACTGGCGAGATGTCCTGGGGCCTGAACAGCGACTGGTCGTTGTTCGGTGGCAGCCTAGTGACCTCTGGCTATACCGCGCTCGCCGGCGGCATCGGGCGCAACCTTCACCAATTCGGCGTGGTGTCCCTGGACGTCACCCATACCCGTGCCGACGTCCCCGTGGAAGGGCAACTGCGTGGCAATTCCCTGCGCCTGAACTACGCCAAGCGCTTCGATGAATACGACAGCGAAATCAACTTTGCCGGCTATCGCTTCTCCCAGCGCAACTTCATGACCATGAACGACTTCATCAACGCGCGAAACCTTGAGCGCTACCAAAGCAACAGCAAGACCGCCTACACGATCCTGGCCAACAAATCGTTCCGCGATCTGGGCTTCAGCGCCCACCTGTCCTACACCCATGAAGACTACTGGGACCGCACGGCCACGGACTACATCAGCGCCAACCTGAGTCGCTACTTCGACGTGGGCCGCTTCAAGGGGCTGGCCATGACCCTGTCCCTGACCCAGACCCGCAACGTCTCGGAAACCGACAACAGCCTGTCGCTCTCCCTCACCCTGCCCTTCGGCGATGGCCAGCGCATCGGCTACGACGCCTACGCCAACGACACCGGAGTGCGACATGCGGCCAGCTATTCAAACTACCAACCGGACCGCAACTACATGATCCGCGCCAGCACCGGGCTCGACAGCGACGGAGTGCAAGGCTACTACAGCCAGCAGACCGCCAGCGCCGACTACAGCCTCAATGGCAGCTATCAGAATGACGGCAGCCAGAGCATCGGCCTGTCCGTGCAAGGTGGCGCCACCGTCACGGCCATGGGCGCCGCCCTGCACCCACCGACCTACAACGGCGGCACGCGGATCATGCTCGACACCGATGGCGTGGCCGGGGTGCCCCTGCAAAACGGCGAAACCCGCACCAACGCCATGGGCGTGGCGGTGCTGCCCGCCTTCACCAGCTACGCCCGCACCGATGTACAGATCGACCTCAATCGCCTGCCCGACGACATGGATGCGAGCAAATCGGTAACCGACGCCACCTTGACCGAAGGCGCCATCGGCTACCGCAAACTGACCGTCATCCAGGGCAGCAAGGCCCTGGTCACCCTGAAACTGGAAGACGGCTCCTACCCGCCGTTTGGCGCCAGCCTGCGGGACGCCTCCGGGCGCGAAGTGGCAATTGTCGCTGACAGCGGGTTCGCCTATCTGACCGGTATCAAAGCCGATTCAGCGTTCCAGGTGTTCTGGGGCAATGGCAAAAGCTGCAACGTCGCCCTGCCCGCCAACCTGCAGTCCGAGCAGCGCCAAACCTTGCTCTGCACAACCCGATTCTGACCCGAGGCCCCCTTATGCTTCTCCATTCCCGTTTCTTGAAACACCTGACCGTCATGGGCTGCCTGCTCCTCCCCGGAGTTGCCCCGCAAGCCGCCATTTCCCTGGACCGTACCCGAGTGATTTTCGACGGTGAAAACAAGTCACTGAGCATCCGCATCCGTAACGACAACAAAGAAATGCCCTACCTGGCGCAGTCGTGGATCGAGAATGATCAACAACAGAAAGTAACCGGCCCGTTGATTGTCCTGCCGCCTTTGCAACGGCTGGAACCGATGTCGGGTGGCCAGATAAAGCTGTTGAAGTCCGCAGAAGTCGAGCAACTGCCAAAAGACCGCGAGTCGCTGTTCTATTTCAACTTGCGCGAGGTTCCGCCGCGCGCGGAAACCGAAAACACCATGCAGATCGCGCTGCAGACAAAAATCAAACTCTTCTACCGCCCGCAGGGCATTACCCCGGAACGAGGGGTTATCTGGCAGGAGAAGTTGAGGCTGAAAAAAGCCGGGCAGGGTTTCAACGTCGAGAACCCTACGCCTTACTACATCACCATCAATGACCTGAAGGACCTCTCGGACAAACGCAGCGAGACGGATTTCAGCCCCGTGATGCTGGCGCCCTTCTCAGCCCGGGACATCCATCCCGACAAGGGCCAGATCACACAACCGGTGCTCACCTACATCAATGACTACGGTGGTTACCATCAACTTGCCTACCGCTGCGATCAAAGCGCGTGCCAGTTCAAAAAAACCGACTGACAGCACCTGATGCGCCAGATCAATAGATTGTTAATCCACAGTACTCGCCCTTCGGGTCGGGACTTCGGCCAGCAGGTGGCTCAATGAACAACATACTGATGGGATGCTTCGCACTGGGTGCAGTATTGCTGCCAGCCGGTTTTACCGGCGCTGACGAAATACGCCTGAACTTTTCCGGAAACCTGATTGTTCCCTCCTGCGAACTGACCGTGGAGAACCCGGAACAGATGGTCAAGTTCGATGGCTACAGCAAGAAAGAGTTGATGAGCAGCGGCAAGAGTACCGGGGTGCCGTTCTACATCAGGATTAAAACCTGCGCCCAGGCCAACAAGATCAACCTCACCTTCAAAGGGCAGGAGGAGCCGCTGCTCAGCGGCGCGCTGGCGATCACCGGGGCTGCCTCGGGAATCGCCGTGGGCCTGGAAACCTCGGCGGACCACCCCATCAGGATCAACAGCGACACCTTGAGCTACAACCTTTCCGAAGCGTCCCGGGAGGAACTGGCCTTCAAGGCCTACCTGCTCAAGATCAAGGATAAAACCATCGAAGGCGGCAACTTTTCCGCCGTCGCCAATTTCGAGCTGGCCTACCCATGAACCTGGCTAACCACCTCAAGACCCTCGGCGCGCGGACTCTGGCGCTGGCCCTGGCCCTGGTGTGCGGCACCTGCCTGGCGGGAACCTATAACGCGACGGCGAACATCTCCGGAAGCATTACCCAACCCGGTTGCAAGTTCAGCCTGGGCAACTCGCTGGATGTAAGGTTCGGTGATATCGACGTCACCAAAATCGCCGCCGAGCACTACAGCGTCCCCATTGAACTGGACATCGACTGCGGTGCCGGGCCCTCCTCGATCGTGTTGAAGTTGACCGGTGTTTCCGGCTACAGCCCGGACGTTATCCAGACCGATGTGCAAGGCCTGGGCATCAAGTTGACCAGTCAACGATTGGGGACGGTCTGGCAAGCCAACACCAGCTTTCGCACCACCACCACAAACAACAACCATATCAACGCGACCTTGACCGCACTTCCCGGCACGCAATTTCAAACGGGCGCGTTTTCAGCCAACGTGAGTATTTCGGCAGATTATGACTAGCTCAAATATGGACGACAGCATGTTTACCGATACTCCCCCAATACTGCGAAGTCCTTATATGAAGTTTTTAATCGGTACTGTTTTGCTGTTGCTGACGTTTCCCGCAATGGGCGGGTTATTGGTAGAATACAATGAAAGTAACGACACCTACCGCTTTGTTGGAGACATGGACGCTATTGCCGTCAGCAACCAGTCCAAACTACTCTTACCCAGCGGCCTGTTTGAGTGGCCCACAAAGAACGGCATCTGGGTTTTCGTGAGCTACGGCGCGAGATTCTCGCAACCGCCCATCTATGCAGCCCCCAACCTGAGCCCGACTGACAATCCCAAGACTGTCCTCAACCAAGTAGCCTCAAGTCAATTATCCACGGGTATCCCTATATTCTGGGGATGGGATGGCAAGACCCTGCTGGCTTTGCTGATCTGCGACTACAAAACCAATGACCCCATGATGCGCTGCAAAATGGCCAGCTCGGCCAAAGGCGAGATCCCGCCTCCAAAGCCCGCGGAGCCGACCACAAACTGCAGTATTGCCGGTAGCATCGACCTGCACCACGGCAACCTGAGCCTGGAAGCCGTCAATACCAACAGGGCCTACACCACGGCCTACGTCACCTGCAGCCGCAGCGCCACGGTGTCCATCGCCATCGAAGGGATGGTCAAGCTCAATGGCGTGGAAGGCCTGTACTCACAGTTGTCGGTGGGCGGCATGGCTGTTGGCAAAGACTATAGTTTCACCGCCGACAGCAGTTACACGCCGGTACTGTTCGAGTCAGTCCTGAGGAGCAGTGGCACCGTGACCCCGGGCAACTTCAGCGGCAGTGCCCGGGTGGTACTGACCTTCCCTTGAGCCCTGGCACAACCGGCTCAAATCAAGCGAGGCGCCCGCTGAGTATTGGACAGGGCCGCTTCCCCTAGGCGCTCGCGCACCAGCGCCTGGGCCTGGCGGGTCATCTGGTCCAGTTGCCGGTCGCGCTTTTTCTCCGCCTCCAGCATGGCCTTGCGCCCGTGCTGGGCCAGCAGGTAGGTGTGGATCTGCCGCACTTCCACCGACTGGTAGATCGGTGCCACATCCAGCACCGCCAGCAGGCCGTCGCTGCCGTGGCCCCGGGTGTTCATCAGCACCTGCGGGCCGCGGGCGCCCAGCAGCTGGAAACCCAGGGCCTCGAAACACCCCACCTTGGCCACGTTGCAGGCGAGTTCCGCATGGGGGTAACGCGCCAGCATGGCTTGCAGCATCTGCCGGGCAATGCCCTGGCGCCGATGACCTTGCCGCACCGCCATATAGGCCACGGCGCAGGCCTGGGGATCGTCCTTGACCGGCAGGTACAGGGTGAAACCCAGCACCTGGTCCGGGGCCTGCGGGTCGGTGGCCAGCACCAGCTCCACCGCGATCCCACGGGAACCGTCCATGGCTTGCAGGTACAGATGCACTTCATAGCCAACGCCGTACTGGTACAGGTTGTACAGCGGGTTGCTCGGGGCGATGGCCACCGCGCTGACGTCGGTGATGTAGTCCACCACCATCTGCTGGATCTGGCTCTGGATGGCTTCGGGCGGCGGGGCTTGGAACAGGGTGATGCTGGACATCGAGGCGGTGACTCCGAGGGTTGGGGCATGCCCGGCTAAGGCGGGCGCGCCATGATAACCCGGCGCGGGTAACACAGGCGCACAACCAGGCAACGCATCGGGTGCGTGCATCGGCGCAAAAGCGCGAATGGGATCGGGAGCAAGAGACTGGCGGGCTGCGGCTATGGCGGGGCCATGGCCGCAACCGGCACAGGAGGCGGATGCACCAGGGCATCCGCGGTGCCCCGCCCGACGAACGCGGGCGGGGCCGAGGGCTTACAGCGCCATGTCGGCCGCTGGGTTGCTCTCTGGCTTGGCCAGGCTGGCCGGAGCTTGAGGCGCCGCGCCCTTGACCGGCGGTGGCGGGGTCAGTTGCAGCACTTCAGCGGTGTAGGCCCATTCTTTGGCCACACGCTCAGGGCTGTCGTTCAGGGCCGTACCGTAGCTCGGCACGATCTGCTTGAGCTTCTCCTGCCAGGCCGGGGTCGCGACCTGGTCCTTGAAGACTTTCTGCAGCACGCTGAGCATGATCGGCGCGGCGGTCGAAGCACCTGGGGACGCGCCCAGCAGGCCGGCGATGCTGCCGTCTTCGGAGGCCACGATCTCGGTGCCCAGTTTCAGCACGCCGCCCTTCTCTTCGTCGCGCTTGATGATCTGCACGCGCTGGCCGGCCTGCCACAGGCGCCAGTCTTCCTGCTTGGCGTTGGGGAAGTATTCCTTCAGCGCGGCGAAGCGGTCGTCATCCGACAGCATCAGTTGGCCGGCCAGGTATTCCACCAGCGGGTACTGCTCGATGCCCACCTTGGTCATCGGCCAGAAGTTGTGGGTGGTGGTGCTGGTCAGCAGGTCGAAGTACGAACCTTCCTTGAGGAACTTGGTGGAGAAGGTAGCGAATGGGCCAAACAGGATCACCCGCTTGCCGTCCAGCACACGAGTGTCCAGGTGCGGAACCGACATCGGTGGCGCGCCGACCGAAGCCTTGCCGTAGGCCTTGGCCAGGTGCTGCTCGGCCACGCTGGCGTTGTCGGTCACCAGGAACGAGCCACCCACCGGGAAGCCGGCGTATTCGTTGGCTTCAGGAATGCCCGACTTCTGCAGCAGGTGCAGGGCACCGCCGCCGGCGCCGATGAACACGAACTTGGCGTCGGTCTCGGTTTTCGAACCGTCCTTGAGGTTCTTGTAGGTCACGCGCCACGAGCCGTCTTTATTGCGCTCGATGTCCTGCACTTCGCTGGACAGTTTCAGCGCGAAGTTGGGCTGGGCCTGCAGGTGGGCAACGAACTGGCGAGTGATCTCGCCGAAGTTGACGTCGGTGCCGATCGGGCTCCAGGTCGCAGCGATCTTCTGCGCCGGGTCACGACCTTCCATCATCAGTGGAACCCACTTCTTGATCTGCTCGGCGTCTTCGGAGTACTGCATGCCGCTGAACAGCGGGCTGGCCTGCAGGGCCTCGTAGCGGGCCTTGAGGAACTTGATGTTGTCATCGCCCCAGACAAAGCTCATGTGCGGGGTGGAGTTGATGAACGAACGTGGGTTCTTCAGGACGCCGTTCTTGACCTGCCAGGACCAGAACTGCCGGGAAATCTGGAACGCTTCGTTGATCTCGATGGCCTTGGCGATCTCGATCTTGCCGTCCTTGCCTTCCGGCGTGTAGTTCAGCTCGGCCAAAGCGGAGTGGCCGGTACCGGCGTTGTTCCAGCCGTTGGAGCTTTCTTCTGCGACGCCGTCCAGGCGCTCGACCATCTCCATCGACCAATCCGGCTGCAGCTCATTGAGCCAGACCCCGAGGGTCGAACTCATGATGCCGCCACCGATCAGCAGCACATCCACTTTCTTCGGCTCAGCCGCGTGCGCGGTCGTGAGGCCTATCGACATCGCCAGCCCGATCAGGGCCGTGTTCACTTTCTTAAACATTCTGAGTACCTACGATAGAACGCCATCCGCCGCCCCATCCTCGATCCTGCGTACTCCGGTGATTGCGAAACAGTCATTTCGCAGGTCCTGGACCAACACATTCAAAAGAACTGGAGGGTGGGCACACAAGGCCGACGAGACAGGCTCGACCTCAGTTTTATATCGCTCCGGCGCTGACTTCTTGTCGTTCTTGGCTTCAGCTACTTGAGTGACAGTGTTTCTCAGGGCACGTCACGGGACGCAACCAACAGGCAGTTTCCCCCGGCTCGACCTTGCGCGCCGCAAACTGCCGGACGAACAAGAATGACGCCCGCAACTGCGGGGGCCAACAGGAAATTAGGGGTCGGGTTCAACCAAAGAGGTAAACGAACACTGCCTGGCATTACATTCGGCGGGGTCGTGCAGACACTCCCACAGCCTTGCAAGGGACCCGAACAGGCCACTTGAAGCTAAGCACGGGTAAGGTATTTCTGCACAAACGATGAACCGATTCAGCGCAAGAATATCATTACGGCATCAGCCTGTCTTGGCCGGAGCCACGAGCCGCCCGCCCGGGAAAACCTCGACGCAGTACGACACCTGCCGCAATCAATGCGTCACAACGACGCTGGCCGCCCCTCATTCAAAGCGGCAAATGCACCTTCGCCAACAGGCGACCTTGATGCATGATGGCACCGCGCCACAACACCACTTTCACCCATTTACTGCAAAGGACGGCCATGCAAGGTATCGACAGTGTTGCAACAGAATTCCGCGCGTTCCTGAATTCCTGGGAACAGGAGCGCCCGCACCTTCCCTCGGCCCTCAGCGTGCTCGGCAATGGTTTCGAGGGCTGGCTGAAGTTCGAATTCTATTTCTGGCTGATCCAGCACCGGGGGTTGGCCGGGCCCCGCGACGGCTGGCTCGGCGACGTGGGCGTGGAATACAAGGTGGCCCTGGACCAGCGCTGGTCCGACATGGACATACACCATAAGCAATGTGACCTGTGGATCCGCGATGCAGACAAGCGGCGCTTCCACTTCATCGAACTCAAGGCGCCCTTTGCCAACGCCAACCAAGGCAAGTTGTTCATCTCGGCATCGGACGACTACTGGTACATGACACGCCTGAAGGCCAAGGAGGAAAAGGTCGCCAGCGGCAGCGTGATCATCTTCGGCGTCGGCTTCACAGAGGATAAATGGACAAAGCATCTGAAGGCGGTCGAGGAATACACCGGCTGGGTCGAACACGCCTCCCGCGATATTGGCGAAGTACCCGGGGTCGAGAACCTGCGCTGGGCCGTGCTGACCATGCACTACCCCAGCTAGCTGCAATCCGGCCTTCGATCGTTCAGGCAAATTGGATAGGATGCTGCGCTGCAACGCCGGGAAAGCACCCGGCGCCGCGCCCCCAAGAACAACAAGGAACAACCATGCACCCGACCTCACTGCAAGACACCACCGCCCCCGAAGGCGTGTGCTTCGGCTGCGGCAGCAGCAACCATCACGGCCTGCACATCAAGAGCCACTGGCACGAGGACGGTGTGCACGTGGTGGCCGAGCACCTGCCCGACGCCAAGTACTGCGGCTGGCCGGACCTGGTCTACGGCGGCCTGATCGCCATGCTGGTGGACTGCCACTCCAACTGGACCGCCATGGCCTACCACTACCGCAACGAACAGCGCGAGCCCGGCAGCCTGCCCCGCATCGACTGCGTCACCGGCAACCTGGGCATCAAGTTCATCAAGCCCACCCCCATGGGCGTGCCCCTGACCCTGCGCGCCAGGGTCGAGGGTGAAGTAGGCCGCAAGAGCCAGGTGATCTGCGAGGTGTATGCCGGCGATGTGCTGACCGCCATTGGCGATTCGGTCTTCGTGCGGGTCGATACCAGCCAGCTCGCGGCAGCGGCCCACGGTAGAGACGCCTGAGCCGAGGGCCTGGGAAGGCGCTCGGAACTATCGCCCATGTAGGTGGGACAGGTGCCGATAGCCCGCCGCTCGGGCAAAATCCGCCAGTTGCCACAACGAACCGTTGGCCCCCCAGGTGCCATCAGCCACGTCATCCAGCAGGATCGAGCTCATCAGCAGTCGCGGATCGTCCTCTGCCAGACAGGCGGCCAGCGCCTGATGCAAGCCCTCGACATAGGCCTGGCGCTGGGCAGCATCGAGCACGCCTGCCGGAACCTTGACCCGGACCATGCAAGGAACCATCTGGGCACTGGAGTCGGCACCGCCACAACTCCAGAAGCCCGGCGCCAGCTCTTCCAGCAGTACCCAGCACAACGCCCGCTGACGGGGGGCATCACCCACTTGCTCCACCCTCAGGGCCACCTGGGTAACCTCTTGCAGGACCTTGGCACGCTGCCGGGCATCGAAAGCGCCCTGGGGGATCTTGATCAGAATATTAGGCATCGGCATCACCACTTACACAGAAAAGGAGCAGCTATTGAGCCTGTGCTCATGCCTGGCCAACAGCGACCGATTCGACATCTTTCATGCATAATCCGCCAATGAACGATTTCACCGTCTTGCTCCTTCCCGGTGCCTTTGCCTCCAGCGTCGCCCTGACCCTGGACATGCTTTCCAGCGCCGCGCTGCTGGCCCCACGCCTGGGGCTCGGGGCTCCGCGTTGGCGGGTCTGTGCCTTGCAGGCTGGCCAGGTAGCCCTGGGCCAGGGCCTGCTGCTCGAGGTCGAGGCCCTGGATGCCGGGGGCGATGATCGGTCCTGCTGGATAGTCCCGGGGCTGGGCATCGACACCCCCGAGGCCATCGCCCAGCGCCTGCTGCAAGCAGACGTTGCCCCGTTGCTGGATGCGCTGCGCGATCACCTGGAACTCGGAGGCGAAGTGGCGGCATCCTGTTCCGCCGTTTTCTTGTTGCAGGCCGCCGGGCTCCTGCCCGGGCGCCGGGTTACGACCTCCTGGTGGTTGGCGCCGCTGCTGCAAGAGTGGGCCGTCGACACCAAGGTGGATCCGGACCAGATGGTTGTGGTCGACCCTCCGCTAACCACCGCCGGAGCAGCATTTGGCCAATCGGATTTGATGCTGCATCTGCTGCGCAGCCGTTTCGGCACGAGCTTGGCAGACGCGGTGGGGCAGACACTGCTGATTGATCGGCGGCAATTGCAGGCACCGTTTCGGGTACCGGCAATGATGGCCCAGGGCAGTAACCTGATCAGCCGGCTTACCGCCCATATCGAAGCCGGCTTGCCGAACCTGCCCAGCGTCGGCGAACTGGCTGCACAGTTCAGCATGTCCGAACGGACCCTGGGGCGCCAGATACGCAAGGTCACCGGCCACAGCAGCTTGCGCCTGATCCAGAATGTGCAACTGAACCGGGCGAGGGCTCTGTTGCAAGGCAGCAAATATTCGGTGGAGCATGTGGCCGAACAGGTGGGATACCAGGACGCCACGGCCCTGCGCCGGCTGATGCGCAAGTTGCTCAACGCCACTCCAAGGCAATTGCGTTGAGCCCACCACGGTCCCCAGGCACGAGGACTTTTGATACATTGCCGCTCCCTTTCTTTCGAACAGGACACCTGCCCTGACCATGGACATTCAGGAAATCCAGCGCCGCCTGGCCAAACCGGCGCTGCAATTGATTCCCGGCGGTTTTCGCCCCTCCGGCAGCGACGAGGAAAGCTGGCTGGGCCGGGTCTTTCTGTTTCGCGAGGATGAAGAGCTGCCGCGCAACAGCGCCGGGGAAACCCTGCTGCCGTTCGCCCAGCTCTATCTGCCGGCGCTGCCCTTCCACAGCCCGCTGCTGGAAGGCGTGCGGGTGCTCACGGTGTTCGTCGCCAACCCCTTTCCCGAGCCCCTGGAACCCATGGGCGAGCGCTGGCTGATCCGCGAGTACCGTGCCGAGGATGTGCTGGTGCGCAAGGACCTGACTGCCCCCGGGGCCTTTCTCAAGCCCTTCCCGCTCAAGCCCGAAGCCGTGCCCGCGGACTTCCCGCTGTGGGACGGCGGTGGCGTGCCGGAGGACCTGGAGCGGGAAATCCTCGAACTGGAAAACTCCGGGCAGATCGAGTGCTACTACGACCTGGTGAACCATTGCTACCAGCACAAGCTCGGGGGCTACCCCTCGTTCTGCCAGTCGGGAGTCGATGTCGGGGACGGCTTCGAATTCGTGATGCAGATTTCCTCCGACGCCAAGATCAACCTCAACGTGGTGCACGGCGGCAGCCTGATGTTCTGGAAACACCCCGCCAGCGGCGAATGGGCGCTGTACTTCGACTTCCATTGAGGCGCAGCGGCTAACACCGATTTCATCCAGCGGCGGATGAAATGCCCCGGCGCCGGGTGCATCATGGGCGCTGTCCAATTCCCGGGAGACTTGCATGCCCATGCGCTCACTGTTCTTGCCCGCCACAGCCCTGGCCCTGGGCTTGCTGGCGGCCACCGGCGCCGTCGCCGACGACCAGTCGCAACTGATCGAATCGATCAACGCCTACCGCAGCCAGCCGCAACGCTGCGCCAACCAGGCCTCCTCGGAGCTGCCGCCGCTGACCGGCGACCCACGGCTGATCCTGCCGGTGGACAACGTCGGTGACCTGCAGCAGGCCCTGGCCCGGGCGGCCTACCCCATGGTCAACGTGCAGGCCATCAGCCTCTCCGGCCCCCGGGATGCCCAGGCGGCGATGCAGGCGGTACGCGAAAGCTTCTGCCAGGTGGTGCTGGACCCGCAGTTCGTCGATATCGGTGTCAATCGCCAGGCCAACCAGTGGCGCATCGTGCTCGCGCGACCGCTGCTGTCCGCGCGCCTGGGGGACTGGCAGGCCGAGGGCCAGCAACTGCTCGCGCAGATCAACAGTGCCCGCGGCCAGCCCCGGCAATGCGGTGGCCAGGGTTTTGCCGCCACCGCGCCCCTGGCCTGGAACGCCACCCTGGGCACCACCGCCGAGGAACACAGCCGGGCCATGGCCAACCAGAACTACTTCGACCACAAGGACCGCGACGGCCGCACCCCGGGTGACCGCGCGGAACTGGCAGGCTATGCCGGCCAGCAGGTGGGCGAGAATATCGCCGCCGGCCAGGACACGGTGCGCAAGGTGGTGGACGGCTGGCTGGCCAGCCCCGGGCATTGCGCCAACCTGATGAACCCGGCCTACCGCGAGCTGGGCGCGGCCTACGCGGTGGACCCGAAAAGCGATGCCGGCATTTACTGGACCGCGATGTTCGGCGCGCCCTGAGCCCAGTGCCCGGGGCATGGCTGCCACGCCCTGAAGCTGCAACCGGGCACCCGCGACAACGAAGGAGCACCACTCACTCGCCCCGGCCTTTGCGGTGCGCGGCCGGTTGGCCCGCACAACCATCGGTCGGCCGTCCTCACGGTGCCCTCGGGGCTTCTATGCTTGTAGCCCTGCCTTCGGATCATTCGCTCTCCCTCACACAGGAACGCTGATCATGCAAACCTTCGGTTACGCAGCGCAGTCCGCCGGGGTTCCCCTGGCGCCTTTCACCTTCCAGCGTCGCGCCCTGCGCGCCAACGATGTGGCGATGGAAATCCTCTATTGCGGGGTCTGCCACTCCGACCTGCACCAGGCGCGCAACGACTGGGGCGCCAGCCGCTACCCCATGGTCCCGGGCCACGAGATCGTCGGCCGGGTCACCGCCGTCGGCCCCGAGGTCAAGCAGTACAAGGTCGGCGACAGCGTCGCCGTCGGGTGCATGGTGGACTCCTGCCAAGTGTGCGACCAGTGCCGCAAGGGCGAAGAACAGATGTGCCGCGAGCACAATACCCAGACCTACAACGGCCTGGACCGCATCACCCGCGAGGTGACCTACGGCGGCTATTCCAAGCACCTGGTGGTGCGCGAAGAATTCGTCCTGCGGGTGCCCGAAGGCCTGGACCTGGCCAAGGCCGCGCCGCTGCTGTGCGCCGGCATCACCACCTATTCGCCGCTGCGCACCTGGAATGTCGGGCCCGGCAGCCGGGTCGGGGTCATTGGCCTCGGTGGCCTGGGGCACATGGCGGTCAAGCTGGCGGTGGGCATGGGAGCCAAGGTCACGGTCCTGAGCCGCAGCGCCGACAAGCGCGCCGACGCCCTGGCCCTGGGCGCCGATGCGCTGCTGGTGTCCAGCGATCCGCAGGCCATGGCCCGCGCCCAGTCGAGCTTCGACCTGATCATCGACACCATTCCGGTGCGCCACGACGTCTCGCCCTACATGCCCCTGCTGGACATCGACTGCACCCTGGTGATCGTCGGCCAGGTCGGGCCGATCGACGAACAACTGACCCTGCCCATGCTCCTGGGCCGGCGCCGGCTGGCCGGTTCACCCATCGGCGGCATTGCCCAGACCCAGGAAATGCTCGACTTCTGCGCGCGCAAGAACATCCTCCCGGATTGCGAAATGATCGCCATGCAGGACATCAACCAGGCCTTCGAACGCATGGAACGGGCCGATGTGCGCTACCGCTTCGTGATCGACATGGCGTCCCTGGGCAGCGGCGCCTGAACCCGGCCTGGCGCCAGCAGTGAACGCTCGCAAGTGAATGAATGATCGATAGCGGCACCCTTGCCTATTGCTTTGCACCGCCGTGTCGATAACCCGTCACACCGCTCCCTCTGGCGCGCCGCTGCCCCCACCCGGGCCGCGGCGCGCCAGAGGGGGCGAGCGACCTTCATTCGATAGCGAGACGATTCAATGGTTATGTTGCTGATCCTGTCAGGGCTGGCCCTTATGGTGGCCATGCAGTTCGCGATTTTCTGCGTGGCCCTGAAGAATTCTTTGGGCAATGCCATCCTCAGCCTGTTCATTCCCTTCTATGTGTACGTCTACGCCAGGAAAGACCCGCAAGCCCGGCCTTTTCTCTGGGGCTGGTACCTGGGCATCGCACTGCTGATCGCGGGGGTTCTGGCCTCGGCCTAGGGCCCGCGCCCCAGGGCGAGGCCGGCCAGGCACAAAGCAAAAGCCCCGAACATTCGGGGCTTTTTTCATCAGGCCTGCCTGCAACTCATTGGTTGGCCGCCATCTGCCCCGCTTCGCCCTGGCTCATCAGGGCCTTGAGCGATGCGTCGAACTGCTTCAGGGCATCGACCTGCAACTCGGTCTGCTGGTTGATCTGCGCAGCGATCTCAGGCGCCGCCTTGCCCCGTACCCAGACCGACGGCAGTTCCTTGGCCTGGATCCCGGCTGCCTGGCCGATGTACTGCAGGTTGGCGTCATAGAACTTGGCGATGAAGCGCGCCTCGACCTTGCTGTTGCGCTTGGTCACCAGCTGGTTGTAGGTGTCGAGCATCACCACCACATCGGGGTGGGCCTGGACCACCGCGTCAAGGCTGTCATAGACGGTCACCGAGCCGAAATGCTTCTGCAGCGAAGCCATCAGCCAGTCGATGGCCCGTTTCGGGTCCGAGCTGTTGACGAAGGCTTGGCTGATGCGCGGATCGAGGCCGGCATTCTTCGCCCCGTTGAGCGCCACCGCATGGTAGTGCTCCAGGTATTGCAGGGTGCTGATGGTGTTTTCGCTGTACAGCACGCCTACCGACTGCGCGTGTTGCAGGTCGGCGCTGCTGTCGGCCATGGGCAGGAAGTGGCAGGAGGCGTCGTCAGTGGCGAGGGTGGCCGCAGAAGCCCCGGTTCCCGCGATCAAAAGCACCACAAGGGTCACTAGAGTCGAGATTTTCATCGGGTCTTTCCTTCTGCAGCAAGCACGGTGTAAACGCTATCTTCCTCCTTTGCCGAAAAAACGGAACCTGCACTTTTTGATGATAACTATCGATTGCAGCAATGGTTGACAATGGGCACCGATGCGCCCCGGAAGCGTTGGCCTCCGCCGCTCGCACCCTTCGATAAAACCGTCAATTTCTGGCATACAGCTCGCCCGCGCCCCGATAGAATCAAGCCCCCTTTTTCTGCAAGACGAGTCCGGACCATGGATGCTCACTCGATACTGACCTACACCCTGGTGGCCGCCATCGCCATCGCCAGCCCCGGCCCCGCTACCCTGGTGGCGCTGCACAACAGCGTGGCCTACGGCGCCAAGTCCACGCTCTGGTCATCGTTGGGCAATGTCAGCGGGCTGTTCTGCATGTCTGCCGCGGCCATGCTCGGCCTCGGGGCGCTGATCGCCAGTTCCGAATGGATTTTCAATGCGGTGAAGATCGTCGGTGCCGGCTACCTGTTCTACCTGGGTGCCAAGCAGCTGTTCAGCAAGAGCCCACTGCTGAGCGAAGCCAGCGCAGGCAGCGCCAAGGTCGGCAAGCCGCCGCGCCTGAAGCTGTTCAAGTCGGCCTTCCTGACCGCCGCCACCAACCCCAAGGCGACCATCTTCTTCACCGCCCTGTTCCCCCAGTTCATCGACCAGCACGCCGCGCTGCTGCCGCAGTTCTTCATCCTGACCCTGATCTTCATGGCGCTGTCCCTGACCTCCCTCAGCGTCTACGCGGTGCTGGCCTCCCGGGCCAAGGGCGTGCTGACCCGGCCGGCCCTGTCCAAGTGGGTCAACCGGGTGGTGGGTTCCACCTTTATCTTCTTCGGCACCACCATCCTGGCCATGCGCCGGCAAACGGCCTGAGCCCTCAGACGCGATGCAAATAGACCTGCTCAAGGAATCGCTGCTGGGCCACTGGGAAACCACTGCCGGCGTGCTGCAATGCGAATTGCAGTTCGGCAGCCGCCTGGTCTACGTCCAGCACCCCAGCAACGAACCGCCCCAGCGCCGGCTCGCGACCGCGCAGCAAGGGGTGCAGGCCGCCTGGGACGACATCCCCCAGGCCCTGGCCTTTGCCGAGCGCCTGTGCGTGCCCGGCATGCGCAAGGTCTGGCAGCTGTACGCACAAGGCCTGCTGTCGTGCCCTCCACTGGAGGTCTACTCGATTCATTTCCAGATCAACAGCCCTTACCCGTCCTACACCATTTCCCAGAACCCGGATTTCGACTGGGAGACCAGCCTGACGGTGGAGGACGAGCAGGGACAGGTGCACCGCCTGTCTCTGGCCGAGTACGAACCTGGGGAAGACTTCTGGCTGAGCGTGCGGCGCCTGGGCGCCGGCCAATTCCAGAGCGATACCTGATCAGCCCTTCTTTTTCTGCAAGGCCTTGAGCCGAATGCTGGCCCGCTGCACGGCGGCCATCTTTTCCGGGCGCTTCATGCGCTTCCATTTGCGGATGTCGTCCTTGCTGCGCCCGCAACTCAGGCACAGGTCGCCACTGAGCTGGCACAGGGCGATGCAGGGGTTGTCGATTTCCTTGGCCATGGCTCAACCCCGGCCCGGGCGCAGGCGCTTCAGGCGTTGCGCCCAATCGCCACCATTGACCCGCCGGCATTGCTCTTCGCTGTCGAAGAACACACGGGTTTCCAGGGCGTCGAGGTGAACATCGGCCTCTTCCAGGGCCCGGGCCGTCAGTTCGAGCATCCGCGCGCACTGCCCGGCCGCCAGGGCCTGCTCCTGGTGGGCCTGGGTGTCGAAGACCCAGACCACCACCAGGCTCGCCGCAAAGGCGGCGTAGTCCACTTCGTGGGTCAGCCAGGAAAAACCGATGATCTCTGCCTTGGCGGCTTCGCAGGCTTCGGTCAGGGTGGCGGCCAGCAGGCGCTCCATGGCGGCCTGCTGGCGTTTGTCGAGGGGCATGAGAACCTTGAGCAAGGAAAAAAGGATGCACAAGATACCTCAAACCAGTCACCTGCGACGGCGCTTTGCGGCTAGGCTAGTGCGCTCCTGCCCGCTTCAAGGAAGAACGCCCATGCAAAAGACCTGCTTCGCGCTGCTCATCGCAGCGCTCCAGCTCGCCAGTGCCAGTGCACTGGCGGCCACGCCGCCGGTGGCCGACGCCATCTGGTTCAACGGCCCGATCATCACCATCGATGACCAGCACCCCAAGGCCCAGGCAGTGGCGGTGAAGGACGGCAAGATCCTCGCCGTGGGTGACCGGCAACACGTACTCAAGAACAAGGGCCCGGCCACGCAGATGCTCGACCTCAAGGGCGCGACCCTGCTGCCGGGCTTCGTCGACCCCCACGGCCATGTGTCGATGGTGGGTTTCCAGGCTGCCAGCGCCAACCTGCTGCCGCCACCGGATGGAGCCAACAACAGCATCCCCGGGCTCCAGGAAACCCTGCGCCGCTTTGAACAGCAGTCACCGATCCCCAAGCAGTTCGGCGTGCTGTTCGGCTTTGGCTATGACGATTCCCAGTTGCAGGAACAGCGCCACCCCACCAAGGCCGACCTGGACGCCGTGACCCGCGACCTGCCCGTCGCCATCGTCCACCAGTCCTCGCACCTGGGGGTGCTCAACAGCAAGGCGCTGGAACTGGCGGGGATCGATGCATCGACCCCCAACCCGGAAGGCGGGGTGATCCGCCGTGTCGACGGCAGCCAGGAGCCCAACGGGGTGCTGGAGGAAAACGCCTTCTTCAACGCCCTGATCAAGGTCTTCCCCAAGCTCACCGCCGACCAGGCGGTGGACATGCTCAGCGCCGGGCAGAAGCTGTATGTCAGCTATGGCTACACCACGGTCCAGGACGGCCGCTCTTCCCCGGACCAGGTCAAGACCGCGATCAAGGCCGCAGGCGATGGCAAGTTGCTGGCGGACATCGTCTCCTACCCGGATATCCTCACCCCCGGCGTCAAGCAACTGATGGTCGCGCCCTGGTATCACCCGAGCAACCAGCCGGTGGTGTACAACCAGCACTTTCGCATTGGCGGGGTCAAGCTGACCCTGGACGGTTCGCCCCAGGGCAAGACGGCCTGGCTGAGCCAGCCCTACTTCAAGCCGCCCCAGGGCCAGGACGCCAGTTATGCCGGCTACGGCGTGGTCAAGGACGCCGACGCCCTGGCCATCTATAAAGAGGCCCTGGCCAACCGCTGGCAGATCCTCTCCCACGCCAACGGCGACCGCGCCATCGACCAGTTGCTCGGCTCCATGCGTGCCGCGGAACAGGCCTACCCCGGGGTCGATGTGCGGCCGGTAATGATCCACGGCCAGACCCTGCGCAAGGACCAGGTGGCCGAACTCAAGCAACTGAAGATCTTCCCTTCCCTGTTCCCCATGCACACCTACTACTGGGGCGACTGGCATCGCCAGTCGGTGCTGGGGCCCGAACGCGCGGAAAACATCTCGCCGACCCAGTGGGTGCTCCAGGCCGGGATGAAATTCACCACCCACCACGATGCACCGGTGGCGCTACCGGACTCCATGCGAGTGCTGGCGGCCACGGTCAACCGCACCACCCGTAGCGGCTACGTACTCGGCCCGGACCAGCGGGTGACGCCCTTGCAGGCGCTGAAGGCCATGACCCTGTGGTCGGCCTACCAGCATTTCGAAGAGGACCGCAAAGGCTCCATCACCCCGGGCAAGCTGGCGGACTTCGCGGTGCTCTCGGCCAACCCGCTGACCGTCAAACCCGAGACCCTGAGCGAGATCCAGGTGCTCAAGACCGTCAAGGAAGGCCGGGTGATCTATGAGCGTCCGGCAAAGGTGGCAGGCTTGCCGCCGCCGTTCGGGATGCATGGCGATCCGTCATTGTCGGTGCCCCAGGGCATCAAGGCCGTGGCCCAGGGCGACGGCGACCTGGGCCCGGCCCTGGATGTGATCTACGACCGGCTGGCGCCCGCCCAGTGAGGTAAAACCCAACGTCGGCTGTCGTGTTCTGTACACGGCAGCCGGCGCAGGTTTTCCCCCTCGCGGTCATTCAACCCTCACCTTGCGTACCGGCGCCCCCGGACGCTGGCGACTTTCCCAATCCGGGGCCAACCCCACCGCAACCTCGTCAGCCACCAGCAGCTTACGCCCGCGCACCAGGTCGGCGGCACGCTCGGCGAGCATGATCGTCGGCGCATTGAGGTTGCCGTTGGGCTCGCTGGGAAACACCGACGAGTCGATCACCCGCAGGCCTTCAAGACCGTGGACACGCAGTTCGGAATCCACCACGGCCATCTCGTCCTCGCCCATGCGACAGGTGCCGCAGGGGTGATAGGTGCTCTCCAGGTTCGCCCGCACGAACTCGTCGATCTGTGCATCCGTGTTGACCTGCGGCCCCGGCGCAATCTCGCCGTCGCGGTAACGGTCCATCGCCGGCTGGCCGATGATTTCCCGGGTCAGGCGCACACAACGGCGGAAACCCTCGCGATCCTCCTCGCGTTGCAGGTAGTTGAAGAGAATTTCCGGGTGCTCGTACGGGTCGCCGGACCGGGCCCGCACATGGCCGCGGCTCTTGGGTTTGTTGGGGCCGGTGAGCACCATGAAGCCATGCCCCTTGATGGGTTTGTTGCCGTCATAGCGCATGGCCGCGGGCAGGAAGTGGAACTGGATATCCGGCCACCCCAGGCCCTGCTCGGAACGAATGAAACCACCGGCCTCGAAGTGGTTGCTGGCCCCCAGGCCGTCCTTGAACAGCAACCAGCGCAAACCGATCAGCAGCTTGCTCAGCGGGTCCATCTTGCTGTTGAGGGTCAGCGGCTCCTTGCAGCCGAACTGGATGTAGACCTCGGCGTGATCCTGGAGGTTTTCCCCCACTCCCGGCAGCACGTGCCGAGGCTCGATCGACGCTTTGCGCAACACCTCGGCCGGCCCGACACCGGAGCGTTGCAGCAGGTGCGGCGAACCGATGGGGCCGGCGGCGACCAGCACCTCGCGGTTGCACCGCACTTCATGGACCTGCCCCTGACGGTCATAGGCGACGCCCACCGCGCGCTTGCCCTCGAAGAGGATCCGGCGCGTCATCGCCTGGGTCAGCACCGTCAGGTTGGGGCGCCCCATGGCCGGTCGCAGGTAGGCATTGGCGGTCGAGCAGCGCACGCCGTTCTTCACCGTCATGTGCATGGCGCCGAAGCCCTCCTGCATGAAACCGTTGCAGTCTTCGGTCCTGATGTAGCCCGCCTCGACACCGGCATCGATCCAGGCCCGGTACAGGGGGTTGTGCATGTTGTTGCCATTGTTAGTGTGCAACGGCCCGCCCTGCCCGCGGTAGCTGTCACCGCCGGCCTCGTAGTCTTCCGCCCGCTTGAAATACGGCAGGCAGTGCCGATAGCCCCAGTCCCGCGCCCCCAGGGCTTGCCACTCATCGAAGTCATGGGCGTGGCCGCGGATGTAGACCAGGCCGTTGATCGAGGACGAGCCCCCCAGTACCTTGCCCCGCGGGCAATGGATACGCCGGCCGTCGAGGTAGGGCTCAGGCTCGGTCTGGTAGCGCCAGTTGTACTTGCTGGTGTTCATCGGCATGGAAAAGGCGCTGGGCATCTGGATCAGCACGCTACGGTCGCTGCCCCCGAACTCCAGGACCAGCACCGAGGTGCCCGGGTCCTCGCTCAAGCGGTTGGCCAGCACGCAGCCGGCCGATCCGGCACCAATGATGATGTAGTCGAATGTTTGCCTGCTCATGGTCATCTCCCGACCGTCAATTGATTGAGAATCGGCAGCGCCTCGCGGGGTTGCGCGAGCCCTTCGGCGCACGCTCCCGCGGCGTCCTCAAGGCGCAGGATCACCGCCTCTTCGTGCGCCAGGTCCAGCGAACGGCTCAGGCCGTAGTAGGCCACCCCGGACACCACCAGCCCCACCAGCCAGGCAACGTCGATACTGCCCAGGGCCCTGGCCAGCGGGCCGACATAGACCTCGCGCTGCTCCACGCCGTCGTAGATGTAGAAGAAGGGGATCATGCTCGCGAAGCCGATGGCGTAGGCGACGATCCCGCGCAGGCCCCAGCTGCCGTAGAGGTTGCCCCGGGGCATGAAGAAGTGCGTGATGGCGTAGCGCCCCTTGCGCACGAAGAAGTAGTCGGTGAGGTTGACCGAGGTCCAGGGCACCAGGAAATACAGCATCACCACCAGGTAGATGCTCAGCACCGACAGCCCCTGGTTCGAGCGCTGGATGCTCAGGGCCACGCCCAGTTGCAACAGGATCACGAAGAGAATCGCCAGGACCCGAGCCTTGCGCGTCGGCTTGATGCTGATGATCGAGTCGACACAGGTCAGGGTGGTCAGCTTGGCGCTGTAGATGTTCATGGCGATTACCGGCAGGAACGCCAGGATGGTCACCAGCACCACCGCCGTGCCCACCAGCGGTGACAAGGTGTTGCCCACCTGCCCCAGTGCCACCAGCACATCGGTGGAATGCAGGTGGTCGGCCAGCCAGCCGCCCACGGCGATCATCCAGGCGCCGGACAACGAAGCCCCGAGGAACACCACGGCAATCAGTTTGCCGCTGTGGGTGTGCTTGGGCAGGTAGCGCGAGTAGTCGGACACATAAGGCGCATAGGCGATGTTGTAGCTGGCCGCAGCGGCGAACTGGGCGACGCCGCCGGACCAGTTGAAGCCCAGGGGCTGCGGAGCCACGCCGCCTGCCGCCACGGCCAGCGGTTGGGCATCGGGCACCCAGTGCATCAGTACCGCCAGGCTCACCAGGCCATAGAGCGGCAGCGACAGGTACAGCGCCCACTTGAAACTGCGGTGCATCCAGTCGTGGCCAAGAATCGCCAGGACCGCCCCCGGCACGGTCACCGCCAGGGCCACCAGCAGCGGATCGAAGCCGAACAACGTCTGCAGCCCCTGCATCATCAGCACCAGGTTGACGATGTTGAAACCGGCGAACACGAACAGGGTCGCCAGCAGCACCAGGATCACCCCGCGGTAGCCGAACTGCGCCCGTGACTGAATCATCTGCGGCAAACCCAGGTGCGGCCCCTGGGAACCATGGAAGGCCATGAACAAGGTGCCGAACATGATGCCCAGGGTGCCGGTCACCGTGGTCCAGAACGCCGTGAGGCCGACGCTGGGCCCGACAAAGCCGATGGTCATGGTGAAGAAGGTGAAGTTGCCCAGAAACCAGAACGGCCCCTGGCTGGAGAGCTTGTCGGTGCGTTCGTTTTCCGGGATGTAATCGATCGAATGGACTTCGACAACGGAGCCGTTGTCGGCATTGGAGACACTCGGAGCAGGCTGGGCATTAGTGTTCATGATGGGCTCTTATTGTTGGTCGATATCATGACGCGGCACTGGTGCGGTACTCGATGCCTGGGCACCTCCTGCAGGCTTTGATGGGGGGATGTACGGGCGCCCCAAGGGCGCCCGAAGTCGGTACAAGGCAGGCTCGCCTGTCAAGGCAGGGTGATCCAGACCGCCTTGGTTTCCATCAGGTGGTCGAGCTGCTCCGGCCCCAGGTCCTTGCCGAACCCCGACAGCTTGTAGCCACCAAAAGGCATCGCGGGGTCGATGGTGCTGTGGGCATTGACGTACACCGAGCCGGCCCGCAGACGCGGAATCAGGCTGTGAACCCGGCCCAGGTCGTTGGAGTAGATCGCCGCCGCCAGGCCATAGAGCGAGTCATTGGCCAGGGCCAGCGCCTGCTCGTCATCGTCGAAAGGCGCGGTGACCAGCACCGGCCCGAAGATCTCTTCCTGGACGATGCGCATGTCATTGCGGCAATGGGCAAAAATGGTTGGCTCGACAAAGTACCCCGGCCCCTTGAGCGGCTGGCCGCCGTAGACCAGCTGGGCGCCCTCGCCCTTGCCGATCTCGATGTACTCGCAGACCCGCTGTTTCTGCTGGGCCGATACCAGGGGGCTGATGAAGCAGTCCGGGTCCAGCCCCGGGGCCACCTTCAAGGTCCGGGTGTAGGCGATCAGCTCATCGAGAAACGCGGCATAGATGCTGTGGTGGATATAGGCACGGGTACCGGCATCGCAGACCTGCCCCGAGTTGAAGAACACACCGTTGGCCACGGCCTCGGCGGCCGCGCGCAAGTCGGCGTCGGCCAGCACGAGCACCGCCGACTTGCCCCCCAGTTCCAGGGTCAGGCGCTTCATGTCGTCCAGCGCCGCGCGCCCCACGGTACGGCCTACCGGGGTCGACCCGGTGAAGCTCAGTTTGTCGATCCCCGGGTGCGCGGCCATGGCCGCACCGATCACGCTGCCGCGCCCGCTGACAATATTGATCACCCCGGCGGGGATACCCGCCTCTTCCACCAGCTCGGCGAAGCGCAAGGCCGAGAGCGACGTCAGCTCGGCGGGCTTGACCACCACCGTACAACCGGTGGCCAGGGCTGCGCCCAGCTTCCAGGCCAGGGTCTGCAACGGGAAGTTCCAGGGCACTATCACCCCGACCACGCCCACCGGCTCCTTGCGCGTGTACGCCAGGTAATTGCCCGGCAACGAGGGCTCGACGGTGCGCCCGTGGAGCTTGCTGGCCCAGCCGGCGAAATAGCGCAAAGTGTCGACCGTGCCCTGGATATCGACATCCCGGGCACTGGCCACCGATTTGCCCATGTCGATCGATTCGATTTCCGCCAGTTCCGTAGCGTTGTCCGCAATCAGTTGCGCCAGGCGGTGAATCATCGCCTCGCGCTCCAGCGGCTTGAGCAGGCTCCATTCGCCGCCGTCGAACTGCTTGCGGGCCGCGCGCACGGCACGCTCCAGGTCCTCCACGGTGCCCATGGGAATATGGGTGAGCAGGCCCTCGGTGGACGGCTCGCGGACCTGCGCGGTCTGGCCGTCGCTGGCATCGACCCAGGCGCCGTCGATGAACATCTTCTGCGCCTTGCCGAGAAAGCGCTGAGTGGCCTCGCTGATTGCGAACTGTTGCAGGTACTGCTTGACGATCGTGTCCATGTTCATGCCCTCTGCCCGACGCTGGGCGTCGAGTCACTGTGCTTCGTTGATCGCCCCAGGTCGATGCCGGAGGCAGGTGTGTCTCATTACCGGGAGCGAGCCTGGGCGCGCTCATGGAAGATGAAACCGAGGCTGTTGAGCAGCAGCTGCGCCGCCAGAATCGAGGTGATGCCCGAGGGGTCGTAGACCGGCGCCACCTCCACCAGGTCCATGCCGACGATCCGCCCCTGGCTGCGCCTGGCCAGGGCCTGGATGATCTCCAGTACTTCGTAGTAGAGGAACCCGCCATGGCTGGGCGTGCCGGTGCCGGGGGCGATCGAGGGATCGAAACCGTCAATGTCGATGGTGATGTAGTAGTCGATGCCCTCGGGGATCAGCGCCAGCACGCCTTCGGTGCCCAGGCGCCGGACCTCGCGGACCGAGAGGATCTTCGACCCGGCGGCATGGGCCGCCTCGTAGTCGTCGCGGTTGGATGAGGACACGTTGCGGATCCCCATCTGGGTCATGCCGACAATGTGCTGCATCTCCGAAGCCCGGCGCAGTGGGTTGCCGTGGCCATAGCGCACGCCGTGACGCTCATCGACAAAATCCAGGTGGGCATCGAAGTGAATGATATGGATCGGCCCGCGCCCCTCGAACGCCTTGATCACCGGAGCGTGCACCGAGTGATCGCCCCCGAGCACCACCGGCATGGCGCCGGCCTGCAGGATCTTGCCCACGGCGAACTCGGTGTTGGCGTTGCTGGTGGCCATGTCGGTGTGAACGATATCCGCATCGCCCACGTCCACCATGCGCACATCCTCCGCGGTCAGGTACATCACATCGTCTTCGTGGTCGTAGGCCCCGGCGTGGCCGAAGGAAAACAGGGTAGACGCCTCGCGGATCCCGCGCGGCCCGAAGCGCGCACCGGAACGCCATTGGGTGCCCATGTCGTTGGGCACCCCGAGAATCGCCACATCGGCATCCAGGGTGTCCCAGTCGGTGCACACCGGGGATTTGGCAAAGGTGCAATGGCCCACGAAAGGCAGGTTCAGGCGGCCGGACTCATAACCGTGCTTCGACATGTTCAGCGTCTCCATTTCTTGTTATTCGCTGGGGCGGGCGGGTGCGGCCGCCGCCGTTGAATCGACTATGAGCGCTGGTTTATATGGAGAAAATGCTGAACATCAGATACTCATATCGGCATTGCCGATGTGTCCACAGGTGGGAGCTGTCCAGTGATTCAACTGCACGATGTCGATCTCAAGCTGCTCAGGGTATTTGCCACCATCGTCCGTTGCGGCGGCTTTTCCGCGGCGCAGGCGGCGCTCAATACCGGCCAGTCGACCATCAGCGAACAGATGACTCATCTGGAGACGCGGCTCGGGGTCAAACTCTGCCAGCGCGGACGCGGCGGGTTCCGCTTGACCGAGCAGGGGGTGGCGATTCATGAGGCGACCCAGCGCCTGCTGTCGGCGGTGGAGAACTTCTGCATGGACGCTGATGTGCTCAAGCAGCGCATCAGCGGCCAGCTCAACCTGGGGATCATCGATACCACCATCAGCGACCCCGACTCACCGCTGCCGCGGGCTACCCAGCGCTTTGTCTCCAGGGGGCATGACGTGCACCTGAATGTCTACGTGGGCACCCCGGCGGAGCTGGAAGAGCGGGTGCTGGACGGGCGCCTGCACCTGGCCATCGGGCACTTCCCGATCCACGTACCGGGCCTGTTGCACAGCGCCTTGTACCAGGAGGCCCTGGGGCTGTACTGCGGCCGCTACCACCCGTTGTTCGCCAGCCAGGCCGAGACCGTCGAACTGCTTGAGGAAGTGGCCGCGAGCCGGGTTGTCGCGCGCGGCTACATGCAGCAACACGACCTGCAATGCCTGGGTGTCAGCAAGGCCGCCGCCACGGTGGACAACATCGAGGCCCTGGCAATCCTGATCATCTCCGGCGCCTACCTGGGCTTTCTGCCCACCCATTTCGCCGCCCAGTGGGTCACCTGCGGCGACATGCGCCAACTGGCGCCCGAGCGCCTGCGGTTGATGTCACCCTTTGATGTGATCACTCGACGCGGCAGTACACCGCCGCCGATCCTCGAGGTCTTTCTGGAAGACCTCGCCGCCTGTTCGCGTAAACCCGGGCCCTCATACCCAGGAAGCTGACGCACCGCCCTGCCCCTGGCCCTTGCGGTCGCACGCCATCAGCGCGAGCCAAGGGCCAGTGCCAGGGGCATATCCCGCCCGTAGATGTCCGGGGCATACAGCAGTTGCCCATGGCTGTCGGCCTGCACCGTCCAGTAGCTGAGCAGGATCGGCACCGGCTTGGCCAGGCGGAACTCGTGGGTCAGGCCGGTGGCCAACAGCTCGTTGGTGCGCAACCGCTCCGCCGGGCTGAGCAGCCAGTCACGCAGTTGCAGGGCCTGCTCGACCCGCACACAGCCGGAGCTGAAGGCCCGCGGCCCCTTGCTGAACAGCGCCTGGCTCGGGGTGTCGTGCAGGTACACCGAGAACGGGTTGGGGAAGCGGATGGCGATGCGCCCCAAGGGGTTGCGCGGGCCGGCGCCCTGGCGCAGGAGGATGTTGCCGGGGCGGTCCCAGTCGATGTCTTCGGCCGCCAGGGGCTGGCCGTTGGCATCCAGCACCTGCAGATTCTGGCGGTTGAGGAAACCCTGGTCGCGGCGGATTTCCGGCAGCTTGTCTTCCTTGAGGATGGTCGGCGGCACGGTCCAGGTGGGGTTCAGGGTCAGCCGGGTGACCTGGGATTTGAGCAAGGGCGTCTGGCGCTCCGCGCGGCCGACCTGGGTGCGGGTCTGCCAGACCACCGCGTCGTGCTGATAGAAGGTCAACTGGGCGGCGGCAACGTTCACCAGCACCAGGTTCGGCTCGTAATCCTGGGCCAGCCAGCGCAGGCGTTCGAGGTTGATGCGCAACTGCTCGCGGCGCTCGGCCGGGCTGATGTTCATCTCTTTCAGGGTGCCTGCGCCAACCACACCGTCGGCCTGCAGCGAATGGCCCAGCTGGAAGTTCTTCACCGCGCTGACCAGCTCGCCGCTGTAGGCGTTGTCCGGGTTGACCACCGGGCTTTGCAGGTAGCCGCCGTGGTACAGGCGCAGGGCCAGGTCCGGCACCCGCTTGTCCTGCATGTCCGGGCGCAGCAACGGGCCGCCGGCCACGGCCTGCCACTGGGGCAAGGGTTGCTGGCGCTCATGGGCATAGGCCTGGCGCAGGTTGCGGTATTGCGCAAAGCTGGGGCGCGCCTGCTCGAAGGCCGTGGCGATGTGGGCGATGCCCGGCACGGCAATCGCCAGCAGCGCGCTCTGGCGATCGTCCGGCAGCGGCTGGGCCCGCCACATAGGCTCGAAGCGGCTTTGCGCCAGGCGGCCGTAATGCAGGTCCTGCAGGGCTTGCAGGTACTGATGGGTGATATCGATATCGCTGCACAGGCCATCTCCCGCCGGGCTCGCCTGCGGCAGGCGGTAGTGGCCCGGGTCCAGCCCGTCGTCCACCAGTTGCGCCAACTGCGCCTGCAAGCTGGCCAGGCGGCCCGCCACGGACCACACCTGCTGTTCGCCCTGTTGCTGGTAGAAGCCCTGCAACAGCTGCTGGGCCGGGGTATTGAGCCGCGGCGCCAGGGCCGGGCAGGCCACGGCCAGTTGCGTCAGCGCCGTTTGCATCGGGCTCGCCGACAGCTGCGGCAGCTCACCGGCCAGCGCGACCAATGGCGCAGCGAGCAGGCACAGGGTCAAGTAACATGCGGTTTTTTTGAACAACTGCTTTACTCCAATCCGTGGGCGCCCGGCGGGCGGCCAACCATTACGGCAGATGCGGAAAACAATCGGGCCTGGGCATTAAACATATAGACCAGACTGCCGGGGGAACGACAGGACGTCAGGAGCCAAAGTGACCATGGGGACGCTCTATACATGTTGAATTTCTTGTGCCGGTTCTGCCTGGTGGCCATTGCCCTGGGCGCCTTTTCCATTTCGTCCTACGCCGCCAGCAAAGTCCAACCCGCCGCCAGCCCGACGCTGTATGCCAGCCTCGCCCACGCCGCCCCGCAACTCAATCCCCAGGCCCTCAAAAGTGCCCTGAACGCCATGCAATGCGCGGTAGGCAGCGGCGCCCGACAAGCCCGCCACCTGGCGGTAATCGACTACTCGCGGCCCTCCACCGAACGGCGCCTGTGGATCTTCGACCTGCGGACCAAAAAACTGGTGCTGCGCGACCTGGTGGCCCACGGGCAGAAATCCGGGGAAAACTTCGCTACCCAGTTCTCCAATCGCCTGGGCAGCTACCAATCCAGCCTGGGCCTGTTCCGCACCCAGGAAAGCTACGAAGGCAGCCATGGCTACTCGCTGCGCATGGACGGCCTGGAACCGGGCTTCAACGACCGGGCCCGGGACCGCGACATCGTGATCCATGCCGCCGACTACGTGAACCCCTTGTGGAGCCAGCGCCAGGGCCGCATCGGCCGTAGCCAGGGCTGCCCCGCGGTGCGCCCGCAAGTGGCGCGCCAGGTGATAGACAAGCTCAAGGATGGCCAGTTCATGTTCTCCTGGTACCCGGACCAGCGCTGGTTGAAAACCTCGCCCTACCTCAACTGCCAGCCACGCCAGGTGGCGAGCATCCTCAGCGCCAACGGCGGCTGAGCACGGCCGGATGCTCCGGCGCCTGCCCTCTTCGCAGTTGCGCCGCACGCCGGCGACGGGATACCGTTACCGACCTGGAACGCCACCTCGCCCGAGCTCCACACCATGCCTTCCCCACACACCCTGCTTCTGCATCAGCCCGGACCACGCCCGGCGTTCTACCGGGTGGCCGAACACCTGTGGGGCGCTGGTTGCAATGTGGATTCCGATGGTGACAGCCGGACCGCCGACGATGACCAGTGGACCGAGCTGACCCTGATACTGCGCAATTCCAGCCAGCAACGGCTGGACATCGAGCCACTGTCCCTGGCGCCCCTGGTCCTGCTGATCCGCGCTTCCCAGGCGGACCTGGGGCAAAAGGCCGCACAGTTTATCCAGTCGGTGGCAGGCGGCACACTCCAGGCACCCATCAAGGACCGATAAGGATCACGCCCTGCCCCCCGCAGGCGCTGTCCTTCACGACAGGCAGTACTCCCATGACTCCACCCGAGATCGACTTTTTCCCCGACTTCATCGCCGACCCGCACCGGCTGTTCAACCACCTCAAGGACTCCGTGCTGTGGGACGAGCGCATGCGTGCGCGCAAGACCGCCAGTTTCGGCGCGCCCTACGACTACTCGCAGATCACCTACCCCGCCGTGCCGATGCCCGAAGCACTGGAACAACTGTGCGGGCCCATCGAGCAACTGCTGGGCTTTCGCCCCAACAACTGCCTGCTCAACTGCTACCCCGACGGCCAATCCTCCATGGGCTTTCATTCCGACGCCAATGAACAGTTGGTGACAGGCACCGGGGTGGTGATCGTCTCCCTGGGCCATGCCCGGGCCATGGTCTTTCGCCACAAGGAAAGCGGCGCCACCTTCGACTACAGCCTGGCCAGCGGCTCGCTGCTGCACATGTCGGACGAACTGCAAAAGCACTGGCTGCACGCGATCCCCAAGGCGCCGGACGCCGGCGAGCGCATCAGCCTGTCGTTTCGCCAGCTCAAGACCGGCTAGTGCTGGACTCGGTCAGGATCGGCCCTTGACTCAAGGGCCGGGCCATCGACAATGCCCGGCTGTATTCAGCGTTTGCCCCGAGGCCCCATGCAGTTGCTTCCCTGGTCCTACCCCTGTCCCGAAGGCTTCACCCTGCGCGGCCTGCGCTCCGCGCCTTCGGGCAAGCCGCTGCTGCACTTTCTGCACGGCAACGGTTTCTGCTCCATGGCCTATCAGCCGATGCTGGCGCTGCTGGCCGAGTCCTTCGACCTGTGGCTCAGTGACGTCCAGGGCCACGGCGATACCGACCACGGAGGCCCGTTCCTCGGCTGGAACCGTACCGCGGAACTGGCAGCCGAAGCCTTCGAAGCCGGGCTCGATGCCTATGGCCAAGTACCGCGCTATGCGCTGGGCCACAGTTTTGGCGGGGTGCTCACCTGCCTGATCGTCGCCGAACGCCCGCAACTGTTTCGCAAGGCGGTGATGCTGGACCCGGTGATCTTCACCCCCTCCATGATCGGTTCCCTGGGTGTGCTGTCGGCCCTGGGCCTGAACCGCCGCCACAGCCTCGCGCGCAAGGCCGCCGCCCGCCGCCGGCGCTGGCCGGATCGCGCCGCCGCCAAGGCCGCGCTGGCCAACCGGGGCATCTTCAAGGGCTGGAGCGACGCGGCCCTGGCCGCCTATGTCGAACACGGCCTGAAGGACGACGAACAAGGCGTGGCCCTCAAATGCGCCCCCGAGCGCGAAGTGGATATCTACAGTTCCTTTCCCCGGCGCCTGTGGCGCTCGCTGCGCCAGGTGAAGACCCCAAGCCTGGTGATCCACGGCCGCGACAGCTACCCCTACGTGGCTCGCTCGATCAAGCGCTGGGCGGCCATCAACCAGCACCTGAGCACCCAGGTGATCGACGGCCAGCACTGTTTCATGCAGGTCGACCCGGTCACCAGCGCCCGTTCCATCCAGGGCTTTCTCCAGACCGAAGGCCGGTGAAAGCCGCGGGCCAGGCGCCCGCGATAGATGTCACCGTGCTATCATTGGCGGGTTTTCCAGGCAGGCCGTGCAACCTGTCGACCCTGGA
Source organism: Pseudomonas sp. MWU349 (assembly GCF_017947325.1). Lineage (NCBI taxonomy): Bacteria > Pseudomonadati > Pseudomonadota > Gammaproteobacteria > Pseudomonadales > Pseudomonadaceae > Pseudomonas > Pseudomonas sp. MWU349. The sequence goes on along the minus strand of NZ_JAFEVP010000007.1, from coordinate 77,383 downwards.
AAGCACTGGACAAAGGCGCCGATCAGATGCGCCTGCCGCCTGCCTTGTGTGCAAAAAGCCGACGGTGCCGTGGGGCCTAGCCCCAGCGCGCACCGCACCGATGCAAACCGCGACTCGCCTCGCCGGTTGTACTTTTTGCCGCCACAAGGAACACAGTCATGCTCTTGAGAACGATGAACATTTCCCGCCGCGCAGGGTTCAGCTTCGCCCTGATCGCCCTGCTGGCCCTGGCCCTGGGAGGTTTTTCCCTGCTGGAAATGCAACGCATGAACCAGCAATCCCTTGAGGTCGACCAGAACTGGCAGCCATCCATCGTTGCCGCCAATGCCCTGGCCCTGACCAGCACCCAGATCCGAACCCTGACCCTGCGCATGCTGGTGGTGCGCGACAGCGGCGACGTGCAGGCCTTGCTGTCGCGCCTCAGCGAGCTGGAGCAGCAGCAGGATCGGCAACAGCAGGCCTATGAAAAACTGATCAACGTCGACGACGAACGCGCCGCCTACGAGCGTTTTTTCGAAGCCGAGAAGCTGTACCTCAAGGACCAGCACCGAATCACCGACCTGATGCGCCAGGGCCACAAGGAAGCGGCGATCGACATCGTCGACGGCGGCCCGTTCCTGGCCAATGCCGACGCCATGCTCAAGGAATTGCTGACCATCATCGACGTCAACACCCGGGGCGGTATCGCCGCGGCGGCGCAAAGCAACCAGGTGTTCAAAGGTGCGGTAGGCATGGTCCTGCTGATCATGCTGGTCGTGGTGGCCCTGACCGTGGCCCTGGCCCTGTTCCTGACCCGCAGCATCGTGCGCCCCCTGGGCCAGGCCGTGGAGGTAGCGGAAACCATCGCCCGCGGTGATCTCGGCCAGAGCATCGCAGTCAGTGGCAAGGACGAACCGGCGCGCCTGCTGCACGCCCTGCAGACCATGCAAGCCAGCTTGCGCGGCACCCTGCAGCGGATCGCCGATTCGTCCAACCAACTGGCCTCCGCCGCCGAGGAACTGCACGCGGTCACCGAGCATTCCAGCCAGACCCTGCACCAGCAAAGCAACGAAGTGGAACAGGCGGCCACCGCGGTCAATGAAATGACCGCCGCCGTGGAGGAAGTGGCGCGCAATGCGGTGAGCACCTCCGAAGCCTCCCAGGAAACCGACCACACGGCCCATCACGGCCGCGAGCAGGTACAGCACACCGTCGACTCCATCGGCCAACTGGCCGAAGACGTGACCCAGACCTGCCAGCGGGTGGAAAACCTGGCGGTGGACGTGCGCAATATCGGCCAGGTGCTGGAAGTGATCCGCTCGATTGCCGAACAGACCAACCTGCTGGCGCTCAATGCCGCCATCGAGGCCGCGCGAGCCGGGGACGCCGGACGTGGCTTCGCCGTGGTCGCCGACGAAGTGCGCGCCCTGGCCCATCGCACCCAACAGTCGACCCAGGAAATCGAAAGCATGATCAACACCATCGAGGAAGGTACCGAAGGTGCGGTCAGTGCCATGCGCAACAGCAACGAGCGGGCCCACCTGACCCTGGAAGCCGCCCGCGCTTCGGGGCTGGCCCTGGACCAGATCACCCAGGCCATCACCACCATCAACGAGCGCAACCTGGTGATCGCCAGCGCCAGCGAGGAACAGGCCCAGGTCGCCCGCGAAGTGGACCGCAACCTGATCAATATCCGCGACCTGTCGACCCAGACCTCGGCCGGGGCCAACCAGAGCAATGCCGCCAGCCAGGAGCTGTCACGCCTGGCGGTGGACCTCAATGCCCTGGTGACCCAGTTCAAGCTTTGACGCTTGCCGCTTCAGAAGGCGTAGCGGCCGATCACCTGCCGGACCCTGGCTAGCGCCACGCCCAGATCGGCCATGGCCACCGAGCCCAACGCCAGGCGAATGGCGTGGGGCACCGGGCCGGCGCCGACAAAGGGCTCGGCGGTGGACACCGAGACCTTCTCCCGCAGCAGCGCCATGGCCACCTGATCGGCCCGGACTTCCTCGGGCAAGGGCAGCCAGAGGAAGTAGGAATTCGGATGGCTGACGTAGGCCAGCCCGGCCAGGGCTTCCCGGGCCAGGGCCTGGCGGGCCTGGGCATCCTCGCGCTTCTGGTGCTCCAGGCGCGCCACCGTGCCGTCCTCGATCCAGGCACAGGCCATGGCGGTCATCACCCCCGGGGTGTTCCAGGTGCTGGTGCGGATCGCACGCTCGATCAGCGCCACCCAGGCCGGCGGCGCCACCACATAACCGACCCGCAGGCCGGTGGCCACATTCTTCGAAAACCCCGAGATGTAGACCGTGATCTCTGGTGCCAGGGCAGCCAGCGGCGCAGGAGGATCCTGGGCCAGGAAGGCGTAGGCGGCGTCTTCGATGATCAGCAGCCCGTGGGCCCGGGCAATCGCCACCAGGCGCTGGCGCCAGGCCAGGTCCAGCACCCAGCCCATGGGGTTGTGCAGGGTCGGCATGGCGTATACCGCGCGCACCCGCCGCCGCTGGCACAGGCGCTCGAAGGCCTCCAGATCCGGCCCCTGCTCGCTCAGGGGAATGGCCAGCAGCTCCAGCCCGTGGGCCTCGGCCACCACCTTGAACCCGGGGTAGGTCAAGGCATCCACCGCCACCACATCACCGGGCTTGAGCAATGCCGTCAGGGTGGTCGACAGGCCGTGCTGGGCGCCGCTGACCAGCAGCACCTGCTCGCCCTCCACCACCAGCCCATGGCCCGCCAGGTAGCGCGCTACCGTGGCCCGCTCATGACTGCGCCCGGCGTGGGGCTGGTAGCGCAGCAAGGCTTCCAGGTCGCCGGTCGCCGCCAATTGGCGCAAGGCGCTACGCAGCAGTTCGGCCTGGCCGGGCAACGCCGGGTAGTTGAAGTTCAGGTCCAGGGTGCCCGGTGCCGTGGCGGGCTGGTCCACGCCCTGCCCTGGCGGCAAGGCGGTTTCCCGGACATAGGTCCCACGCCCGGTTTCACCGCTGACCAGGCCCATGGCTTCCAGCTCGGCATAGACCCGCGAAGCAGTGACCAGGGCCAGCCCTTCCCGCGCCGCCAGTTCGCGATGGGTGGGCAGGCGGGTGCCGGGGGCAAGGAGGCCGGTACGGATATCGGCGGCAAAGGTGTCCACCAGTTGTTTGTAGCGGGCACGGGCCATAGGCGCTGTATCCATGACAATTTTTTGATTGTGCTGATTTTCAATCCTAGGATGGGCTCGACACAAGCCCCGCCGCTGCGGCCCCCACTTCTTGAGCACTCCCCCGAATGGAACGGACATCGACCCTGCAATCCCCGGCCCTGGAAAAAACCGCCAGTGGCTGGCTCAACGGCTTTATCGGCGTGCTGATCTTCAGCGGCTCACTGCCGGCCACCCGGGTCGCGGTGCTGGAGTTCGACCCGCTGTTCCTCACCGTGGCCCGGGCCACCATCGCCGGGCTCCTGGCGTTGTGCATCCTGCTGCTGTTCAAGCAGCGCCGTCCGAGCCGCGCCCAACTCCTGCCCCTGACCATCGTTGCCCTGGGCGTGGTGCTGGGCTTTCCGCTGCTCACGGCCCTGGCCCTGCAGTACGTGACCTCGGCCCATTCCATCGTGTTCCTCGGCCTGTTGCCCCTGGCCACCGCGGTGTTCGGCGTGCTGCGCGGCGGCGAGCGGCCGCGCCCGGTGTTCTGGCTGTTCTCGGTGCTCGGCAGCCTGTTGGTGGTGGGCTATGCCCTGTCCCAGGGCCTCAGAGCTTCACCCGAGGGTGACCTGCTCATGCTCCTGGCCGTGCTGGTATGCGGCCTGGGTTATGCCGAAGGCGCCAAGCTGTCGCGCACCCTGGGCGGCTGGCAGGTGATCTCCTGGGCCCTGGTGCTGTCGCTGCCACTGATGGCCGCACTGACCCTGTTCAGCATGCCCGCCTCCTTTAGCGGCATCAGCCTGCCGGCCTGGGTCAGCCTGGGCTACGTATCGCTGTTCAGCATGCTGATCGGTTTTGTCTTCTGGTACCGCGGGCTGGCCCAGGGCGGGATCGCCGCCGTCGGCCAGTTGCAGTTGCTGCAACCCTTTTTCGGCCTGGCCCTGGCCGCCGGCCTGCTCCACGAGCACGTCAGCCTGGGCATGCTCGGGGTCACCGTGGCGGTGATCCTCTGCGTGGTCGGGGCACGAAAGTGTTCCAAATAGGTACAAGGCAGTGGCAGCGCTTGCCGGGCTGCCACTGATTGCGCGGGGATATGAAGCAAGAGCCGCGAAGGGCTTGGGGGGTCAGGTCGGAGAGATAGTCGCGAGCGCACCGAGCGCGATGGTCAAGGCTAAAAATCCAAACAAGAAAAACGCCATCTTAGTCATCAGGCCTCCTGAACAGTAGGTATGCGGTGCAGCGGGCCCGGTCTCCAGCCGTAAAGCCGGCCGGGCGCGCCATTTTCAAACCATGGCTGTTCTGATAACAGACGCAGATGCGCAAGAAAAATACGGATCAGATACGCCGCGCCGGCCTCCGCCACCTGCTTGCTCGCCCTCGCACCACTTGCCCCCGATGCCATGCTGGACGCAGAAAACCGGAGCACGCCGACGTGCTCCGGTGGCGGGGTTGGCCGTTCAGGCCAGTTCTTTACGCAACTGACGGGCCGCGGTGACCATGTGCACCAGGGCTGCTTCGGTTTCCGGCCAGCCGCGGGTCTTCAGGCCGCAGTCCGGGTTGACCCACAGGCGCTCGGCAGGAATGCGCTGGGCGGCCTTGCGCAGCAGGTTGGCCATTTCCGAGGCATCCGGCACCCGTGGCGAGTGGATGTCATAGACACCCGGGCCGATCTCGTTCGGGTAGGCGAAGGCTTCGAAGGCGTCCAGCAGTTCCATGTCCGAACGCGAGGTCTCGATGGTGATGACGTCCGCATCCATGGCGGCGATGGACTCGATCACATCGTTGAATTCGCTGTAGCACATGTGGGTGTGGATCTGGGTTTCATCACGCACGCCGGAGGCGCACAGGCGGAACACTTCGGTGGCCCAGTCCAGGTAGTGCTGCCACTGCGCCCGGCGCAGCGGCAAGCCTTCACGGAACGCGGCTTCGTCGATCTGCACGATCCTGATGCCGGCAGCTTCCAGGTCCAGCACTTCGTCGCGGATCGCCAGGGCCAGTTGCCGGGCCTGCACTTCGCGGCTCACATCTTCGCGCGGGAAAGACCACATCAGCATGGTCACCGGGCCCGTGAGCATGCCCTTCATCACCTTGTCGGTCAGGCCCTGGGCGTAGCGGACCCATTCCACGGTCATGGCTTTGGGGCGGCTCAGGTCACCAAAGATCACCGCCGGCTTGACGCACCGGGAACCGTAGCTCTGCACCCAGCCGAAACGAGTGAACACATAGCCATCCAACTGCTCGGCGAAGTACTCGACCATGTCGTTGCGCTCGGCCTCGCCGTGCACCAGCACGTCCAGGCCCAGGCGTTCCTGCACCAGCACCGCGTGGCGGATTTCGCTGTGCATGGCTTCGGTGTATTCGGCCACGCTCAGCTTGCCCTGCTTGAACGACTGGCGCGCCAGGCGGATCGAGGCGGTCTGCGGAAACGAACCGATGGTGGTGGTGGGAAACAGCGGCAGGTCGAGGCCGGCGCGCTGCTTGGCGATACGCTGGGTGAAGGCCGAGCGCCGCTGGCTGTCCTTGGGAGTAATGGCCGCCACCCGAGCCTGTACCGCCGGTTTGTGGATGCGTGGCGAGGCCGCGCGGCTGGCCTGTACGGCGCGGCTCTGCTCCAGGGCCTTGAGCACCGCCTGGGCCTGCGGCTGGTTCACCGCCTGGGCCAACCGCCACTTCCTGGCATTTCTGCACGGCGAAAGCCAGCCAGCTCTTGAGCTCGGCGTCCAGCTGGTCTTCACGGTCCAGGTCCACCGGGCTGTGCAACAGCGAGCAGGAAGGCGCCACCCACAGGCGCTCACCCAGGCGCTCATGGGCGTGCTGCAGGGTGGCCAGGGCTTTTTCCAGGTCGCAGCGCCAGACGTTACGCCCATTGACCAGGCCCAGTGACAGCACCTTGTAGGCCGGCAGGCGATCGAGGATGGTCGGGTACTGCTCGGGAGCACGCACCAGGTCGATGTGCAGGCCATCCACCGGCAGGTTCGCGGCCAGGCCGAGATTCTCTTCCAGGCCACCGAAATAGGTCGCCAAAAGTTTTTTCAGCGGCTCGCGCTGGATCTGGTTGTAGGCGCGTTCGAACGCGCTTTTCCAATCCTGGGGCAGGTCCAGCACCAGGATCGGCTCGTCGATCTGCACCCACTCCACGCCCTGGGCCGCCAGGCGCTGGAAGATCTGGCCGTACAGCGGCAGCAGGCGGTCCAACAGCTCCAGTTTGTCGAACTCGGCGCCCTTGGCCTTGCCCAGCCACAGGTAGGTCAGCGGACCGATCAGCACCGGCTTGACGGCGTGCCCCAGGGCCCGAGCCTCCTCGACCTCTTCGAAGAGCTGCTCCCAGCCCAGCTGGAACTGCTGGTCGGCGTCGAATTCAGGCACCAGGTAGTGGTAGTTGGTGTCGAACCACTTGGTCATTTCCTGGGCGTGGGCACCGCCGCAGCAGCCGTCGCTGACGCCACGCGCCATGCCGAACAGGGTCTGCAGGGTGGCCGGGCCATGCTGCGGACGGAAACGCGGGGGAATCACGCCGAACATCAGGGAATGGGTCAGAACCTGGTCGTACCAAGCGAAATCGCCCGCGGGCAGCAGGTCGATACCGGCGTTTTTCTGCAGCTCCCAGTGAGTCTTGCGCAGATCACGGCCCACGGCGCGCAGGCCGGCTTCGTCGAGTTCGCCCTTCCAGAACGCCTCTTGCGCTTTCTTCAGTTCACGGTCGCGGCCAATGCGCGGAAATCCTAGAGAATGGGCCAAAGCCATGACATGCAACTCCCCTGTGTTTGATGGGAGCCATTGTCGGCACTCGGCCCTTGGTGAGACAAACTCATTTTAATCGTGATGATCACAAGTTCCACTCATGATCAAACGGCCAAATCGGACGCTGCCGCAGCAGGCCGCGCCCTCGTCAGCGGCGAGCCAACTTATACCTCAGGCAATCCTCGTTAAAGCTTTTGCGCAGTGCCTCGGGCTTGATCCGCGAGGGGCTGTCGTAGGTCTGCTCGGTGATGCCCAGGGCCATCATGCGCATCCAGCCCTTGCTGAACTTGTAGGTCTGGATCTTCTGCCGCGCCGCATACAGCGACACCCCGGACAACTTCAGTTCCTGGGCCCTGGCGGCAGTGCCCGCCCCCCAGCTGCAGACATATCGGTCATTGGCCGCCAGCTCCCGGGCCTGGGCCGCAGAAGCCCCGCCCAACAGGGCAAACGAAGTCAGCGTAATCAACACATGGCGCATTTTACGGTCACCTAACCACCTGAAAATAAAGTGATTTTGGCGACACTTCAGACTGCCCGGGGCCAGTACTATGCCTTCTCGATCAAGGCAATGTGCCTGCCAATGCTGGCCACCCACGCAGGGGCGGCCCAGTGGCCCTAGGCCCATACCGCGCGGCATAGCATCAGCCTCGCCAACTGTTCGCCAGTATTCCTGCGAGGAATGCACGGATAAAAAACCTGCATTTTATTTATCGACCAGGATCTCCTAGCGTGTGCGCTCCCCCCTTGGAGAGACCGCCGTGACCGCTTCCCGCCCGCGCCTGTACGTCGATGCCCAGTTCACCAGCCCCTATGCCCTGTCCGTGTTCGTGGTGCTGCGGGAAAAGGGTATCGACTTCGACCTGCTGCCCCTGGACCTGGACGCCGCGCAGAACCGCGCGCCGGCCTACGCCCGCCTGTCCCTGACCCAGCGCGTGCCGACCCTGGTGCTGGACGATTTTGCCCTGTCCGAATCCTCGGCCATCGCTGAATACCTGGAACAGTTGTACCCGCACAATCCGGTCTATCCCCAGGACCTGCGCCAGCGCGCCAAGGCCCGCCAGGTCCAGGCCTGGCTGCGCAGCGACCTGTTGCCGATCCGCCAGGAGCGCACGACCCTGGTGGTGTTCTACGGCTGCAAGGGCGAACCGCTGTCGCCCCAGGCCCAAGCGGCGACGAATACCCTGGTGGAGGCCGCGCAGGAGCTATTGGCGGATGGCCGCGACTTCCTGTGCGGCCAGTGGTCGATCGCCGATGTCGACCTGGCGCTGATGCTCAACCGGCTGATCCTCAACGGTGACCCGGTGCCGGCGAACCTGGTGGACTATGCCCAGCGCCAGTGGCAACGGCCGGCGGTGCAGGAATGGGTGCAGTTGCCGCGGCCGGCGCTGTAGGACCTGGAGCGCCGGGTGATGCGGCCATCGGCGTTGACCTGACGCTGGCCGGTGAGCCAGCAGCCGGCGCGGCTAGGCCTCTTGCGGTTGGCGCAGGTAGGCGAACATGTGCTGGGCGTAATCGGCCTTGCCCAGGGGCACACCGTTGTGCCGCAGGATGTTGTAGGCCGTGACCAGGTGGAAATAGAACTGCGGCGTCGCCCAGTTGCGCGCGAACTCCTCGCCGTTCATGTCGAAGGCAACACCGTTTTGCAGCTCGATGGCGATGGCCCGCTGGCCACTGCTGTCGATCAGCTCGCGGTCCGCCGCCGCCAGGAACGCCAGGGTGTCTTCGATCAGTGCCCTGGCCTCGGCCATACCGGTCGGCGCCTGCAATGCAGTCACAGGCTGCCCGCTCAGGCGCTGTACCGCTTCCCGGGCCTGGGTGCAGGCAAAACGCACCTGGGCCGCCAGGTCATACATGTCCGGTGCCAGCCGTGACTGCAACAGCACCTGGGGTTCGAACCCCCGCGCCCGGGCCTGCTCTTCGCCCTTGGCGAGAAAGCCCTCCAGGGCGCGCAGCATCTGGGCAAAACAGGGAACGGTGAGGGTGTAGATCGACATGGGTGTTCCTCAATGAGATCAAGACACAGGGGCCGGGTGCTGCCCGTCGCCCCGCCATAAAAGCCGATGGATCCTAGCAGATGTTCCCCCTCTCTCAAGCCGCGGACAACGCCAGAAAAGTACCCCTGGGCCGATCCGGCTGGTATGGTGCGCCCCTTGAGAAATACACCGCCTGACAGTGAGGAAAATGACCTTGAGCAGTGAAGCAAAAATGACCGGGGACCTGTTCGAAGTCGACAAGCGCCTGGCCCTCAAGCCCATCGTCGATTTCAACAGCTACCTGCGCGCGGCCTTCGCCGATGGCCCCTGCTCCTGTGGTCGCTGCGTCGCCAGCCAGGGTGACGAGAGCGGCTACGACTACCAGCACACCTTCAACTTCGCCGGCCGGGTGGCCAACCGGCGCTTCGCCTCCACCGCTGGCAGCGATGTGCTGCAGGCCCTGAAGAAAGCCTGGCTGTCCTTCACCAAGGCCGAGCTGCCGGCGAGCGGCGATCTGGACCTGGCAACGGTCAAGGATTTCGTCGACCCCCAACTGCACCAATTGCTGGTACCGCTGTTCGTCGCCAGCGGCCTGACCCGCGAAGTGGATGGCCAGTTGCAACTGCAGGCGCAAGTGGCGGCTTGAACAACCGTACCGCCTAAAGCCAGCGCCGCACACGCTGGCGATACGCCGCAAAATCAGCCCCGAACAACTGCCCGAGCGCCCGTTCTTCGGGGTAGATCTGAAAGCGGTTCATGTACAGGACGAACCCCAGGACGCCGAGCAGTACCAGGGGCGAGGCCAGGTACAGCCCCCAGGCCAGCAGCCACAGAGCAAAGCCGACATACATCGGGTTGCGTGTGTACTGGTAGATCCCCGAGGTGACCAGGGCCGAGGCACTGGCGGGTTTCAGCGGGTTGACCGTGGTCTTGGCCCGGCGAAAGGCAAGCCCTCCGGCCAGGACAAACAGCAGCCCGGCCATCACCAGCGGCAGCGCCAGCAACAGGCGTGTGCCCAAGGCCGGATCCAGGCCCGGCAACCTGCGCGCAAGCAGCCCCATCAACACGGCGAACAGGACCGTGACGAGGGGTGGTGGAATGCGGTTTTCCAAGGCCTGCATGGTGCCTCTCTCCTCTGCCCGGGTTCAGGTCCGGGGCGTTACAGGTTGTCCGTCACCCGGCACAGCTTGCTGTCTTTCAACGGGGCCGCAGCATATGCCTTCGAGCCAAGCGGCGCCTGCTTGAGCATCACCGCGCACTTGTACATCCCCGAGGCTTCCAGCTGGTAGTCCATGCCTGCCTTGGGCACGAAGCTGAACAGGTTGTAGCACTGGTTGCCCAGGTAGTGGAACGCCATGGGTTGCCCCGCCGGCACCAGCACTTCGGTCCGGGTACCGGGCACTGCGGGAGTCTGCGGCGCCGCCATGCCCAGGCTTTCACCTTTACGGTTGGCGTAGCCGTCCCGGGCAGCCACCATGACCCCGGCCCCGGGCAGGCGGAAATCCACGCAGTCGGACCTGGGCACACCGCGCACCATGCCGTCGCTGATCACCCGCAGGCGCACGGTTTCGCCACCCGGCGGCGTGGAATAGGGCGTGGAAAAGGACCGCACATCGGTCAGGGCGCCGCAGCCGGCCAGCGCCAGCAGCAGGCCGGCGAGCCCCGGCAGGCGCACGCGCCCTATGCAGGTGTTGAGAGGGTGAGGCGATTGACTCACTATGTCGCTCCTTGCGGGTCGGGTTCCTGGGCAACTGCTGCGATCAGCAGCCGGCGTTTTATAAAGGGTTCACCCACCCGCGGCAAGGCTGGCCCTGAAACTTCGGAAACCCTGACCATGCAAAACCAGCATCAAGGCAGTTGCCTGTGCGGCGCGGTGACTTACCAAGTGTGCGGCGCGCTGAAGGCCGTCACCCACTGCCATTGCCACAAGTGCCAGAAGGGCCACGGCGCGGCCTTTGCTTCCTACGCCAGTACGCCGCGTGAGAATCTGGAAATCCGCGACCAGAGATCAACGCTCAAGGTGTACGAATCCTCCCCTGGCGTGCTGCGCCAGTTCTGCTGCCACTGCGGCTCTTCGTTGTTCTGGCAGGACACCCAGGGCGAATATCGCCAGTGGATTTCCATCGCCATTGCCACCCTGGACACCCCCTTCGCAGCCCTCAGGCAACAGCATTACTGCGTGGCCATGAAGGCCGACTGGTATGCAATCACCGATCAGTTCGAGCAAGTGCAATAAGCCGCGCCGCGCCCAGAGGAATGCCCCTGTCATGACCCGGCACTTCAACTACGTTTGGCTTCTGCCGTTGCTTGAACACCCCTACGAATCGGTTGCCGCCGACCTGCCTGGCGCCCTCGCCGGGCTCAGGATAGAGCCCCCGCCGGGTGAACCGCCGTGCCTGCGCCAGTTGCTGCTGACCGCCCTGGGGTCCGGCTCCGAACACTGGGAGCACGGTGCTGTGGCATGGCTGGAAGCCGGCTTCCCGCTGGATCGCGAGCTGTGCGAAAGCCTGCTGCACCAGGTCTCGCAAAAAATGTTCAGCCAGCCCATCCGCCATCGGCTGACCACCCTCGGCAAACGCTGGCTACGCCAGGACGACCAGGCTCGCACCCGCGACTCAACCCCACACAACTAGCGCGCCGCGACGTCCTTGGGTTTGTAGAAGCTGAAGCTGCCGATCTCGGTGGTCTTGATATAGGCCCTGGACCAGTCCGGCGAAACACTGCGGTCGTGAAAGAACAGAGCGCCGCCGGTACGGTCCTTGAGCTGCTGGTTCAGCGCCTTGCGGGCAATTTCCTTGGCAATGGTGTAGCGGCCCTCTTCTTCCACCTGGTCGGGCCGACCATCGCACCACCAAGAGAATTGGCAGGGGCTTTTTTCCGAACCCTGCTTGACCACTTCGCACACCGTCCCGGGAAAACCCTCATGGCCCAGGCGGTTCAGAACCACATTGGCCACGGCCTCCATATCGGCGCTTTCACCACCCTTGGCTTCCCAGTAGATAGTCCGCGACAGGCACGTGATGGCGTCGTCCACCGGGGCCTGGCCGGCCGGGTCCACGGCCTGCACTTCGGTCTTGGTGATGGGGGCGGCCTGGGGCTCGGCCTTCGGGCTCTCCTTGTCCGCGGCTTTCTGCTCCAGCGCCTGGGCCTTGTCCTGGGCAGCGGCCTGGACCGCCGGCTGGGGGTCGGCGGCCCAGAGCTGGGCTGCGGGCAACAACAAGGCAAAACACAGGGTCCTGACAATCCAGCGCATGATCGATCCTTCCCGAAAAACCTTTACCCCCTGCCAACGCCGCCCCTGAACGTACCTGGCGGCAGAGCGGCGCAACCGGTTACAGCCTGGCCGGCACGATGGCGCGTCGAGGGGGAGCGAACGGGTCACCGGGGGCCATGTTGAATCGACCATGGGCCGCGCGAATCATTCCCTGGTGCCGCAAGCCCTGCACAAAGCCCAGGACAAGGCCTCCGTGGAAACCCGCCGTCAATGATAATAATTCTCATAAAAATACCCAGCCATTCACGCTGAGCCGTATCAGGTAGTGGGAGCAGTGGGCGATGGAAACCGGAGACGACCAGCAACAACTCAGCGCGCTGTTCATTGCGCAGCGCGGGGGGCTGATCCGCATGCGTGCGCGGGTAGTGGGTTGCGCCAACCTGGCCGAGGACCTGGCCCAGGAGACCTACCTGCGGGTGGTCCGGCACCTTCCCGTTGATCAACGCCACCGGCGGGCACAACAGCATGTCGCGCTCCTGCAACAACGGCGCGGCCTGGAGCGGCTGGGAGCAATACACCCGCACCGCTTTTGCCATGCTCGAACACGACCTGGGGGATGGCTGGGTCACCAAGCTGCAACTGGACCACAAGATCAACCGCTATAACGCCGAGCTCGGCTCGATCCAATTCGACAAGCCACAGACCGATGGCACGGCCAAGGTCAACGCACAGAAGTACACCGGCGACACCGCCAGCGATTCCGCCGACCGGTACCTGAGCGGCCCCTTCAATCTGTTCGGCCGCGAGCATGAACTGGTGCTGGGCGGGCGCGTGGTCAACTATCACCTCACCGGCCTGACCCCGTCCTACAAGGAAAGCGAACGTTTCGTGCCTTACGTCGGCGCGGTCTACGACAGCTACACCGATATCTTCATGCCCCAGGAAAGCTGGAACAAGGACAGCAAGCTGCTCAACCCGGACGAAGGCCAGAACTACGAGCTGGGGCTCAAGGGCGAGTTCTTCGAAGGCCGCCTCAACAGCAGCCTGGCCTACTTCGAAGTGCACGAGACCAACCGCTCGGAGCCGGACGATGCCTATAACAACCAGTCGCCCACCCCCGACAACTGCGCGTTCAAGGGCGCCAAGGCCGTGACCAAGGGGTACGAACTGGAGATTTCCGGCGAACTGAGCCCGGGCTGGCAAGTGCAGGCCGGCTACACCCACAAGATCGTGCGTGATGACGAGGGCGACAAGATCTCCACCTTCGAGCCGCAGGACCAGGTCAACCTCTACACCAGCTACAAGCTCAAGGGCGACCTGGACAAGCTGACCGTCGGTGGCGGCCTGCGCTGGCAGAGCGAGGGCTGGTATTCGGTCTACAACGCACCGCGCAAGATCAACGAAGACATTTCCCAGGAGGCCTACTGGCTGGTGGACCTGATGACCCGCTACCAGATCACCCAGAACCTGTCGGCGACCCTCAACGTCAACAACATCTTCGACAAGTCCTACTACACCAACGTCGGTTTCTATAATTCGGCGGCCTACGGCGAACCCCGCAACTTCATGCTCAGCCCCCGCTGGGACTTCTGAGCCGGCGGCCCTGCCCGGCCACCGCGCCCGGCAGGGCACCAAGCAGCATCAATGCCCCTCAGCCAAGCAGGCCCGCCTGCTTGAGCAGGTCCGCCAAGCCCGCGGGAACCAGCGGCGTCTGCTCGGTGAAGCTGGCGCTGCCCTGCCAGCGGGCCACGAAGGGCGCGCCATCGCTTTCCCGGGCATCGAGCTGGGCACGCTGGTAGACACTCGGGTCGTCGAAGCGGGCGTCGTAGACCTGGACGAATTCATGGCCGGGCTTGCCGGCATAGGTGAACAGGCTTTCCAGGGTGCCGATCAGGCGCAGGCTGTTGATCGACAGCCCCAGCTCTTCCTGTATTTCCCGAACGATTGCCTGGGCACTGTGCTCGCCAAAGTCGATGCCGCCACCCAGGGGGCGAAACAGCATCTGTTGCTTGTCGGCATCAAAGAACTGATTGACCAGGATCTTGCCCTGGTGATGGAAGATGCACAGCGCGAGCGCGCGGATGCGGGGTTCAGACATGGGGTGAAGTCCATTTGCCGAGACGAGGCGCGGCATTAGACCACGGCGCCAGGCCCCTCAGCCAACGTAAAAATACTTCACCGCCAAGGCCGGGACCTCCTCCATCGCCGACCACAGTTGCTCGTCCAGTTCGCCACTGATCAGCTCATGTTCCTCGTCGCTCAGCAGCCCGGGAATGTCCCACAGTTGCTCCAGTTGCGGGTGGTCTTCCAGGTGCGCGATCAGTTGGCGCTGGCGGCTGACCAGGGCCCGAGTGTTGCGCGCGCCGATCGCGGCCAGGGTGCTGAGCGCCAGCTCGCAGGTCTGCTGCCCCCAGTTGCAGAAGAACTGCAGGAAGCCGCCGTTGTAGCCGTCCGCCTCCAGGCGCCACAGCGCGACGATGGCCTGGTCGTCCGCCGGCAGTTGCTGCAGTTGCCAGTCCAGGGCCTTCAGGCGAGCCATGGACTCATCGCACAAGCCTTCCCAGATCCAGTCGATGGCGTTGACACTGAGCACCGGCTCGCCCAGGTGCGGCCAGGACACGGACCAGCCCCGATGTGCGATGGCAAAATCCGCCCGCTGCTCGGGCGTGGCCTCCCGCAGCCGGCTGTAACGGCTCAGGGGCTGGCGCAGCCGCAAGCCGTCGGCCCAACTCAGGCAGAGCATTTCATCCTCGAAGGCGACGTGGGTGATGGGGCTGAGGTTCATCAGGCAGGACCTTTGGGCAATGTAATTCAGTCGCAGGCGGCCGAACGGCGGCGCGGGCCGATGCCGTGGAGCACCGTGAACAGCCCCCCGGCCAGCAGCCCCAGCAGCAGGAACGGAAAGATCCCACGGTTGAGCAAGGGGATCCAGTAGTCCAGCCCCGAAGCCCCCTTCAGGGACCCGGCGAACAGCCCCGGGGCGCCGGACAGCAGCCAGATCAGCACGCCACTGAGGCCACCGCCGATCACATAGCGCCAGCCAGTGGCGAGAAAGCGGTCCACCAGCCACAGCACCGGCCAACTGACCAGCATGCTGATCCAGGCGCCGATCACGGCCCCCAGCAAGAATACCGGCAGGCTTTCCGCGCCCTTGGGATAGAGCGTTACCGCGACGCCCCCCAGGGTCAGCGCCCCCGACAGCGGCACCGCCAGCAGCCGCCGCAAGCCCTGCCCTCGCCCATGGGGCGGCACGGACAGCTGATCAATCCCACGGCTCAGCAGGCTGTACAGGCCAGCCAGGGCCAGCCCGCCCGCCAGCGGCAGCAGCAACAGCTGCATCCATGAAGTACGCACCAGCACCGTGGCCACCAGGCTCAGGGTCAGGCTGATCCACAGGTAGCGCGCCCTGGCCTGCGGGCAGCGCCGCTCAGTCCACAGCAACAGGGGAATGCCCAGGATCATGGCGATCACACTGCCAAACAGAAACCCGGAAAACAGCTCCGTGCCATTCCAGCCCTTGATCAGGCCCTTGATCACGGCGTAGACCAGGCCAGCGCACAGGGGCAGTGCAAACAATCGCAGTTCGGCGTTGGGCCGCATGGGGTTCTACCTGGGGTGGCAACGGGTGCCGGGTTGAAGGAAGGAGCGTTTCTACACAAGTGCGGCGGACTAATCCAGTGCCGGAGAAACAATGCAACCTTGAGCCCGGCAATGGCTTATTGCTCAATATCGGGGTATACAACTGGGCGAAAATTCATCCAGACATCCACCGTAAAAAACCATCCACCGCAAGTCGCTGCACTGCTGTCAGAGCAGAACAAGCATTGGCTTACAGGCAGCCGCCGAGTCCTGTTGCAAGCTCAACAGCAGCTCTGCGACCAGGGCGTGCCCAGCACGATCACCTTGGCGCCTGAAACAGCCGGCGCCATTCCTCTGGACAGGCCACTCTGCCACCCTGACGCGGTCCTATTAGCGCTGCGGCGCAGGTTGCAATGACCCAGCGTTGACCGACGCGATACGAAAGGAAACTTGACGTGCTGGCAAGACTGAACGGACAGGAACTGCATTTCTTTGGCACACCCAAAGCATTCAATGCCATGGCACGAGCCATTCGCAAAGGCCGGCACGGCGACTCTCAATCAATGCCGCTGGAGCAGGAGCAATCCAGTTTCAGCACCTTGTTCCTGAGTTGCTCCGGTCAATCGAGCAGGATCTGGATTGAGCACAGCGAGGTTCATATCCAGTATGCCGAGGCCAGTAAACACCGACTCTACCCTTGCTTCTCCATGCCCGCTGAAACAGCGCCGGGTGCGCTTTTTTTCATCGACAAGCTGCAACAGGATCACCCACCGCTGCTCACCGACGACTCGCTAAGCCTTGTGCTGCATGTCATCGCGAACGACGCCGATGCTTGAACTGCATCTGAAAGAGTAAACAGGCCCATGAAAATCTACCTTGACGACGAACGCCAAACCCCGCAAGGCTGGGTTCGCACCTACTGGCCGGACGAAGTTATCGCGCTGCTGAAAGCCGGTGGCGTCGAGGAAGTCAGCCTCGACCACGACCTCGGAGATGATCAGCGCGGCACCGGTTACGACGTGATCCTGTGGATCGAAGAGGCCGTGGTCCTTAATGGTTTTCATCCGCCGCGTATTCACATCCACTCGGCCAATGCCAGCGCCGTGGAAAAGATGCGTGCAGGTGTGCAAGCGATCGATCGGCTCGCCCGCAACAACGGATGCCGCCAATCAACCCATGACGCAGGCATCTGACCCCATGAGCGGCAACTTGTATGGATACATCCATTGCTTTGACCCTTCGCCGGCTGCCGAAGCGCACAATCGTGCGGTACTGCAAAGCCTGCCAGTGACGGGGGCGCAGATCACCCGGGCGCTTTTCAGCGTGCTGCCAAACAGCCGGGGGCACTGCTACTACGGGCATATGGTGCACTTCGCCACCTACCCCAAAGGCAGTTACATCTTCGATGATTCGTGGCTGGCCGAGTACGAAGCCCTGCTGGAGCGCCTGTTCTGGGACAACTCGGAGGTGGTGCATACCTACTGCGGCCAACGGCGCACCTGGGACTCCAGTAAGACCCACGGGCTCGCGCAACCGACAGGCTTGAAGATCAGTAACCGGAAGGTCTTCCCCTCCTACCACGACCTGGAGCCCGTCGAGGACAGTGATGCGCCGACGCCGGGCAACAGCTGAGCTGCCAGCGCCCGCCTGATATTCGCGCTATTGGGCTACGCAGAACCTGCGGCGAGCGGCGCCAGACTGAGCCAGTCGGCCCTCAACAACCCGTACTGCACCAGATCATGATGAGTCCCCAGCCAGTATCCCGCCTGACGTGAAAGTCCTTCGCGAACAAAGCCCGCCCGCTCCAGCAATCTGAGGGACGCCCGGTTTCGCGGATGCACCTGGGCCTCGATACGGTTGAGCGCCATATGCTCGAAGCCCCAGCCAACCACGGCCTCCAGCGCCTCGGTCATCAGCCCCTGCCCTTGCGCCGCACGCCCCAGCTCGAAACCGACGGCGCAACTGCGCCACTGCCGGTTCCATTTGAACAGGCCGCAGGTACCCAGCAGGCCCGGCTGGTTGTGGCTTTCGATGGCCCATCGCGTCCCCGGGTTGGGCAGGCTGCGCCAACTGGCAAACAGCGCCAGCAGTTGCTCGGCCTGCGGGTAGTCGGTGATGGGGTCGGTGCCGAACCACTGCATGGCATCGGCGTCGCTGTGGATCGCGAACAGTGCCGGGACATCGGCCGGGCACAGTTCCCTGAGGATCAGGCGCGGGGTGCGGATAACGGGAAAGTCGCTCATGGGGATACCGCCCTAGCCTGCCAGCTGCTTGCGCAGGATCTGCGCATACTCGTCCTTGACCTGCTCAAAGCCGTACTTGTGCTCCAGGCGCTTGACGGTGAAGTGCCCACGGGCCATGTCCTGGTAGAAGTCGGTGAACAGCGCATTGATGGTGGCGCCGGTAAAGGCGCCGATCACCGGCACCGCCTGGGCCGCGAACTTGCTGGAGATGGTCACGCCGTAACGGCTGGCGACTTTCTCGATCAGCAGTGCCAGCCACTTGCCCACCTGCCCCGGTGACAAGCTGCCCACCGCCCCGGCACCGCGCTTGGCGGCAATGGCCGCCAGCTCCTTGGACAGTTGCTGCATGGCCTGGGTGGTGAAGCTGCGGGTGATGTAGTAGCCGGTTTCCGTGGCGTCGTCGGCCTGGCTGTTGCCGCCCATGGCGAACACTTCGATGCAGGCCTGCTTGGTGGCAAAATCCGCCAGATCGAAGCCTTCGCTGCGGGCCACATCGGCCACCGAGCGCATCATGATGGTGGTGGAAATCGGCAACTCGACAAACAGCGCGGCAAAACCGAAGGCCCCGCCCACAGCGCCGGAAGTGGCCGCGTACATCTTGTGCAGCAAGGTCGATGCCGGTTTTTTGGGCGCGTTGTCCAGGCTCCACAGCGCCGCATCGGCGGAGCTGTGCAGGGCTGCCACCACAGCGCCGTTGATCTTTTTCGCCACCACCGCTGGCAGCGCCTTGACCGCACTTTCGATGGGCGAGCCCAGCAGCCCGGACAGGCGCGCCGTCAGTGAAGGCGACTCCAGCAAGGCGACGGCGCGCTTGAGGTCCTGGTAATCCTCGGGATGGTCTTTGATGCTCACAGGCGTCTCCATGGGTGGCTGTTCGCTGCCTCGGGAAAGAATAAACCCTTGCCAGGCGGCGTCGTGGCTCAATTGCGCGTCCGGCGATAGGCCGGACTAAGGCTTGGCGGGCGCCAACAGCAGGTCCGCAGCCAGCGTCGGGTATTGGACCTTCATCCGTTCCAGGCATTGCAGCAGCAGTTGCGCGTCCCGGGGCAGGCGCCGGGACAATGCTGGCCAGCCGCTGATATGCAACTGTTCGGGCATTTCCACCAGCCCGGTAATGGCGTCCCAGAAGGCATCCCAGTTACAGCCGTACCACTGGGGAAAACCCAGGGCATCGCGCAGCACCAGGTGCAGTTCAGCGCTGCTCGTCACCTGGCTCAGGTCGATGTGTTGCAGGGGCAAGCGGCTCATTCGTCATTCCTTGGGGTGATGGCTTGAAGGGGCTTTCGCTGGCTGCCACAAGGGCTTCAGGCCAGCGGCTGGACACCCAGCTGGCGCTGCAACTGCTCCCAGCCCAGCTTGCAAAAGCTCTCCAGCAGCTTGGTCAGGTGCGAACTGGCGGTCTGCGGTGTCATCCCCGCCGTTTCAGCCAGGGCGCTGGCGGACAGCGAGCGGCCATCGGACAGGATGATGAGCATGCCCCCCCGCACCGGCTCGGCGAAGGTTTCGCCGCGCACTTCGGTCCAACCCAAAGCATGGTGTGCAAAAAGGTTCGTATAGTCGCACCGCACTGCGGCAAAGGAAATACGCCCCCACGGACCTCAAGCACAGGCGCGACAAAGCCGCCGTCGCCGGCCAGGCGACAGCGGCGGCTGCCTCACCCCTTACAGGCGCTGCTGGAAGAATGGCACCAATTGCGCCATGGCCAGCGCCACCGTGTCGGCGCGGTCGTACAGGTCGTAGTGGGACCCGCCTTCAGCGACCACCAGATGCTTGTCCTTGGAGGCCGCACGGCCATGGATTTCCAGGCCGTCGCGGTAGGCACCGAAGCCGCCGGGCTTGTCGCCGACCACCACCATCAGTGGCTGGGTCAGCAGCACCTCGGCCTGCAGGAAGGCATCCCAGCCAAAGGCCGCGCTATTGAAGGAAAACAGACCGCTGGTGGCGCCGTTTGGCTGCTGGCCCCGGGCGGTCTTGTAGTACTCGGTGGCTTCCAGTACGTCGATGTCGCTGATGCCGTTCTGCTGCGCCTCGGCTACCGATGCTGGCAGGTAGTCGATCACATGACGCGCCTCGCCCCGGGCCTCGGCGGTGCGCTGCTTCGCCATGGCGTGCAAGGCGCTGACCGGATCGAAGTTGCTGAAACCTTCGCGGATCAGGCGGCCGAAGTTGACCCCGGTAATGGAAGCCAGGGCCTTGATCCGGTAGTCGGTCATTGCCGCCTGGATGGTGTAGCCACCGCCACCACAGACACCGATGGCACCGATGCGCTCGGGGTCGACATAAGGCAGGGTCACCAGGTAGTCGATGGCGAAACGGATGTCCGACACGCGAATGGCCGGGTCTTCGATAAAGCGTGGCTGGCCGCCGCTGGCGCCCTGGAAACTGGCGTCGAAGGCGATGACCACAAACCCGGCCCGGGCCAGCCCGGCGGCGTAGATGTTGCCGGAGGTCTGCTCCTTGCAACTGCCGATGGGATGGGTGCTGACGATGGCCGGGTAGCGCTTGCCCGGGTTGAAATCCGCCGGCAGATAGATGTCCGCGGCGTTGCTCCAGCCGAAGTTGAGGAAGCTGACGTGTTCGATGCTGTTGCTCATGACCGTACTCCTTGAGCCGCCCTGGGCAGGCTCGTCTGGATCGATAGGCGGACCGCTCGCTCCCGTGTGCGGGAGTGCGGAGTCGGGCGTTACCGAAAGCGCCCGGGACACGGCAGGCCTTGGGGCTGCTGCGTCGTCGGGCACCAGTATAGAAATGGCACGCGGCGAAACCTTGCCTATTCTGACGGCAAGTTTGCCTGTTTTGCGGATTCTGCCGGCTCACCCCGAAGGCCGTTTCGCTGCAACACAAACAGCTAGAAACAAGCCTATCCGTGGCGGATCGAATGGTTAGGCGCCCAGAGCCGCGCCACAGCCGGTTTGCCTATTTCGCTGAACCCTGCACTGCAACCTGGCCCTTACCCGGCCTCGCGCATCCTGCGGATATCCCGCTGCGGCGGCGCGCCGAACACCCGGCTGTATTCCCGGCTGAACTGCGAAGCACTTTCATAGCCCACCAGCCCCGCGGCGCGCCCTGCATCGATGTTCTGGCTGAGCATCAACTGCCGGGCTTCCTGCAGGCGCAACTGCTTGTGGAACTGCAGCGGGCTGACGCCGATGATGGCGCGAAAATGCTGGCGGAAGGTGGACGGGCTCATATGGGCGCGCTGCGCCAGATCATCGACGCGCAACGGCTGGGTGAAGTTCTGTTTGAGCCAGGCCACGGTCTTGAAGATCTGCTGGGTCGGCGAACCCACCGCCAGCAACTGCTGCAACGCCAGGCTGTAGGGCCCGGCCAACAGCCGGACGATGACTTCCTGCTGGATCAATGGCGCCAGCTGGGGAATCAGCGGCGGCTCGTCGAGCAAGCCCACCAGTCGCTCCAGAGCGCTGGCCAGCCCCGGCTCCAGCTCATCCACCACCACCGTCCGATAATCGCTGGCCCGCGAAGGCGGTGGCGGCTGCATCTGCGCGGCGGTTTGCAGGATCTGGTGCATGTCCAGAGTCAGCATCATGCCCAGGAAAGGTTCGGCCGCCGAGCCCTGGGTCACCCGGGCCACCACCGGCTGGTCGATGCTGGTCAACATGCCCTGCCCGGCCCGGTAATTGATCACCGCCTCCTGCAGCAGCACCTGCTTGCCGCCCTGGGCAATCACCCCCAGGCCCAGGCTGTAGATGCAGGGAATGGCCGAGGTCGGCGTGGAACGGCGGTGCAAGGTCAGGTTGGGCACGGCGCTGGGAAAGTCGCCGGAGTGCGGGGTGTGCCGGGCAATCAGGGCCGCAAGTGCAGTGGAGGTTCGGGGCTGGGTCATGGGCGGGCAATCGGAAGTGGCAACAGTACAGGCGGCCACTGTGCGCCGATTGGCCCTGCAGATCGAGTTTTTCTTCACGGCCACCAGGGCAGCGGACACAGGTCGATATCCGCCTCGGGGCAGCAGTGGCTGGCAAAGCAGGCGATCCAATGGCAATCCCTTGCCCACTACGGCCAACTTCTACCCGCCATCGCTGCTGCCCACGCCTGAGTAGCCGCGGCCCAGGCTGCGGGTACGCGCTGTATGCGGGTTCGCCAGCCAGGGCCCGGGACTTCAGACCAGGCGTTTGTGCAGGAAGAAACGCTGGTGCTGCGGCGGGAAATCCTCCAACCGGCCGAATTCGCTGAAGCCGTGCCGCTGATAGAACTGCGGCGCCTGAAAGTCGAAGGTATCGAGCCAGATGCCGATACAGCCCTTTTCCCGGGCCAGCTCCTCGGCCATGTTCAGCAATTGCGAGCCCGTGCCCTGGCCCCGTGTCTGCTCGGGGACTGCCAGCAACTCGATGAACATCCAGCGATAGAAAATCTCCGCCTGCAGGCCACCGAGAATCTCACCGCTGTGCTCGTCGCGGACCACCAGGGCGATGGCCTCGGGCTTGGGATCGCCCGCCTGGGCTCGGTTGTAGGCCCGCAAGGGCTCGAGGATCGCAGCGCGCACCTCCGGCCCCGGGTTCATCAGCATGTCGATACGCGTACTCATTCGCCGTTTCCTTGGATGGTGGCTGTGCCGGGCCGGGGTGAAAGCGCTCCACGATCCTCCCTGGAGGATCGTGGGTTTGGCAAGGCTGCGCTACCTGGCCGTCGCTGCCGCAACTAGCGGCTGACGTACTGCTCGGTCTTGCTGTCGTAGACATAGGTGAGGTTGTCTGCGGCCGCCAGCGAACGGACCTTTCCCGGGCCCTCGAAGGTAGTGCCGCTGACCTTGACCTGCACCTGCGGCAGCGGCTCCTGGCCGGCGACAAAGCTCAGCTCCCCGTCGCTGCCGATGCAGGGCATGACCGCGCCGTCGTCGCAGGCCGCGGAGTTGTCCTCGCCGGTGCGCACCTGGCCCACATAGGACCAGACCCAGCCATCGTCTTCGGGTTTCTTGTTCGGATTGAACACCAGCATGGTGTAGCCCCTGGTGATCACCCCATCGTCGAAAGTGGCCGTGGGCACCGCCAGCAGCAGGCGGCCGTCAGCGGTACGGTGCTCAACGGCCTTGCGCTGGGTGTCCACTTCCTCGGGCTTCTCGCGGCCGCCGAAGAAGCCGATCTTGCGTTCGATGCTGCGGATGGAATAGGCCTGCTTCTGGCCCGGGTTGGTGAGTTCGAAGGTGGCATCGGCCAGCCGTACCTGAACCTCCGGCGCGGCAAAATCCTCGCCCTCGCGAGCGGCGCGGTCCCGGGTGTGCCAGACAAAGGTGGCGTAGTAGTGCTTGCCGTCGAAGTCCAGCTCCTGGCCGTACCAGAAGGTGGCGGTAACGCCGTCTTCCAGCTCCACCTCTTCATCCTGGTCCGGCACCTCGACGTTCTGCATCACCGCCAGCACTGCGCCGGGAGGGATAGGCGCACCGGCCTGGGCCAGCATCGAAGCCGCCAGCATGCACGGCGCCAGCAGCCAGCCGGCCAGTCGCGCAGCCAGCCGGCCTTCCTTGTGCAGACCTGTCTTGCTCTTGATTTTCATCCCTGGAACATCCCTGTAGAACCGATGAGGAAACGCCGGCCACGCAAGTGGCCAATGGCATGACGCGCGATCATATAGCCGGCGTTTCACCAGCGACAAGATGCTGGCAAATGGCAAGCGCTGGCCCGTCCCCTGGACCGCCGCCCTGGCTTGCCGGTGGTGCCGGCTGTTCTGGGAGCCCGCCAAGCGATCAGCGGGCCATGTCGAGGACCAGCCTGCCATGGCCATGGCGGCCCCTGCTTTTTTCCAGCGCCTGCGGGGCGTCACTCAGGGGGAAGGCTTGGACAGCGACCTGCAAGCGGCCCTGGTCGAACAGCTCGGCAATCCTCGCCAACTGGCCACCATCGCCACGGGTGGCGAAATTCACCGGGGTCACGCCATAGTCGTTGGCCAGGGTGATGTCGGGCTGGCTCACCGGGGACACCAGCACCCCGTGCCGTTTCAACAGGGCGAACGACAGCGCCTGGGTTTGCTCCCCCACCAGGTCCAGGACCACATCGACCGCGGGCCGCCATTGAGTGAAATCCTGGCGGCGATAGTCGATGACCTGATCGGCCCCTAGCCCTTTGAGGTAGGCATGGTTGTCCGCCGAAGCGCTGGCGATGACCTCGGCCCCCAGGTACTTGGCGATCTGCACCGCCATGCTGCCCACACCTCCTGCCGCGGCATGGATCAACACCTTCTGCCCGGGCTGCACGCCGGCATGTTCGGTCAGGGCCTGCCAGGCGGTCAGCGCCGTGGCAGGCACGGCGCCGGCCTGCAACGCGGTGAGGGAACGGGGCAGCAACGCCAGGGTGGATTCCCGGGCAACTGCCTTGCCGGCATAGCCGCCCGTGATGTTGATGAAACCGAACACCCGGTCACCGACCTCGAACCGGTTGGCGCCCCGGCCGGTGGCAAGCACCCGCCCGGCCACCTCGACCCCTGGGGTGAAAGGCAGTGGCAGCGGGATGAATGCCTGCATGGCACCGGACAGGATCTTCCAGTCGATAGGGTTGACCCCTGCACCGGCAACATCGATCAGCACTTCACCTTCGCCGGCCACAGGGTCGGCAACTTCTTCCAGGCGCAGGACATCGGGACTGCCGTATTGGTAGGCACGTAGGGCTTTCATGGACACCTCGATCAGGCAAGAAAACACAGGGAAACCGCAGCCGCCGCGAGGGAACCGGCCCCCGCTGGCGGGTGATCAGCGACGGCGGGCGTCGAGGCTGAAACGACCGGCACCGAACGCCACGACCTGCAACAGGCCACCGGCCATGGCCAGGTTCTTGAAGAAGTGGATGAACTGGTTCTGGTCGCCCAGTGCGTTATGGAAGGCCAAGGCAGTGACCACGCTGAACAACGCCAGCAATGCCGCAACAGTGCGGGTCCGCCAGCCAGCGACCAGCGCCAGGCCGCCGCCGATTTCAACGATGACCGCCAGGGCCAGGGCCAGTTGCGGAAATGGCAGGCCGACAGAGCCGATGTAACCGATCATCATCGCCGGTGCCGCCAGCTTCGAGACGCCGGACAGCAGGAAGATCGCGCTGAGCAGCACTCGGCCAGCCAGAGCGGCCACGGCCTGGGGCGTATCGGAGCGGCTTTGTTGGTGAGTGTCGGGTTGAGCAATATGGGCAGAAGCGGACATGAGGAATTTCCTTCAGTTGGGTGCGATCCGAGATGAATCGCCCGGGTGAAGAAAGCTTGCGCCGCCACAACTTCTCTGAATAGCCGACTAATTTAGATCATTAGGTTCGATAAAATAGGCAAGAATACAACTTTCACTGGACACTGCCTCAACCCCTCCCCGGCTGGAATCGATCACACTGCCGGGGCGTCAACGCCGATAACGCTCAAGGAACCCGAGATGATCTCCGACCCCGGCACCCCGACGCTGGACCAATTGCGCGTATTCCTGACGGTGGTGGAAGTCGGCAGCTTCGCCGGCGCCGCAAGAAAGCTGCACCGCGCTACGTCCGTCATCAGCTACTCCATCGCCAACCTGGAAATGCAGCTCGGGGTCTCGCTGTTCGACCGCCAGAGCACGCGCAAGCCGCAACTCACCGAGGCCGGACGCACCGTGCTCGTGGAGGCCAGAACCATCGCCAACGGCGTCCATGGCCTGCGTGCCAAGGTCAGGGGCCTGTTGCAAGGCCTGGAGGCCGAGGTCCACCTGGTGCTCGATGTGATGCTGGCCCCCGAGCGCGTGGTGGACGCCCTCAAGGCCTTTCGCGAAGCCTTTCCCACGGTGGCCCTGCACCTGCATATGGAAGCCCTGGGAGCAGTCACCGAGCGGGTGATCGAGCGCGGCGCAGTCGTCGGCATCAGTGGGCCGATGCACGAAAGCATCGACGGGATCGAAAGAATCGGTGTGGGCAGTGTCGAGCTGATTCCGGTGGCCGCGCCGGATCATCCCCTGGCCGCCAGCGATGCCAACCTGACCGGCGCCGGGCGCGAATTCATCCAGCTGGTGCTGTCGGACCGCTCGACGCTGACCCGGGGCAGGGATTTCGCGGTGCTGAGCAACCGCACCTGGCGGCTGGCGGACCTGGGCGCCAAGCACATGCTGCTGCGTGCCGGCATCGGCTGGGGCAACATGCCGCGGCCCATGGTCGAGGAGGACCTGCGCAGCGGCCGGCTGGTGCACCTGAATCTTCCGGAATATCAAAGCGGGATCTACCCCTTCGACGCCATCTACCGCAGCGACACGCCGCCGGGCCCAGCGGCGCGATGGCTGATCGAACGGTTCCTGCAACAGGTCTCGACGCCGCCGGCCATCCAGCCCCCGGCATAGGGGCTGGAGCCGGCAACGCGCTGAGCGTGGGACATTGCGCGGGTCGGTAGCTTGTCGTACGGGCCGGCAGCGAATGGCACCCGCCCCTGGCAAGCGGCCGCCTGGCGCACTCAGCCCAGCAACTCGCTGATCCAGCGCACCTGCCGGGCCATGTCCTGCACCTTCTCTTCGGGCACCGCCTGTGCCCGGCTGAAGTTTTCCAGGGTGCGCTGTTTCAGGCGCAGCAGGCGCTGCCATTTGGCCAGGAACGCCGGACTACGGGCCTGCAGTTGCAGAGGGCCGAAGTACAGCTCCCGGGGGCTGTAGCTCACCGGCCCTGTGCGCTCGGCGACGATGATTTCGTAGTCGAAACGGTTTTCCCGCAGCACCTCTTCGCACAGGATGCGGTAGCCGTTGTCCATCAGCCACTGGCGCAGGGGCTGCTCGCCCCCGTTGGGCTGCAGGATCAACCGCTCCTGGCCATTGAGGCGCGCCTTGCCGGCTTGCAGCAGGTCGCGGATGGTCTCGCCGCCCATGCCGCACAGGCTGATGGCGCTGATGGCGTCGCCCGGTTCGATCGCCGCCAGGCCATCGGCCAGGCGCACGCTGACCTGCTGCTCCAGGCCGTTGTCGCGCACCGTGCGCCGGGCCGCGTGGAACGGCGTCAACGCCACCTCGCCGGCCACCGCCGCGCTGATGCTGCCGCGCAGCAGCAAGGCCACCGGCAGATAGCCGTGATCCGAGCCGATATCGGCCAGGCGTGCGCCGGTTGGCACATGCGCCGCCACGCGCGCCAGGCGCATGGACAATGTCTGCTGATTCAACTGCTGCCCCTTTTCACCACCAAGGTCCGGCACCTTGTGCCGGATCGGGGGGCGATTCTGGCGAGCAATGCCAGGCATTTCAAATTTATGCGACCGGGGCCGGGGATGCGGGTGCCGCAAAGGCCCGCTCCGGACAGGGTTGAAAGCAGCGTCCTCCATGGCGGGTTTCTGAGCGCAGGCAGACCTTCGTTGCTGGCCGCGTGCAACCTGGTCAGTGATAGACTGCGCGCCCATTGGGGAGGTGAAAAAATGCTGTGTCCGGAGTGTGAACAAGGCGAAGTAACACAGGTTCAAGTACGGGCAACGCGGGAAATCCTGCACCTTTGCCAGGAGTGCGAGTTGCTCTGGCTCAGCGCCGAGGTCATTGGCACCGAGCCTTTCAACAGCTTCACGTCCTACATGGAGGAACTGGGTTTACCGCCGCTCTGGAGCTCGCTGTATGTGCTTGAACCCGAAAAGATCACCAGCCCTCAGGCACGGAAATACCTGCGCTCGGTCGGCTCGATCTAGGTTGCTCGAGCCACAACGACGATAGCCTCCCCCACACTCAGAAGCGCAAGAGATGAACTACCAACTCTGGATGGAACCGGATGACTGCCAGACCTTCTGTCTGAGCGGCCCACAGGGAAACACCGCACGCAAACTGCTTCACCCCGACGCCCGGCTTGTGTGGGAAGTGGAAGCCCCCAGCCACTTCGAAGCAATGACCCGGTACTACGCCTACATGCAGTGGGGCGAATACAAGAGCGACCTTCCCGAACAGGAACCCATGCCTTGAACACCGCCCAGCAGGTGGGCATAGCCCCCGAGTTCATCATTCTGCAAACCGACCATTGGGTGCTCAATCATCACCTGTCGTCCGCCCTGCCCGGCTACCTGATGCTGGGCTCGCGATCCCGGGTCAATTCACTGGCCGAGCTGCCCGAGAGCGCCCTGACGGAAATGGCCCGTGGCGCTGCGCGCTGTTCTCCGCCCCCCCCTTACCTGGCGGTTTTCTTCAGGGAAACCGGGATGCCCCACACCAGGTCTTCCATGCCGGTGTCCCCTTGCAGGCGGGTTTTCATCGGTTCGATACGCGCCAGCACCCGGCGGCCTGTGTCGTTGACATTCGCCAGCTCCTTGTCGCTGAACTTCTTGACCAGCTCCACGGGGGCCGGCCTCACGTAGACCTGGATATCCCGCAGTGCGCATTTGATGTTCTGCGGGTCGATAGCCTTGCAAGTCTGCTTGTCGTAGCTCACGGCCGGGGTCTTCAGGTGGAAGCGGTCGCTGAGCAGTATCTGGCCGGGCTGGATACTGAAGGCCAGGGGCGCGTAGGCGTCGGGGATCTGTGCCTTCAACTTGACGGACTGGACATCACGGATCTTGGTGCCTTCGGTCCAACCGCCTTCCGACACCTGCCGGCGCGTGTTGTATTGCTGCTCTTGCCAGGCCACGCACTGGCCGGAGGCGACATGCACGGCGCTGCAGACATTCTGGGTGTGGGTGGTATCCGCGTAGGAAGCGTCGCGCCAGTATTGTTCCTTGACGAACTGGCGATACAGCACCGCAGACATGTCCACCGAACCACGGGCACTGCTGGCCGGCTGGCCTTTCGCGGCGCCTACCTGGGCCAGGCTGCTGTCGATCCGGTAATCAATGCCGCCGGACATCAGGTAGGTTCCCGGCGGGACGATGTGCACTTCAAGGAAATCCCAGAGAAATACGGTTTCCTTGATTTTCTCCAGGTCGTTATTGGCGAAGGACTGCATGTAGCCCTGGCCCGGCTGGTCCTTGTTGCTGAAGATCACGCGATGGGAATAGCTGGAGAGGTCGGTCACGCTCTTGTTGGGCATGAGCGCCGGCACCAGCACCACGGACATACCGTCCCGGGTCGCGCCATCGATGATTTCCAGGAGCTGGTTGGTCGGGTTCTGCGTGGCGCTGCCATTGAGGTCGGAACGGCCCAGCGGGGCACAGGCGCTCAAGAGCGTGACTGAAACCAGAACAGCCAGGGGGCGGAGGCGCTTTACCAGGGGCTTCATTGGATATCCTTATCTGTAACGCAGCGAGGGCCAGATCCCTTTGGCAATACCGGCCAGGTCAGGGGCGAGTGCCGGCCAATGGGGGCGAAAGCGGCCTACTTTACTGCGTCGATCCACCGCAGTAACAGGTCGGCGCGCCAAGGCCGCACCTTGCTGCCTGGTCCGTAAAAAGGCTGCCCGCCCCCTAGAACTTCGCCTGCATCCCCACCCGCAGCGTGCGCCCCGGTGCCGGCATGAAGCTCTGCGCCAGCGGGTCCAGGTAGTAGCGGTCGGTGAGGTTCTGCAGCGACACGTTGAGGCTGGCGTCTTCCTTCAGTTTGTAGTTGAGGAACAGATCGAACAGCGCCACTTCGCGGTAATTCAGTTGCGGCGTGGTGGCGCCGGTCTGCCAGGGCTTGTCGGCGGTAACCGTGGGGCCGGAGGTGTAGGTGATGCGCATGCCGAGGGTCAGGCTCTGGTCGAAGAAGCGCAGGCCAGTGGTCAGGTTGCCGGCAAAGCGTGGCGGGTTCTGGGTGTTGGTGTAGGAGCCCATGAAGCTGCCCGGGGTGCAGTCCGGGGTGTCGGCGGTTTTCTGGTAGGGGTTGCTGGTGGCGCGCAGGGTGGCCGCGAAAGCCGCGTCGCAGGTTTCGGTCTTCAGGTAGTAGGTGGACGACAGGTCGGCAAACACCCGCCCGGCATCGTAGCGGGTCTGCAGTTCCAGGCCGCTGGTTTTGTAGCTGTCGGTGTTGCTGAAGCGCATCAGGCCCCACAGGCCCGGGCTCGGGTCGTAGTAGCGGGTGATGTAGTGCTTGATGGTGTTGTTGAAGTAGGCCAGCTTGAACGCCGCCGAGTCGTCATCCACCAGCAGGCCCTTTTGCAGGGTGCTGGCGCCGATCTCCCAGTTGCTCGAACGCTCGGGCTTGAGGCCCTTGCCGGGCATCGTCTGCTGCACGCCCTGGCTGGTTTCGAACAGCGACGGCATGCGAAAGCCCTGGGTGTAGGAGGCATATACGAAGGTGTCCGGCAGCACTTCGATATTGATACCGAAGGCCGGGGCAAAGGCGCCACCGCTGTTGCTGTTCTTGCCGGAGTAGTTGTAGCCGGTGACCACCTCGCCGACCTGGGACGGATAGACCGTGGAGTCGGTGGCGCCAAAGTCGTTGTAGCGCACGCCCTCGAAGGGGAAGTTGGTGTTCTGGAAGACGATGCCGTTGTTCAGGCGCGGGTCGGTGGCGTCGGTGTACTGGCCGTTCTGGTCGGGGAACCACATCATGTTGCCGGAATTGTCGCCGTTGGAAACCCGCAGGTAGCGCAGGTCACGTTCCTCGCGACGCGCCGTGGCCGTGGGCACGTGATCCTTGCTGCGATAGTGGGTGTAGCGCCCGCCGCCCCACAGGGTGAGGCTGTCCACCGGCTTGTACTCCAGCTTGCCGTTGAAACTGAACTCCTGCCGCGAACCTTCGCGCAGCATGCGGTTGGCGTTGATATCGTCCTGGGTGGTGGCCACGCTTTTCTGCGGGCGCAGTTCCTCCAGCTGGAACGAGCTGCCCAGGTCCAGCTTCACGTCGCCGTAGCCGGTCTCGAAACGCGAGGTATTGGCCAGGCCACCGCCCACCCGGCGATCGGCCTGGCGGCTCCAGCTGCGGTCCGAACGGTAGGCCTGGGACGCCGGCGCCGAGACGGCGGTCAACTGGCTGGTCTGCGCATCGGTCATCCACAGGTCGGCGGTCAGGTCCACCAGCGGGTTGCCCGAGGGCAAGTAGTTGTAGCGCGCGGTGTAGGTGTCGATCTGGGTATGGCCCAGGGGGTACTGGTAGATGCCGCCAGTGCCGAAACGGAAGATGTCCGAGGGCATGATCTCGCCGATGCGTCCGTCATAGCGCCGGTAGCCCAGGTCGAAGGTGTGGCCGTCCGCCGGGCGCAGGGTGGTCTTGAGCAGCCAGGATTCAGTCTTGGACGAGGAGTTCAGCACCTCTTCCCCGGCGTTGTAGGTGGTGGCGACGCTGGTCTCTTCATCGCCGTAACGGTCATAGGTGCGGTAGCGATCCTGGCCCTTCTTGCCGGCGAAATAGTTGCCCTGGTTGCGATGGGCGTAGGCCGCCACCACATCGAAGAATTCATGGGTGTAGGCAAATGCGGCACTGCCGGACTCGGCCTGCGAGCCGAACAACCCGCCGCGGCTCTGGTGCGGCTCCGAGTACAGGTCCTGGGTCTTGGAATGGGGATCGCGGGAGGCCGGGGCCACACCGTTGTTCCAGACATCGCCCTTGAGCCGCAGGCCGATAGTCTGACCGTCCTTGAGGATGTCGCCGACCCCGAGGGTGCGCATCTTCACCGTGCCGCCTATGGCACTGGAGGTCAGGCTCGGGCCCTTGTCGATGGCGATGTCGCTGATCATGTCCGGGTCGATGTAGCTGCGCTGCTGGGTCCCGGCATAACCGCGATAGACATCCAGCGCCTGCTGCGAACCGTCCACCGTCACCGCCACCCGGCTCTGGCCCTGGATGCCGCGGATGTTCACATCCAGGCCGCCGCCATTGCGGCTGTCACCGACCTGGACTCCGGGCTGGCCCTTGAGCATGTCCCCCACCGACACCACGCCAAAGCGCTGCAGGTCGTCGGCAGAGATGTACACCGATGAACGCGGTGCCCGGTACACCTCTTGCTCGTCAGGGTTTTCGCCCTTGACCTTCTGGGTCGGCAGCGACACCGCATCAAGGCGCAGGCGCAAGGCATAGCCGCCGTCGGCCTGGCGCACGTAGCCCAGGCCGGTGCCCGCCAGCAGCTGGTTCAAGCCCGCCTCGGTATTGAAATCCCCTTGCAGGCCCTGGCTGGTCTTGCCTGCGGTGAGCAGCGCACTGCCGGCCATGCTGATGCCCGCCTCGGCGCCAAAGCGCGACAGCACCTGGTCCAGGGGACCGGCGCCGATGCTGTAGTGACGCTCGCCGGCAGCCAACGCCACTTCACTACACAGCGGCTGCAAACCGAGCAACAGCAGGCCGAAGGTATGGGTACGCAAGACACGAGCAGGGAAAATCATGCAGGGCTCCTAGGGATCGAAACCCACCTGTGCCGGTGGGTAATA
Organism: Pseudomonas sp. MWU349; assembly: GCF_017947325.1. NCBI lineage: Bacteria > Pseudomonadati > Pseudomonadota > Gammaproteobacteria > Pseudomonadales > Pseudomonadaceae > Pseudomonas > Pseudomonas sp. MWU349. The sequence continues at coordinate 45,364 of NZ_JAFEVP010000007.1, read as the reverse complement.
CCTGAAGGCCAAGCCAGATCGAAAAAACTATCGCGCCGGTGAAAAAAAAGTTTCAGGCCGGCACCACGGTCACCCAGTAACGGGTTCTTCGCTCGATGCGCACCGGCAAGGTATTGGCTACCAGGGCCAGGGCGGCATCGGTGTCGTCCAACTGGAAACTGCCGGTTACGCGCAGGCCCGCCACGGCTTCGCTGCAACGCAAGAAGCCCGGGCGATAGCGCGACAGCTCTGCCAGCAACTGATCCAGGCGCATGCGCTCGGCGGGCAGGATGCCGCGCATCCAGGCCTGGGCCAGAAACGTATCGATGGGGCTTGGCCGCCCTGCTCCCCGGCCATCGACCCGGGTTTGCCAGCCGGCCTGCAATGCCAGCGGCGCTGGGTGCTGCCGTGCGCTCACCTGCACCAGCCCGCGCAACACCGTCACCTGGGTGCCCAGGCGATCGTGACGCACCAGCAGGTTGGCACCACGGCTATGGAGCACCGCATCCGGGGTCGACAGTTGCAGGGATGCAGAGCCCGCCGGGGTGTCCAGGGCCAGTTCGCCCTCGATCAATTGCAGGCTGCGCTGCCGGGCGCTCAGGTCCAGGTTCACCGCACTGGCGGTGTTCAGCCATAGCGAGCCACCGTCGGCCAGGGCCCAATGGCGTCGCTCGCCGACGCCGGTGCGATAACTGGCCAGGGCTGAGCGCACCAGGGTGGAATCCGCCCCCTGCCAGGAAATACCCCCCAACAGCCCCAAAGCCAGCAGGCACTTGAGCACCTGTCGCCGTCGCTGCGGATCGGCGCCCGCCGCTTGCAACGCCCGGCGCGCCGTGGCATCGGCCAACAGTTCGGCCCCCGGCTGCAGCATCAGCGGCAAGCTGCTGACCCGCTGCCAGGCGTACTCATGCTCGGCACTGGCTTGCCGCCATTGCTGCAAGGCCTGATGGTCCGCGGCGCTCATCAGCCCGGACTGCATCCGCACCAGCCAATCGATGGCACTGTCCCGCACCCGGGGATCGACCGCGGCGCCACTCATTCAAAACGGCTCGCGTAACAGACACTGAAGGCCTTGCCCATGGCCCGCTGCACCTGGGCCACGCTCAGGCTCAACTGCGCGGCGATCTGCGGATAGGTCAGGCCATCGAGCTGGGACAGAAAGAAAATCTGCCGCACCCGCGACGACAACCCCACCAGCAGCGCATCCAGCTGCAACAGGGTCTCGATCATCAGGTGCCGCTCCTCCGGCGAAGGCTCCTCCCCCACTGGCCGCGCCGCCAGGGCTTCCAGATAAGCCCGTTCGATCGCCTGGCGGCGCCAGCGATTGATCAGCAGGCCGTTGGCAATGGTGGCCAGGAACGCCATGGGCTGGCGCAACTCACGCACATCCTCCTGGGAGCGCAGCACCCGGATAAAGGTGTCATGGGCCAGGTCCTCGGCATCGGCACTGTGCCCCAGGCGCCGGTGCAGCCAGCCCCGCAGCCAGCCGTGATGGTTCGCATACAACTGGGCGACGGGCGAAGAGAGGCTGTGGTTGTGCATGGCAGATTCGCATTAATGATAATGCTTCTCATTTTATGATTTTGCGATGCGCGTTGTACAGGGTAGGAAGCGGGTGATTGCCGCAAGAGAATGGGCCCGCCCTCATACATCCGGCTGTCGGGGACGGGCGCCAAGCGGGCATTTCAGAGCTTTTGCGGGTGCGCCCGGCACTTCCCGCAGGCACATCCCGCCCGCTCTTCGTGTCGCAGAATCAGGAAGTCTGCCGGTCGATGTCGCGCCGAAGCACCACGGCGGTGGTGATGTCCTCGACCGACTCATGACTGGCTACGGCATCCCGGACTCGGTTTAGGTCATCAATGGTGCGTGATTCGATCTCGATCACCAGGTCCAGCTGGCCACTGACCGAAGAGATGCGTCGCACCTGGGAGTGCTGGGCCAGCATGTCCAGCAGGCTGATGGCCGGCGTGCGCTTCAGGCACACCAGGAACATGGCGCGAATCACGTTGGCGTCGATTTCGCCAATATCCGCCCGGTAGCCCCTGATCACGCCATTGCGCTCAAGGTTGAGGACACGCTCGCTGGTGGCGCTTCTGGACAGTCCGATTCTCGCGGCCAGGGCCTTCAGGGCGATCCGCGCTTCTTTAGACAGAATGTCCAGTATTTCGCGATCTTTCACGTCCAGGTCGCGCATCAAGACTCCTCACTTTGACTACCGAATTTGTGCCGGTCGATTCCGACAATATGCAGGCCAATGCCGACCGCATACCTACTGCCGCCAAGGATTTCGCATGCCAAGCTAACTGAAAACAATAACTTGGAAAACCATTACCATGACCAACCTTTCCCATCCCGCCCCGCAGTTCTCGCCCCGCGATGCCGAACAACTGGCCGAGCAGCTTTTCAATGTCGTCGCCACGGCCTCGCCCCTGGATGGCGAGCGCGACTGCAACTACCGGTTGAACACTGCAAGCGATGCGGGATGGATTCTGAAGGTGGTCAATTCGAGTGAACCGCGAACTGAAAGCGAGCTGCAGACGGCCATCCTCAGCCACCTCGCCAGCTACAACCCCGAGCTTGCCGTGCCGCAGCTGAAGAAGAGCCTTGCCGGTGGCTTCCTCGCCTCGGCCGTGGCGCCCTCCGGTGAAACCCATGCGGTGCGCCTGGTGAGCTGGCTGCACGGCACTCCCCTGGCCGAGGTCAAGCGCACCTTCGCCCTCATGCGCAGCCTGGGCCAGTCGTTCGCCGACATGGATCGTGCGTTGCAGGGCTTCATGCATCCCGGTGCGGTGCGCGACCTGGACTGGGACCTGCGGCACGCCGCGCGCTCCAGATCGCGCCTGCATTTCGTCAAGGACCCTGGCCGACGCGCCATTCTGGAGCGCTTCATCACCGCGTTCGAAAACACGGTGCAACCCAGGCTTGCGCGGTTGCGCACGCAGGTCATTCACAATGACGGCAATGACTGGAACATCCTCGTCAACCCGCAGACTCATCAGCAGGTCTCGGGCATCATCGACTTTGGCGATGCCGTGCATACGGTGCTGATTGCCGAAGTCGCCATCACCTGCGCCTACTCCATTCTCGACATGGAGGACCCCATCGGCGCGGCCGCCGCCCTCACCGCCGGTTTCCACGAGCGCTACCCGCTGCAGCCGCAAGAGCTGGACGTGCTGTTCAACCTGATCGCCATGCGCCTGGTCATCAGCGTCACCTTGTCGGCCTCGCGCCACGAGCAGACCCAGGACAACCCTTACCTGGCCATCAGCGAAGCCCCGGCCTGGCGCCTGCTGGAAAAAATGGACCGCATGAACCCGCGCCTGGCGACGGCGATCCTGCGCAAGGCCTGCGGTTATGACGCAATAGAAGGCGCCGGGGCGGTTCGCCGCTGGGTGGATGAAAACCGCCACTCCTTCGCGGACATCGTGCACCCGGCGGCGGCGACCCTGAACAAGGCCATTGTGCCGTTCGCCGATGCCGCCCATGTGCTGACGGTCGCCTCCGCCGAGCAGCGTCCGGCAGAGGCGGCGAAATGGTGGAACGATTTCGCGGCTGAACATCAAGTGCCACTGGGCATCGGCCCCTGGGGCGAAGAACGGACCATTTACACCGACGCGGCATTTGAATCGCGCTTCATTGCAGGGCAACGTCGGATCATTCACCTGGGCGTCGACTTGATCATGCCGGCCGGAACACCGCTGTACACACCGCTTGCCGGCGTAGTGCGCAGCGTCGAGGTCGAGCGTGAACCGCTGGGCTATGGCGGCTTGATCATGCTTAAGCATTCGCCTGAGGGCTGCCCGCCGTTCCTGACCCTGTGGGGGCACATGGCCCACGAAGCGCTGACCCGCCTCAAGCCCGGGGACCGTCTTGAGGCGGGCGCCCTGGTGGGCCACATGGGCGCGGACACGGAAAACGGCGGCTGGCTGCCCCATGTGCACTTCCAGATGTCCACCGATACCCAGCTGCAAGCGAGCGAGTTCATCGGCGTTGGTGAGCGCGCCTACCTTGAGGTATGGGCCGACCTGTTCCCGGATGCCTCGACCCTGGCCGGAATCCCCCCGGAAACCTACAGCCAGGAAGGCAGAAGCAAAGCGGAAATCGTGGCCAAGCGTAAGGAAATGCTGCTGCCCAACTTGTCGATTTCCTACTCGGACCCGATCAAGTTCGTGCGCGGTGATGGGGTCTGGTTGATAGACAACTTTGGCCGGGCCTACCTGGACTGCTTCAACAACGTCTGCCACCTGGGCCACTCCCATCCCGATGTGGTGCAAGCGCTTGCACGCCAGGCGTCACGGCTGAACACCAACACCCGTTACCTGCACGACAACATCGTCGAGTACGCCGAACGCCTCACCGCGACCCTGCCCAAAGGCCTGGCGGTGGCCTCCTTCGGCTGTTCCGGCAGCGAAGCCAACAGCCTGATGCTGCGCATGGCGCGCAATCACACCGGGCGCAACGACGCCATCGTGCTGGATTGGGCCTACCACGGCACCACCCAGGAGCTGATCGACCTGAGCCCCTACAAGTACAAGCGCAAGGCCGGCAAAGGCCGTGCAGAACACGTATTCGAGGCGGCCGTGCCGGATGCCTACCGCGCTGCGGATCACTGGCCGTTCGAAGAGTTGGGCAAGCGTTTCGCGCAAAGTGTCGCCGAGCAGATCGATAGCATGCGCAAGCAGGGCCGGGCCCCGGCGTTCTTTCTGGCGGAGTCCATTCCCAGCGTCGCCGGGCAACTGTTTTTCCCGGAAAACTACTTGCAGGAGGTCTATGCCATGGTGCGTGCCGAGGGCGGCCTGTGCCTGGCCGACGAAGTCCAGGTCGGCTTTGGTCGAGTGGGCAGCCACTGGTGGGCCTTTGAAACCCAGGGCGTGGTGCCCGATGCGGTGTCCATGGGCAAGCCCATTGGCAACGGGCACCCGATGTCGGCAGTGGTGACCACCCGCGAGATCGCCGACAGCTTCAACAATGGCATGGAGTACTTCAACACCTTCGCCGGCAACCCGGTTTCCTGTGCCGTGGGGCTCAGCGTTCTCGATGTGATTGAGCGCGACAACCTGAAACTCAACGCACTGACGGTGGGCAACTACTTGCTCGATGGCTTTCGCACCCTGCAGCAGCGCTACGATGCCATTGGCGACGTACGTGGCCTGGGGCTGTTCCTCGGGATTGAACTGGTCACCGATCGCAAGAGCAAGGCGCCCGCTACGCAACTGGCCAGGAAGGTCGCCGATGGTGCCCGGGAGCGCGGCATTCTGATCGGCACCGAAGGCCCCTACGACAACGTACTGAAAATGCGCCCCTCGATGATTTTCAGCCAGAAGAACGCCGACTTCCTGCTTGAGGTCCTGGACGAAAGCTTCAAGGCGGCACTGCGCTAGAGCGACAGGATCGGGGCCGCAGCGCCCCAAACCGGGCTGGCCGACATAATGTCGGCCAACTCCGGCAATGTGTCCGGCACGCGGACACCTTGCCGGGTGCTTTGCGCATTGGCCTGTGCAAAGCTTTTCCCGAGGCCAGGGTGAAGAGCCCACAACAAAAAATAATAATTCTTCAAAGGTGCCATCCCATGCTAACCAGAACGCTCAAGGGTCTGCTTGCCGCATCCACCGTCGCCGCCGCGGCGCTCCTCTGCCCCGCCGCCGCTCAGGCTGACGACTTGCAATCGATCCAGGCATCCAAAGAGATTCGCATCGCCATGAGCGGGCAATATTCGCCCTTCAGCTTTGCCAACGAGCAGAACCAGATCGTCGGCTTCGACGCCTCCATCAGCGAAGCCCTGGCCCAGCGGCTTGGGGTGAAGGTCAGTATTGTCACCACGCCCTTCGACGGGATCATTGCCGGGCTCCTGGCCAAGAAATACGACGCCATCATCGCCTCCATGACCATTACCCCTGAGCGCCTGAGGGCCGTGGATTTCGTGGGCCCCTACTACCACGCCGGCCGCACCATCGTGGTGAAGGAAGGCTCGCCGATCAACAGCCTGGCTGACCTGAAGGATGTGACGGTGGGCGTCACCCTCGGCGATGCCCACGACAAATGGGCCAGGGCGCGGGGCAACCTGAAGGTCAAGACCTACAAAGGGCTTCCCGAGATGCTGGTCGACCTGGAAGCCGGGCGCCTCGACGCGCTGGTGATGGACAGCGTTCCGGTGCTGGTGGCCGTCAAGGAAACCGGGCAGAAAGTGCGCATCATCACCCCACCCGACAGTGACGGCGGAGTTGAAGGCATGGGCATTGCGCTGCGCAAGAACAACCCCGAGCTCAAGGCCGCGATGCAGCAGGCACTGAACGACATGCTCGCCGATGGCAGCTACGAAAAGATCTCGATGCAGTGGATCGGCAAGGACATTCGCTGACTCCTCTTCAGCCTGGCTCGACCTGGGGTCGGGCCGCTCAACCTGACCTTTTCGAGCCTGCCCATGGATCTGACACTCATACAGCGCACCCTGCCGTTTTTTCTGGAGGCGGCCTGGGTCACGGTGCACGTTTCGCTGTTGGCACTGCTGCTGGGCCTGCTGGTGGCCATCGTGCTGGTGGCGGCCCGGCTGTCCGGCTTTTTCCTGCTTCGCTGCCTGGCCAGGGTCTACGTCAGCGTTTTTCGCGGCACGCCCTGCCTGGTTCAACTCTTCCTTCTCTACTTTGGCGGCCCGCAGATCGGCCTTGAGCTGGAGCCATTTTCCGCTGGTGTCATCGGCCTGGGCCTGAACATTGCGGCCTACATGGCCGAATCCATTCGCGGCGCCATCAGCAACGTCGATCCCGGCCAGGTCGAAGCGGCCCGTTCAATCGGTTTCGGCAAGGGCCAGACCCTGTGGCTGATCACCCTTCCGCAAACCGCCAAGCTGATGATCAGGCCACTGGGGGTCAATGCGGTTGCGCTGATCAAGGGCTCGGCCCTGGTGTCGACCATCTCCGTGGTGGAACTCTCCTACACGGCGCAGCGCTTTATCAGCTCCACCTACAAGCCATTCGAGATCTTCATGGTGTCGGCCATTTTGTACATCGCCATGGTCTACACGGTCAGATTGCTGGTCGACCACCTCGACAAACGCTTCGCGGCCAAGTGAGACGCCTCCATGCCAAGCCTTGACCTGAGTATCGTGCCCCCCTATTCCGAGCTGCTGGCCACCGGGCTCTGGTGGACCATCGTCTTGTTCCTCTGCTCCAGTGTATTGAGCCTGATTGCCGGAATAGCCTTTGCCCTGATCGTGCTCTACACCCCCAAACTGGTCTCCCTGCCCATTCGTTTCCTGACCTGGCTGCTGATGGGCACACCTTTGCTGCTTCAGCTGTACCTGATCTATTACGGCCTGGTGCAAGTGGGGATCGATATCCCGGCATTGATCGCTGGCATCATCGGCCTGAGCCTGCACTTCGCCGTCTACAACGCCGACGTCATTCGTGCCGGAGTCCTGTCGGTCGACCCGGGGCAGATTGAAGGCGCGCGCTCCATTGGCCTGAGCCGCAGCCAGGCCCAGCGCTACGTGATTGTGCCGCAAGCCCTGCGCAGTACCCTGGCGCCCCTGGGCAACAACCTGATCGTGCTGCTCAAGGACACCTCCCTGGTGTCGATCATCGGCATTGCCGAACTGGTCTACAGCGCCCAGCGCGCCGTGAGCGAAACCTACAGCCCGTTCGAGTTCTATCTGGCCGTCGCGGTGATTTATTACGCGGTCAATCTTGTCCTGGAAGCCGGCCTGCACCTTCTTGAAACCAAGGTAGAGATGTCACGATGACCACCGAAAAGCTCATGGTTGAAGTCAAGGGCGCGCGCAAGGCGTATGGCGCACTTGAAGTGCTCAAAGGCATCGATCTGTCTGTCTCGCGCGGGCAGATCATCGCCATCATCGGCCCCAGTGGTTCGGGCAAAAGCACCCTGCTGCGCTCGATCAACCACCTGGAAGTGCTGAACGAGGGGGAGATCTGGCTGGAAGGCGAACACGTCAACCGGCCCTTGAAAGGTCGAGCCTTTGAACAGCACATCAATAGCGTGCGCCAGCAGATGGGCATGGTGTTCCAGCACTTCAACCTGTTTCCGCACCTGACCGTGCATGAAAACATCGCCCTCGGCCCGGTCAAGCTCAAAGGGCTGACCCGGCCAGCCGCTCGCGAGCTGGCCATGGAGTACCTGTCGAAAGTCGGCCTGGCCAACAAGTTCGACGAGTACCCTTCTCGCCTGTCCGGCGGGCAGAAACAGCGCGTGGCCATTGCCAGGGCCCTGGCGATGCGCCCCAAGGTCATGCTGTTCGATGAAGCCACCTCGGCGCTGGACCCCGAGCTGGTGGAAGAGGTCAACCAGGTCATGAAGCAACTCGCCGCCGAACACATGACCATGTTGATCGTCACCCATGAAATGCGCTTTGCGGGCGAAGTGGCCGACAGGATCATCTTCATGGACGGTGGCGTGGTGGTCGAGGAAGGCGCGCCACAAGAGATCCTGCAGAACCCCACTCACGAACGAACCCGGTCGTTCTTGAAAAAGCACCTGCACGCCTAGATGAGTTGGGCGCGCTTGTCGAAGGTGCTGTGGCGCCAGGCGGCGCGCTCAGAGAGGATTTTCCAGCGGTAGTACGGGGTTTGCTGATCACGGTTCCAACTGCTTTCATCCAGGCGCTGAGCCTTGTGCCCAACCGCGGCGCGGCGCTGACATAGACCACACGCCGCACAACCTATTTCGCGCATAGCCGCCGCAACTCGCTCACATCGGCGAACCACTCTTGGGTCTGAAGACGGTGGAATGCATCGTATGCTCCATATCCCCAGGCGACCGCGCCAAAGGCGATACCGGCAGTCGCTGCGGCTTCACCATCCATAGGCTGGTCGCCGATGTAGATAACCTGTTCTCGCTCGACATCGAACTGGCGCATGACACGGCGCAAGCGAGACGCCTTGCCGAAAATGGAAACGCCGCACTCGAGGGCCCGGATATGTCGACAACTGGCGCCCAGAATGTGCGTGATGTTCTCTCGCGAGTTGGAAGACACCACAGCCAGAATCAGCCCCTTCTCATCAAGATGACTCAGGGTCTGGGCAATGTTGTCAAACAGTGGGATCGCGCCTTGATGCTTCTTCATCAGGCTCATGAAGGTTCGCGCCACCATGGGTAACTTCCAGCGGGGCATTCCCAGATGGGCCATGATCTCGCGCGCCCCTAGCTTGCGCAGACAGTCCAACTCTTGTGGGTGAATCCGACTGAATGCGTGCCTGTCAGCAACCTGGTTAAACACTGAAACAAAGAACGGAAAGGAATCAGCGAGCGTGCCGTCAAAGTCGAAAATGGCCAGTCGGTATGACATGTGAAAGTGCCTTCCTGTAGTGATAGCAGTCGACTCCTGGCAACTGCCTGTGCTGGGCGATCAACTCACCTGATTGAATGCGCGCTGGGCGCCGACACGCCCTGCCGAGCCTGATTCTGAGTTCATGCCCGCCACTGGTTCTTTGAACTTCAGCCTCAAACAGCGAGCGGCGGACTGGGTGTTTTCCCTTCTTTAGTTGCTGAGCGTTCAGATGGAAGCGTTGTTCAGCCGCTGCAGCTCAAGTTGCTCGGCAGCACTGGCTTCGAGCTTTGCGCGCTCTTGATCCAGATACCGATAAATGCCCTGGAAGTTGGCGATTTTCTGTTTGATTTCTGCCATTTTCTTTTCGATGAGCTTGGCGCCCTCGGCACAATCGATCAGCTGGTTGCGCTGCGCATTCAGGATCTGGCCTATTTCCCCCAGGGAAAACCCCATGCTTTGCGCGCGCTGGATAAAGTCCAGGTCCTGCAGCGTTTGCGCGGTGTAAACACGGTAGTTGTTAGTTCGCCGCTGCGGTGAGATCAGGCCGATTTGCTCGTAGTAACGCAGCGTATGGCGGCTGGCGCCACTGCGGGCCTCGATTTCGCCAATTTTCATGAAAACACCGCTTGACCATAGAGTTGGGTCGACAGTTTACGCTTGATTTCTCACCGTCAACAAGGAACAGGGAAATGAGCGTGGAGTGCTTTGTCACTGGGGGTACCGGCTTCATCGGTCAACATTTGCTGGCGCACCTGAGCGCAAAAGGCCACAGCGTTGGGGTGTTGATGCGACGCCCAGAGCGACTGGCTGAATTGCGGGAGCAAGTCGTCAATTTGGGAGGAAACGCAAGCCGGGTATTTGCGATGGCTGGCGATCTGGAGCGGGATAACCTTGGGCTGAGTCCTGCTGACCGGGAAGTGTTAAGGCACGCCAGAGTGGTATTTCACCTGGGTGCCCACTTCGCCTGGGGCTTGTCATTGGAGCAGTCTCGCGCGGTGAACGTCGAAGGGGCAAAGCAGGTGGCGCTGCTGGCGGCTGAGCAAAACAGCCGGCTAGTGATGATCGGCGGCTACATGCTGAAAAACCATGAGCATCTGCAACGCATCGGCATCGATCCTCGTTATCCGCGGCGGACGAACTGGCCTGCCGTCTACCGCCATGTCGGTGGTTACGAGGCGAGCAAGCTGGAGGCGCATTTTGCGACCTTGGAGCTCATGTCCGCCAAGGGCGGGGAGATCACCGTTGTCCACCCCGCGACGGTTTGTGGCCACAGCCGCACGGGGCATATCCTCGACGGCCAGCCACTGGTGGCGCTGATACGCAACCTGGTGCAGGGAAAACTGACGGCAGTGCCCGGTAGCGCCCAGCACTGGCTGCCACTGGTTACCGTGGATTACCTGGTTGAGCTGATGGCGGCCTGTGCCTTTGACCCGGCCATGGCCGGCCAGGAACTGCTGGCGCTGGATGCACAAACGCCCAACTTGCGAGAACTGTTGGCACAGGTGGCCCACCCCTTGGGCTTGAAGTCTCCCCAGCATCACATTTCGCTCCGACTGCTGAAGTGGCTGCTGAGTATTCCTCCCGTCGCGCGATTGATGAATACCCAACCCGAAGCCTTGGACTTTATCCAGACCACTCGATTTGATACCGCGGCTCTCGAACAATTTGCCAACAGGCATGCAATCGCCAAACCGGATATACGCCAGTCTCTGCGGCACACTGCAACCTTCGTCAACGCTCATTGCATGGCCAAGCGCTAGCCGCTGACGGCTCCCATCAGGGCGACACGACGCTCAGCCCTGATGGGAGGGGCGTTGCGCAGGCAAGTGATGTAGAGCGGTATTCTATCGAACAACCATTGAGCGACAGGGATCGTCATCCATACCATCCACCTTCGGCCAAGGCGCTCTATTTGCCCTCTGCGCGGCGGCCCTGACCGCAACGATCGGTGTACTCAGCAAAATCCTCATGAGTGTTGGCTTCACTGCTAGCAGTGTCGCTGTCATCAAGACCCTGCTGGGTTGCGTGCTGCTATCGGTCTTGCTGTTTTTCCTCAAGCGCCCGACGACATCGAGCCAATGGATTCAGGCGGCTATCTGCGCTTTTCTCGGCATCTTCGTGCTGTTCCATTTCGAGACGTCCGTCTATTGACACTACGCCTCCAGAGAATGCCCAAGGGAGAGAGATGAAACCCTTCCCCTCCCATGCTGGCACGCGCCGGCCATGGCACGTAACGCTGCTCGGGATACCGCTGCTGTTTGGGCGGGTCACGCATTGGGGCTTCGCGTTGCCAAGGGTGAATGTTCATTACTCCCACGCCGGCCGGGATGAGCCCAGGTGCATCTGGAATGTCCAGGATCGGCTTGATAAAGGAGGAATGCTTCCCGCAGGCGAGGCAACCGATTTGGCCGTTCCTCAGCCGAGGCGGTCGATGGCGTTTGCAAGATTGACGCGGGCTTGTTGTTCGAATGCATCAAAGTAGGGTGCGGTCGTATAGATGCGCCCGCGTGCCAGGAAGCCCTCCAGGACCTGGCGCCGCTTTCGGCGGTACACAAACAGCGGCACATATCGGTACTCGCGACGGACTTGGCGGTCGTACTCCGCAAACCGCGCGGTCGATGCCCCAAGGATCGCCAGATCCGTGTCCACCAGCACGGCCTCGTCTGCCGACACTGGAGCGCCGTCGTGTCGCGTCACCATGATCAGGCCGTAAAGCCTGCGTCGTATTTCATCGCCCAGGCCGCTATCGCGTGCCACGTCGTCCAGCCATTGCGCACTGCGCAGCTCGTTGTCGCTGCGAAGGGGGTCGTAGATGGCGTCATGAAACCAGAGTGCGAGGTCGACTTCAGCGGGGGCCTGGCAGGCTGCGTTGATCAGTCGGCGCACCTGGAGGCATTCCTGCAAATGCTGGCCGTTGTGGTACGCACGATGGGGCTCGCGGTAGCGTCGAAGGAGCTCTTCATAGGTTGCTCGCGGCGGGCAGCCGACTCCAAGCGCCGCCCAGAGGCGAGCCCAGGCGGCGAAATCCACACCATCAGGCACCTCGGAGGCGCCGTGCGCGCCGGCCGGAAAGAGGCTGTGTCCTTCTGGCGTTCCCTTCATCGCTCCTCTTCCCCATCCATGTAACGCTCGACCCAGGCGATCAACGTCGGTGCGGCAAAAGCCGTCGGCAGCAGCGGCCGCGCCGTGGTGGACAGCGTGAACGCCCCCTGGATGAAGCAGGTAATGCCCGCCACCAGCGCGTCGAGCCCTCGGGCGCGGCGTCCGCGTTCGGCGAACCGCTGCCGGAGCAGGCCCTTGAGAAGCTTCATCTGCGCCGCTAGCACGGCCTGATAGACCTCGCGCACCTCTGGGTCGTGGGCCGACTGCTCGCCGATCATCACCCACGCCGCCACCGCATCGGGCTGCGCGTCCGAACCGTAGGCCAGGTGTGCTGCAATGTAGGCCTGAAGCCTTTGCTCGGCGGTCTGGGCCTCAGCGGCGCGGGCCTCGTAGCGCTGACGGGCGTAGCCAGCCAGTGAGTCGACCAGTGCCACCAAGATCTCGCGCTTGTCCTTGAAGTGGTAGTGCACAAGCCCAGGCGCCAGCTCCGCATGCCGAGCGATGGCCGCTATGGTTGCGCCTGCGTAGCCGGCCTTGGCCATGACGGCCTGAAGTGCCGCCACGATCTGGCCGCGTCTTTCATCAGTGTTCGAGCGCCGTGCCATGTCACCTTTCCAATGTTGGTTGCGCAACCAGCTTAGCATTGACATCGACCCTGCCACACCCTAGCTTTCCAAATATTGGTTATCAGACCAACTTTGGAGATCACGATGAATTCCTTCGCTGAAAAACTGATGGCGGGGGCCACTGCTGCGTCGGCCTCGGTCGAGCTACCGCTGGGTGACAAGGTGCGCTGTGTCCTGGTGCACGAGTTTCTTTCGGCCAGCGAGTGCGAAGCGTTGATAGAAGCCACAGAAACGCGCGGGTTCGCCAGCGCAGGGTCTGACTACCCGTCCTCTTACCGCGATAATGACCGGATCGTGGCAGACGACCCAGCTCTGGCCGGGCGACTCTTCGAACGCTTGAAGCACTGCGCCTCGCGGATGCCGAGGCTCGCGACCGTGATCGATGAGGACAGCTGGCATCTGGTCGGCATCAATGAGCGGCTGCGCTTCTGCCGCTACCGGCCCGGCACCCAGTTCCGCGCCCACCAGGATGGTGTACACCATCGCCAGCGCCAGCAGTCACGCCTGACCTTCATGATTTATCTCAACGACGATGCATTCAGCGGTGGAGAGACGCTGTTCTTCGAGGGACGGTCCGCCGCCATGTCGAACCGGAATGCCACGCTCAGGCTGCGCCCGCGCAAGGGCAGCCTGATCGTATTCGATCACACCCTCTGGCACGCCGGCGCCTTAGTGGACGCTGGCCAGAAATACGTCATGCGCAGTGACCTGATGTACGAGCCACAGCAATCCTTGCACGTCGACGGCCCCTTCCAGCCGGGCCACCGCGGCTACGTATGGGCGCTTGCCGACCTTGGCGACCGGGGCTTTGCAAGCGCCGGGCGTGACGCATCCATCCGGCTGTGGGATCGCGAGGGCCGGTGCCTGGGCCAGCTTGACGGACATACACAGTCCATTCTGGGTCTGGTGGACGTGGCGCCTGGCGAGCTTGTTTCTCACTCGCGGGATCGAACAGTGCGGCATTGGTCCTTGGCGACCGGCAGGTCAAGGTTGGTTGGCACATCGGATTCGGCCGTCCTGTCCTCGGCAAGGTTAGGCGCTGACTGCTTCGTGACCGGGGCTGCTGACGGTCGCGTGACGGTCTGGAACCTGGCGACAGGTGCCACTGACAGCCGTCAGGCCCACGCCTGCTGGGTCTGGGCTATCGCGCCTATGAGCGACGGTGGCTTCGCCAGCGCATCGGAGGACGGAACCGTCAGGCTGTGGCACCCCGAGGAGCGGGACTGCGTACAAGTGCTCGATCTGGGCCGCCCCCTGAGAACGCTGGCGAGCTGGATCGACGCCGATGGCAGCGTCACCTTGGCCGCTGGTGATCTCGACGGCGCGGTGCACCTGCTAGCGACCGAACCGAGGCTGGCGCTCCTGGATTGCCTGGCCGCTCATGACGGGCCTGTGCGGCGCGTGCGCTTCGAGGCGCGACACATGCTGCTGACCTGCGGCGAGGACGGATTCGTCAAGCGCTGGACCCTGCCCTCACGGCAGGGGGCGATCATCGGCGCACACGACAACTTTGCAACCGATGTGCTCCCCACCCGCTCCGGTCGCTGGATCAGCTGTGGGTATGACGGCCGGATATTGGTGCATGGCGACAAGGACTAGGACGCCCACCCCCTGCCCCTCAATACCCGATCTGCGCCTTTGGCCAACAGGTCGCGGGTATGATCCGCGTCCGGAACTGCCTGCTGGAGGCGGTGTGTTTGAGCACAGGAAGTCCCATGAAAAGAATGCTGTTCGGTGTGTGCCTGCTGTCACTGGCCGGTTGTGTCAGCTCGCCCGCCCCCCCCGCTCCCCCTGTGCCACCCAAAACCAGATGAAATGCCATCAACCACTCACTTAACCCAGCCCATGTATTGACCGACAGACCACAGCAAAAGAAGAACCCCCAATAGAACTGCACCTGCTCGGTACCAGACCACCAGCTTCCTTCTGAGGCGTCGGGGAAAGTTATTGATATCTTCGATGCTTACGCCCCCATCACGTATGTACATCGCGGGCCAGGCAATCACTCCAACAACACTCCCCATTAGAAACAACTTCCCCGCTGGCCCGGCGCGCTTGAACGACGCTCTATTCATGATTGCGGGGCAGTTTTTAAGTCGCTCAAGCATCTCATCCATATCGGTATATGCGATATACAAACCAACTCCGAGCCAGACAATTAGCGCCCCAAACTCCGTCAACCCCAGATAGAGGAATATCGTGCGCAATACCTCATTACTCATCGACTGCTCTCATAAACTATCTCTCCCACACCTTCACCCAACGCGCCCCCCAAGCTACCCGCAACCCAAGACCCGACTCCCACCACGCCAAGCCCGCATATCAAAGTCCCTGTTCCAGCACTTGGTACACCCAATGCCAAGCAAATGGGTCCAGCCACCGGTGTCAATAATGTGCCAGCTGTCGCGCCTCCCAACACCGTCCCAATAAAGCTTCCTCCCTCTGTCAATCTCACATGTTCACAAGCCCCAACATTACCGGCCTTACATACCTCCTGAGCCTTCATGTATGAAGCACCTCCCCCAAGTTCAATCCCCATCCATCCTCCGTACTTCACATACTTCGCAGCCCTCGCCCCCCCCTGCATGTGGGTCGCATACCCTGGTATCTGCCCCGGCGCACCAGCCAGCTTCCAGTGATACACCAGGCTGCGACTGGAAATCCCCAGCGCCGTTTTCAACTTGGGATGCTCGGGAAAACCGATCCCCTTGCGGGTAAAGGCAGTCAGCCGAGTATCCAACTGCGCCAGCAACCTTTTGCGTTCGGCAAAAAACTCGACAGAACGCAAATGCCCATGCTCCTGAAAAGTACGCTGATGCAAGCTCTCGATATCCCGCAGCAAGGCTTTCACATCCTCCAGGTTCTTGGCGAAGATCGCGGCGCCGACGCCCAGTGCGGTCGATCCCTGGGAGGCAAAGGAATCCAACAGATCACGATGGCGCGCCAGGAAACCGGCCTCTTCATCGCTCATCGGTTCCAGTACCGCGTTGACCTTCTCCGCCGCCTCCATCAGCCAGGCCTCCTCACGGGTGCACTGGACGTTGGCCGGATCACTGAGAACGATCAATTGTTCCGGCTTGGCGTAGTCGCTGAGTTGCGGGTTGAGGCGGCGAAACTTCTCCAGCACCGCGCTATCGGGCGTGGAGAAGAGTATGGACTCCAGTGCCGAGCGGGACATGGGCTGCTCGACGATATGAAACCCCGGCTCGACGCCCTCCTGCAGGGCCGCCGTGGAGGCAGCCAACGGGCTGACCAGCGCATTGGCCGCCTGGGCTTTTTCCGTCAGCGCCGGATCGGCCAGCAGCGTGGCCATGTGCGACTCATCCACCGAGCCATCGGCGCGGATGGAGCCCAGCGTGGCGAAGTTGACGATGGCGGCGCCGTCGGCGGGCGCGAAAAGCGAGCCGCCGAAGGTATCGCCAGAGCCGCTGACGATGCTGCCACCGTGACTGGTGAGGCTGCCCACATGGGCCAGGGGCCGGCCATTGACCAGCACAGAAGGAAATCCTGTGGTAATCACCGCGCCGCAGCCACAGACATCACCGACCCGGGCCGCGCCCATGCCGTTGATGATGACGTTGCTGGAAGCGGTAACGATGGGCGTAGTGCCGTGCCCCGGCAGCGGGCAGACATGGCTGGCGCCCAGGCGAGAAGACGCGATCATTTGGCATCCTGCGCTTTGGGTGAAAGGGCCTCCCGTCCGGGAGACAGGGGCCCCTAGCGCAGGAGTTCGGGCAGGGCCTTAAGGAGATTCTCAAAACGCGGTGAGTGGCGCTGAGGGTCGGTGGCTGAGGCAGGATAACGAACCCAGAGCCGAGCCCTTGAAAGTGCCCCCGCAAACCAAGACGCTTGGGTGGCGTATGACCCAGAAAGCTTGAAGATTAAAGACCCACGAAACCCCATTGACCCTCACGAAAGAGAACAGGCACTACATGGAAGACATTTCTGATTTTACCGAAGCCGAATTCATTTCCTTCGTGAAAAACATACGAACCGTCAACAAGAGCGGGACGGACGATGAGCTAGGCGAGTTGCTTGAAAGGTTCAGCAAGCTCGCAGGCCATCCAGATGGCTACGACCTGATTTTCCACCCTGAGCCCGGCGCGGATAACTCCGCCGAGGGGGTGACCAGTACCGTGAAGGAATGGCGCAAAGCTCAGGGACTGCCGGGACTCAAGAACGGCTGATTGAATTCACTGCCAGAACCTGTAGCGACTCAACGAGCATTTTCGCCACATTGAAAAACGGCGATTAACTCTTTGAAATTGATAGATAAAAACAATTTTTTGGGGCTCTTGAAGTTTTGCTTCTGGCACATACCTAGGTTCTTGCGCGGTGCCGAATGCGGGCCGCGCCTCAAATCACTTGGAGAAACCTCAGGAGATTTTGCAATGGCTACTACCCTTTCGTTGGCCCCACTTTTCCGCCACTCGGTCGGCTTTGACCGTTTCAACGACCTTTTTGAATCGGCGCTTCGCAGTGAGGCTGGTACTTCCTATCCTCCGCACAACGTCGAAAAGCACGGTGATGACCACTACCGGATCGTTATCGCGGTAGCAGGCCTGGCCGAAGAGGATTTGGACATTCAGGTTGAGAAAGGTGTGTTGACCGTCACCGGTGACAAGCGAGAAAGCGACGTAGCTGTCACTTACCTGCATCAAGGTATCGCACAGCGGGCATTCCGGCTGTCGTTCCGCCTGATGGATCACATCGAGGTGGAGGGTGCGAAGCTCACCAACGGTCTGCTGAGCATCGACCTGCTCAGGGTTGTACCGGAGGAAGCGAAGCCTAAACGCATCATGATCGGGGGAGCTGAGGCTGCTGATTCGAAGCCGGTCAGCGAGCAGTAACCGGCATGGGGAGGCGCTCTGCGGAGCGCCTCTTTTTTGTCGAGTACCGAGTCCCGCCATTATTGCGAGCGCTCCTCGATGAGAGGGCGAATCCCCCCGGCAAGTATGCCGATGCCCTGATCAATGTCTTCAGCCGAAAGGCCCGTTATAGCCCAGGATCAAGGCTGCGCCTCTTGCGGATATCCTCGATGTGGCATGCCATTCATTAAGACGTTGCTGGAAGCAGAAACGATAGGAGTGGTGCCGTACCCCGGCAGCGGGCAGACATGGCTGTCGCCCAGGCGAGAGGAAGAGATCATCTGGCATCTCCTG
This sequence comes from Pseudomonas sp. MWU349, assembly GCF_017947325.1. Classification (NCBI taxonomy): domain Bacteria; kingdom Pseudomonadati; phylum Pseudomonadota; class Gammaproteobacteria; order Pseudomonadales; family Pseudomonadaceae; genus Pseudomonas; species Pseudomonas sp. MWU349. Next base: position 27,215 of record NZ_JAFEVP010000007.1, on the reverse strand, counting down.
CTTTGGGTGAAAGGGCCTCCCGTCCGGGAGACAGGGGACGCTAACGCAGGAGTTCGGAGCAGGCCCTAAAGTGATTCTTAAGAGTCAGCGAGCGCATCTGAGGCCAACGGCAGAGGTAGGACAACGGACGCAGAGCTGATCGCTGGAACGCGACCGGTCCAAGCAAAAAGGCGACGCATTGCGTCGCCTTTTTTGTTGCTTCATTACTCAACCAGGGGTCAGGCAGGATCAGCCTGCCCCAAGGTTCTATCACCCAAGGTCCGCAGCAGATCGAAGCCGTCACTGAGCAACAGGCCGATGGCATAGCGGATCTGTGAGAGGTCCTGCGCACCAGAAGCGCAGTCAAGGATTTCCAGCAGATTGCGGGCTGCGCCGATGCGTTGCTGAGCGCAGGTATACAGATCGGACAACGAGGCGTTGGCATCCAGGTAGAGGACGGGATGGTCGGTGTCGTTGCAGGTGAGCGGGATGGGGTTGCAGACGTGCGAGCTAGTCATTGCGTCGTACCTTCCTTAGTTTGGTTGACTGCCACTTTTCGCCGCGAAACGAATAAGGGTGGCAGCTGTGCGCGGGTTCGCGGACCGGAAACTAAGAAACCGGCACACCCGAAGGTGTCCCACACACAGCCGCCATAGCACGATGCCAGGCAGCAAAAAGCGCCTACATGGTGATGGGCGCTTTGTGCGCTTAGTTTTTCCAGACCGCGACGTCCGGTCGCCGATGTGCGGCGACGATGTGAACTATAGAGAGAATAACTTGCAAGGGCAAGTAGACAGCAAGAGCACTTTCCCTCAAAGTATTACCAACATCACATATCATGGACACCTAAATAGAAGCTAGAATTCACAATCATTCAAATATCCCCCATTTAACAAGGAGTCAGATCAACTGAAAAATATCCAAACCAAATAACCAGAAGCCAGAAGCCAGAAGCCAGAAGCCATGTATCGATTAGTAAATGAAAATATCAAACCACTACTTAACTCAATAACTCCAGAGAAGGATATAACCCCTTACCTATGGCTATTGCGCGAATTACAAAACGGAGACATTACAAAAAACAAGAAATTTCAATCAACTTATAAACACTACTGGAAAATGAGCTCAGCTCGCCTGAGCGAAGCTTTTCTAAACAGATATTTTGAATTATTGGAACACTCAAAGCACGAAATTAAAAAAGCATCCGTAAAATCAATAGCGCTTCAGTTATACAGCACACCAACACACAACAACCGCAACTCACTACAGTTTTCATTCTCTAGCAAACTCGTACACATGATAGCCCCCCCAAATCCAATCTATGACAGCATGATCGAAAGCTTTTATTTCTTGCCCCCGCCAAAGAACAAAGAAACAGAGGAGAGAAAAATAGAGCGACTCGTTAGCTCCTATAATTTTCTACGCATGGAATACAAGCGAATCTCAGAACAAAATTTGCTTGGCGAGGCCATCACTCATTTCCAACAACACTTCAAAATAGACAACAGCTACACAGAGAACAAAATAATAGACACCTTGATTTGGAAGTTTGTAACTTTACTTAAAAGAGGATCAGTTAGAAATAGCACGATAATTTACACCAAGTAGCCCTCAAAAAACACTCAATAAAATCAAGCAGCCCACTGCTAAAATCTCTGAAAAAAACATGTAAATCAGCAACTTAACTTATTCAGAAACGCAACTCAAACAACATAAAAACACCACCGCAATTTTCAATCAACGACATATCATAGGCACACCAAGCCAATCCCTAAACTCCGGAAACGCTATAACAGCAAGATAAACAGTGCCTAGAATCATATAAAAAACGAGAAAATTAACCAAGCCCCGACTTCCAACAAAAATAGCACTACGCGCCAAACAAATCGAAACCCAAAGATAAGTTATCGCGACAAGAGCCGGCCCAAATATTACAAATAGCGAGAACATATTCGCTATCAAAACCCCAACAACCAAGGAAAAAATGCCGACAGCCAAAACGGCTAAAATCAACCCAGCACCTTTCAAAACCTCCCCATCAAACACAACATTAACAACACTGACCACCAACAACAAAAACAACGAAATAACCAAAAAACATTTACAATAAAAAATACTCTTATCTTTCGTTTCAACAAGAGTACTCTTTAAAATCTCAAACCGCCTTTGATTCCATGCACGGATCGATAGCGCAGTATAAGTAAAAACAAAAAGTAAAAACGCAGTTATTTGCTGAGCGACATGACCAAAATATTTACTCGCCACAACAAATAAACAAAAACACAAACCAGCAGCAACCCAGAAGTATTGTGAAAATACAACCAACGCTTTATCAGTCGAAATTTTAGCAAGCTCTCTCAACCCTAGATGAGTTTTCAACATGGACTGCTCTATCCACTGCTCCATTGAAGTGGAAAGCTTAAAAGCAGAAAAACTAGCCACAAACAAACTTATTGCATATAGAAAAATAAAAACCACACACAAATTCATTTACACTCAACCCCGCCCAATCTTAATACTTTGCAGCTGTAGACTTTAATTACAGCGTACAGATTCCCTTCAAAAACCTTGCAACATTACAAGACTTTATAAAAGCTAGAAAAATTAATAAAAAATTTTTCTCAATCAAAAGTTCGCCGGGGTATTGGCGCTGATGATCTCGGCCTCATCCTGCCCAATATTCCTGAAGCTATGGGGCAAGGTGGTGGGGAAGTAATAGCCATCCCCCGGGTTGAGCACGCTGACTTGCCCGTCCACGGTCAACTCCACAGTGCCGCGAACAACCAGCCCGCACTCTTCGCCTTCGGCATGCACGATGGCTTCTTCGCCGGAGCTGGCGCCGGGGGCGTATTGCTCGCGCAGAAAGCGCATCTGCCGGTTGGCCACCGGGGCGCCGATCATCAGCAGGCGCAGGCCGTCGCGGCCCAGGTCGGGCTGTTCGTTGGCGCGGAACACGTATTGGTGCTCGCGGGGCGGCTGGTCGAAGGTGAAGAAGTCGGCCAGGGACATGGGGATGCCTTCCAGCAGCTTTTTCAGGGAGCTGACGGAAGGGCTGACGCGGTTCTGTTCGATCAGGGAGATAGTGGCATTGGTTACGCCGCTACGACGGGCCAGCTCGCGCTGGGAGAGTTTGTAGCTTTCGCGAACGAGTTTGAGTCGGGTGCCCGTGTCCATAACAGCCTTATGTGAGAAGTACTTAAGGGTATTTTTGCGGCGGTTGGGTCGCGAAGATCGCGATTTGGCTGCCCTGGAGCCTGAAAAGGCGGCTATTTAAACATGTTTGACAGGCAAGCTGTAAAGGCTGGCGATGGGCGTGAAGGCCGGGTGATGGAGTGCCGGTTTTCCGGGGCTTTGCGGGGCTTTTTCTGGGGTGGGTCAAGGGCCGGAGCTTCGCGAGCAAGCTCGCTCCTACAGGAGTGGGGGCTGTAGGAGCGAGGTGGAGTCAGATGCCGAAGCGGTCGCGCAGGGCGTAGTACGCGGCGCCCATGGCGGTCAACGGGGCCTGGAAGGTGCGCCCGCCGATCATCGGCATGTGTGGCAGGGAGGCGAAGGCGTTGAAGCGTTCGGCGTCGCCGCGGATCATTTCGGCAATCAGCTTGCCCGCCAGGTGCGAACAGGTGACGCCGTGGCCGCTGTAGCCCTGCATGTAGTAGGCGTTCTTTTCGATACGGCCGAACTGCGGCATGCGCGACATGGTCAGCAGGAAATTGCCGGTCCAGCGGTAGTCGATCTTCACGTCCTTGAGCTGGGGGAAGGTCTTGAGGATCTTCGGCCGGATCAGCTGGTCGATGTCGTCCGGTTCCCGAGCGCCGTAGACCACGCCACCGCCATACAGCAGGCGGTTGTCGCCGGTGAGGCGGAAGTAGTCCAAGAGGTAGTTGCAGTCTTCCACGCAGTAATTGTTGGCGATCAGGCTGCGGGCCAGTTGCTCAGGCAACTGCTCGGTGACCACGATCTGCGAGCCGCAGGGCATGCTCTTGCGGGTCACGCGCGGGTCGAGGTCCTGCTGCAGGTAGGCATTGCCGGCGATCAGCAGGTACTTGGCCCGCACCACGCCCTTGGCGGTACGCACCACGTTGGGTTCGCCGTAGGTGATTTCCACCGCCGCCGACTGTTCGAAGATCTTGCCCCCCAGGCCGATGATGGCGCTGGCTTCGCCCAGGGCCAGGTTCAGCGGGTGGATGTGGCCGCCCTGCATGTCCAGCAGGCCGCCGATGTAGTTCTTGGTGCCGACTTCGCGGTCGATCTGCGCCTTGTCGAGCATCTTCAGGTTGTGATTGCCCAGGCGTTCCCAGTTGCGTTTCTGTTCCGCCAGGCCCTTGAGCTGCTTGTTGTTCAGGGCGGCGAAGATGCCACCGGGGCGGTAGTCGCACTGGATGTCGTAGTGCTGAATGCGCTGGCGGATGATGTCGGCGCCTTCGAAGATCATGCTGCCGAGCACTTCGGCGCTTTTTTCGCCGTAGCGTTCTTCGATCACGTCCACGTCGCGGCTGTAGGAGTTGACCAGTTGCCCGCCGTTGCGCCCGCTGGCGCCGAAGCCGACCTTGGCCGCTTCCAGCACGGTGACGCTGTAGCCGGCTTCCGCCAGGAACAAGGCCGAGGACAGGCCGGTGTAGCCGGCGCCGATCACGCAGACGTCGCACTCCACCAACTCGTCGAGTTGCGGGTAGTCGGTGGTCTGGTTGCGGGTCGCCGCGTAGTAGCTGTTCACGTAGGTTTGCATGAGAAATTCCCCAGCGGGTACGGGCCCAGGCCCGCCGCCGCTGTTGTTATAAGAGTTAGAGCTTGATCCAGGTCGCTTTGAGCTCGGTGTATTTGTCGAAGGCGTGCAACGACTTGTCGCGACCATTGCCGGACTGCTTGAAGCCGCCGAACGGCGCGGTCATGTCGCCACCGTCGTACTGGTTGACCCACACACTGCCGGCCCGCAGGCCACGGGCAAAACGGTGGGCGCGACTGAGGTTGGCAGTCCAGACCCCGGCCGCCAGGCCGAAGATGCTGTCATTGGCAATGTGCAGCGCTTCTTCTTCGGTATCGAAGCTGATGAGCGACAGCACCGGGCCGAAGATCTCTTCCCGGGCGATGGTCATGGCGTTGGTCACACCGTCGAAGATCGTCGGCTCGACATACAGGCCGCCAGTGCTCTCCAGGGTGCGGACGCCACCGGCCAGCAGTCGACCGCCCTGCTCCTTGCCGATCTCGATGTAGCGCAGCACGTTGTCCAGCTGACGCTGGTCCACTACGGCGCCAACCCGGGTTTCGGGATCGAGGGCATGGCCCGGCTTCCAGCCCTTGAGGGCCTCCACCAGCAACGGGATGAACTGCTCGCGGATCGAGCGCTGCACCAGCAGGCGCGAGCCGGCGGTGCAGACTTCGCCCTGGTTGAAGGCGATGGCCGCGGCCGCCGCTTCTGCAGCTGCGCGCAAGTCCGGGGCATCGGCAAACACCACGTTGGGGCTCTTGCCACCGGCTTCCAGCCACACCCGCTTCATGTTGCTTTCGCCGGCATACACCAACAGTTGCTTGCCCACGGCGGTGGAGCCGGTGAAGGCCAGCACGTCCACATCCATGTGCAGGGCCAGGGCCTTGCCGACGGTGTGGCCGTAGCCCGGCAGGACGTTGAACACGCCCTGGGGGATGCCGGCGTCCAGGGCCAGCTGGGCAATGCGGATCGCGGTCAGCGGCGACTTTTCCGACGGCTTGAGAATGAACGAGTTGCCCATCGCCAGGGCCGGGGCGAACTTCCAGCTGGCCATGATCAAAGGGAAGTTCCACGGCACGATGGCCGCCACCACGCCCGCCGGCTCCCGGGTCACCAGGCCCAGCTGGTCGTGGGGGGTGGCCGCCACTTCGTCGTAGAGCTTGTCGATGGCTTCGGCGTTCCAACGGATGGCGTTGGCCGTGGCCGGAATGTCGATGCTCATGGAATCGCTGATCGGCTTGCCCATGTCCAGGGTTTCCAGGAGCGCCAGTTCTTCCTGGTGCGCCAGGATCAGCTCGGCAAAGCGAATCAGGATGCGCTTGCGCTCGGCCGGGGCCTTGCCCGACCAGACGCCGCTGTTGAACGCCTGGCGCGCCACGGCCACGGCACGATCGGCATCGGCCTGATCGGTGCTGGCGACGTTGGCCAGGAAGCGCCCGTCCACCGGGCTCAGGCATTCAAAGGTGGCACCGCTGGCGGCGGCGCAGTACTGGCCGTCGATAAAGGCACGGCCTTCGAGGCTGAGGGACTGGAAGCGCTGCTCCCAGTCGCTGCGGGATTTAGTCATGGCAAATACTCAACGCAGGAAGTGACACGGTCATCAGACCGTGTGCAGGTACCAGTTGTATTCCAGGTCGGAGATGGAGTTTTCGAACTCCGCCAACTCGCTTTCCTTACAGGCGACAAACACGTCGATGTACATCGGGTCGATGTACTTGGCCATCACTTCGCTGTCATCCAGCACGCGCAGGGCATCGCGCAGGTTGGTCGGCAGGCTCGGCTCGCTCTGTTCGTAGGCGTTGCCTTCCATCGCCGGGCCGGGCTCGATCTTGTTGGTCAGGCCGTGATGGATGCCCGACAACACCGAGGCCATCAGCAGGTAGGGGTTGGCGTCGGCACCGGCGACCCGGTGTTCGATGCGCACCGAGTCCGCCGAACCGGTGGGCACGCGCACGGCCACGGTGCGGTTGTCGATGCCCCAGGTCGGCGAGTTGGGCACGTAGAACTGCGCGCCGAAGCGGCGGTAGGAGTTGACGTTGGGGCACAGGAAGGCCATCTGCTCGGGCAGGGTTTGCAGCACACCGCCGATGGCGTGGCGCAGGGCGTCGTTGGTCTCTGGGTCTTCGCTGGCGAAGATGTTGTTGCCCTGTTTGTCGAGGATCGAGATGTGCACGTGCAGGCCGTTGCCCGCCTGGCCCGGGTAGGGCTTGGCCATGAAAGTGGTGTCCATTTCATGGTCGTAGGCGATGTTCTTCACCAGGCGCTTGAGCAGCACCGCGTAGTCGCAAGCCTTGATCGGGTCGCTGACGTGGTGCAGGTTGACTTCGAACTGCGCCGGGGCGCTTTCCTTGACGATGGCGTCGGCCGGGATGCCCTGCTCTTTCGCGCCTTCGAGGATGTCTTGCAGGCAGTCGACGTACTCGTCCAGATCATCGATCAGGTAGACCTGGGTCGACTGCGGACGCTTGCCGGAGATCGGCGAACGGGGTGATTGCGGGCGGCCGTTCACGTTGTCCTGGTCGATCAGGTAGAACTCCAGCTCGAAAGCCGCGCAGATGGTCAGGCCCATCTCGTCGAACTTGCTCACCACCTGGCGCAGCACTTCGCGGGGGTCGGCGAAGAATGGCTGGCCCTCGATCTCGTGCATGGTCATCAGCAGTTGCGCGGTGGGGCGCTTCTGCCAAGGCTCGACGCTCAGGGTGCCGGGGATCGGGTAGCAGATGCGGTCGGCGTCGCCGATGTCCAGGCCCAGGCCGGTGCTTTCCACCGTGGAACCGTTGATATCCAGGGCAAACAGCGAGGCGGGCAGATTGATGCCCTTCTCATAGACCTTGTGCAGCGCGGTGCGCTCGATGCGCTTGCCGCGCACCACACCGTTCATGTCTGCAATCAGCAGATCGACGTAGAGAACCTCGGGGTGTTTTTTCAGGAAGGCATTGGCTTCATTGAGTTGAATGGCACGCGGGGGGACCGACATGATGCACCTATTGTGTTAATTATTATGTTCACTGCTGTGACACGCCAGCAGTCAACCCGAAAGAAAAACCGGAGTCAATAGCCAACAGTGGCGCCTTTTCGTCAATTATTTTGCCCCAACGAAGACAAATAACCCGCGCAATCCGTGCTGTCCGCGGGTTTCGGACGAATAACGTTTAGAATTTTTTACATGGAAGTTGTTAATTAAAATCAACGAGGATAAGCTCTGGAAAAACTCGTTCCAGCGTGAATTTCGAGGTGATAAAAATGGCATTCAAGCCATTGATCGGCGTTACTGCGTGCGTCAAAGAGATCGGCCTGCACCCCTACCACGTCAGCGGCGACAAGTACCTGCGTGCTGTCAGCGTCGCGGCCAAGGGCCTGCCCCTGATCATTCCTTCCCTGGCGGATCTGATCGATATCGACGATCTGCTGCACAACATGGACGGGCTGCTGTTTACCGGCTCGCCGTCCAATGTCGAACCCTTCCATTACCAAGGCACTCCCAGCGAGCCGGGCACCGCCCACGACCCGCAGCGCGATGCCACCACCCTGCCCCTGCTGCGCGCGGCAATTGCCGCCGGCGTGCCGGTGCTCGGCATCTGCCGCGGCTTCCAGGAAATGAACGTGGCCTTCGGCGGCAGCCTGCACCAGAAGGTGCATGAACTGCCGGGCTACATGGACCACCGCGAAGCCGACGATCCGCGCATCGAAGTGCAGTACGCCCCGGCGCACCCGGTGGCGATCCAGCCCGGCGGCGTGTTCGAGGCCATGGGCCTGGCCGGCGAGATCCAGGTCAACTCGATCCACAGCCAGGGCGTCGACCGCCTGGCTCCCGGCCTGCGGGTCGAGGCCGTGGCGCCGGATGGCCTGATCGAGGCGCTGTCGGTGGAACACAGCAAGGCCTTCGCCTTCGGCGTGCAGTGGCACCCGGAATGGCAGGTGCTGTCGAACCCGGCCTACCTGCGGATCTTCCAGGCCTTTGGCGACGCCTGCCGGCAGCGGGCTGCGCAACGCCACTAAGCGGTAAACCCCGGCCGCTACGGCGGCCTTCCAGGCATTCAACGAGATTCACCACGCCCTGCCCCGCGGCGAGCGCGCCTGTGCGCGCCCGACGTCCGGCGTGAACAACACACGGCAAGACCACAACAACAAATAGCGTCAGGCCGCCAGGGAGGCAGCGCCGAATCAGCCCGCACTCTCTGCAGGCTGGCAATCAACCTTTAGGCCCGGCCGAATTGGCCAGGCTGCTGACACCTGTTGGGAGTTTCACATGGCAAACGCCTCCAGCACTTACCGCAAGGCCCTCGAAGGCACCCCGAGCCCGCAGAAGGTCCTGGTCAAGATCGACCGCGTGACCAAGAAGTTCGATGAAACCGTGGCCGTGGACGATGTGTCCCTGGAGATCCACCAAGGCGAGATCTTTGCCCTGCTGGGCGGTTCCGGCTCCGGCAAATCCACCCTGCTGCGCATGCTCGCCGGCTTCGAACGCCCCACCGAAGGCCGCATCCTGCTGGATGGCGTGGACATCACCGACATGCCGCCCTACGAGCGGCCGATCAACATGATGTTCCAGTCCTACGCCCTGTTCCCTCATATGACCGTGGCCCAGAACATTGCCTTCGGCCTCAAGCAGGACCGCCTGCCGGCCAGCGAGATCGATGCCCGGGTCGAGGAAATGCTCAAGCTGGTGCACATGACACAGTACGCCAAGCGTAAGCCGCACCAGCTCTCCGGTGGCCAGCGCCAGCGCGTGGCCCTGGCTCGCTCCCTGGCCAAGCGCCCCAAGCTGCTCTTGCTGGACGAACCCATGGGCGCCCTGGACAAGAAGCTGCGCTCGCAGATGCAGCTGGAACTGGTGGAGATCATCGAGCGCGTGGGCGTGACCTGCGTGATGGTGACCCACGACCAGGAAGAGGCCATGACCATGGCCCAGCGCATCGCCATCATGCACCTGGGCTGGATCGCCCAGACCGGCAGCCCGGTGGACATCTACGAAGCGCCGGTGAGCCGCCTGGTGTGCGAATTCATCGGCAACGTCAACGCCTTCGACGGCATCGTTACCGAAGACCTGGAAGGCTACGCCATCATCAACTGCCCGGACCTTGAGCAGCAGATCTACGTCGGCCACGGGGTCAGCACCTCGGTGCAGGACAAGTCGGTGACCTACGCCATCCGCCCGGAAAAGATGCTGGTCACCACCCTCAAGCCCGATGCTCGCTACAACTGGTCCAAGGGCAAGGTGCACGACATCGCCTACCTGGGCGGCCACTCGGTGTTCTACGTCGAGTTGCCCGGCGGCAAGATCGTCCAGTCGTTCATGGCCAACGCCGAGCGCCGTGGCGCGCGGCCGACCTGGGATGACCAGGTCTACGTCTGGTGGGAAGACGACAGCGGCGTGGTACTGCGGGCATGAGTACATCGACCATGAGCACTTTCAATCAGAAGCTGTTCCGTATGCTGCCCAGCGGTCGCAAGCTGGTGATCGGCATTCCTTTCCTCTGGCTGTTCCTGTTCTTCATGCTGCCGTTCTTCCTGGTGATGAAGATCAGCTTCTCGGAAGCGGCCCTGGCGATTCCGCCCTACTCGGAGATCTACAGCTACGCCGAACAGAAATTCCAGCTGCTGCTGAACCTCGGCAACTACGCCATGCTGGCCGGCGACGAGCTGTATTTCTCGGCCTACCTGGGTTCGCTGAAGGTGGCCCTGCTGAGCACCCTGATGTGCCTGGTGGTGGGTTTCCCCATGGCCTATGCCATCTCCAAGGCCAGCAAGGAAGCGCAGAACGTCTTGCTGCTGCTGATCATGATGCCGACCTGGACCGCGATCCTGATCCGCGTCTACGCCTGGATGGGCATCCTCAGCAACAACGGCCTGCTCAACAGCTTCCTGCTGTGGACCGGGCTGATCAGCCAGCCCCTGGAAATCCTCAACACCAACACCGCGGTGTATATCGGCGTGGTCTACGCCTACCTGCCGTTCATGGTGCTGCCGCTGTACGCCAACCTGGTCAAGCATGACCAGAGCCTGCTGGAAGCCGCGTCGGACCTGGGTTCGAGCAACTTCAACAACTTCTGGAAAATCACCGTGCCCCTGGCCAAGAACGGCATCATTGCCGGCTGCATGCTGGTGTTCATCCCGGTGGTCGGCGAGTTCGTGATTCCGGAACTCCTGGGCGGCCCGGAAACCCTGATGATCGGCCGCGTGCTGTGGCAGGAATTCTTCAACAACCGTGACTGGCCGGTGGCCTCCGCCCTGGCGGTGGTGATGCTGGCGATCCTGATTATCCCGATCTTGCTGTTCAACCGCAGCCAGGCCAAAGAGATGGAGGCACGGGCATGAAACGCTTCGAATTTTCCAAACTGATGCTGGTGCTGGGCCTGCTGTTCATCTACCTGCCGATGCTGATCCTGGTGATCTACTCGTTCAACGCCTCCAAGCTGGTGACGGTGTGGGGCGGCTGGTCGATCAAGTGGTACGTCGGCCTGCTGGACAACCAGCAACTGATGGGCTCGGTAATGCGCTCCCTGGAGATCGCCTGCTACACCGCCATTGCCGCGGTGGCCCTGGGCACCCTGGCGGCCTTCGTGCTGACCCGGGTCACCCGCTTCAAGGGCCGCACGCTGTTCGGCGGCCTGGTCACCGCGCCGCTGGTGATGCCCGAGGTGATCACCGGCCTGTCCTTGCTGCTGCTGTTCGTGGCCATGGCGCAATTGATCGGCTGGCCCATGGAGCGCGGCATCGTCACCATCTGGATCGCCCACACCACATTCTGCGCAGCCTACGTAGCCGTGGTAGTCTCCGCGCGCCTGCGGGAGCTGGACCTGTCCATCGAAGAAGCGGCCATGGACCTGGGAGCGCGACCGTTCAAGGTGTTCTTCCTGATCACCATCCCGATGATCGCGCCGTCACTGGCGGCCGGCGGCATGATGTCCTTCGCCCTGTCCCTGGATGACCTGGTACTGGCCAGCTTCGTTTCCGGCCCGGGTTCCACCACCTTGCCGATGGAAGTGTTCTCGGCGGTGCGCCTGGGGGTCAAGCCGGAGATCAACGCCGTGGCCAGCCTGATCCTGCTGGCGGTGTCCCTGGTGACGTTCCTGGTCTGGTACTTTGGCCGCCGCGCCGAGGCCGCCCGCAAGCGGGCGATCCAGGAGGCCATGGACTTCACCGCCAACGAATCCTGGCAGCCACCGGCAGCGAAAAAACCTGCGGTACGAACACCGGCGACGGCCTGACGGCCTCTTCGCCAGCAAGCGGGCTCCTACAGACAACACAAACCTGTAGGAGCCAGCTTGCTGGCGAAAACGTCCCCCCGATATCCACCTTGCACACGCAGCAATCTGCACAATAAGAAATGGAGTTGTAGTGATGAAAATGCTTGGCAGGACTCTGCTCTCACTGTCCTTGATGGGCGCAATGGTTACCGGCGCTCAAGCCAACGACAAAGTGCTGCGCGTCTACAACTGGTCGGACTACATCGCCCCGGACACCCTGAAGAAGTTCGAGGCCGAGACCGGCATCCACGTCACCTACGACGTCTTCGACAGCAACGAAACCCTGGAAGCGCGCCTGCTTACCGGCAAGTCCGGCTACGACATCGTGGTGCCGTCCAACAGCTTCCTGGCCAAGCAGATCAAGGCCGGGGTCTACCAGGAGCTGGACAAGTCCCGCTTGCCCAACTGGAAGAACCTCAACCCGGTGCTGCTGAAAAACGCCTCCGCCAGCGACCCGGACAACGCCCATGCCTTTCCCTACATGTGGGGTTCGATCGGCATCGGCTACAACCCGGACAAGGTCAAGGCAGCCCTGGGCACTGACGCCCCGACCAACTCCTGGGACCTGCTGTTCAAGCCGGAGAACGCCGAGAAGCTCAAGGCCTGCGGCATCAGCTTCCTCGACTCGCCCACCGAGATGCTCCCCGCCGCCCTGCACTACCTGGGCTACCCGGTGACCAGCAAGGACAAAGCGCAGATCCTCGAAGCCGAAGCCCTGTTCATGAAGATCCGTCCTTCGGTGACCTACTTCCACTCCTCCAAGTACATCTCGGACCTGGCCAACGGCAACATCTGCGTGGCCGTGGGTTATTCCGGCGATGTGCTGCAGGCCCGTTCCCGCGCCGAAGAGGCCGGCAACAAGGAGAAGGTCGCGTTCAGCATTCCCAAGGAAGGCGCCGGCAGCTTCTACGACATGATGGCCATCCCCAAGGACGCCACCAACGTCGACAACGCCTACCTGTTCATGAATTTCCTGATGCGCGCGGACATCATCGCCGAGGTCACCAACAGCCTGGGCTACAGCAACGCCAACGCGGCGGCCACGCCGCTGGTGGACGAAGCGATCCGCAACGACCCGGCGTCCTACCCGCCCCAGGCCGTACTGGCCACCCTCTACGCAGTGCCGGACCAGCCGATCGCCATCCAGCGCGTGATGAACCGCGGCTGGACAAGGATCAAGCTGGGCAAATGACTCAAGCCGCCCGCCGCTGGCGGGCAGCGCTCCCCCTTTTTCCGTTCACGTCGCGCCTTACCACCGCGACACTCCTGCGAACGGCTTCACCCGGCTCCCTCGGTTGGGGTGAATCCTTGGCGCCTTCGGGCGCCTTTTTTGCGTTCCCTGCGGCCGCTGGCGCAGGCGCGAATGGCTGGAGCGACATAGGCGATCCCGGCAACAGCGGGTCCTGCGGCCCCTTTCGCAGCCTCGCTAACGCTCGGTAGCGGCTACAGCTGGCAGACAGCCATTACTTTGGCTAGATTCAGCCGACACGGCTCCCCTCCCACTTCGTTCAATGACCGGCACAGGTCCTTCGACATGCATGCAACCTTACGTGCGCTCTTGCTGGCTTCTGCCTTGTTCCCGCTGTACGCCAGCGCCGCACCACCGGTGCTGGCGCTGGTGGCCCTGCCCTCAACGGCCAAGCCGGCGCCGGGCAGCGAACACTCCATCGGCAACATGCCGCTGGCGACCTCGCAGCAGGGCCTGGGCCTGTGCTTCAGCCACAGCGCGGCGGCGGTATTCAACTATTACCAGTGCCAGGCGGCCAAGGAAGACTGCACCCGCATCGACAAGAACCAGCTGGCGGCGCCCCTGGACATGGCACGCTTTGGCCGCAAACCCACGGGCGAGGTAGACAGCGTCGCCTCCTACGAGGACATCGACGAGGGCGGTGACCCGCTCTACACCCTGGAAAAGGCGGCACTGATGGTGGGCTCCGTGGTGTCCCAGGCGTGCTTTTCCGAAGAGAAACTGTTCAAGGACAAGTTCGTGCCCAGCGGCGCCATCAGCGCCGAGGACTTCAAGGCCCAGCGCGCAGTACTCAAAGCGCTGGAGGACTTCTATCAACAGAACCGGCTCAAGGCCCCCTGTGCCGAGTGTGTCGCCAGCGCGACGCAGGTGACCGAACTCCAGGCCATCTACGCCACCACCCGCGATCCCCGGGGCATCGCCCAGGCCCTGGGCAAGCCGCACTTCGGCGGTTTTTTCTCGGCCATCATCATCCCCCCCGAATGCCGGCGCCTGAGCCGCCGGGCACTCTTCGAACTTCAGGACAAGCTGCAGATCCGCGCCCTGCCGGAAACGGCCGCGCAGAACAGCTTCGCCGGCCTGTACCCGGCGCTGAAACAGGCGATCGATGCCGACAACCCGGTGATCATTGCCAACGTCTGCCTGTATCGCGGCACCAAGCAGAAAAAATGCCCCGAGCAGTACCGGCACAGCCTGGTGGCCTACGCACATGCCCGTCTGTGTACGCCCCAGGGCCAGTGCCAGGAAGGGCTCAAGGTGCTCAACAGCTGGGGCGAGCAATGGCAGAACCACGAGGGCCAGCAATGGTTCGATGCCCGGCGCCTGCTGGACAGCACCGGCTATGGCAAGCAGAGCATTGGCTGGCTGGAACACAAGAGCGCGGACCAGGACTGAGCAGCCCGGCGGGTCCCGAGGGTTCCTGCTCGCACCGGCCTCCTTCGGGCTGGTAACAGCCGAATCCCGGCGCGGCCATTGCCCAGCGGCAACTGGTCGCGACACAACAGCAGGTTCCCCGCTCCGGGAAGTGGTATTTTTTGCGGCTTCTGGCGTGGCTGATCGGCACGAAGCCAAGGCCGCCATCTTTCAGGGAGCTGCACCGATGAAGTCCGCCGTACACCCTTGCCCGTTGCCCCATGACTCCAGCATCGCGGCCCTGGCCCCCGGTGCCACCTTCATCGATTGCCGCCGGACCCTGGCGACCGACGCCGAGCGCAGCGCCATGCGTCACCTGCTGTGCCTGATGAGCCAGACCCCGGCCTGGATCGACCGCTTGATGGGCCTGCGCAACCGCGTGGTGCAGCTGTTCGGCCTCAAGGACCTGGGGCGCCTGACCCGCATCGACCTGTCGCGCCCCGACGAGGATTACCAGCCCGGCGACCGGGTGGGTATCTTCACCCTGGTTTCCCAGAGCCCCGACGAGGTGCTGGTGGTGGACCGCGACAAGCACCTGGACGTGCACCTGTCGCTCAACCTCCAGCCGCTGGACGCCGAGGGCCGGCGCCCGGTGGTGCTGTCCACCGTGGTCCACCCGCACAACCGCCTGGGGCGCCTGTACATGCTGCCGGTGGCGCCGTTCCACCGGATCATCGCGCCCATGACCCTGGCCACTATCAATAACTACTGAGCCTTCCATCCCAAGGATCTTGCCGTGCACACACCGGATTTCGATGTTGTAGTCGTAGGCCTGGGCGCCATGGGCGCCGCCACCCTCTATCAACTGGCCAAGCGCGGGGTCAAGGTGGCGGGCATCGACCGCTTCGCCCCGCCCCACGACCTGGGTTCCAGCCACGGCGACACCCGCATCACCCGCCAGGCGGTGGGCGAAGGCGCGGCCTACGTGCCCCTGGCGATCCGCTCGCAGCAGATCTGGCGCGAACTGGAAGCGGAGCTGGATGTGCAGTTGTTCGAGCAATGCGGGGTGCTGGTGATGACCGCCAGCACCGACCCGCAGCGCCCGGCAGAGGCCCGGGACTTCACCGACAACAGCATCGAGCTGGCCCGGCGCTACGGCATCGAGCACCAAGTGCTGGACGCCGCCGAGATCCGCCGGCGCTTCCCGCAGTTCGCCCCGCTGGATGACAGCGCCCGGGGCTACTTCGAACCCGGCGGCGGCTTTGTCCGCCCGGAACGCTGTATCGATGCGCAACTGACCCGGGCCCGGCAACTGGGGGCAACCCTGATCACCGGCCAGACAGTGCTGGAGCTGGACGCCCAGGATGACGGGGTGCACATCATCAGCGACGGCTCGCGGCTGTTTGCCCGACAGGTCATCGTCAGCGCCGGCATGTGGTCGGCGCAGTTGGTGGGGGCGCCCTTCGATTCGCTGTTGCAGGTGTGCCGCCAACAGCTGTACTGGTTCCGCCTGGATGAGCCCGAGCGCTACCCGGCCCGCTCCCCGAGCTTCATTCTCCACAGCGCCGATGACGTGGACGCCTGCTACGGCTTCCCGCCGATTCCCGGCGAAGGCAGCGTGAAGATCGCCACCGAGCAGTACAGCACCAGCAGCCAGCCGGACAGCCTCGACCGCCAGCCCAGCAGCGCCGACGCCCAGCGCCTGTTCCACAAGTTGATCGCACCCCATATCGCCGGGCTGGCCCCCGAGTTGGTGAAGGCCAGCGTCTGTGCCTACACCGTGACCCCGGATTCGGGGTTCATCATCGACCGCCACCCGCGCCTGGCCAATGTCACCGTGGTCAGCGCCTGTTCCGGCCACGGCTTCAAGCATTCGGCGGCGATTGGCGAAGCCCTGGCCCAGCAGCACGTGGACGGCTGCAGCGAAATCGACCTGGAAAGTTTCTCCCTGCACCGCTTCAACTGACGGCAACGGCCCCTTTATCGGGGCCGTGGTGAAAAAAATCCTCGGGGTGACGTTTTTCGCCGTTTATCTGCCGTTTTCAGCCTTGCTGGTTGGCCGAGTCTCTACGATTCTTTAGAAACCCCTCAGGACGGCGCATCGCCGCCCCACGTAGAACAACCGGAGCGCCCCATGAAGAGCGTCGCAGAACTGCTGAAACTCAAGGCCAAGCACAACCAGCAAGTGCACACCATCGCCCCGCACCAGATGGTCCTGGAGGCGCTGATGGTGATGGCCGAGAAAAACGTCGGCGCCTTGCCGGTGCTGGAGAATGGCGTGGTGGTCGGGGTCATCAGCGAGCGCGACTACGCGCGCAAGCTGGTACTCCACGGGCGCTCCTCGGTGGGCACCCCGGTCAGCGCGATCATGAGCTCGCCGGTGATCACCGTGGACTCGCACCAGAGCGTGGACACCTGCATGAACATCATGACCGACCACCACCTGCGCCACCTGCCGGTGGTGGAAAACGGCCAGTTGCTGGGGCTGCTGTCCATCGGCGACCTGGTCAAGGAAGCGATCGCCGAACAGGCCGACCTGATCCGCCAGCTGGAGCAGTACATCCGCGGCGAATGACCCCGCCTCCCGTAGGAGCCGGCTTGCCGGCGAACAGGCCCAGGCCCTGCACCGCCCCGGCCGACGCCTTCGCTGGCAAGCCAGCTCCTACAGCACGCAGGCGCATTCCACGGCCCACCATAGGAGCCGGCTTGCCGACGAAGGGGCCCTAAAGCCCTGCACCGCGCCGGCTCACAGGGCATCACCCGCCGTGAAGAATTGCCGCCCATCACTCTTGAGCAGATCCAGCAGGGCCTGGGCCGCGGGCGACAGGTAGCCTTCGGCGCGCACCAGCACCACGATGCTGCGGCGCATGCAGGTTTGCGCCAGGGGCACTTCCCGCAGGTGGGCGATGCCCTTGAAGTCGTCCAGGGTTTCCCGGGCCAGAAAACTCAGCAACCCGGTCTTGGCGATCAGCCGCGGCAACAGGGAGATGGTGTTGGTCTCTATCTGCACCGAGGGCAGCGGCAGTTCATGGCTCTGGAACACGTTGTCGATCCAGCGTCGCGCCGACACCCGTGTGCCCGGCAGCACCCAGCGGTAGGCGCACAAGTCACGCAGGCGCATGGGCGTGTCGAATATCGGGTGATCGCGGCTGGCCACCACCACCGCCCGGTCTTCGAACAGGGTGTGGTGGCTCAGGTGCGGGTCGCCTTCGAACATCGGGCAGATGACCATGTCCAGGCGCCCGGAGCGCAGGGACTCGCGCAACAGGTCGTCCTGGCCGATCACCAGGTTCAAGGTGATGTCCGGGGCCCGCTCCAGCAAGGTGGCGGTCATCTGCGGCAGCAGGTGCTCGGCCATGCTGGCGGCGCAGCCCAGGCGGATGTTGCCGAGCACGCCGCTGGCAAAGTCCCGCACCTCGCGGTGGGTCTCGGCGATGTTCTGCTGCAGTTGCCGGCTGCGCCGCTGCAGCAACTCACCCACGGCGGTGAGCTTGATGCCGCGGCCTTCACGCTCGAACAGCTTGGTGCCGAAGGACTCCTCCAGGCGCTGGATGCTCTTGGTCAGCGCCGGCTGGCTGCGGTTGAGCTTCTGCGCCGCCCGGCCCAGGTGGCCGAGCTCGGCGATGGTGTCGAAATAGGTCAGGTCGCGCAGGTCCATAATCGATCAACAATAGTTATGAGTTGATCACAATTAGAAACTGGACTTGATCAATCGCGCTATCAATAATTTGCTCCGACGCAGGTTTTACCGCTCCCGCAACAGGAGTGGCCAGCGTCTTGGAGAGTCGTCCCTTGTCGCCATCGCTTCGTCTATCCCTGAATACCTGGCCCCAGGCGCTGCAATGGCCGGCCTGGCTGTTGCTGGCCGGCACCAGCGGCCAGTTGCTCAAGTACCTGGAGATTCCCGCCGGGCAGTTTCTCGGGCCGATGCTCACGGCGATCCTGTTTGGCGTGTGCGGTGCCAGCATCCGCGTGCCGCGCCTGGCGTTTCGCCTGGGCCAGGGCTCGGTGGGCATGCTCGCCGCCCACTCCATGACCCTCGCCGTGCTCACGGCCATGCTCCAGTCCTGGCACGTGATGCTGGTGGCCACCCTGCTCACCGTCAGCCTCAGCGCCCTGGTGGGCCTGGTGCTGGTGCGCTTCGGCGCGATTGCCGCCAGCACCGCGGCCTGGGGCACGGCGCCCGGTGCGGCCTCGGCCATGGTGTCGATGGCCGACGAGTTCGGCGCCGACTCACGGGTGGTGGCCACCATGCAGTACGTGCGGGTGGTGTGCGTGGTGATGGTCGGGGCCCTGGTCAGCCACTGGATCGGCGCTCCGGCCAGCGGCAGCGAGGCCCACGCCAGCCAGATGGCCCTGCACGGCATGAGCCTGCCGAATGTGGGCCTGAGCATCGTGGCGATCGTCTGCGGTGTGCTCCTGGGTACGCGGGTGCCTGCCGGGGCCCTGCTGGTGCCGCTGCTGTTGGGCGGCGCGCTGCAGATCAGCGGCCTGTTGCAGATCAGCCTGCCGTCCTGGCTGCTGGCCTGCGCCTACGGCGCCATCGGCGGCTATATCGGCCTGCGCTTCGACCGCCCGACCCTGAGCTATGTGTTCGGCCACCTGCCGGCGATGATCGGCGGCGCCCTGCTGCTGATCGCCCTCTGTGCCCTCTCTGCCTGGGGGCTGGCCCTGTGGATGGGCAAGGACTTTCTCTCGGTCTACCTGGCCACCAGCCCCGGCGGCCTGGACGCCATGGCGATCATCGCGGTGGACACCCATTCGGATGTCGGCCTGGTGCTGGCGATGCAGACCCTGCGCCTGTTCGCGGTGATTGTCAGCGGCGCGTTCTTCGCCCGGCTGATCATCAAGTGGTCGCGATAGGTGCCGGAGCAAGCGCCCCTGCCCCCCTACAGTGCTTGCCCTTGATTGATCGGCATCAGCACCCAAGGCACATTTTTTTAACAACCTGAAATAGTAAATCCAAGCGGTGTGAAACCTGCCCCTGCTCGCCGCCAGCCTTCCAGGCTGGGGCTTTGCACGGATTCCACAGCCTCTAGGAGGCGATTCGCAAAGCCTGCCCCCAGGTCTTTCCTTGACGATTAAGAAACGTCTTGCCGTCAGCTCTTGTTAAGATCGCGCACATTTGCGTGAAGCTTTGATGACAGGCAGGTTATTTGTGAAGTTGATCCGTCGTTGCCTACAACACCCCCTTGCTCCCCTGTGCGCCCTGTTCGGCCTGCTGTTGCTGCTGCCCATGGGCGCGCGCCTGGCCCTGGGCTGGTCCAACCCGCTGGGCTATCTGTCGGACCTGGCCAGCGCCAGCCTGCTGACCGTGCTCCTGTACCGCCGGCCCTGGTGGCTGGCGCTGCCGGTGCTGCTGGTCTGGGCCCTGCTGACCCTGGTCAGCGCCGAACTGGTAAGCGCCGTGGGGCGCATGCCCAACCTCGCCGACCTGCACTACCTGGTGGACCCGCAGTTTGTCGGCAACTCCACCGGCGGCGGCCTGACCCACCCGGACCTGGGCCTGGCGCTGTTGCTGGGGCTGGTGCTGTGGCTGGTGGTCCAGCGCGCCCACCGCGGGGTGCGCCCCCCGGCACTGCCGCGCCATAGCTGGAGCCTGCCGGTGCTGTTGCTGGTGGCCCACGGCGGCATCCAGTACCTCAAGCCCAGCGAAGCCGACCAGTGGCAACTGTTCAACCTGCCCCACCAGGCCCTGGCCACCGCCACCGGCCAGGCGCAGATGCAGGTGGAAGACTGGCTGCAAGGCGACGTCGCCGATGTCCCACCGCCCATGGCCGGGCTCACCCGCCTGGACCTGGAAGGCCAGCCGCTGCTGCCCAGCGCAGGCCGCGCGCGCAACGTGCTGCTGATTACCCTCGAAGGCATTCCCGGTGCCTATATCCGCACCAACCGCGAAGCCCTGAACAGCCGCTACCAGGAAGACCTGATGCCCAAGCTCAGCGCCTGGGCCGAGCGCGGCATGAACACCCCGGACTACGTGCTGCACAGCCACCAGACCATCCGCGGCCTGTACGCCATGCTCTGCGGCGACTACGACAAGCTCGACAACGGCACCCCCAAGGGCGTCGAGATGCTCACCCAGAACCAACGCAACCAGGCCTGCCTTCCGGCGCAGATGCACAAGTTCGGCTTCAACACCCACTACCTGCAGGGCGCCGGCCTGCGCTTCATGGCCAAGGACAAGATCATGCCGCACATCGGCTTCGATTCGACCCACGGCCTGGAGTGGTTCAAGAACGATAACTACCTGGAATTCCCCTGGGGCAAGGACGACAAGGCCTTCTTCGAAGGCGCCCTGACCTACGTCGACCAGCTGAAGAAGAACAAGAAGCCGTGGATGCTCACCCTGCTGACCGTCGGCACCCACCAGCCCTACTCGGCGCCCGAGGACTACCTGGAGCGCTATGAGACGCCGAAGCAGGCCGCCGTGGGCTACCTGGACGACGCCATCGACCAGTTCCTCACGGGCCTGGAGCGCAAGGGCGTGCTCAAGGACACCCTGGTGATCATTACCTCCGATGAGTCCCACGGCATCGACGGCGTGCGCCTGGCTTCGTCCTGGGGCTTCAACCTGATGCTCGCCCCGGACCAGGACCTGCTGCCCCATCTCAAGTCCGGCACCTACGGCCACGTCGACCTCAGCGCCTCGGTGCTGGACTACTTCGGCCTGCCGGTGCCCGCCAGCCTCAGCGGCCGCTCGCTGTTGCGCGACTATGCCCAGGGCCGGGAAATCATGTCCTACACCAATGGCAAGCTGCGCTACCACGATGGCCAGGGCACCTTCACCGAGTGCGACTTCCAACAGCGCTGCCGCTACTACTCAAGCACCGGTTTCATCGCCGACAGCGCCAGCCTGCAAGGCCAGTACGGCGGCCTGCGGGCCCGGCAGATCAGCGCGCGCGCGGCGAACCTGGACCGCAGCCTGCTGCAGTCGCCGCTGAACCAGCACTACCAGTTCGGCAGCCCGGCGATCATCCCGCTCAAGGCACAGATCAAGGACGACTGGGCCGACAACCTGATCGGCGCCCAGTACCTGGAAATGCCCAAGGGCTCCCAGACCCGGGTGCGCTTCACCGTGCGCTCCGCCGACCCGCAGCAAAATGCCTACATCCTGCTCAAGGGCAAGGAACTGGAACAGGACGTGCCCCTGGGCCTGCCGGAAGAAATGCTGGTCACACCCGACCAGCCATTGCAGATGGACTTCAGCTTCGACAATCCGCAAACCCGCAAGGCCTTCTCCTTCCACCTGCTGGGCTATGGCCTGGGGGCAGTGGAAGTCAGCGACTTCAGCGTGATCACCGAGTTGCCGGGGCAGACCGAAAGCGTCGACCCCGAGGAAGACAGCAACGCCCACTCCAGCTGACCCCTGCCGCACGCCGAGCCGCCCCCTTAGGGTCGATGCTCGGCGCGCCCTTCTGCATGCCCCGCAAAAATATTTTCCTGTACATGAAACTTTTTTTGTACAGGAAAAGTCGGACCGTTGATGTCATTTAAGCATCATTGAGCTATCACGCTGCCTCATCGAGGCACGCCCCTGTGAAGCATTCAGTCAACGGTTTAGGAGCGGTCCTTCCTATGTTTTCCAATCTGAGCATTTCGCAAAAGCTCTATGCCGGTTTCGGCGTCGTCCTGCTGATCCTCCTGCTGCTGGTGCTGGCGGCCCTGCGCGGCTTCGATCAAGTCAGCAGCAGCGTCAAAAGCACCATCCACAGCCATGAAGTGCTGAACCAGTCCGATGCCCTCTTGCGCAGCCTGATCAATATCGAGACCGGCATGCGCGGTTATGCCCTGACCGGCCGCGACAGCTTCCTCGAACCTCTGGAGCAAGGCGAAAAAGCCTTTACCGACTACTACGCCCGGATCAAGAGCAGCACCGCCGACAACCCCGAGCAGCAGGCGCGCCTGGAGCGACTCAAGGCCCTGCACGATCAGTGGCTGCGCGAGGACATCCAGGGCAACCTGGCCCTGCGCCGGGCGATCAATGCCGGGACTCAGCCGGCCACCGCCATGGCCGAACAGATCAGCGCCGGCCGCGACAAGGCCAAGATGGACGCCATGCGCCAGCTCACCAGTGAGTTGCGCGAAGCGGAAAAAAGCCTGCAGGACGCCCGCAGCCAGGCCATGGACAACGCCAAGGCTTCGGCCCTGGCGATCCTGCTCGGCGGCGGCATGCTGGCGGCACTGCTGGCCATGCTCGTTGCCTGGTCGCTGTCGAGCAACCTGGTCGGACGCATCCGCCAGTCCGTGAAAGTGGCCGAGGCCATCGCCGCCGGCCACCTGGACAACCGCATCAGCACCCAGGGGCGCGATGAAGTCAGCGAGCTGCAGCAGGCTTTCGCCGCCATGCAGGAGCGCCTGCGGTCGATGATCAGCCAGATCAAGTTGGGAGCCGAACAACTTGTGAGCGCCTCCCAGAGCATTTCCAGCGCCTCGCTGCAGCTCTCGGCCTCGGCCCAGGAACAGTCCCACTCGGCCTCATCCATGGCCGCCACGGTGGAAGAACTGACGGTGAGCATCAACCATGTGGCGGACAACGCCGGGGACGCTCACGCCCTGTCCAGCGAGTCCGGGCGCCAGTCCGAGGAAGGCGGCAGCGTGATCCAGGACACCCTGGGCAGCATGCGCCTGATCGCCGAGACCGTGCAGGCTTCGGCCAGCCAGATCGGTGAACTGGGCCAGCATGCCGAGCAGATCTCCAGCATTGTCAGTGTGATCAAGGGCATTGCCGAGCAGACCAACCTGCTGGCCCTGAATGCGGCCATCGAGGCTGCCCGGGCCGGCGAGCAAGGCCGTGGCTTTGCCGTGGTCGCCGATGAAGTGCGCCTGCTGGCCCAGCGCACGGCCAATTCGACTCAGGAGATCACCGAGATGGTCGACAAGATCCAGCTGGGCACCCGGGAAGCGGTGAGCAGCATGGACGTCGGGGTCAATCAGGTGAAAAGCGGCGTCGAACTGGCCCAGCAGGCCGGCGAGGCCATCGTCAATATCCGCACCTCCTCCGGCAATGTGGTGCGGGTGGTGGACCAGATCTCCCTGGCCCTGCGGGAACAGACCGCCGCCAGCCAGGATGTGGCGCGCAACGTCGAGCGCATTGCCCAGATGTCCCAGCAGAACAGCCAGGCCGTGGAGGAAACCACCGAGACCGCCCGTTCCCTGCAGCAACTGGCGCAGAACCTGGAGCAGCAGGTGAACGTGTTCAGGCTGTAGGTCTGGCGCCCTTGCCGGGTCGGCCACCCAGCCATCGACGCAAAACCCTGGCATCCCCAAGGTTTTGCGTTTATTCCTGATAACCGTCCCCTCTACAGACGAGCGCAGCCCATGATCGATCGCCCCACTACCCCGCTGCTCGAACAACTCGCCGCCGCCATGCACGGCAAGCCGTTCATGGTCCTCACCGGCGCCGGTATCAGCACCCCGTCGGGAATCCCCGACTACCGCGACAGCGAGGGCGTGCGCCGTGGCCGCCAGCCGATGATGTACCAGGAATTCCTCGCCCAGCCCGAAGCCCGTCGCCGCTACTGGGCCCGGGCCATGCTCGGCTGGCCGCGCATTCGCCAGGCACGGCCGAATGCCGCGCACCAGGCGTTGGCACAATTGCAGGCCGCAGGCCGGATCGCCGGGGTCATCACTCAGAACGTCGATGCCCTGCACGACGAGGCCGGCAGCCTGGAGGTCATCGAGCTCCACGGCAGCCTGCAGCGGGTCTTGTGCCTGGACTGCGGCCAGCGCAGCCAGCGGGAGGCCATCCAGCAGCAACTGGAGGCGCACAACCCTTACCTGGCCAGCGTTGACGCGGTGCAGGCGCCGGACGGCGATACCCTGCTGGACCCGGCCTTCGAGGAACGCTTCCAGGTGCCCCATTGCCCCTACTGCAACGGCTCGCGATTGAAACCCGATGTGGTGTTCTTCGGCGAGAACGTGGCCGCGGCCACCGCAGCCCGGGCCTTGAGCGCCGTGCACGAAGCCGCAGGCCTGCTGGTGGTGGGTTCGTCGCTGATGGCCTATTCAGCGTTCCGCCTGTGCCGCGCCGTGGCCGAGCAAGGCAAGCCGCTGCTGGCCATCAACTTCGGCAAGACCCGCGCCGACGAGCTACTGGACCTCAAGCTCGGCGAGCCCTGTGACCTGTTGCTGCCCCAGTTGGCCGAACGCCTGCTGCGTTGAGCCTCAGAGTAGCGCCAGGCGCTGGCCGAGGTTTTCCTCGCGCAGGATGTCGAACAGCGCCTGGGCCGCGGTGGACAGCTCGTCCCCCGGCTTGGTCAGTACACCAATGGCCCGCTCCACCACCGGATCGTGCAGGGTCAGGCAGTGCCCGCCCAGCTCGCGCATCTGCTGGGCGCACAGCGCCGGCACCGCACTCACCCCCAGGCCGCTGGCGACCATGCGCCCCACGGTCGCCAACTGGTGGCTTTCAAACTCCACCGGCAGTTGCACGCCCCGTGCCCGCAGGTGATCTTCGAGCATCACCCGCACCGTGGACGGCCGCTGCAAGGTGATGAAGGGCTCCTGCAACAGCGCCTGCCAGTCGATCTCGCTGCGCCGGGCCAGGGGCGAATCCCGGGGCACCACGGCGACAAAGCGGTCGATGTACAGCGGGGTGAACACCAGCGAGGTGCTGTCCTGCGGCTCGAACGCCACCCCCAGCTCCACCTCGCGATCACGGACCATCTCCAGCACCTGCTCGTTGACCACGTCGTTGACCGTGACGTTGACCTGGGGATAGCGGGCCCGAAAGTGCTTGAGGATCGGCGGCAGCAGGTTGCCGGCAAAGGACGGCATCGCCGCCACCGTCACCCGGCCTCGTTGCAGAGTGAAACGCTGGCGCAGTTCGTCCTCGGCGTTGTCCCAGTCGGCGATCAGCCGTCGCGCCAGGGGCAGCAGGGCCTCGCCTTCCGGGGTCAGCGCCACATTGCGCGTATTGCGCGTGAACAGGCGCCCACCCAGGCCTTCCTCCAGCGCCTTGATCGTCAGGCTCAGGGCCGACTGCGACAGGTGCAGCCGTTCGCAGGCCAGGGCAAAGCTCAAACTGTGGGCCACGGCCAGAAATGCCCGTATCTGTTTAACCGTCATCTGCCATTCTCTTGGGTGTGTGCCGCCCGGGATTATGCTGCTTTTTCAATCAATCAACCTTAAAAATAAACTTAACAAATCAATCCCGCAGCGCAACACTGGCCCACAAACGGCTGGCCAGCCGCCAACGAACAAGAAAGAGGAAGGTGCAAATGGCAGGTTTCGACAAGCGCGTGGCGTCCTACGAGGAAGCCCTGGAAGGTTTGCAAGACGGCATGACCGTGATTGCCGGCGGCTTCGGCCTGTGCGGTATCCCCGAAAACCTGATCGCCGAGATCAAGCGCCGCGGTACCCGCGACCTGACCGTGGTGTCCAACAATTGCGGAGTCGACGGTTTCGGCCTGGGCGTGCTCCTGGAAGACCGCCAGATCAGCAAGGTGATCGCTTCCTACGTCGGTGAAAACGCCCTGTTCGAGAAGCAGTTGCTCAGCGGCGAAATCGAAGTGGTACTGACCCCACAGGGCACCCTGGCGGAAAAAATGCGCGCCGGCGGCGCCGGGATCCCGGCCTTCTTCACCGCCACCGGCGTCGGCACCCCGGTGGCCGAGGGCAAGGAAACCCGTGAATTCAAGGGCCGCACCTACCTAATGGAAGAGTCCATCACTGGTGACTTCGCCATCGTCAAGGGCTGGAAGGCCGACCACTTCGGCAACGTGGTCTACCGCCACACCGCGCAGAACTTCAACCCCCTGGCGGCCACCGCCGGCAAGATCACCGTGGTCGAAGTAGAAGAAATCGTCGAACCGGGCGAGCTGGACCCGACGCAGATCCACACCCCCGGCATCTACGTCGACCGGGTCATCTGCGGCACCTTCGAGAAGCGCATCGAACAGCGCACCGTGCGCAAGTGATCGCCCTTCCCCAGCCCGACTAAAAGGACAACAAACATGGCTCTTACCCGCGAACAAATGGCTCAGCGCGTCGCCCGCGAACTGCAGGACGGCTTCTACGTCAACCTCGGCATCGGCATCCCGACCCTGGTGGCCAACTACATCCCCGACGGCATGGAAGTCATGCTGCAATCGGAAAACGGCCTCCTGGGCATGGGCGCCTTCCCCACCGAGGACGAAGTCGACGCCGACATGATCAACGCCGGCAAACAGACGGTGACCGCGCGCATCGGTGCCTCGATCTTCTCGTCCGCCGAATCCTTCGCGATGATCCGCGGCGGCCATATCGACCTGACCGTGCTCGGTGCCTTCGAAGTGGACGTGCAGGGCAACATCGCCTCCTGGATGATCCCCGGCAAGCTGGTCAAGGGCATGGGCGGCGCCATGGACCTGGTGGCCGGTGCCGAGAACATCATCGTCACCATGACCCACGCCTCGAAAGACGGCGAATCCAAATTGCTCAGCCGTTGCAGCCTGCCGCTGACTGGCGCCCAGTGCATCAAGCGCGTGCTCACCGACCTCGCGTACCTGGAGATCGAGAACGGCGCCTTCATCCTCAAGGAGCGCGCCCCCGGAGTCAGCGTCGAGGAAATCGTCAGCAAGACCGCCGGCAAGCTGATCGTGCCGGACAACGTGCCTGAAATGCAGTTCGCCTGAGGAGCCCCATCATGCAAGACGTCGTAATCGTTGCCGCCACCCGCACCGCCGTGGGCAGTTTCCAGGGC